>JAOPTX010000015.1:0-149040 GCA_051532055.1 Fibrobacterales bacterium | reverse complement strand
GTTATCTCTGGAAACGCTGACGTATCTGTAAATGCTGATCTTGATCAAACGCTCGTTTCACTACCTACTGTAAATGCACTCGACAACGTTGATGGAGCGATTGTTGTCACTAACAATGCACCAGCAACATTCCCGGTCGGAGCGACACTCGTGACTTACTCTGCTACAGACGCGGCAGGAAACACTGCTACAGCAACTCTAACGGTTACGGTTACTGACGTCACGGCACCTGTTATTCAAGTACTTGAAGATATTACTTTAGAAGCAACGGGTCCAGAAACCTCTGTAGAAATGCTCATTATTACTGCTCAAGATAATGTTGATGGTTTCATTGCAACCTCTAACAATGCTCAAAGTGTTTTCACCCTCGGGTCACATATTGTAACATTCACTGCAATTGATGTTGCAGGAAACAGTTCTACTGCTACAATGACTGTTACTATTACTGACCTTACTGCTCCAGTTATTCCTGCAGTTGAAAACATTTCTATTGAAGCAACTACCGCTGAAACAGAAATTGCTGTTAAAGAAGTTGTTGCTCTTGATCTTGTTGATGGTGACGTCACAGTATCACACAATGCTCCTGCAGTATTTCCTGTTGGCGAAACAATGGTTACTTATTCGACATCTGATGCTCAATCTAATTTAGCATCCCTTTCAATCATTGTAACAGTTACAGATAATACCGCACCAGTAATAAAGCCTCTAGCAAATATTGTTGTAGAAGCTACTGCAGCAGGTACTCCAGTTACCTTGGCTACAGGGATCGCACTTGACTTAGTTGACGGCCCACTTACCCCTACTAATGATGCTCCTACAGTATTCCCAGTAGGAATTACAACGGTTACTTATTCATCAGTAGATGCCGCCGGAAACACCGGAAGTGAAACAATGACTGTTACTGTAACTGATAATACTATTCCTGATTTAAGCGTACCAACAGACATCACAGTAAAACCTGAAGGCTTTATGACTTCAGTAGTTATCCCTACTGGAACAGCTTTTGATCTTGTTGATCGCAAATTAGTTCCTTCAAATGATGCTCCTTCTGAATTCCCACTTGGTACAACAGTGGTAACCTATACTGTTACAGATGCTCATAACAACACAACAACCAAAACTATCAATGTGAACATTGAGTTCTCTGGCCTTTATGAGATCAGAAACACCAATAGTGATCGTTGCGTAGAAGTAGCTGAAGGTTATAAACATAATGGTGCGAACGTACAACAATACTATTGTAATAACACATTTGCACAACGCTGGGAACTTACTCACCTTGGAAGCGGCATTTATGGTGTTAAAAACCTTAATGCACAAAAGCATCTCGATGTTCAAGATATGGGTAACAATGAGAATGTTCACATTTGGGGTAACACAGTAGAGCAAGCAAGTATGAAGTGGAAAATCACACTCAATGCAAGTGGTATTGCACAATTCAACCCTTTATCTGACCTCAGTGAATGTCTTGACATCCAAGGCGCTAATGTTCAAGATAAAATTAATGTCCTTTCGTACTCATGTAATGGTTCTGCTGCTCAAGACTTTATTCTTACCGATGCAAGTCACAAGCCAACACACCTTTCTGGTGTATTCGAAATCAGAAATGATGTAAGTAATAAATGTATTGATGTTTCAGCAGCATCAACGGACTACGGTGCTAACGTACAACAATGGGACTGTAACTTCTCTGGAGCACAAATGTGGGAGTTTAAACATATCGAAGATGAATGGTATGAGCTTATAAACTTCAACTCTGGTCTATTACTTGATGTATCATGGGGTGGATCAAACGAAAATGTACAACAGTGGGGCGATGTAAATAGCTCAAGCCAACGTTGGAGAATTGTAGAATCAGGAAATGGTACCTACAATCTACAACCTAAATCTGATGGTCATGAATGTTTAGATGTTCAAGGACAAGCGGAATGGGCGGGCGCCAACATTATATCTACGGGATGTAATGGCACAGGTGCACAGCGTTTTCAACTCATTGACTTAGATTACTAACGTTATAATGTATCTATAAATTCAAAGGGCACCTTCACTAGTGAAGGTGCCCTTTTTTAATACCATTTTCTAAATACATTTCATTCTTTTAAGATGTATAATCCAATTTTGAATCAATAGTTAGATGCCAATCACCTTCTATTTTTTGTATGAATATTTTATAAGGAAGAAATTCTACTCCCACATCTTGAGCTTTTACAGCTGCATCAGCATACGCAGGGTCAATTTCTTTCGCAACAGAATAAGAAGTCGCATCAGTTCTATTAACCAGATAAAGCATGACGCCCCTATTGCCTTTTTTAACTTCGCGCTCCAATTCATGGAGATGCTTTAACCCTCGACTTGTCACAGAATCTGGAAATTTAGCCACGCCTCCATCATTGCAATGAAGGTAGGTCACATTTTTAACTTCTACATATGTTTTGATTTCAGGGTATTCAAGAAGAATATCAATTCGTGAATTTTCTTCACCATATTTAACTTCTGTTTTTATAGCCACATACCCATTGAGTTCTGGTATGACACCATCCTCGATTGCTTCTTTAACAAGGTAATTGGGGAGCTGAGTATTTACACACACTATTGCACCATGAGAAAGTTCTAACAAATACAATGTATACTTTAACTTTCTTTTAGGATCGTTATTAGGTAATAAATAGGCAATAACAGTTCCATCTAAAAGGGTTTTCATACTACCCGTATTAGGGCAATGTGCAACAACAGTTTCTCCCGTATCCAATGCGACATCAACAAAAAATCGTTTATATCGTTTTAACAACGTACCCTTTATGAGGCCTTTAATTATCATGTTATTTTTTAGAATAGTGCGTCATTTCAACAGAAATTGACCCAACAAGAATTTTTGATTTAACTAATACCGGTATTTTTTTATCATCATTAGTGAGCCAAATAGTAAGTTTACCTTTTGCTTCAAAAAGACCATCCTCATCAAGTATCGGCTCAACCACAATACAATCAAATTCACCAGCTTCTACTTCAATCGTTTCATATCCGTGAGCGATTACTTTGAGCTTATACTCTTTCTTTCCTGAAATTGCATTAAACTTATACTCATTACCGGGTTTTAAATCTAATGTTCTAAATAGATAAAATGCTGATGTTATCGTATGACTCAAAGTATCAAGGGTAACAACCGTATCAGTATACCGTTTTACACTGAAAAGGTTATCATTTTTATCAAATACAGTATCAGCTAAGTGGGCAGAAAGAGATTCTAAGTCTTGTTGAATATGTACATGATTATGCCAAGACCCTTCATTATTAATCTTCTTAAAAGTGGATGGTATGAGATCACTTTTTCGAACTTCTGTAACAATAGTATCCTGTACAGGATATACTGCTTCAAAGAATCCATTATTCCATGCTAAAGCCTTAAGAACAAGTCCATTACTATCTTGAGGATCTTGCAACACTTCCATTGTTGCATTTCCGGCTGTAATAAACCCATAATTTATCTCATAGGTTATTTTTTCTCCTACTTGAAATGGTAGGAGAATACTCTTTTGGGCGAAAAGAGGGATATTTATTAAAAAAACTATAAGTAGTAGGTATTTCACATGAAATCTCAAATTGAAGTATTGAAAAAATACAAAATTGATAGGTCTTAAGCAGTTAAATAAATGCTTCTAACTTACCTGCACCCTGTCTGAGAACTTTCCATTCACCATCTACATAATCTATGAGAGTCGAAGGATTTGATATAGGATATTCATCCAATAGAACCATTTGGTCTACCTGTTCACTCCATAATTCACTTTGAACCAATGCATCATGTACATACGGCTCTCCTGTTATGTTAGCACTCGTAGATAATAAAAAACCATTCCATTTTGAAAATAACGAAGAGAGGAAATGGGACTCACCAAAGCGTACTCCAATTTTACCGGTTGGGCCTACAAGGTGTTCTAAGCGCTTATCATTTGAGAACAGTAATAATGTAAATGGTCCAGGCCAAATTTTGTTTATCAAATCATGTTGATCATGAGATAAATCAAAATAGATTGACAGAATATCGGGGTCGCCAATAAGTATGAGAAAAGGGTTATTGGCTGGTCTATTTTTTAAATCGTATATCTTCGATACCGCTAGGCTATTCAATGCATCACATCCAAGACCATAAATGGTATCTGATGGATAGAGAAGTGTACCCCCACTATTCAGGTGGGAGACACATTCATCGATTTGTTCAACAGAAATTACTGAGGTCAATTAAATATCTCCTAAACTGACACGGTACTCTTCAAGCTTTTTTGCTAAGGTATCATCACCAAGAGCAAGAATTGATAATGCGAGATACCCAGCGTTTTTGCCATTACCAATACCAACAGTCGCTACAGGGATCCCTGGAGGCATCTGCACGATTGAATGCAATGCATCTACACCTTTCAATGGTCCACCATCGCCAGGAACTCCGATAACTGGAAGAGTAGTATGTCCTGCAAGTACACCTGGAAGTGCAGCTGCAAGACCAGCCACTCCAATCAATATTTTAACCCCTCGGCCTTTAGCTTCTTTAGCATATTTACACGCCTTATTAGGAGTCCGGTGAGCACTTAATACGTTGTACTCCCATGCTATACCAAATTCATCAAAGACTGATGTGATTTTTTCAATAATAGGCTTGTCTGAGGTCGATCCTGAAACAATCCCTACTTGTGCGTTATCAGTTAATTCAAACATGTTATGCTCCTTTAATTCGTTTTAAACCTTTTTGTCCAATATCTTTTCTATAAAAAGCACCATCAAATGATACCTTTGATGCTCCTTCATATGCTCTATCAATTGCTTCTTTCAGCGTAGCACCTTTACCCATCATGCCAAGTACACGGCCACCCGCAGAAACAATATCATCTCCCGCCTTTTTGGTGCCAGCATGGATACAATACATTGCTTCGTTGCGAACTAATTCAAGCCCTTGAACAACTTTTCCTTTTTCATAATCTCCCGGATACCCACCAGAAGCAAGTACGATAACAGCAGCCGAACCTTTATTTTCTTTTACTTCTAGATCTGCGACATTTCCACAAGTAACGGCATGGAGAAGTTCAAGAAGATCTCCATCATAGAGTGGTAAAATCACCTGAGCTTCTGGGTCACCAAAGCGTACATTATATTCAACAACTTTTGGACCTTGTGGAGTGACCATTATTCCTACGTATAATACTCCAACATAAGGGCAACCTTCAGAGACCATACCATAAAGCGTTGGCTCTATTATCGTTTCTTTAACTTCGCCCAATAGCTCTTCGGTAACTATTGGCGCTGGAGAATAAGCTCCCATACCACCGGTATTAGGTCCTTCATCATTGTCAAAAATACGTTTGTGATCTTGTGCCGTTGATAAAACTACGTAATCAGTTCCGTTACATATTGCAAAAATAGAGGCTTCTTCACCAGTCATGAACTCTTCAATAACCACCTCTTTACCTGATTCTCCAAACACTGCTTTTTCACCAAGCATATCGGTAACAGCATCAAGTGCTTCTTGTTCAGTCATACAAACAATAGCACCCTTACCTGCAGCAAGCCCTGAAGCTTTAACAACGATAGGAGCACCCATTGCTTTTATATAGCCAACAGCTTTATCAAGCTCAGTAAATTTTTCATAAGCAGCAGTAGGTACAGCATACTTTTTCATTACATCTTTAGAAAATGCTTTTGAACCTTCTAGTCGAGCAGCAGCCTCAGAGGGGCCAAAAATAAGCAGGTCTTTAGCCTCAAAGGCATCAACAATACCTGCACAAAGAGGTATTTCTGGACCTACAATGGTAAAATCGATATCTTTTGATTCAGCAAAGGCGAGAAGTCCATCAATATCTTCTACTCCAAGATCAACACATGTACCCAATTCAGCTATTCCAGGATTACCCGGAGCTGCAAATAATGCATTACATTGATCAGATTTTGAAACTTCTTTGGCAATGGCGTGTTCTCTTCCGCCACCCCCGATAATTAATACTTTCATAGCCACCTAAGGTGATATTTACAAGATGCTCCAAATATACCAAATTTTAGGTATTTTTTACACACTCTCAGGTAGATTTACCCTTCATAGTTTCCGTAATTTCATTGACCTGTAATTTCCAACATCTAATGATTAAATTTTGATTACTTTATTTAGAGGAGGACAGATGCATTACATTGTAAGAATTTTAGGAATAAGGGATAAAAGTACTCTACAAGAGATGGTTCAAATTATTCTTAAAGAGAAAAGTATCAGATTAGAAGAAATCATTACAGGCTTAAAATCACTCCCCCTTGATATTCCAATGGAGACAAGCCCTGAATACATCGTAAAATTCAAAAACAGGCTGATGGCATTAAGTGTTGACCTTAAAGTTATCATTCAAGAGCCCAATATGCCTGATTCCGAAGTCACCTTTGAGCAAAGTACAGATACTAATGAACCAACTGATGGCTACTCATCTATTCAAACTCCGTCAGAACCCAATACTCCCATAAAAGAACAGCCTAAGCCATCAATAGAAGTAACGTCCATTTCCAAACCCAAAAAATCTTTACGCAAAATTACAACACAGACGGTACGAGTAAAAAAGTCACTGTCCCTAAAACGACAAGCACTTTTTATGACTCTTTTTATTACCCCTCTCATAATCCTCTTTTTCATTTACACAGAGGAGGATCCCACTCCCAAAGGAGTACATGTTCCAGGCGCTACAAAAGTTGTTGTAACCTCTATAGCCCCCATAGAAGGTGTACAGAAAGCTGATGAACTGTATAGTAAAGCCTTAGTGGAATCGAGTCCCCAAAAAGTAGTACTGTTACTTACTGAAGCCCTAGAAGAAAACCCTTATAATGATAACGCATGGGACACAATCATCGCAACCTATGAAAAGAGCGGTGATTATGGCTATGCTAAGAAAGCTCGAGAGAATAAAATGAAGCGCTCAACCTCAGTCAAAAAGGCTATCCAAGCCATTGCGATTGAATTCAATCGAAGAAATACCCGCTTTACCATCAACCCCGACCAAATCACAATGGACCTCTCTCACATACGCTCTCCAAGACTCTTAGAAGGGCGTGCTGAGGAAATTTATCTCCTCCTTAAAGACCAACATCCTGACAAAGAGATAACCTTCATCAACACTCCTTTAAAGAAAAAAATCACATTTCCTAACGGCACCCCAAAAATAAGCCCCTTCTAACAAAATGCAAAGGTTTACAAAACAAGCCAAGAGAAGAAAGTCACACAGGAAAGTTCTAAACTGAATCCGATGGTTTGCAAGGCAAACCGAGATAGCATTAGACCATTTTTAGTGTGTAGATTTGAGGCCTTGAAGGCGACTGCATACCCATGGTACGCTGAGCTTTCAATAACGAAGAAGATACATGCTTAAAATAGACTAATCAACTTCTTCAGCTGATACGCCGATCATCGGCAATCCAATTTTACAAGTAGAATTGTTGCTGTCACAAGCAGGAGTTACCCGCAAAGTAACGATTGCATTTTGGCGTTTAACCACAAACTCAATCTCATTACCTTTAGATTCTTTTACAGGAGTTATGATATCAAGAAATGACGTGACTGGTCTCTTGTTAACATTTAAAATAACATCTTTAGTGAGAAAGCCTGCTCTCCTTGCCGGTGAACCAGGAGGTGGTGTCTCTTCAACGAGTATCATCATGAGGTAAGGTGAAATTCCGGTTGTACCTATTCCTTGACCTGTATTTTTTCTTGGTATGAGGTTCGTTGAAAGAGTGTCAAGCCCTCTTTTGATTTTAATATGGAGTGGTTTTTCAAGATTTGTTTCAGCGAGTTGATTAAATTTATTCCAACTTTCAGGATCTTCATCATTCACTGATATTATAATATCGCCTATTTCTACGCCTGCTGAAGCTCCAGGAGAGCTCTGTTCTACAACTCCAACAATGAGGATGGAATACTCTTTATTATCACAGCCTATACATAAAAATGCTATACACGCGAACCAAAAAAACCTAGACATAAATCTCACACAATTAACTGTTATTCATTATCGAAAAAATAACAGTTAATTGCAACAAAAATGGTTTTTTCTAGTATTTAAGGCTATTTAGGGACGGTTAAATGAGGGAATTTCAAAACATCTTGCCACAATATATAAGCAAAGAGGGTAATGAAAAATATTATTGCTACTTGTTGAATTGCCGCCTGAACATTTCGTGGGAGAGGCTTCCCTCTTACTGCTTCGATTGCAAAAAAGAGAAGCATTCCACCATCAGTAATAGCAAGTGGAAGGAGATTCATAATACCAAGATTCATACTAATAAGTGCTAATAAAAAGAGTAGCATAGAAAAGTCAAGCATCCATGTTGAACCTAACACCTGAACAATCCCTACGGGCCCTGACAATGCTTTAGTTTTAAGAGCTCCTTGAAATAGCTTTTTAATAAAGACAAATGGCATTTTTATCCACTCTATACTCGTTTTAAATGCTTTGCCCATAGCAGGAAAGAGCGAACGAACAACAGTCTTTTGTGGAAGTGGAGAGAGGGAAAGGCCAATTCTCCATGCACCTGATTGTGTATCTTTTTTAGGGGTAACTTGAACTATATTTTGAGTCGCCACTCCTTGCTCATCAATACGAATAAGAGTAAGTGCAAGGGGTGTACTTTGAGTAACTTGTACCGCCTCTACAAGTTCTTTTGCAGATGTTATGGCAACTCCATTCACTTCCGAAATTTGATCAGCTTCTAATATTCCTGCTGTTGCTGCAGGAGTTCCAATCAGAGGTGTAGCCCCTGCGTATACCCGTTTAAAACTTTGAATAATTCCAGAGCTTCCAATTCCAAATTCTTCAAATTCACTCGGTACTACTGACAACTTCAGGGTTACAGAATCTCTTTTTACTTCAATGGGAACCGGATTATCAATATTGATACTCATGATCTCTCTGAAACGATTCCACCCAGGTGATTTTTCATTATTTACTGATATGATTACATCGTGAGATAGAACACCAGCACTTTCGCCAGCAGAACCCTCAAGAACTTGTCCCACAATCATTGAAGTCTTTATTGGCTCCTGTACACCAACAATATAAAGAAGTGTTAAAATTAGATAGGCAAAGACCACATTTATAAATGGGCCTCCAAATGCTATAGCAGCCCGAACTCGAATTGGTTTTGATTGGAAATGGTCAGGCTCTACTGTTTCAAACTCATCCTGAGCAGGATTTTCACCTGCCATTGCCACATAACCACCAAAGGGAATAGCAGAAATACAATAAACAGTATCTCCTTTTTTGAATTTAAATAACTTTTTACCAAAGCCAATAGAAAAAACGTTTACTCTCACTCCCGTCAAACGAGCAACAAGGAAGTGGCCTAACTCATGTATAAAAACAAGAAAACTGAGCCCAATTAATCCAAGAATAATTTGTGGTATAATATTAAAGTTCATCTATGAGCCTTTGTGCAGTTCTTCGAGCAGTTGCATCTGCTTGAAGAACGTCGTCAAGTGTTGGGTTATCTATTATTTCCACAGAATTTAATACTATTTTATTAATCCGTGGGATGTCGTTAAAGGTAATATTTTCTTCAAGAAATGAAGCAACAACAACTTCATTTGCAGCATTCAGAACTGCAGGAGCTGTTCCACCTTTCTCTCCTGCTTCAAAAGCGAGCCCTAAACAAGGGAAACGAGAAAAATCAGGTTTGTAAAATTCTAAAGATTGTAAATCAGGTAATGACACCTGTGCCACTGGTAGGTCCCACCGCTCTGGATGAGAGAGAGAGTATTGAATAGGTATTTGCATATCAGGTGCACCTAATTGGGCCATCAGACTTCCATCTTTAAACTGGACCAATGAGTGAACTACAGACTGAGGATGTACAACAACCTTTATCTGATCTAAAGGAATATTAAAAAGATAATGCGCTTCTAATACCTCAAGTCCTTTATTCATTAACGTTGCCGAGTCTATAGTTATCTTAGGCCCCATACTCCAAGTTGGATGTTTTAATGCCCGTTCAAGAGTAATGTTCTCAAACTCTTCTCGTGGCAACTCTCTGAATGGTCCGCCCGAAGCTGTTAATTGAATATTTGAAACTTCTGAAATTGGTCGATCAGCAAGACATTGAAATATTGCATTATGCTCTGAATCGATGGGGTAGATTTTTGCATTGGGATACTCTTTGAGTAAAGAATTAATTACGGCTCCAGCCATAACCATTGTCTCTTTATTTGCCAAAGCAACTATTTTTGAGCATTCAATTGCTTTAATCGTTGGAAGACATCCAACCGCACCTACAAGGGCATTAAGCACAACATCAACTGAAGGATCAGAGACAAACTGTAAGAATGCATTCATGCCAGTCTTAACATCTCTCCCCAGTGCTTCAGATAACTTCTGAGCAGCACCCTCATCCCACATGGCCACATGTGGGACATCATATTTTTTAACAATTTTTAAAAGCGCTTCCCAATTACTATGTGCAGCAACAGAATAAAGATCAAATTTATCAGGATGGGCGTCAAATACAGAAAGAGTTGAAGTACCGATAGACCCGGTTGCTCCCAAAAGTGCTACTGAACGTTTCATTAAAAAAGCTTCCCTATTGAGGTAAACCAAATTACAGCTACTGGTGCTGCAAAAAAGAGGCTATCAAACCTATCCAAAATTCCACCATGGCCAGGAAACAAATGTGAAGAATCTTTAACGCCAGCATATCTTTTAAATGCCGACATAAAGAGATCTCCCACTTGTGCGGTAATAGCCATAATTAAACAAAAGCATAAAACATTTATTTCAGTAAGGCCAGTCATCGCTGGACCTAAAAAATATCCAAAGAGCAATGTAAGTACCGTACCGCCAATACTGCCTTCCCAACTTTTTTTAGGGCTAATTTTTGGTGCAAATTTTCGTTTGCCAATAGAGACCCCTACAAAATAGGCGCCGCTGTCGCACACCCACATAGTCATGCAGATAAATAGAAACTTCAAAACAGGTTCAAACCCTTGCCCTACACCCATCAATTCAAATGAAGATCCAAACCAATATGCAAAAAAGAGGAAGCCGAATATATGAAGGGCAACCCAAGGAAAAAGTCTTTCAACTTCAATACTTTTAAAAGCCTTTAAAATATATATCAAAGAAAATATAGGGAGCAGAACAATGCTTACGTTTTGAAAAGAGATCAACTCATAAGGACAAAACCATACGGATATAACGAGTGCCGTTAAAACAGGTGTTAATGTTTTATTTGAAGGCTTTCCAAACTTAGTTTCTAAGATGCGCGCATATTCCCAACTTGCTCCTATAGTAAGAAAAGCAAGCAGTAGTTTACGGCTAATTTCTCCAAAATAGAGTAATCCAATAAATGCTGGTATTGCTGCAAGTGCAAACAATATCCGAACCGTCATATTGCTCATTAGAGCTCCTTGTCTGTGTCAATTACCTTGCCAAAACGGCGCTGTTTACTAGAAAAGTATGCGATTGCCTTATCAAATTCTTCATTAGAAAAGTCAGGCCACAACACATCTGTCACATAAAACTCACTATAGGCAATTTGCCATAGTAAGTAGTTTGAGACTCTACAATCCCCCCCCGTTCTTATGAGTAAATCGGGATGTGGTACATCGGGCATGTAGAGGTGATTTTCAAAAGTTTTTTCATCAATGTCATCGGCCGCAATCTCACCTGATGCAACTTTTAGTGCAATACCTTTACAGGCATCTAAAATCTCTTGGTGAGATCCATATGATATGGCAAGATTAAGCTGTAGACCAGTATTGTTTTTTGTTTTTTCAACACCTGCAAGAAGTTTTTTACGAGCCCGTGATGGAAGAGCTTCAATACGTCCAATAATGTTTAGTTTAACATTATTCTGCATCATACCTTTGACTTCAATATCAATGAGGTCACTCATGAGTGACATTAAAAAAGAGACCTCTTTGGGAGGCCGCTGCCAATTCTCAGATGAAAAAACATAGAGAGTTAAATAATTAACTCCTATGTTTCCACAATGTTCTACGATATTATGGGTAGTTTTCGATCCCTCTTTGTGCCCAAAGATTCTAGGCTTGCCTTTAGCTTGAGCCCAGCGACCGTTACCGTCCATGATGATTGCAATATGATCAGGTATCGCCATATGATTATTAGAATCTGTGATAACTAAAACTAAACTTTAAGAATGTCTTCTTCTTTAGCAGAACAGAGAACATCTATTCGTTTAATGAAGCCATCAGTAATTGATTGAATCTCATCAAGAGCACCTTTGAGATCATCTTCCGACATCCCTTCAGCTTTATACTCTTTTTTAGTTTTATCATTTTCATCACGTCTAATATTACGAACTGCGATACGAGCATCTTCTGCGAGTTTTCTTACTTTCTTAGCAAACTCTTGACGACGCTCAGTTGTTAAAGGGGGTATTGAAATGCGAATAACTGTTCCATCATTTACGGGAGTGAGACCCATATTAGCCATATGAATAGCTTTTTCAACCACATCAAGCATCCCTTTTTCCCAAGGAGTGATCTGTAGAAGTCTCGGTTCCGGAACTGATATACTAGAAACATGTGAAATTGGGGTTGGTGCACCAAAATAATCAACAGTTACTTCATCGAGAAGTGAAGGTGTCGCAATGCCTGTTCTAATTTTAGCCCACTCACGTGACACCGCTTCAATAGCCTTATCCATTCTTTCTTCAATACTCATAACATTATCCTTTAATCATGTACAATTGTACCGAGCTTTTCACCCAACAGTAATTTTTCAAGGTTACCATCACCCATCTTAAGAACTAATATTGGCATACTATTTTCTCGACAAAGTGCAATTGCCGAAGTATCCATTACCGCTAGCTGCTGGTTAATTACTTCAGTATAATTGAGTACATCATACTTCTTCGCATCAGGATTTTTTACAGGATCATCACTGTATATACCATCAACTTTTGTTGCTTTAATAATAACATCAGCGTGAATTTCAATTGCACGAAGAGTTGCAGCACTATCAGTAGTAAAATAAGGGTTACCTGTTCCACCAGCAAAAAGTACAATACGACCTTTTTCTATATGGCGCACAGCACGTCTTCGAATAAACGGCTCAGCAACTGATTTCACTTCGACAGCTGACATGATTCTGGTTTCAGCACCTTCTTTCTCAAGAGCATCTTGCATTGCAATACAGTTAATTACTGTAGCAAGCATTCCCATATGATCACCTGCAGTACGTTCTATGCCCTGCTCACTTGCAGCCATACCACGTACAATATTTCCACCACCAATAACTATAGCGACGTCAACTCCCATCTCTTTTACGCGGATAATCTCTTTTGATATTTCAAAAACGACTTTGGGGTCAACCCCAAAGCCTTTTTCTCCCGCAAGAGCTTCACCACTTAATTTTAACAGAATTCTGTTATATTTAAGGGCTTTCTTTTCTGACATATTATTTTCCCAGTTCAAATCTTGTAAATGACTCAATTACAAGGTTAGTAACACCTTGCTCTTTTCCAAGGTTTTCGAGCAATTTAGTAACAGGGAGTTTTGAATCTTTCACGAACATTTGTTCAGAAAGACATACTTCTTTAAGGAATTTTTTAAGCTTCCCTTCAATCTGACGATCAAGAAATTCTTCTTTTGTTCCTGATTGAATAGCGAGTTCTTTAAAGATTTCACGCTCTTTATCAATAACATCTTGGCTTACACCATCAGAATTAACCGCAACTGGGCTTGTAGCTGCTACTTGCATAGCAAGATCTTTTGCAACAGCAATCAGGGCAACTTTATCAGATGCAGAGCCTTCAAAAGAAAGATTAACAATAACGCCGATTTTACCACCCATGTGAGAATAGGTTGCAACTGCATTAGTATCAGTAATAGCTGTTACGCCATAGCGCTTAATGTCAATTTTTTCGCCAAGTTTACCAGTAAGACTTGAAAGAGTGATTTCAACTGACTCACCATTGATTTCCGCAGCCATAAGTGCAGCAAGATCAGCATAGTCATTTTCAAGAAGTAGGTTAGATATTGCTTTACCTGCCCCTTGAAAGTCATCACCATTTGCAACAAAATCTGTTTCACAGTTAATTTCAACTGCTACTGCTTTAGTATCAGATGCAGAAACAAATACACAACCTTCATTGGCATCTTTACCTGCGCGTTTAGCAGCAACCGCTTGACCTTGTTTACGAAGATTTTCAATTGCTTTTTCAATATCTCCATCAGCTTCTGTCAATGCTTTTTTACACTGCATCATGCCAACACCAGTTTTTTCTCTTAACTCTTTTACTTGTGCTGCGGTAATTGCCATTATACTTCCTCTGCTTTTTCTTTAGATACTTCTACTGCTTCAGGAGTCGCGCCTTCTTGCTGAGCATCTTCTTTAGTAGGAGCTTCATTGATTTGGCTTGTGAGATAGTCAAGGATGAGGCTTACAGATTTAACTGCATCATCATTACCAGGAATTGGGAAGTCGACTATATCAGGGTTTGAGTTAGAGTCACATACTGCAATAATTGGTACATTCAATTTTTTAGACTCTGCAACTGCGATGTGTGAGTGGTTAATATCAACGATGAAAACAAGACCAGGAGCCTCTTTCATTTCACGAATACCACCGAATACGTCAAGAAGTTTCTCACGTTTACGGTTAAGGTCAAGTACTTCTTTCTTTTGAAGTTCTTTGAATAGACCGTCACGTTCCATTTTTTCAATTTTTTCTAGTTGTTTAATAGATTTACGTACAGTGTTATAGTTAGTGAGCATTCCACCTAACCAACGTTTTGTTACATAAAACTGGCCATATTTTTCAGCAGTTTTTTGAAGTACTGTACGAGTAGTAATTTTTGTACCAACAAAAAGAACTTTCTTGCCAGATGCAATACATGCTTTAATTGCTTGTGCAGCTGGATCTAATGAATCAAGAGTTTTTCTGAGGTTAATTACATGAATACCATTTCTTTCAGTAAGAATGTATGGTTTCATTTTAGGATTCCAGCGTGAAGTCTGGTGACCGAAGTGTACCCCTGCTTCGAGGAGTTGTTCAACTGTAGGTTTATTCATAATTTATTCCTTGGTTTATTCGTTCTGTCTGATAAATTGAGTTCTGTAACTCTTCAAAAAAAGAGCCACAGAACCAACCAAAGTACTCAAACAGTGATTGATTGATTAATTGTATTATATTAGCGTTTAGAGAACTGGAAGCGTTTACGAGCTTTCTTACGACCGTATTTCTTACGTTCAACTTCTCTCGCATCACGAGTAAGAAGACCTTTAGCACGTAGTGCAGATTTATCTTCTTCATTTATTTTAACGAGGGCACGTGCAATACCAAGTTTAGTAGCGCCAACTTGTCCGTTGATCCCGCCACCTTTAGCATTAACACTTACATCCCATTTGTCACCGTTTTCAAGTGCAGAAAATGGAAGCTCTACTACCATCATTTGTGTTTCTGAAGTAAAATAGTCAGAAAACTCTCTACCGTTTACAATTCTCTTACCTGTTCCCGGTCTAAGAATTACAGATGCCACAGATTCTTTTCTACGGCCGGTTGCTCTAATTAATTTTTTTGAAGCCATTATAAATCTTCCCTTATACCGTTACTTGTTCAGGTTTCTGTGCTGTATGTGGATGTTCGTTACCCGCATATACATGCAACTTTTTAAACATTTTTCTACCAAGTTTGGTTTTAGGAAGCATTCCTTTAACCGCGTGAATAACTGGAGATATACCATCTTTCTCCATAGCTTGGCGATAAGTAACAATCTTGCTACCACCTGCATACGTCGAGTGAGAAAAGTAAGTTTTTGTCTCTGCTTTTTTACCAGTAAGAGTCACTTTAGATGCATTGATAATAACAACATTATCGCCACAGTCTACTGATGGTGAATATTCTGGCTTGTTCTTTCCTCTAAGGATGTTAGCCACGTTTGACGCTAAACGTCCAAGCACAAGATTTTCAGCGTCTATTACTAGCCACTTTCTATCAACTGTTGAATCGTTGATGATTTGAGTTTTCATCTATTTACCTTTTGGTTGTGGGGGGATACTTCTATCCCTATGAAAATAGTGGCGCTTAAGATAGAAAAATGATTGGATATTTCATTATTTGTCCTGTAATATTATTATTTAGTCTCAAAAAAAGCTCAAATCAGGCTTTTTTGAGACTGTCACAATCATTACCCTTTTTTTTAAAAACACATATTTTGAAAAAGCACACATTATTCTAAGAAAAATTGTTTTCACAACAACAAAAACACAAAAAGACCAAAGTGTTTAAATAACAATTTGCATATTTCCTTAAACAACGGTATATTAATATAATATTGGTGTCCAGTAGACACAATGTAGTCTGGGTTTAAAAATAATTGAGGGTAAGATGTATAGCAATCATAGGAAATGCCTCCTTACGTTAATTCTGTTTAGTGTATCTCTATTATCTATAGGATGTAGTGAGCCAATCGCTCCTCTAGAATTTGACGCTACGGCATCTAGTGAGAGCACCCCTACTCTTGATATTGTTGAACAATTAAAAGATTCAATTCTTTTACTTGAACGTCAAAAAGAAACTACTACTGGTACAAACCTCACTCTCTTAGAAGAGAATATACAATCCACAAAAGAAGAGTTCTCTCGTCAATCGGAAGCCCTCAAAAACAATCTAGAAGATAACCTAGAAAATAAAGCAACTGAGCTTGCGACGCTCCAAGCGAGTGGTGCAAGCGAAGCTGAAGTCACAGCAGCGCAAAAAGCGGTAGAAGAAGCCAAAACACTTCTCGATGAGACTACAAATACGTTAAGCATATTAGATTTGGAAATTGAAAGTGGCCTCAATACCCCTCAAGTTATAGAGGTTGTAACCATTGACTCCCTCAATATATATGTTGACTCCATTATCTCTTATCAGACACTTTTACAGTCTCAAGAGAATGAAATATTTATTACCGCCTATCAAGAACGAATTAACTCACTTATTAATAAACTACAATCTATAAGTGATAGCTACATAGACCAATATATTTTAGCAGTCACGGAAGCACAAAATACTATCACTGGCCTAACTGAAATTAACGCCCCAGCATCAGACATTAACAACGCCCAATCATCACTTGAGCTCCTTGACTCCAAACTTCGAGGAGCAGAAGAAGAGGTTGAAGCGCTGTGGGAAAGTATCGCCCTAACCTTTACAAAAACTACAGCAGACACAATCCACCCTCCAACATCATCGAGTATAGATAAAACGATTGCTTATTCATCAAGTGCCACTATGGGTTCATCAACTACAGTAAGCGATGAATCTTCAACTATGATGCACAGCTCATCATCTGAAATAAGCGATCAGCCAGTATTCACCCCAGTCATAGACCAAGGTGAACTATATAATGATTCAATCCCTGAAGACACCAATCTTTCACTTGACTTCTCTGCATCAACATCTACTACTGAAACATTGGAATGGAGTATAATTGAAATCCCAGATGACCTTACTGCAACAATAAGCAGTGCTGACTCAGAGTCTAGCATTGTCATTACCCCTTCTCAAAATTTCAATGGCACTCTCCAATTTGGTGTTGTTGTAGCAAGCAGCTCAGCAAGTGATACTATTTTAATCAGCATAGTCGTTACACCTATTAATGACGCACCATCCATTACTGAAAAATCAACGATTTTAGGCACACCAACCTCTGGTGAAGCACTTACGATATCATCTACTTGTACCGATGTTGAATCAGCTACTTCTGCACTCACCCCCACCGTTAAATGGTTCAAATCAACAGAAGACTACACCAACGCCACCTCAATAGGTACCAATGCCACCCTTACTCTTACAGACGCCGATGCAGGACAGGTGATTTATGCCATTTTTACTTGTGCCGATGAAGAACTTACTGTTTCAGACACTACAGCGCTTACGGCAGCAGTTGCCATGATCGCAGTAGATTATACCTTAACAATCCCAGCCCCAACAGGAGGAAGCGTTGATACAACGGGCACTATTACTCTCACATCAAATACACCATTCCCTGTCGTCGCTACAGCAAGTGCAGGATATACATTTGACCAATGGGTCGTAGCATCAGGATCTGCAACTATTGCAAATGCTTCATCGGCAACAACATCAATTACACTCACGACCGAAGACGCAACAGTCACTGCGACCTTTAAAGATATTGTGGCACCTGTAGCCCCTCTGGGTATTACGAGTAGTGGAAATGAAGATGGAGAAATCACCATCTCATGGGCAGTGTCTCCTGAGGGTGACATTGCAGGCTACAAACTCTATAATAATGGTATTGAAATTTATGATGGAACAACACCAACAACAGATGTCTCGTCATTGAGTAACAATAAATTTCAAGTAACCGCCTACGATGATTCTGGGAACGAGTCTGAATTGAGTCGCAACCTGTATCATTTTGAAGCAGAGAACAATGAAGCCTCTCATCAGGTGTATACTACAAACAAAAGTTCATATTCATACATTGCTGATAGCGATCACGTTGGCGGCAGCAAAGATTCAGTCGAATGGCATGATGAAGTACTAGAAAGCGGAAGCTATACCTTTAAATATCGAGAATCAACTTGGGCTTCAGGCACAACTCAAGTGCAACTCTTTATCGGTGGATCTTGGAAAGCCGACCATGACAACACTACTAATTCAGGGCAAGAAGTATGGACTGTTCTTGAAGGCAATAGCTCGTTTAGTATCAATGGTGGGTCCCAAAATATACACTTAGTACTCTGGGGACTCGATCACGGTATTGATTGGTTTCAAATAATTCCAAATTACTAATTATCCTAAATAATACTGAAGAAAATAAAAAGCCAGGCTGACTATCAGACCTGGCTTTTTTTAATATTATCTATTTTCAATAAATAAGATATTAGTGAGTCAAATTATAAGGCAGCCAATACAATCTCTTTTGCTTGAGCAAGAGCTGCATCAAGTTTTTCAGGCGTCTTAGTGCCAGCTTGAGCACGATCAGGACGTCCACCACCACGACCACCTGCAATTTCAGCAATCTTTTTAACCAAGTCACCCGCTTTAACTTTCTTAACGAGGTCTTTAGAGACAACAACTGCCAGTGAGCCACTTTCTGAATCTTTTTTAGACGCCAATACCGCTACACCATTTTTGAGTCTATCAGCTACAGCTTCAACCGTTGAAGCTACATCCGCACCGTCTTCTAATTTTTTGATAAGAAGATTGATGCCATTCACCTCTTCTGCAGCATCAACAAGGCCTGCACTCGCTTGGGCTGCCACTTGTTGTTTCAGCGTTTGAATCTCTTTTTCAAGTGAACGATTTGAGGCCATAAGATCTGAGACGCGTGCTACCACTGTTTCCGATTTACATTTAATCATTGATTTAAGCTCGTCCACAATATGTGCATTTTGAGCTGCTGCTTTCGCCGCCTTACGCCCTGTTACCGCCTCAATACGACGAACACCTGATGCAACACTTGTTTCGAAAATAATTTTGAAAAGCCCAATTTCACCAGTATTACTTGTATGAAAACCACCACACAGCTCTTTTGAAAAAGTACTAATGTTAATAACTCGAACATCATCATCATATTTTTCACCAAAGAGTGCCATAGCACCATCAGCTTTGGCTTCATCAACATTCATGACATTACAGGTAACATTAATATTCTCTAGAATTTTTTTATTTACTAAGTCTTCAATCTTTTCGATCTCTTCCGTTGACACGGCACTAAAATGGGAAAAATCGAAACGAAGTGAATCAGGAGCAACTCGTGAACCTTGCTGTTCTACATGAGTCCCTAACACTTCACGAAGCGCAGCTTGAAGTAGATGTGTTGCAGTATGGTTTCTTTTTGTATCAGATCGTTTTAAATGATCAGACTCTGCTACGAACGCCTTTTCCATTGCAGACCTAGACAAATCTCCATGGACAACTTTTGCTCTATGGACCCAATTATTGTTTATTTTGGTGACATCAAATATATGTAAGGCGATATCGTCATTATAAATACGCCCTTCTTCACCTACTTGTCCACCACTCTCTGCATAAAAAGGAGAGTCAGTGAGCATGATGTAAATTTCATCACCCACTTGCTGGTATTTAGTTACTTGCGTTTCGATTTTTTCACTCTGATACCCATGAAAAGTAAATTCTGATTCAGAGATCAATACTTCCCATCCCTCATTAGTATTGAGATTCACACCCTCTTTTTGAGCAGAGCGCGCACGTTCTTTTTGAATGTTCATTGCAGTTGTAAATCCAGCTTCATCAACTTCAAGTCCCTTCTCTTCAGCAAGTACCCGGGAAAGGTCCATTGGAAAGCCATAGGTATCATAAAGGGTAAATATTTTTTCACCAGGAATAACTTTTTCTTCTCCAAGTTCAGCGACAATTTTTTCAAACCGCTCAAGCCCAGTTCCAAGAGTTTTAATAAAACTCTCTTCTTCAGATTTTATCACCTGCATAATAAAATCTTGACGCTCTGAAATTTCAGGAAATGCATCACCCATAATTGAAACAAGCGATGGCACCAATTTTGTCATAAAAGGTTTTCTCGCCCCAAGGTTGCGGGCATATTTACAAGCACGTCTTAGAATGCGACGAATCACATAGCCACGCCCTTCATTTGAAGGCATTACACCATCAGCAATAGCAAATGACACTGCCCGAAGGTGATCCGCAATAACTCGGTGCGGCATACCACTCATATCATCCACATATGCTACACCAGACTCTTGAGCGATCGCAGTAATAAGTGGCGTAAATACATCAGTATCATAATTTGAGTGTACCCCCTGGAGAATGGCACAAAGACGTTCAAATCCCATTCCTGTATCCACGTGGGTTGACTTTAATGGCTCAAGTGAACCATCTGAAAGACGTTGGCTCTGAATAAATACAAGATTCCATATCTCAATGAACCGGTCATTCTCACCATTCACTCCAAGAATTTTATCTCTGCAATATTGATCCTGTGTAGAAATATCACCCTTATCATAGTGGATTTCTGAGCAGGGACCGCATGGGCCGGTCTCACCCATCTCCCAAAAGTTATCCTCTTTACCAAAACGCATTATTCGATTCGGATCTATATCAGTTTCCGATGCCCACAGCTCAGCAGCCTCATCATCTGTTTCAAACACCGACACAAAGATTCGTTTTTTTTCAAGCTTTAACACCTCTGTGAGATATTCCCAAGCCCACTGAATTGCCTCTTTCTTATAATAATCGCCGAATGACCAATTCCCCAACATCTCAAAAAGAGTGTGATGATAGGTGTCTTTCCCTACTTCTTCGAGGTCATTATGTTTGCCCGAAACACGAATACACTTTTGCGAATTAACTGCTCTTTTGAGTCCTTTGGGGTTATCACCCAAAAATATAGACTTATACTGGTTCATTCCCGCATTAGTAAACATCAGTGTTGGATCATCTTGTGGAGCCACAGGAGCAGAACGAACAAATTCGTGCTCTTTTGACTTAAAAAAGTCTAAAAATGACTGTCTGATCTCTTGTGCGGTTTTTGGTAACTGAGCCATGATCTCTCTTTGGATAAAATATTCAAATTTTGAGGGTAAAGATAGTTAAAGCTAACATTTACACAAGGTTATGAAATTTGATGTATAGGCTATTGAGGTGTAATAATTAAAGGATTCTCCCACATCTTGCCAATCAGCTATCAACCTTCGCCCTCAATGAGTCTTTTCTTTAAAATTCACCTTATTTTGCTACATTTCACCGCGATTAACAGTGGTGGAACATGCAGAGATCGAATAAAAATACTAGAAAAGGAACAGGTGGACGTACAAATAAACCTGATCAATCTTCAGAACGTGTAAATACAAATAGCCGTGGTCGTATTAAATTAACTCGACAACAAAAAGCTGAAGGAGTTAAGGTTTCTGCTCTCAAACCATCAAAATCAATTTTTGAAACTATTTTGGCCAAAAATTTACAGGAAGGTGGTAAGAAATACCTTTCTGGATATACCTATAGCGAATCAGCGGACCTGGTAAACCAAACGATTAAAGAATTTTGGAAAGATCAAAAAGTACCAGGGAAATGCCTAAAACTTATTGAATCTAAGCCACATAATGGCTGGCGTGGCGACTGTACTCTTAAGGTTTCGGGTAAGGGTGCACAACTTAAATATGACATTCCTAAAGAGCTCACTCGGCTTGAGCAAGTTGATGAAGCATCTCAACAACTCTTTGATTCTGTCATTATTCAACTTTCAAAACCACATTTAGTGAGTCTACAGAATCATATTTCTGCCATTACAATTCGCACCCTATCGGACGAACGTAAAGTAGTCATTTATCAAGTATCCGACACGACCAAACGAGCTATTCAAAATTTAAAATCCGTTGACCAATTTCTTGAGCGTGAAGTTGATTTTTATGCAGGCTGTTATGCTTTGATTACAGGTTCAGGAAAAGCCTGTACTTTTGATGAACCACTCCCTCTTGGCTATAAATTCAAGAAAATTTCTGGTGGAGACACAATAACAGTCGGTCCTCAGCAATTAGAAATACACCCTTTTGAGTTTTACCGATCGAACCGTGGCATTATTAGCTCAATGGATCAAAAAGTAGCAGAAATGCTCAAGCCACAGAAAACTGGTGAAGAACATTTTATCGACCTTTTTTCTGGAAGCTCACACTGGACATTCTTAGCAGGAGCTGATTATAAAAAATGTTGGAGTGTCGACATTAAAAAAATGGCGCGTGAATCATTTACTGCAAATAGCGCTATTAAGAAAAGAAAGAATGGCAGCATAATCATTGATAAAATCGACAGTGAATTTCTTAAACGGTTTATACCTGATGAAAATGAAATACCAGCAACACTCATGATAGATTCACCGAGTGCGCAACTCCCTTCAGGAATTCTCAGATCTATTGCCGATAAAAAAGTGAAACGAGTTGTGCAAGTATTTAATGATATTAACATGATCCCCGAAGAGATTCGTAAGTGGAGAAAGCATGGATATATACTTAAAAAAATTATTCCCTTTGATTCCAAGCCATTTAGCGGTCAACCTGAATGCATCGCACTCTTGAATATTGACTACCTAGGATTGCTAGACAAAAATCAACCTAAGAAAAAGAAACAGATCAAATCAACTCCTGCAGCGAACACTTCTGGTATTCGTTTTGTGCAGAACTAACATGAGCGAGGAACTATGTTAAATAAAATTTCAGGTTTTGGCGGCTATGATGGCCCAATCGTAACAATCGTACTTGACGGCTACGGGCTTGGACAAGAAAATGAAGGCAATGCTATACATTTAGCACATACCCCTGTTATTGATGGACTTCTAAAAAAATACCCTAATATTGCACTCAATGCTCATGGTACATCTGTAGGTCTTCCTGACGATACTGACATGGGTAATTCAGAAGTGGGCCATAATGCTCTTGGCGCTGGACAAGTTGTAGCTCAAGGTGCAAAACTGGTTAATGAATCGATTGCATCAGGAGCTATGTTTTCTGGTGATGTATGGCAAAAAGCAGTGAATCAAGTTAAAAATGCTGACTCAAAGCTTCACTTTATAAGCCTTCTTTCCGACGGAAATATTCACTCTCACATCGACCACCTTAAAGCAATGATTGCAGCAGCAAAAGAACAAGGTGTTAAAACAGTGAGAATACACGCGCTTCTTGATGGTCGAGATGTTCCTGCACGCTCGGCTCTTGATTACAGTGAACCTTTAGAAGCATGGATGAACGAACTCAATGCATCGGGTGAATTTGATATCCAAGTTGCATCGGGTGGTGGCCGTATGAAAGTGACCATGGATCGTTATGGAGCAGAATGGAATATGGTTGAAGCCGGGTGGAAAGTTCATGTACGTGGAGAAGGTCGCCAATTTGGTACACTTTCTGAAGCCGTAGGAACTCTTCGTGAAGAGCTTGATGTTGATGATCAAAACCTCCCTGAGTTTGTAATTGCTAAAGATGGAATTCCTGTTGGAACTATTGATGATAATGATGCCGTTATGCTCACCAATTATAGAGGTGATCGTGCGATTGAGATTTCTCAAGCATTTGATGACGAAAACTTCTCACAGTTTGAACGCGTAAAAGTTCCAAAAGTTTTCTATGCAGGAATGATGGAGTATGATGGTGATGCACATATCCCCCAGAACTACCTTGTGTGTCCTCCAGAAATTAACAATGTTCTCGGGCAACAAGTTGTTGAAGCTAACATGAGCCAACTTGCTATTTCAGAGACCCAAAAATATGGTCATGTAACCTACTTTTGGAATGGAAATAAATCAGGAAAATTTGATGCGGCCAAAGAAGAGTACATTGAAATTCCTTCTGACAAAGTTCTTTTTAATGAACGCCCTTGGATGAAATCTGCAGAGATTACTGATGAACTTATTAAACAACTCACTACTGGTTCTTATGATTACGCGCGAGTAAATTACCCGAATGGTGATATGGTTGGTCATACAGGTAACCTTCATGCTACGCGTATAGCAATGGAATCTCTTGACCTTTGTCTTGGTAGACTTCTCCCTGTTATCGATAAAATCGGTGGTATGGCCCTCATCACTGCGGACCATGGCAATGCAGAAGAGATGTATCAGACTAAAAAAGGTGCTGTAGCATTAAAAGATGGAAAACCTGTGGCGAAAACATCGCACACGACAAATCAAGTCCCTTGTATCTTTTATGATAACCAGCATGGAGACGCCTATTCTATCGACACTTCTGTTGAGAAACCAGGCATCGGTAACTTAGCATCAACAACGCTCAATCTTATGGGTCTTGAAGCTCCTGAGTTCTATCAAAAGTCAATTATTACTCAAAAATAATTGAAAACACATTGCCCTTTCAAGCCCGATATTCACTGAATATCGGGCTTTTTTATTGGCTATTTTTCTTTACTTATCCCATTAATAGTTATATTATCAGTAATAAACTCTATTATCAGGTTATTCATGTCTTTGCGTCGTACAGTGTATATTACTGCACTTATAACTCCTCTCCTATTTGCCTATGTTGTAAAAGAGGGTGATACGCTCTGGGACCTGAGTGATTCAGTACTGAACGACCCATTTAAATGGGGTATCATTTGGGAAAACAACCCTCACATTGAAAATCCTCATGTAATCTATCCCGGTGATGAGATTACATTAGATGGAGAACCAGTACCAGAAGAACTGGAATTAGAATCCATTGCAGACGCTCCAATAGAAGATTATACTGAAGAGACTCCTGAACCTGACACTCTTCCAAAGGGGATACAATTTAATGGTAGAGGAATTAAAGAGCGCCTCCACGAAAATTTTATCAATAGACTTGGCCCCCTTGGTGAAAACTATATTGAAGAAGAAGATGCATTAAATATTCTTAAAAGTGAAATACCCGATACATTAGCGTATCGTCCCCAGCCGCGTATTCTCAAACAAGCACTCCAGAGACAAGCGCCATTTTTAGAAAAGCCTTATTCAGACTATAGAACATATTCAACTGAATTTAGAATATCACCAGAGTTACAAAGTAGTGGCCTCCTTTTGAAAAACAATGAAGAATTTGTTCTTCATGCTGGATCAATAGACGGTCTTACTCGTGGCGATACCATTGAACTCTTTACCCATAATGCCGACCGCTATCCCATTTTATTTTCAAAAACCCATTCAGTCTTTTTTACGGCAGTTAAACCGATTGGATTAGCTATTGTCAAGTCAATCAGTGATACTAATTCCAGGGCACAAATAGTATCAGCATTTGGTCCTATATCCCCTATACATAGCCGTGCTCGTGTTTACACTCCACAAACACTAAGGTATGTCAATTTTTACCAACCAGTTGAGAGTATTGACACTCAGAAGATGGCTTCTGTTGTTCACATCTTTGATGAAAGTAACTATGTGAAATTTCACAACTGGATAGCAATCAATCGAGGTACTAAAGACGGCTTTCACCCAGGCGATGCCATCCATATACTCGAACAC
Organism: Fibrobacterales bacterium; assembly: GCA_051532055.1. GTDB lineage: Bacteria > Fibrobacterota > Fibrobacteria > Fibrobacterales > JAOPTW01 > JAOPTW01. The sequence goes on along the minus strand of JAOPTX010000015.1, from coordinate 123,102 downwards.
AAGAATAAAGCCGGTCTTTCTCCACGAATAGTCGCTTCAGGAATTATCATTCAAGCGCGCCAAGTAACTGCATCAATACTGATACATCAAGTTCATTATCCACAACGTAATATTAAACTTCTTGACAACGTTGCTGTTGTTCAAAAAGCGATGGAATAACAGATTACTTATAACGACTCAATCGAGAGAAGGTTTACCCTACCTGCGTGAGTAATATCAACATTTTTCATATGACGCATTGCAGTTGTTACTGCCTCTCCATCAATTTGAGTGAAATTACGTTTTGTCTGTTTTACACGCACTGAAGACGCATGGTAACATTTAATAAGCTTTTTATTAAATATCTGTTTAATGAGTGGTACCCGACCAGAGGCCAGCACTAGGAGTAGATGAAACATACTCTTTACTGGAATAATTTCAAGATATCCATCAGCGAAATCAGAGTCTATAAAAGGTTTTGCCCCTCCAGAATAAGACCCAATATTACCAATTATGAGTGAGGTATAACCTGATACATCCATTTCTTGATACTCGCCTTGAATTGATTTAAAAGTTAAAGTAGTGTCAGATGGGATTTTGTACCCTCTATTTTTAATACCAAAAAAGAAGTAATACAATTTATTAGTTAATGGAGTGCTCCAAATCACATTCCCTTTTTTCCGGAGCACATCAAAATTATGTGCTGTTTTTGCATCTACTCCAATGGAATAATATGCTGCTAGCGTAAAGGCGTTATTAACCATCCACAAATCAAATACATGTGCTTCAGAACTTAATAGTTTACGAATGGTATTGAGTAAGCCTCGATTGGTATAGTTTCGATATATACCAAGAATTCGAGCAAGGTCATTCCCAGTTCCCAGAGGTATAAGCCCTGCATAAACATTCGAACTTTGTGCCTTGAGTAAGGCTTGCATCACAACACTCATAGTGCCATCACCACCAACCGCAATTATTTTGGTACAGTGAGAGATCATTGCTTCTATTTGATCTTGCATCCCATCGATTTTTGTGAATTCAAATACCCATTCATTTTCATCATATGCAAATGAACGCATTATTTCGTGGAGAAACCGTGCAATAACCTTCCCTTGACCTCCACCCGATATGGGGTTGATCAAAAAACCTACTTTATACTGTTTCACCTTCTTCCCAAATAACTGTTTTTCACATCAACATATTTAAGTGCCATAGCTCTGTTGGCCTTGATCTCTTCTTCGGTGAGCTTTCGAATCGCCCTACCGGGAGCACCAACAATTAATACTCCAGGTGGAAATGATTTCCCTGGAGGAATAAGTGCCCCTGCTGCTACAATTGAATCTTCACTAATAATAGAACGATCCATAATTGTGGCACTCATACCTACTGTCACATTATTTTTGATTTCACAAGCATGAAGCACTACGTTATGACCGATGGTTACCTCATCTCCCACACTTACCCCATGGGAATTTGAGAGATGTAATGTGCAATTATCTTGTATATTGGAACGATCACCAATAGTAATAGAATTAATATCAGCTCTAAGCACTGCATTAAAAAAGACCGACGAATCGGTCCCTATTTTAACAGCTCCGATGATATGAGAACCCTTGGCAAGAAATACTCCCTCACCAAGGACTGGCTCATTACCATTATAGCCAATAATATTTGGCATACTAGCTTTTTATGCCTGATGTCAATGTTGCCATAAGATACTCACGGTTCATACGTGAAATATTATCAACAGAGATCTCTTTCGGACATGACGCTTCACACTCATAAGTGTTTGTGCAATTACCAAATCCTTCTGCATCCATTTGGGCAATCATGCTTTGAACACGTTCTTTTTTCTCGACTTTACCCTGAGGAACCAACGCAAGGTGAGAAACTTTGGCTGCAACAAAAAGCATTGCTGATGCATTTGGGCATCCTGCAACACACGCACCACACCCAATACATGCAGCAGCATCAAATGCTTTGTCCGCATCAGGTTTTGGTATTGGAATGTTTTCAGCTAACGGTGCATTACCAGTATTAACTGACACAAAACCACCCGCTTGTATCACTCTATCAAAAGCAGAACGATCAACAGCGAGATCTTTAAAAGCAGGAAATGCAGCGCTTCTCCACGGCTCAATTACAATAATATCACCATCATTAAAGCTTCTCATGTGGAGCTGACACACTGTAGTACCACTTTCTGGCCCATGAGGCCGTCCATTAATATACAGACTACACATACCACAGATACCTTCACGACAGTCATCATCAAATTTTATGACATCTTGACCAGTTTTGATTTGGTCTTCATTCACTTCGTCAAGCATCTCAAGAAAAGACATATCGGGTGAGATATTTTTAGCTTCATATGCTTCAAATTTCCCTTTTGAGTTTTTGTCTTTTTGGCGCCATATTTTAAGTTTGAGATTCATTGTAGCACTCATTATTTATAGCTCCTTTGAGAGAATTTTACATAATCAAAAGTAAGGTCTTCTTTATGAAGTTCAGGCTTCTCACCCACCCCTTTAAATTCCCATGCTGCAACATAGGCAAACTTATCATCATTACGTTTCGCTTCATTTTCTTTAGTTTGTGACTCTTCACGAAAATGTCCACCGCACGATTCTTCACGGTTAAGCGCATCACGTACAAGGAGTTCACCAAATTCTAAGAAGTCTGCAACTCTTAGGGCAAGTTCAACGATAGGATTCGCCCCATTTTTTTCACCAACCATTTTGAGCTCTGACCAGAATTCATCACGAAGTGATTTGATCTCTTCAACAGCAGATTCAAGTCCTTCTTTACTTCGAGCCATACCACATTTATCCCACATGATTTTCCCCAGACGTTTGTGGAAATCATTTGGAGTTTTCGTTCCGCCAATAGCAAAGAGTGATTCTATTCGCTCTTTTGTATCTGCCATTGCTTGAACAAATTCAGGTGCAGTTTCATCAATTTTCTTAAGATCTGAGTTTGCGAGATAATCACCAAGAGTATAAGGAAGAACAAAATACCCATCAGAAAGACCTTGCATTAATGCACTCGCACCAAGGCGATTTGCACCGTGATCTGAGAAATTTGCTTCACCAATAACAAAAAGCCCTTCAATATTACTCTGCAAATGATAATCAACCCAAAGCCCACCCATTGTGTAATGGATTGCTGGATAAATTCTCATTGGCTCTTTATAAGGGTCTTCAGCAGTGATCTTTGCATACATGTGAAGGAGGTTTCCATATTTTTCTCTGATCACATCTTCGCCGTAACGTTCGATGGCATCAGCAAAATCAAGATAGACACCAAGTCCACCTGGGCCAACACCATATCCTTCATCACACACAATCTTTGCATTTCGTGATGCAACATCGCGAGGTACTAGGTTTCCAAAAGACGGATACTTCTCTTCGAGATAGTAATTACGCTCTTCTTCTGGAATATCAATTGCTTTTCGACTATCACCTTTCTTTTTAGGAACCCAAATACGTCCATCATTTCTGAGAGACTCAGACATAAGGGTGAGTTTTGATTGGTGCTCACCACTTACTGGTATGCAGGTTGGGTGAATCTGTGTGTAACATGGGTTAGCAAAATAGGCACCACGTTTGTGGGCGCGCCAGGTAGCCGTTACATTACAGCCCATTGCATTAGTAGAAAGATAGTATACATTACCATAGCCACCAGTTCCAAGTACTACTGCATCACCCCAATGTGCTTCGAGCTCTCCAGTTTCCATGTGACGGGTAATAATTCCACGTGCTTTTCCATCCACGACAACAAGGTCTTGCATTTCAATACGTGAATGGTGTTTAATAGCACCTTTACCAATTTGGCGTGACAATGACTGATAAGCGCCAATAAGAAGCTGTTGTCCTGTTTGGCCACGAGCATAAAAGGTTCGTGAAACCTGTGCGCCACCAAATGAACGGTTATCGAGTTGTCCAGCGTAGTCACGTGCAAAAGGAACCCCTTGAGCAACACATTGGTCAATAATACTCGTACTAATTTCAGCAAGACGATACACGTTTGCTTCACGAGCACGGTAGTCCCCCCCTTTAACGGTATCGTAAAAGAGGCGATAGACACTATCACCATCATTAGGATAATTTTTGGCTGAGTTAATACCACCTTGAGCAGCAATACTATGGGCACGGCGAGGACTATCTTGATAGCAAAATGTCTCCACAGTATAACCCATCTCAGCAAGAGAGGCGGCACCCGATGCACCTGCAAGACCAGTACCCACAACGAGTACTTTATATTTGCGACGATTTGACGGATTGACCAGCTTCATATTAAATTTATGTTTGGTCCACTTATCTTCAATGGATCCTTCAGGAACTCTATTGTTCAATGGCATTATTTCGCTCCTTGTATAAACATAACGGTTGTGATAGTAATATTTCCAAGTCCAATAATCAAACCAAGAGCCTTAGACGACCCTTGAATTATTCCCCAATATTTTGAGTGATTCAATCCAAATGTTTGGGCCGCTGATTGAAGTGCATGAGAGACATGAAGTCCAACCATTACCATTGCAACAGCATAAAAGAGTGAAAAAGTCCAGTCAGCAAAAAGGCTTGCAGCGAGGGCATACATATTTGCCATCTCAACACCGTCATAGGTAACCATACCCATATCGCCATATTTGATTGCTTTTATATGGAGTACAAGAAATACTGCCATAATAACACCAGTATAAATCATCGTATAAGAAGCAATACCAGCATCGCTAGAATGTTTCACAACATCATAGCGAACAGGACGTGCCTTTCTATTTTGTACCCAAGTAGTAATTGCTAGAAGTATGTGAATAAGAATAAAAGACCCAAGTACTAGTTCACCACCATACATTAGGATTTTATTTGATGCATAAAAATATGCAACTCGATTAAATGCCTCCTCACTAAACATGAGTGGTATATTACCCGCCATGTGATTAAGGAGAAACCCTATCCATACTAGACCTGTAACAGCCATTATCTGTTTTTTGCCTACGGACGAGGTCAGATATGTGCCTATCCAGGCAACACTACTTTTTTTCGTTGCTTCCATGTGTTTCCTTATGTTGTTATAAAACTTTTTGGTTCATAATAAACCATATTTTCATCTTTAAACCAAATCCCAATCTCTCTTTGTGCACTTTCTACGCTATCAGATGCATGCACAACATTAAAAGTAACCCCAGGGGCAAAATCGTATCGTATTGTACCTGGTTCAGCCTCATCAGGGTTGGTAGCACCATTAATTTTGCGAACAGCTTCAATAGCATTTTCGCCATGCAGAACCATTTGAATTACTGGTTCTGCCGCCATAAAATCAAGAAGCGAGTCAAAAAATGGTCGTCCCTTGTGTTCTGAGTAAAAATTTGCCGCTTCATCACGACTCATTTTTTTTATGTCAATTGCAGCGATCGCAAGACGTGCTTTTTGGTAGCGGTCAATTATTTGGCCAACTAATCCATTCTTCACGCCATTCGGCTTAATCATTACAAAGGTTGACTCATCTCTATTCGACCCCATATACACTCCAAAGCTTATGATATGTTTGAAAACTAGTATAATTTTAGGATTTCCGGAATTTAATCCAACATTGGATTTGTTCAGCCCAAAGTTATACATTTTTCTCATAAATGGAATGGTTTCATTATAAGTCGGATAATTGTTTATTTGATCTTATTACGCCTTTTAAGTCATGCCAACTTTACGGTCGATTTTATAAATGAATGCCAATACTTTTGCTACACCTTCAAAAAGCTCTGGGGGAATATAATCATCAATTTCCAGCTCACTTAGCATTTCTGCCATCGCATCATCTTTTTGGATTGGGATATCTTCTTCTTTGGCAATTGCAACCATCTGCTCAGCAATGAGCCCTTTCCCACTAGCTATCACCTTGGGTGGAGCCTCTTCACCCTGCTCATGCATGAGTGCTATTGCTAAGAACGGAGGAAGCTTTTTTCTTTTTTGTTGCTGAGGATACATGTATTACTGAGCAGAAGGTCCATTTAGAAATATATAATTTTCGCAGAGATAAGATGCCATAAGAGCTTCTCAGATCAGAAATTACTACATTTGAAGCAGCACAGAATGCATGTAATTGGTTGTAGAACTATGGACAGCAATGAGCGTTAGATGATTCAAAATCCTATTGTCAAAACACTCTTATCAATAAAACTTGTTGTTTTATTGGTTCTCCTGCTTTCTCCCTTTGTATTGAAAACTTGGGTCACTAAACGCCTTAAGGATCCTGTAACTATTGGTGAATATACTATCACCGCAGATCATTTCCAATTTACATCACTCCTCAGTTTTACTGCTGAAGCATTTATGGTTACCGGTCCTGACTTACTCCTTACTATTGACAAGCCTGTTGCACACATTACACCACTCTCGTTTGGCTTTGGTGGGCAACCATTCGTTTCCTTAGAAAGTCCTCATGGTTTTCTCGATATAACATCATCGACCATTGATAGCAACTACCTCACAAGTGAAACTCCATTACCCGATTTTTCTATCCCTCTTCATTGTAAAGCAAGTGTTCCTTTTTTCCAAATTTTTAATGGATCGGATACTATCTCAATATATGGAACTCAAGCTGAAAACCTGAATGCCAAAACACTTATAGCAACAGCCGACTCACTCAACGCCCACACGAACTTCTATTCCGGGTCCCTCGAAGGGCAAATGAGCTGGAATGACGAAAGAGTAGTGCGATATACTGGAGCCATGCACTCAGAGGCAACATATGTCAACGCTTCAGCAACGAGCCCTAAAACCAATATGAAACTCTTTACCTTTGAAACCAATGGCCTCCTCCATAAACGTGAGCAACTCCTAAAACTCACTCCAAAATTAATTCCCTACCTCCCCGATATTCTTGACAGTCTTTATGACATACAGTTTGAGGGTGCATTACAATTTGATGCGAGAAATTTATTAGTTACCGGAGTACTCTCCACCTCATTGAATACTACTGCCTACTGGCCAGCAACAGGAACATCTTGGAATGGCACCGTTTCCCTATTGCCTGATACTGTACTTTTCACCCTTGCGGGCAAAGGCTCAAAAGGTGAGTCTATTGATCTCGATGGAAGTGTTGAAAATAATGACCTTGCGATTAAAGCCTCAATACGGGGGAGTACTATCGAATTTGGTTCAATTACTCAAACCATGGATAGCCCTTCAATTCTTTTCTCTGGAGATATCTCTAAATCAAAATATGATTTCTCAGTACTCACTCCTACTAAAAGCCTCATTACCGGTCAAATGATTATTGACACTAAAGGACGCCCGGATATTATTTTCGAAGCATCAGTTAACCCTGAAGAACCTTGGGCCCTTGCATGGACACAAGACAATATTAAAATTAGGCCTTCGCGAATTACTGGGCACTTTTTTGAAGGTGCCGCCAATATTTCAGTACACACGTCCACTCCCTATACATACAACACCTATGCTGACTTTATGGCCTGTAACTTTACCATTGATTCCGAAGGATTACAGTTTTATGATTCTCGCTTTGTCTCTGGAACTTCCCGATACCAATTCAAAGGCGAAGTGTCTTGGGTAGACTATGATCAATTTGTTAAAGTAGAAGTAATAACTGATGGCAATGGCTCTGCTCAATTTTATTCCGACTTTGATGCCAATTATAGTATTACAGTATCTGAACTTACTCTTAAACAAATCCCCCTTGTTGATACCGCCCTATTGGCACCATTTGGTGGATCAATCACAGGTACTTGGATTATGAAATCCTATGATACCACAGGAAGTGCTACAGTCCTCTATCAAACAATTGTCAACAATGCACCTCTTTACCTCGCCTCTAAAGTTGACTTCTTTAGAGATTCCGTTGGCATTACAGAACTCACTATAACTCATAAGTCAAATACCCTCAATCTCAATGGGATAGCCGACAACCCCAATGGAAACTTCTTGAATCTCTCTCTCGTTGAAGGAGCCATACAAGTAGATAATTTTGACTTAACCACTTTTTCTGATGCATTTCTCGATGGCGCAATAACGTCAGGTACTCTTAATGGCTCAAGTTCCTATTCGAACAAATCTGGTGTTGACGGCTCGCTTCGTTTTCAAGATATTACCTTAAAAAACTACCCTTCAGAGTTATTCTCTGTTCCTCGTATAACCGTAGATGGCTTCAATGATAAGTTACAAGTGTCTGCAAGGATAAAGATGGGACAACTCAATCAATGGGACAGTGAATTAGCTATTGATATACAATCTATTTTTGGAGATCAAAAAAAGCTTTCCTGTGCAATTGTTCCTGATAAAGGTGGACTCTTTGTTTTGAATAGCACAATAGATTCTCAACAAAATATTACTGGTGATTTTTCTATCAACGGCCCATGGGCCCTCCCCAACTCCATAGGACAGGTCACTGAGAGTGATATCCAAGCGACATTTAGTTCTACCTTAAATAACGAGACTCACTTACCCAAGGTCACACTGAATAATGCTTCAGGTAACTATACACAAAATGGAGAATACTTCTTCCCTTTCTCTTTTGACTTAAATTTACAAGATTCTATTGTTTCTATTCCAAATGGAATTCTCATTAATCACGTGGGCGAATCATTGAAGTTCACCCTTGATGGCAATATTTTTGCTTCACAATTTTTGACCGGTTTGACCTTTGCATCCCGGTCATTTACTTATCCAATGACTGATAGCCACTTTGTCGTAATGGAAAAGGTAACTGGTTCCTACACACCCGACGAGAGCTACCCCTTCATCGCCCTCCAAAGTGAAGAGAGCTCCTATTATTACAATGACCCTACTTATGGCAAAACTAAAAGTATTTTAAGTGATATCAATCTATCCTATGTAATACCAATACACAAAAGTGGCGATGCAGAAGAAAACCATCTAATCAGCGGCAGTGCAAATGCTCGGAAAATAATCTACGAACAACAAAACTTCCCAGAACTTGGTATTTCTGATGTTTTTAATATTCAGCGATTTATACAGGCAACTGCAAATCAAAGGCAAGAGAACAACAGTCTTTATCCTATCGACCTTGATGTTTCTATTTCAGATGAAGGTACTGACTCCCTCTGGGTAAAAACAAATTATCCCACCTTCCCCTACACCGTCAATTTATCCATACGAGGAACGACAATTTCCCCTATTCTATCTGGTGACATCACATCAATTGACAATGGTAACCTAACCTTTCTTGATGCCAATTATGAAATAACTAATGTTATGGTCAAATGGGATAATCAGCGTATTAGTGAAGGCCAAGTTACTGTTGATTTTAACAAGTATTTTGAGCAATGTCAACAGACTGACCTTCTACAAGATAAAGACAATGAAGACAAGTGTAATATCTCTATGTCTATCAAAGGAGAAATAAATAATTTGGAACTCAGCCATACTGCATCCGATGCTTGCCATCAACAACAGTCTGACTTTTCTGCAAGCAGTCTATTTGCTACACTTATGGCTGACTGTGCAAGTAGCTTTGATGAAATTGGCACAAACGACATTATTAACCTAGCCGTTCGCGAAGGGAAAAAATGGATAAACCCCAAAATTAAAGAACAACTCAATACTGAATTAGACCTAAAATATACTGATGAAGGCGCTACTATAAAAGCAACACTCTACCCACTTGAAAGTCCCGACCTTTCTCTGTTTGCAGGATATACATTTAATAATTCTGGAACGCAAAACCCCAAAGTAGTAGGAAGCTATTATATATTACCCGTTCTCGATAACAGTAGTGATAAAACTCCTGAATCGCCCTCAAAAGGCTACCTCTCACTCGATGGAGAAGTCTCGTGGGACACCAACATTGATGACCCCGAAAAGACAGATGGCTTTGATGAGTCAGCAACAAAAGATGAGTACATCCCCAGTGCCGGTATTAGTTACAACTATCATTTCTGGTCATGGTGTTTTTGGAATATAGGAAATTGTGATGATTAAAATAATTCTACTCATTTTCGCACTCTACTTTTGCTCTCATGCCCAATATGAACAAGTTATCATAAAGGGCAATACTTATTTTTCAACCATGCAAGTACAAGAGGTCATGAACCTACCAGAAGAGTTCTCCACATCACTTTCTGGGCAAGACTCACGTCAAAAATTATTTCTCACACTGAGTAGAGCCAACCTAGAGAACACCTACAATGAACATGGTTACTTCAATTGTTCTGTTACCTTAAGTGATACCACAATAGCCCCATCGACTGCCAAGTCTCATATTGTCACCATTCGTGAAGGTGAAGTATTTAAATATTCTAACATTGAACTTGATATTCCAGACAGTGCAAAACTCCTCATTCAATATGAAGACTTTTCAGTCTACCCCCTTAAACTCTATAATCAAAATGACATTGTTGATGACCTCTCTCTCATTACTCGACGATACAGAGAAAATGGCTATCTCCATATTGCTGCTCAACATTTTCTTCTTGTTGATACCATAAAAAGTACTATCGCTCTAATTTACCGAGTTACTCCTGGCTCCCTCGTTAAATTTGGTTCACTAGAAATCACTAATAGACGAGGACTTTCATACAAAGAGGCCTCTAAAAATGTGAAGGGCTTTACCTCAAAAGAGTTTCTTACTTCCCTTTGGGAGAAACAACCCGGTGAAATAATTAACAATAACTACCTTGATGTTTTTCGTCTCAACCTGCTCTCAACAAGGCTTTTTTCGCAGGTCACTCTCAAAGATTCTCTGAAACAAAATGATTCTGACGAACTCTCAACAATTTATCTCAGTACCGTAGAGAAAGTACCGGGCTCATTGAAACTGCGACTCTTTTATGAACGCATTTATGGCCTGGGTACAACAGGAGAAGTCAGGTATAGAAATTTCTTCGGTAGGTTTCACGAGGGATGGAGTAGTATTACCTATGCACAAAATAAACAACGGGCTGCAATTGGATATGCAAACCCGCTCTTTTTTAATAACCCTATTCGTTTCGAAAATGAAGTTTCTATTCAAAAAGACTCACTCGTCGACTTTAGCCGATCAACTCTTACTTCTAGAGAATCATTTATTATACAGAACCGTGGCTCATTATCTCGACGACTTTCTGAATATGTACGACTGAAAGGTCAGGTCAAACTAAAAAACCAATTGAAACTTGTTGTTGATGGTGACCCAAAGGCTGATGAACTTACTATTAAATTTGAATCTTTTGCATTTTTTGATTTTGTCGATCTCCCTATATCACCTGAAAATGGAGCTCGATTTATTTATACCATTGGTAATGGTGGGGAGTTTGACTTTGATAATAGATATACATACTCCTCCATAGAGAGTAAATGGTATAAACGAATTTCAAAATATGTACAACTTTCAGCTGCATTGGACTATGGTAGGTTTTTTAATAAATCATCGAATTCTGATGATTTTAGAAGTTACTTCCAAGGTGGGGACAAATCAGTACGAGGGATTGAAGTAGGTGCGATATACCCAAAAATCCCTATTAACCCTTCGGAAGATGACGAAGAAGTCAAACAACCATCTTATGTGAGAAGTGCTGCTGAAGTAAGACTAACTCCACCATTTTCAGCATTGAAAAACACTCAACTTGTTCCATATTTCGATTGGGCTACTGTCTGGGACCCACGAAGAAATAATTCTGCAACTATAGGTGCTGCTCTTGGCTTAGGTCTCCGATATAAAATTCAGGTACTTACCATCAGACTTGACTACTCGTTTAAAACTGACTTTTCAAAACCTTTTGACAAAGAACCATGGGAATCACAGCGACTGGTATTTGACCTTATGCAAGCAATATAATACAATCATTTTTTACTAAGAATTTAAATTAGATAATACAAATATTTAAGGCTTATCCACGGTAAGGCCAAGTTCTTGCACTGCTTCAATTATCTTAGATGATTCTATAGGCTTTAAAATATACATCTCACACCCAGATCTAAATGCTTGAAAGATACTTCCCTCATCATCCATTGCCGTTATCATAATAACTTTAACACCATGGGCAATGTCGACCGCAATTTCCTCTTCATGCTCACGAATTCTTTTGAGGGCTTCATGGCCATCAACCTCAGGCATCATTACATCCAGACAAATAAGGTCATAGGGAGTCTTTTCTGAGTACGCTAAGGTTACTGCCTCTACAGCTTCATTACCATTAGAAGCAAAATCACAATCTCCCAATGACGCAAGTATAACCTTTAACAATTTTCTACTTACAAAGCTATCATCAACAATCAAAATCTTCATATGAAACCCGGACTATTTTTTCATATTATACGATACAAGGGGGCAAGCATGCAACACTATAGATCATATATTATGATTGGATACAAAAAAAGCCCCTTTTCGGGGCTTTTTTTGTATTAATTTTTATTACTTATTCAGAGTAAAAGAGGTCAAGGTTATCTTCAATAACCGCCATCTCTTTTAAATTCATAGCCCAGGTGTTGAACACATTCTGTTTTGCGTATTGATTAGCTGGTACATCTTTTTCAATTTTTACTTTCTCAGCTAGGTCCGCTTCTGAGAGTTCCATTTTACTTTTCACTTGAGCAGCAATGACATACCCCATTCCAACTTTAGGTTCACCCCAAGTATTTATATCCTGCTTCAAAATTTCTGCAACAACTGAAGAGCCGTAGCCATAAGATACTTTAGGTATGAAACCAGATGCAGAAATCTTTTCAGCTGAATCAAATCCAAGCTTTGCAATAGAAACAACGGTAGCTGAGTCAACTTTTTTACCGCCTAAGGAAGTAATTTGTTGTTTCATGTATGCTTTAGCTGCTACTATTTTTTTCTCTTTTAATACAGATTTTTTAATGTCACTTTCAAATAACTCTAACGATGCCGTACCTTGGCTCAGATCACCAGATTTATTAAAGAGAGCCATTACTTTTTCATTCTGAAGAACACGAGATACAGGTTCTTTATTGTCACGCTCAACAAAACCATAGTCTGATAGACCTACAAGGTACCCCAGTGCATCGATTGAATCACCGCGAGCAATGTATTCAGAGTTTTTAATGGTAAGGTTGTTTTCCTTTGCAACAGACTCAAATGAACCCCCTGCAAGAACTTTTGTTTTAACATTATCGAGCATTTGACGAAGACTGTCTACTGTCTCTGGGCCGGCAGTTACTTTAACGAGTATGTGACTCAATTTTGCTTTTTCTTTACCATCAATTATTTTTTTACCATGTGACTTAATAAGATGATAACCGAACTGAGTTTTAACTGGTGCTGAAATTTCACCATCTTTCAGAGCAAATGCAGCATCAGCAAAAGGTTTAACCCATTGTTCTGAACCAACATAATCACCGAGTGCCCCTCCTTGAGGAGCTGAGGCAAGATCTTCAGAATTTGTTTTTGCCATTTGAGCAAAATCAGAACTCCCGCTTTTGATTTGATCAAGAATCCATGCAGTATGAAGTTTTGCATTCGTATCATCATTTGATGATGGAGCTACAGTAACTGATATATAATCAAATTTTGCTTGATCCTTTGCCACAGTAAAGCTGTCTTGATGTGCCTTGAAATACTCTGCAATTTCTTCTTTTGACACATCACTCTCTTTGATGCCGAATGAATCTAGTGACACAGAGAGGTACTCTATATCATATTTGTTGTCACGCTGTTGAATTGCAAAACTTCTCTCGATATCTGACATATGTTGTTTTGCAGAAACAAAAAGTTGTAGTTGATTCATAGGTACGCGATTGTCACGTAAATCAGCTTCAAGATCACCCATCCAAGGAAGGTCAAATACAGAATCATTTTGAAACCATGCTTGGTATTTTTTAAGATCAAATACTGAGTCAGTCATAAACTCTGGAGAACGCTTAAAAGAAGGGTGTGGATTTTCCATAAGCTCTTTACGCATTTCAAAAATTGAAGCACGAAGTTCATTTTCATCTACTTTTTCTTTTAGAAGCTGTGAAACAATCATCTGATCAAAGAGCTGACGACGAGATTCAGAACGTTGCTTGTCTGTTAGTCTTCTTCCTTGTTGAGTATTCTGCCTTTCAGAAGCCTGTAGAGCATTTTTAAACTCACTATTGTTGAGCTTCACTCCATTTACAATACCAACACTTGGTTCTTTTTGTGTGGTTAAACCGGTCATCCCCATAAATAGTAGGCCAATGACAATAAGGGGTGCAAGAATGTAGAGAATCCATTTCACCGCTTTATCAGAAATCCAGGTCATCATCATAAGAGTTCTATCCTTTAATGTCTTTTTAAGTGGTGAAAATTTAGGAAGTTTAACAGCCACGTCAAGCTAAATAGCTAAAACCCCGAATACTGATCCATATTTAAGCCGTAAATCGGGGTAAGCCATCAAAAATGCCCAAATTTGTAGAAATAAAAAGGATCTCATCAATACCACTATTAATGAATAAAATGAGTTTCTACATTTTTCTTTATGAAAAATTACGATTATCTGGTTATTGGCTCCGGAATAGCCGGTCTTACTATCGCCCTAAAAGCGGCTAAAAAACACTCTGTCGCTATACTAACAAAAACTGATAGTCTCGACTGCTCTACAAATTATGCACAAGGTGGCATTGCAAGTGTAATGCTCCCCGAAGACAGCTTTGAAAAACACATTGATGACACATTATCAGCTGGTGCCGGGCTCTGTAACCGTAAGCGTGTAGCAATTCTTACACAAGAAGGCCCTGCCGCAATACAAAATTTAATTGATTGGGGTGTATCATTCACTAAAAATGAGCCGCACTCTAAACAGGGCTCCCCCTACCACCTTGCCCTTGAAGGTGGGCATACTGAACGACGCATTTTACACGCCAATGACCTTACTGGTCAAGAGATCATGCGTGCAATGATCGACAAGGTGTGTAACAACCCAAATATCGACCTTTTTGAAAATCATACGGCCATTGACCTCGTCACCGATGGCTCTGATAAGAGTAAACAGTGTGTTGGAGTCACCGTTTTGAATACTCAAACTATGCGATATAAAAATATCGCAGCCCGAGCGACCTTCATAGCAACAGGGGGCGCTGCTCAAATTTTTAAACACTCCACAAATCCCAATGTATCAACTGGTGATGGAATCGCAATGGCCTTTAGGGCAGGATGTACAAGTGAGGATATGGAATTCATGCAATTTCACCCAACAACACTCTATAATCCCGGCGAAAAAACATTTCTTATCTCCGAAGCAGTTCGCGGACACGGTGGCATATTAAAAAACCATTTAGGTGAACCTTTTATGAAGGGTGTTCATCCCCTTGAGTCATTAGCACCGAGAAATGTCGTTGCTCGTGCAATAGACCGTGAGATGAAAAAACACCATTCCCCCCATGTCTATCTTGATATTACACATAAAAAAGAGAGTAATCTCAAGAAACACTTTCCAAACATATTTAAACATTGTCTTAACGCAGGTATTAACATGTCTAAAGATTGGATTCCTGTTGTGCCTGCCGCCCACTACATTTGTGGTGGCATAAAGGCTAATCACAATGCGCAAACCAATCTGAACGGCCTCTATGTCTGTGGTGAGTCTGGTTGTTTTGAGACCCATGGGGCCAATCGTCTTGCATCAAACTCACTTTTAGAAAGTGTCGTCTTTTCACTGAGGGCGTTTAAGTATAGTGCAAATAATTTGAACAATCCTTTCTGTACCGTTGCGCTCCCACCCAAAAAACGGTTTATACCCTCAACACAAGACTATGACTTCTTAAAAAAGCAAGTCCAATCAATTATGTGGGATAAAGTAGGGATTATTCGTACAACCAACAATCTTAAAAAGGCACTCGAACTTGTTCAGACGATTCGAAAAAAAGCTGATGAAGATTATCAAAGCCCTGTCCGCACACCTCTGAATTTAATTGAACTTAGAAATGTCGCTCTCTGTGCAGAACTCACTATTCGTAGCGCTTTAAAAAGAAAGGAGTCCCGTGGACTCCATATTTCAGATGACTATACTTTTACGAAAGATGACAGTACTGCACGCCATACATTCATACAACCCTCACTGCTTTATAAAAGCTAACGATATCGACGAGAAGATTTACCCCAGTCGCCAAAACCGGTAAAGCTAATAGCGCCACCAACAACATGCTCTTCATATTGAGGAGAGTCTGCTCCTAAACCTCTAATATTATAGTAAAGAGAAAGATCAAGATTTGAAACCCGGCGAGTGCCAAGTGGGAAACCAAAACCAATAGACCCTTTGACTTCTGTTGATTCATTGACGTAGAGTTGCCCATATTGAGCGCCTACACGATAAGAAACTCTTTTAAGATAGAAGTCATAGGCTCTTCGAGATGGTGTCAATTGATACCCTACTCCAGCAGAATACGAATCATTAAGCGCTGTTTCTCGCTTCTCATTGGCTACGGTAAGAGGAGAAATTGATTTTATCCCATCCCACAGTTGATAATGTCCTTCTACCGACACCATATGATAATTATTTAAGCGCATAGACCCACCAACAGATAGTTCTGCACCAAAACTCTGCTCTTTCTCTACTTTAAAAAGTACTTCAGACTGGTTTTGGTTCGCATCAAATTCATAGAGTGATGTATCTTGGAGATTCTCTTTAAAAGACATACCTCCTGTATAGAGTTGTTTGATTGTATATTCAGGTTGATATCCAAAATAGAACGCCCACCCTTTTCCGCTAAACTGAATAGAAGTACCTACATATCCAATTTGTGCATCAGACTCATAAGACACAGTAGTATTTTTAATACGTTGGTTGTTCTCTTCGTAGACCTGAGTTGCACCCATAGGGTGGTGATAATTAACCCCGATAGCAAGGCGGTCAAAAAGTGTGATAGACCACGAAGGAACAATTTCAGCAATTGCACCCTCTATTGTTGTTTTAAGAGTGTCCGACTCTACGGGTTGTTCATAATGAAAGTCATATCCAAATTTTTGAAAATACGCAAGTGAAACATTTCCCGCTGTTCCAATTGGAATACTCATTGAAATATATGGAATATTAAAGCCACTCTCAGTAGTCTTTCCATATTCAACAGATTCAAACAGTAAGCCTGCCGCAAAACTCGTTTTACTATTAAACGCCATTTTTGCAGGGTTACTTAAAGAGTGTCCATCATCAAGAAGAGTTGCATTTGCCCCACCCAAGGATATTCCTTTAGCGAGATTTGGTGATTGAGGAACACCAAGTTGACTAATCCCAATTGTTGATGCAGCCCAAATTGGCAAGGAAATAATAATAAGAATAAGTAATGAATTACGTATCATGAAGGCCCCTAAATCGCACCAAGCTCAATGAGCTCAATATGAAGATCAAATGTTAAATCACTAAAATCAATAGACTTAAGAAAGCGATTGAAACGGTTATCGTCTATTTTCGTTGTATCGTTTTCCACATGTCTCCAATAAAGGTATTTTTTTGAGGGATCGATTACTGATTTTGATGGATACAAATAAGTTATCGGTTCTGCACCCACACGTCCTAAATTCACAATATGCTTAACAGTCTCAGTTATATCGACAGTAAAAGACCCAGTTGAGTCAACCACGTTAGTAAGTGCAGAGTCAGCAAACTGCCTTTCAAGTACTTTAAAGCCACTAAACCCAACTGAACTCATGTCAAAGGTTTCACTAACTGCTTCAACGATAAATGGTTGTTCAAACTCTGACCACACGTTATTCTGAGTAGTAAAACTTAGGGTTGCTCGTTGAACCACGTGATTTACATATTGACCCGAAATAGTCCCAATACTCTCTTCTAATTGATTCAACAGAGAATCGGGGTTTAATTTAAAGCTTACAGAATCCAGACCACTTATACTGGTTCCAGCTCCCATGCCCAGTGCTGTTAAAGGAGCAGTATCAGTGCGATTTACATGAAATCGGTCAACTGAATGGGTTAACATAAGTGAGTCAGAAAAACAGATTACTGGCTTAGGATAATCAACTTGCAAATGAACAAGGCCCCCGATGGTTGTTGAGTCTACTGCTTTAACACTCGTGAAAACTATTGAAAACCAAAGTAATGAATCTTTAAGTGCTATCATTTGAGTACGAAGCTCTTCCCCAAGTGGTACTACTATTGGCGCGTTGTACAGAGCTAAAAGGGCCGAGTCAAGAACAAGGGCCGCTCCACTATCAATAGAACCATTTAATGAGACAGTATCAATAAACTCTTTTCTTATTACTCCTGAAGAAGTAACAGCGATGCCATTAGGGTTAACAAGGTCATTAAAGAATTTCGATAAAGTATCTTCACTACCTCTAAGAAGGTCTCCAAAAAAGGCAACACTATCTTGTCGATCTTTTTTGAAACTCTGTTCATATTTATGCAGAATCACTGAATAACGTATTTCAACTAATTCATTTTGAAAAAGTGACACTCCATCCTCACGGGCGTAATTACTGTAGAGCGAATCAACATCAAATATCAGATATGGCTGAGTAAAAAACTGTGATTCTAAAAGTTCTGTTGTTTGAGCTTGAGTAATTCCCGTCAACTCATAGCCAAACCCTGCAGTGAAATCGCCCATGACACTATCTCGTCCTACAATACTTACTGAAGCATCGAAAAGGGTCCGGTTCGATTTATGAAGAGTGAGTGAGTCTGTGGTAATGTTATTTAATACTACTGAAACAGTATCATTAGTAAGTTCAATACCTTGTGCTTCGAGGTAGCCCTGACTCGCATCAAGATTAGATTCATCGAAAAGGCATGCAGAGAGCAAAAAGCTCACGCAGAGCAGGAGTGATAATATCTTCACAAATTTCTCTATTTATTGGACAATTTGGGATAAAATATACAAAATACCCCCCATAAGAACACCTCTAATAATTTACCATTGCATTGCAAAACAATTTTGTCTCTCAATTAGATGTATTGTTCTTTTTCCAACATAATTTGCCATAAAAATGAGATAATCATAAAAAATTGGCCTTTTTAAACTATGCAATACATACTCCTTACTTCCATAACTCCGAGCCGTCAAAATCAATCGCTCTTTTCGAGTGACTCAAAAATTATGGACTCCATTGATGACACCATCATTACCACAATCCTTAAATATGGTGGTCACTCGTTCACAACCACAACTCACCACTATTTCGCTTCATTCACAAATGACTTCCCTTTAAAATGCGCAATAGAGATTTTCGATCTATTACTTGAACTTATTGGGAGCAAAAACATTAGAGCAGTTCGAATATCCATGGGGACTGGCCCGACTGTCTCAATAAATTCATACATAATTGGTTCCGCAGTTGCTCAAGCGCGTAGACTTAATGCAGTATGTCCTGGTGGGCAAATTCTTCTCCCCAAAGCAGCCTACGAGACTCTCCCTGCTCTCATGCACTCAAACGTGATGGATTATGGGACCCCCATTTTAACAGATTTACTCATTTCCGACCACATTTTTGGGACCACAAGCACAGCAACACTCAACCCTGGTCACATAACTGAAAAACGAATTACAACGCCCACCAACCTCCCCCTCTATGAAACACCACTCACGGGCCGGGAAAATGAGCTCAATGTATTACAAAACATGCTTCTTGACAACAGGGTCTTGAGCATAACGGGTCCTGCTGGAGTAGGCAAAACCCGTCTCAGTCATCACTTAGGGGCTCAGTGTCATAAAATATTTTCTGCTGGTGTTTTTTATATCGACTTTAATGACCAAATGGACCTTCAAGAACATCTTTTCACCCTAGCTACAAACCTCAAAATCACTCTTCATTCAGCTTCTGATATAGATACCCAGATAATTATTCACCTTAAAAACAAAAAAATCCTTATCATAGCTGATTGTGGCACACTATTTCTCTCTCACCATCTTGAATTCCTTACACGCCTTATCCAAAATACTTCATCATTACAACTCCTCCTTGTGACGCGCCTTCCGGTAGAGCTCCCCAATGAAAAAGTCTTTACCTTAGGCAACCTGCCTTTACCCTCACTCGATGCGTCTCTTGTTGAGCATCTCTTTGGTGAAAGTAGTTTTATGCTCTACCTTAATCACGCCCTTTATATGTACCCCGACTTAGTACTGAATGACGCTACAATAAAAATGATTATTAATATATGTCACGTATTACAGGGTACTCCACAAGCAATTCTAATGGCTGCAACCTGGAGCAAAACTCTCACCGTAAACCAACTTAACAATACCCTAGAACAATTAATACCGGAGTTTGAGAAACGCGACCAAACAATCCCCGACCTACCTAAAAGAAACAATGCACTCCGCGCAATGTTCGAAGCGACTTTACAAGATTTAAAAAATGATGAATATGATGCATTTATCAAGCTTTCAATTTTTAAAAATAGCTTTAATACCTATGATGCACAAAAAGCCACTGGAGTTCAAGCGCTAACCATAGCGCGACTTTTTAATAAATCCCCGTTAATTAAAACGTCCTCCGAACTCTACACAATGGAAAAAGTATTTAAAAGAATTGCCTACGAAGAACTCTTGGCATCGGATTCTATGAATAGCGTCCATCAATCCTATTACCACTATTATCTCGAAGTTCTCAGTAAAAATTTACCCAAAATACATTCATCTCATCAAAATAAAATTTTGGAGTATTTTAAGGTCAATAAGGAAAACATAATTTCTGCATGGCATCTGTGCATAAATAATGGGTCCCTTGAAGAAATTGTACTTTTTATGAACGCTCTCTTTGAGCCCTTAGACAGGCTACATGCTTATGCAGAAATCATCATTCTCTTTGATGTGCTCCGCACAACTCTTGACGAAGCAACACTCATTCAGAGCCCCGATGTGATTTCGTGTAAAGCACAACTACATTCGATATTGGGTTCGTGCTATACTCACCTTCAAGCCCCAGAGGATGCTGAAGCATTACTTACTCATTCGCTTTCGCTATCAAATGAATTATTGGCATCGTCTCAATCCACTATAGACGGTCAAGATATTGAGTACAATCAAGCAGTGACACTCATACGCATGAGCACCCTCAATACTTTTCTCAACAAAAAAGATGATGCGCTCACTTCTGCTCAAAAAGCACTCAAAGTATTTATTGCCAAACAAAACAGTACTGCTCATGCATGGGCAGAAGGAATCATTGGATTGATCTATTTACAAATGGATCTTTGTGAAAAAGCTGTAAGTCACTTTAAGGAGAGCCTCGTTCAATACCAGTACAGCAATTATCCTGCTGGCATTCAATGGGCTCAACACAATTTAGCACGAAGCCTCTATAATAGTGGTAATTTTAGTGAGGCCCAAAAATATTCTTCAATTTCTGAATTCGAGTCTGGCTCTGGTACTAATCAACAAGACCTCACACTCTATAATTCAACTCATGAAGAGCTTACTATTGAGAAGCTCGTAACTCTTGTTTCTATCTACCACCAAGTAGGTGATTACCCAAAAGCCCTCACCACTGCTGAGAAACTATTAATACTGAGTAGCAACAATGGTAACAGCAAGGTTATTGGAGAAACCCTTTTGAGCATGGGAATGATACATAGTTCACTCGGGAACTTTAAAAAATCAAAGAGCCAACTTGATGAAGCGCTATCGCTCTTCGAAAAAAATGAACAAAAGTATGGGATAAATCAATCCTATTTGCATTTGGCAACACTCCAATGGCAGAGTAATAAAATTACGCTTATGGGTGATTACCTCAATAAAATTGATACGGAATCCATTCCTTCTCAAAGTACCTTTACCGTTGATTATAACAACATTTTAGGAATTCATGCACTTCTCACTCAAAACTTTGTAAACGCAGACGAATCTTTCACTAAAGCACACACCATGAGTGTCCACCTTAACTATGAAAATGGCACCATGCGCGCAATAAACAATTTGTCCAAACTTGCTCTAGCGTCTAAAAACATTCCTGAAGCGTTAAACCGTTTCAACACCCTTATTCCTATCGCTCATAAAAGCGGCACTTATCCTATCATACTAGAAAGCCTTCTTGACCTTTCTCAAATATTAATAAATTCAAAAGAATATGAGTTTGCGATGGATACCTTGATCTTTATCTATAATCATAAAGCAACAAATGGATATGTAAAAAAGTGCGCCAAAAAGAAACTTTTTAAAATGCCTCCTAAATACGGGAAACAATTTTTCTTTTACTGTATAAACAATGAAGAGCATCGAAACATCAAAGAGTTTTGCTCAGCTATTATATCTCATATTGAGATTTCTTTAAATCATCAGTCAGAAAGTGCATCTAATTGATTATCACTGTAACCAGAATACTTTTTAAGATTTTCTTTTGCCTGTTTTTTACGTTCTTCTTTGCGTCGGGAAAAATCTCGATGTCTTGATTGCGGCTTTGAATTAATAAAATTTAACTGGTTTTCAACCATAGTATCAAATACTTTTAAAAGTTCTTCATATGCATCAGACGAGCACTCTAACGTCCGCAAACTCATCACCACAGCTTCAACCGTAGAAATGAAATTCTTTTTTGGTTCTTTTCGAATACGATAATTACTCTCACTCTTGGGGTTAATACTATAATGCGGAATATCATTCAGTACCGGTGAGTTATATATCATTTTTTTCGCTTCTCTCCATGTCCCATCAACCACATAAAGGTTTTGCATATCTTCAGGCGCTTCAGAAAGATCTACCGCATGAGGCGAAGGAAAGAGAAGTCCATTTTTTTCTTGTGGAATTTTTTTAAAATCAGATAAAAATGATTCATGTTCGTTAAAATAGACCCCATGAAACATGACTGAATTAGTAAGAGAAAGGTGAGTAAATCGCGCAGTATTTATAGGCATATAGCGTTCATTCGGGTGTTGCAATATTCCAATACGAACTTGTGAAGTGAGTTCTGGTATTGTTGCACAAAGGCAGAGTTCTTCGACCTTCCAGCAGCGGTAACAAAAAGGACGGGGATTTTCATCACCCTTATATTTTCCTTTAATATAATTTGATGCATCCTGCATATTTTTCAATCCACCTACCAGTTAGTCACCGGCATTTGCTTCGATTTAGACGCTCGCTTGAGTCTTCTTTTCGATGATGCTTTATAAACACTCGGTTGTTCGTTTTCTATTCTTTCAGATGAGTCAGTACTATGATCTATAGCGGGCATAGTCTTTAATTTTCCCCATTTCCCTTCATCAATTATATTGTTCAATTCCTTAAATAAATCCTTTTTCCAGTCAAGGTCATCAAAATCAACACGCTTTTTGAGCCCTTTGTAGAGGGCATAGTTTTTAAGGATTCTGCTGAAGTGCCTCTTGTACGAACCTTTGAGAGAGTTTGCACGCCAATGCTTTGGACTTGGAATTACAGCCACGAGACGGGCTAATTGTGACGTGCTGAGTCGAGACAACTCTTTGCCAAATTGATATTCCGCACCTTCGCTTACTCCAAAGACTCCAGGTCCAAATTGTGCAATGTTAAGATACAACTCGAGTATTCTTCTTTTTGTTAATCTGTTTTCAAGGAGCAGGGTAATGCCTGCCTCTCGTATTTTACGAGACATTTTTTTATCTGAGCTCAAATAGAGGTTTTTAACCAACTGCTGACTAATAGTACTTGCACCTCGTGCTTTTTCACCCTTTTGATGGTTGGAGACAATCGCATATTCTATTTCACTGAGATCAAACCCTACATGGTCGTAAAACTTTGCATCCTCAGCTATTAATACCATTTCTCTAAGCACGGCCGGTATTTCTTCATAAGGTATCCAGCTATAGAGAATATCTTCTGGTCCAGAGTTACTCATCTGTAATCGCTCATACTCCGCATTCATGAAGGAAGTCGTTGACGGATTTTGTTCAGCAAGCTTCTGAATTTCCCAATACTTCAGATAATCTGCTAAAGATGAAATTCCCCACAATAATGCAACAAGTATAAGGCCTAAAACAACCTGATACCCTCTCCAACTATAGAGAATTACTTTTTTGACTATTTTTAGATAGATGTTCTGTTGTGATTCCATATGTGTGTCTATGTTCTAACTCAAATTAATCCAATTCCGGTGATAATATAGATCAATTGTTCTATATTTGAAACCCAAAAGAGCATGCAATCCCTTATCACCCTTACTAATTATGACTTCAATAGAACAGACCACTCCAAAGCGCATTCTTTGCACAGGAATCACAGCGATTCATACATGGCCAGCATTTTGTGCCCTCCTTGAGAATGAATCTCATGAAGTCTTTGGTATTAAACCACCAAAAGCAAAAGTCCCCTCTGGACCCAACATATTTTCAGCATCACTTAATAACCCTGAAGATTATAAAAAAATTTTTGAAGAGGTACAACCAACCCATGTACTCCATGCTGCGGGCGTGTGTGATCTCGATGGTTGTGAAGCTGATCCTGCTCGGGCACATCGCATTAATGTCGATGGCGCAGCACTCATTCGCGAACTGTCTCATAATGCCTATTTGATGTATTGTAGCGCTGACTTAGTCTTTTCAGGAGTGACTCCTCCTCAAGAAGGCTATGCAGAATCTCATGTACCGGACCCTGTAAGTGTAGTAGGTAAAACATACCTACTCGCTGAAAAAGAGATTGAGAAACACCCTCGGTCTGCAATAGTACGAATGGGCCTCCCTATGGGACCCTCAATTCAGGGTTCCAAAGCTGCAGTTGACTGGATTGAAGGCCGATTTAAAAAAAATCGTACCGTCACACTCTTTTATGATGAATATCGTTCAGCCATACACACAGACGATGTTGGAGAGATCATTACTCAACTTTTTAATAAAGAGGTCACCGGATTATATCATGCAGGTGGCCCAAGACCTGTAAGCCTCTATGAAATGGGTGATGTCATCAGTCAATACTGTGAAACGTATGATAAATCACTTCTCAAGGGGCGTTATACCCATGAAGAAAAAAATGGCCCTCCCCGAGTAAAAAATGTACACATGGATAGCTCTCGTGTATACTCACTTCTTGGTTGGACTCCAAAACTGTGGCCGGAACGAGCTCTTAGTGACCTAAAAGAATAATCAACCTCCAGATTTCTGCTCACTCTTCTAAAATCATCCGCTTATATCACTTTTTATAGCCCGTTTTTTAAAAAAAAGCAGACTAGTTTCATATTTGCACAAGAGAAGTATGGTTTTTTTGTGAAATTTCTTATTTTTTCTAAAAATCTTACATTTTACAAGGATAACAATGAAAAAATTAATTGCTTCAGCATCTGTACTCATGATGCTTGTCGGCTGTCAAAAAGGTATTGACACCAAAAGTGTTACTCAAGCCTCTCTTAAAACTGAAATGGACAAAGTCAGTTACTCTATCGGTCTTGACATCGGGTCAAACTTCAAGAAACAAGAAATTGAAGTTGAGCTTACTAAATTCTTTAGAGGAATCGAAGATGGCCTAACAGCTACTGAAACTCCACTTATGGACCAAAAAGAAGTTCGCGAAACTATGACTGCATTCCAAAAAGTAATGATGGAAAAAATGCAGGACAAAAGAAAGAAAGAAACTGAAGATAGAAAGCTTCAGGGTGAAAAAAATGTTGAAGAAAACAAAAAATTCTTCGAAGAAAACAAAGCAAAAGAGGGTGTAAAAACTACTGAATCAGGTCTTCAATTCAAAGTAATTACTGAAGGTACTGGTCCAATTCCAACTCTCGATGACAAAGTTGAGTGTCACTATAAAGGTACTCTTCTTAACGGTGAAGTATTTGACTCTTCATATGAACGTGGTAAACCATCACAATTCCCACTTAAAGGTGTGATCAAAGGCTGGACTGAAGCGCTTCAAATGATGAAAGTTGGATCGAAATGGGAACTCTACATACCACCTGCAATCGGTTATGGTACAAGAGGTTCTGGGAAAATTTCTCCAAACGCTGCTCTTAAATTTGAAATCGAACTTTTGAGCATTGTTCCTAAAGATGCTGCGAAAAAAGAAGCTCCAAAAGCTGTTAAGAAATAGATCTCTTTTGAACTATTGGAAAAGGGGTGCTTTTGCACCCTTTTTTTTGTACAATTTCCTATAAAAGGGTTCTAGATGTTCAAGGTTTTTACCTGTGCTTTACTTGTGATGTTAATGTGCTGTACCGCACCCTTACAACAAACCACCACTAAGAACATTACTCAACCCAAAAAAACAAAAGTCATAGTATCACTCCCTGATACACTGAGTAAAATTCCAGAACAAAACAGTCGTATTACCACAATAACCCAGGGTGAAGATCTTATTAGCTATGCACTGGGAGTAAACTTTGCCCACACTCTATTAGCATCTGGCATCACTCTCAATTCAGATCTCATTGCACAAGGTTTTTCTGATGTGACCCACCAAGATTCCCTTTTAATTTCGACCCAAGATGCTGCACACTACACCGAAAAATTTAATCACTATAAAGACTCACTGACACAACAAGAACTTATAGATACAACATCTCAAGACTCAATTCCCCCTGATCCTATTGTAACCTACTTTGAAAACAATAGAAACAAAGAAGGAGTGGTTACTCTTGAAAGCGGCCTTCAATATCGCATTATGCGTAGAGGCACCGGCAATAAGCCTGCAGCAGAATCAAAAGTAACCTGTCACTACAAAGGAACCACTATTGATGGTACGGAGTTTGAATCGACCTACTCTACTGATACCCCTGTCACCTTCCCACTTGCAGGTGCAATTGACGGCTGGAAAGAAGCCCTACTTCTCATGCGCAAAGGTGCCAAATGGCATCTCTACATACCTCCACACCTCGCCTATGGAGACAAGGGCGCAGGTTCAAAAATAGCTCCCCATTCAATCCTCCTCTATAAACTTGAACTGCTCTCCATTGGCAATTAAACATAAGGTTACACATGCGGACGATTGCAATAGCGGACATTAATGATGGAATGATACTATTAGAACCGGTCATGGGAAATTCAGGTCAAATAATTCTCAGTCAAGGAACAACACTTACAAAAAGCCTTGCGAGACGACTTGAGTCACGTGGGATAATGCAGATTACAATTGAAGGGGATGACGGCCCCAGTGCGGGTAGTGATACTGGAAGCGTTCCAGAGCACTCAAATCATGATACTCTTGATAAAAGATTTAGCAAGAAAACTAACTCTCTCACAATGAATACGATATATGCAGCAGTAAAAAATCATGTATTAGGTACCGAGAACGGAGAACACAATGAATGATCGCTTTGCTCTTATAGAATCAATGATTGGCGACCTTGATACCATTCCTACTCTTTCAAATGTTGTTGCCCGTATAAACAAGGAGATGCAAAACCCTCGTACTACTGCAGACCAAATTGGGAAAATAATCAGTAACGACCAAAGTTTAACCATATCAATTATGAAGTTAGTAAACAGTGCATTTTACGGATTTCCAAAAAAAATTAATACGATATCTCATGCTGTTGCAATACTTGGCTTTAATACTATTAAAAACCTAATAATGACCACCTCGCTTCTCACGTCTTTTAAGTCGAGTATCAACTCCCCTTATTTTGATCAAAAGCAGTTTTGGGCTCATTCACTTGGCGTTGGCACTTTCGCAAAAGTTATTGGCGACACTATATCATTTAATAAGCGAGAAGAACTCTTTTTAGCTGGGGTTATTCATGACATTGGGAAAATAATTCTTCTTACTGCTTTTACTCACGAATTTGAAAAAGCCGTTATCATAGCAGAACAAAAAGAAGTACTTCTCATTGAAGCAGAAGAAAAAGTATTTGGATTTAATCATTGTGAGGTGGGGTATTGGATTGCAGAGAAATGGCAACTGCCTAACTACCTTTCACATGTTATACTCAATCATCATAGTCCCGAAAAGAGCCTTGAGTTTTACTCTATTAGTACCATTATCCAAATCGCAGACACATTAACCCGTTCATTAGATATTGGTAGTGGCGGAGACCCCTATTTGCAAAATATTTCCGACGAGAACTGGAAAAGCTTGAAATTACCCTATGATGTTTTACCGCAGCTTCTTGCAGAAGGTGAAAAAGAGTTTATCAAAGCAAAAAGCTTTATGCAACTTCTGTAAGCCCCTGAGGCCTCTCCTTAATCTGTTTTAGGGTCGGAGTCATCTCCTTCTTCGTCCTCAACATCAAGCTCTTCTACCATAAGTTTTTCACGTTGATCAATATAATTTTGTACTCTCCGTGTATCTTTTCGTTTATAAAAAGAAGACGGAAGCGTAAACTCCTTCATAAACAGAAGAAGTACTCCAATAATAATCAACCCAAAAACTATTTCAAGAATCCCCACGGCCTACCACTCCTTTAATTGCGCATTAAAGTAGCATGCCTCTACTACGCCCTGTACCTTTTTACCAATAAAAGGTGAATTTGAACGCCGCACATAGTGAGAGCGATTAATCTCCCACTCTTTATTCGGATTCCATAAAAAGAGATCGGCAGGGTTTCCCATTGAAATATGGGGAACATCAAGACCAAGTACTTCTGATGGGCCCATAGTAAAAAGGTCTACGATATCGAGAATACCACGCTCTAGGGAAACACTCAAGTCAGTATTAAGAACCGACAATGCTGTTTCAAGACCCACACACCCTTGCTCAGAATCTTCAAAGTTGATGTTTTTATACTCCGGTAGAACCGGTTTGTGCTGAACTGAAAGGGCTGTTACCACTCCTTTAGAAAGGGCTTTTTTTAATGCCACAACATTCTCTTTTGATCTAAGAGGAGGAGTTACATGATGACAGGTATTAAATTGAGGAAGTACCGAATCATCAAACGTTACATTTGAAAGCACTACATCACAAGTAACATCCACCCCCCATTCTACTGCATACTGAGAAATTAATTCAAAAGACTCGCCAACACTTACATGTTTAATATGTACTTTACAGCCCGTAACCCGGGCCATTTGTAATATCGAAAAGACCGCTATAGTCTCAGCTTGAGGAAGTACTCCATACATACCAAGGAGATCAGAGTATGCACCTTCACTTACCTGTGCTTTGCCAGCAAGAGATTTATCGAGAGGAAATAAATGGAGACGAATTTCAAGTTGCATCGCATACTCCATGACCAAACGTAAAAATGAATTACCCACCAAAGGGAAAAGCCCTGAACTAAATACGGTCACTCCCCTACCGAGTTGTTCCGCCATCTCTACGAGTTGCTCACCCTTACCTTCTTTTGAAATTAGAGAAGATACCTGAACATCGAGAGGGCATTCAAAGAGAAACGACTTTAAGTAGAGTGCTTTTGCCGGTGAATCAATTTGTTCTTCAGATTCAGGCTCGAGTACGACTCGTTTAAATCCTCCACGATACATTGCTTCAACACCATCTGCAAGTGAATATACTATTCCATCACCAGGGAGATCAAAACATGCACTCAATTCAGTGAGGCCAGGGAGCAACATTTTCCCTGTTCCATCTATCTCTTTATAACTTCCAGGCTCTAAAGCTTCAACCCATTTTCCTTCTGAAAGGTAGACGTTTTGTGGCTCACTCAGTGTTTTGCCCGAATACAATTGAACATTTTTAAAACAAACTGCCATACTATTCTTCCCCACCACCTGCTAAAAGATAGAGAACTGCCATTCTGGCAGCAACACCATTTGTCACCTGATCAAGAATGACAGATCGTTCACTATCGACAATATCTGAATCCATCTCTAAATTTCTATTTACTGGCCCTGGATGCATAATAAGGGTATCTGGATTCCAGTCTCTAATACGCTCCGGAGTGATACCGAACTGAGTTCGATACTCAATTTCAGACGGTAGATACCCACCGGCTTGACGCTCTTTCTGCAATCGAAGCGCCATGACTACATCACTTCCCTTTATAGCATGCTCGAGATCTGAAGTACATTCAGCCC
Source organism: Fibrobacterales bacterium (assembly GCA_051532055.1). Lineage (GTDB taxonomy): Bacteria > Fibrobacterota > Fibrobacteria > Fibrobacterales > JAOPTW01 > JAOPTW01. The sequence continues at coordinate 93,371 of JAOPTX010000015.1, read as the reverse complement.
CTACAAGCCCCATATTATTTGGCATTAATGTCTGTGGTGCACAAAACACCACTTCAGCCCCCATGGTTTTTAGACCAAATGCATTTGATCGAGCCACACGAGAGTGTTTTATATCACCAACAATTGCAACTCGTTTACCCTCCAAGGATCCAATATGTTGTTCCATTGTAAGCATATCAAGAAGTGCCTGAGTTGGATGTTCATTTGCACCATCTCCTGCATTCACAATAATTGAATTAGTTGATTCTGCTAGAAAAGAAGGCACTCCTGTTCCGGTATGACGTACAACGATAACATTTGTTTTCATTGACTCAATATTTCGAACAGTGTCTAAAAGTGTCTCACCTTTTTTTAAGCTACTACTCGAGGTTGAAAAATTGACAACGTCAGCAGAAAGTCTTTTTTCTGCAAGTTCAAATGAAATTTTAGTCCGAGTACTGTTTTCGAAAAAGAGATTAAGAACCGTAACCCCACGGAGGGATGGAACTTTTTTAACGGGCCTTTCTAAAACTTCACGAAAACTTTGAGCGGTATCCAATATGCTCCGCAAATCCTCTTTAGGGACTCCATTCAGCCCAATCAAATGTTTAATTGATAACTGCGACATTATTCATTTACCTCGACTAGCCAAACGGCATCTTCATCATCAACAGGAGTTACTTTAACTCGCACTTCCTGGTTTTTTTCTGTAACAAGCTCTTTACCCGAAAAATCCGGGCATATTGGTAGCTCACGACATCCTCGATCAATCAGCACCATTAAGCCTATTGAAGCAGGGCGGCCAAGGTCAAAAATAGCATTCATTGCAGCCCGAACTGACCGTCCTGTATACAGAACATCATCAACCAATATTACTCGTTTCCCTTCAATCGATTGCGGTACCAACGTAATTCTCATTTGTGGATTAGCGGCCTTAATGCGATAATGAAAATCATCTCGATAAAATGATGCATCGAGGGAGCCCACTTCAATGGAGTCTCCTGTCTCTTTTTCTATTACTGCACCAATGCGTTCGGCAAGGGGGACCCCACGAGTCGCATTACCCATGAGAACAACCTGTTGATAATCAGGCATATTCATTATTTGAACAGCACATGAATGTATAGCGGCGTCTATCGCACTGCCATCCATTAACTGTTCAAGAAGTGTAACCCCTTCAAAGGAGTCTCTTTGTGAATTCGGCAAGGGAGCCTCATCTAATTGGATTTATCATAATGTATTTAATTTGAGCCACTTTGTCCTCATTCTTATCATTAAAAAGGCTGGACAACAAGACAGGATAACTCGAGAAATATCTCTTTTCACTTATTCATAATGAAGTCCCTCTATTTTTTTTACATTTTGGACATGAATCAAAATGCACTCTATTTTATTGGTGATACTCAGTGGGGAACACAGCTAGAAACCCCTCATCATGTTGGTAATGCTCTGTTATTACGTCACCCCGATGTTGATATCCAACTTTCGTACAATAACTCCATTCAAAACACCATTAAACACCTTAATGCTCATGATGCAAAAGACATTATCGGTAAACGAACTACACATATTATTCTTTCGGTAGGCTGGGGAGATATCAATATACTTACAGACAGTGCCATCGATACTGTACCTTTTAGCTTGCTTATTCAACATATTACCTCTTTCTCAGGAATTGAACTCTATCTTTGCAATCAGGCAGTGGAAAGCTACCCATCATTTGACAAGAAAAAAAATGCAGAAAAGGTCAATGCTCTTTTTGAGCAATATACCCTAAAAAACCTTCATATTATTGATTATGATAGGGCATTCAATGCATTTCATGAGTCTGAGGCCCATTATAAACGCGCCCCTCACTCGCTCCACTTTTCTAATGGTCAACTCACCCAACTCGGTTCTCACTTATTAGCTGAAGCACTTTTGATAAAAATTGAAAAAAATGCTACTTTTACGAGTACCTTAAAGGATTAATCAATGACACTTACTGAACTAAAAGAGAGCATTCGCGATATCCCCAACTTCCCCAAAGAAGGAATACTTTTCAAAGATATCACAACACTCCTTTCTAATCCAGCAGCACTGACCACAGCTATCAAAGAGATGGCGGCACCTTTTATAAACAATGACATTGATATTGTTGTCGGCACCGAAGCTCGTGGATTTATCTTTGCTCCGGCTATTGCACAAATTTTAGGAGCGGGTTTTGTACCTGCTCGCAAACCAGGAAAACTTCCTGGTCCCACTCATTCTATCGAATATGCGTTAGAATATGGAACAGACACCCTTGAAATGCACACAGACTCATTTAAAGCTGGTGCAAAAATTCTTTTAGTAGATGACCTACTTGCTACTGGTGGTACTATCGCCGCTACCCGCTCTCTTGTCGAAGAAGCTGGTGGTATTGTTGCAGGATACTCATTTCTCATCGAATTACAATTTTTAAATGGAAGAGACAAACTCGGAACGTTTCCGATTCACTCTCTTATTTCTTACTAGTGAGGTACTATGAGTAACGATAGACACGAATCCTTCCTTCGCAAGAACAATGCATTGAGCATGGCCTACGAAATGGATAAGAAAGATAAGTATCTTGAAGATGTCAAAAGCGGCAAAATCAAGAAAAAAACCACCTGTGAAAAGTGTGGGAAAGAGGCTCCTGTGAAACGCTACTCTCTTCCCAGCACTGACCGACTCGAAGGTTCTGCATCATTTTCAATAAAAAATGAATTCCTTTGTGAAGCATGTGCCCCTATTGCTGTGGTAAAAAAAGATAGGCAAGAGAACAAATCACCCAAAGAGATTAAGGCTATGCTTAGAGGCCTTAAAAAGGGCCGTCTCTAAAATATTCATAAAAAAAGCTGCACATATTGTGCAGCTTTTTTATACGCTCTTTTAAACAGATCGAGTAATCAATACTAATGATTACAGATGTTTATCGATTGATGCTTTGAGGCTTGCTTTTGGGGCTGCGCCAACAATGTTCTCAATCTCTGCACTGTTTTTAAACACTTTAATATTTGGAATCGAAGTGATGCCAAATTTTTGTGCCAATCCAGGCTCCTCATCTACATTAACTTTAACAATTGATACTGTATCACCATAATCTGCTGCAAGCTCATCAAGTACTGGCCCGATCATTCTACATGGTCCACACCAAGTTGCCCAAAAGTCTACAACAACAGGTTTATTGGCAGCAATTGCGTCTTCGAAATCAGCTTCAGTAATATTTTTAACTTCTGACATACACTTCCTTCTTCTACTTAGGTATTTATTGGTTTTTTGAAAATTTACAAAATTACCCATTAAAGAAAGTTAATTTTGCTCGTTTACATTAAAATTGTATTATATACTACAATTATGACACAACCTAAACTCACAACACCTGTTTCGGTAAAAAAACCGGGCAATTTGGTTCTTCTTAGCCCAGGAGACCAAATATCCTCCATGGGCTCTTGCTTTGCTGAGCACCTAACAAACGATCTAAAAACACAATTTTGGCCAGTTTTAGGCAACCCTACGGGAATAACATACAATCCACTCTCTATTGCTCAATCCTTACAGCTCACCCTTGACCAAACTCCGATCGAACCCAATAACCTATTTTATCATAATGAATTATGGTCACATTTTGATTTTCATGGCGACTATTCACATCCCAGTGCAGAAGGCAGCTGTAATGCTATGAACAGTTCGCTCTTTAATTTTAACACACAATTATTAAACTCAAAGTTGCTCATTATTAGCCTTGGCACCGCCTTTGGATATTTTTTCAAGGGCATCATTACCAATAACTGTCACAAACTCAACAACTCTCTTTTTGAACGCAGACTGATAACTATTGATGAAGGAACTTCTGCGCTCACGTCAGCTCTCTCCCAACTACTCGCACGTAATCTCGATATTCATATTGTATTCACAGTGAGCCCAGTGCGACACCTACGAGATAAACCTAGCGAAAACTCCCTGAGCAAGGCAACCCTCCGACATATCTGCCACAACCTTACAAATACATTTAACCAACAATCAAGTTACTTTCCCTCTTTTGAAATTATGATGGATGAACTACGTGATTATCGTTTTTATGATGCTTCATTAACACATCCCAATGAACTAGCTATTTCCATTATTTTAGATCGATTCATTGAGGCCTATTTTAATTCTCATAGTGGTAATTATTTCCGTGAAGTAACTGCCCTTCTTAAAAGCGTGAGTCACAAACCTCGAAACCCTAAAAGCCTCGCATTTACACGGTTTCAAGAGTCTATGCAACAAAAAATTGCCAACCTCAAACAACGCTACCCAGAGTTGCACATATTTATTTGAGAATATTATAAGTTTAGGTATGCCTTCTTTTTTGAATATATTACACACTATGATTAAATACCTTATTATTCTTATTACTATTTTCTCTTCCTACATCTCAGCACAAGGGAAGTGTGCATCGAGTTATTTTTATGACTCATCCCATTATCATGATTCTCCGACAAGCTTCTCTATGAGTGTCGCAAATATGAGCACCAAAGTTTCACGTACACAGAGACTCTGTACGCATATTGATTTTAACGATTCGGTTTACTCATTTGAAACGGAACATTTTGTGCTGTATTATACGCGTACCGGTATACATAAAATTGCCGGATCAACTGACAATACATACGAAAAATACCTCGACACTATGGGTGTCAAACTCGAACAAGCATATAGATTTTACACTGACTCACTCAACCTCTTAATATCAAAAGCATACCCTACATCATATCAATACGATAAGCCTGCAATCCCTGGGAAATACACTATTGAAATTGTTGACATTCATCACCTGCGCTCTGACAAAAGAACTGATTTAGAAGACAGTATACAATTTGCAGCAATTTATGGGTTTGTCGTCCCTAATAGAGAGGATTTCAATTATACCCATATGTTTGTTGAAAATGATTATTTTTATACGCGTGTAAACACCGCTGAAACACTGTATAATTCACCACAAGGGGTCTGTTCCTACTACGAAAGCACTAATAATCCCATTCTATCAATAAGTAATGGTACGACAGTCAGTTACGCAACTGAAAAAGAAAAAGCTTTTGATGTAACTGTTGTCCATGAGCTGTATCATGCATTTCAATTTAATTATGAGAAAAACTTTGAAACCCTTCATTTTTGGTTTGAAGCGTCTGCAACTGGTATGGAAGAGATTCTTTCACCTGAAATAAATGACTACTGGCAATACACAAGCAGCCTATTTGATAGTCCTGACTCAAGTATTCTCACTACAAATCGAAAACATGAATATGGTCAAGGGCTCTTTTTGCACTATCTCTTGAATCGATTCACTAATGATATTGAAAAACAAATTTGGGATCACCGAGCGGCGAATCCAGGCACGCCAATCGACGAAACCTTTGAATATGTATTAACGACACACCATAATACAAGCTTTAATGCAGTTTACAATGACTACTCTGCTCGACTTCTCTTTACTGGTCTCCGTAGTTCAAGTGACCCCGCCCCTTTTAATCCAGACATGAGTCATTTTCCTATGCTTTCCCCTACAGTTCTCACAACAACAAACCTTGATTCTATTATTCTTTCTAAATCACTCACTGCTAAAACCTTCAATTTAGAGAGTATAAAACCAGGTGATTCACTTTTTGTCACCTCTTTACCAACAGTATCAATTTCGCTCGTTGAGATAGATACCCTCTTAGATACTGCTATAGTAACACTGCTCGCAGGCCCTACTATTAAACTCATTGGCGATTCTCTCACCAACCCATCATTTTTAACTATAAGTTATAAATCAAGTGGTACCTCATCGACTCAAAATAAAGGCGTCATACAAATCACTCTTTCCGAAGAGGAGATAACCCTCACCGACCCACCAGCATTACCACCCAAGATTTATCCTCCCTATCCAAATCCATATAATTATCATAATTTCCTCCATACTAAGATTACGTTCCCCTGTGAAAACATACCCACCGGTACGACAATAACTATATTCTCTCGAAAAGGTGTTGTTGTACAGACTCTAACTAAACAGCCTGGCGATGCAGAAATCATTTGGAATAGGGTATTGAGCACAACAGGTGCCAAACTCCCTTCAGGGTATTACTATTATATAGATTCATTCCATAACAAACCCAGTAAAATAATTATCCTTAACTAAGCTGCAGTAAGTTCAGTGTAAAGGCTAGAATATAATTGAGAGCAAAAAAGCCAGGCTACGGGAGAGTGCAGCCTGGCTTTTGTCACGATTAATGAATATTAATCTTGAAATCTAAGGAACGCCGGGCGCTCATCTACTTTACTATTCTCTTGAGAGTAAAGGTCTTCACTTTCCTTCATTTGGCTATCAACGCCTTGCAGTCCACCAATACGTTGAAACGCCGGCTTTGAGTAGTCAACCCCATCATCAACCATTCCACGATTAAGCTCTTGAATACGCTGAGTAGGACGAACAACATGACTTATTTGTTCACTGTCTTTTTGAAGCTCACTGCAATAGTCAGACATATCTTGTGATTCAGTAACAATAGTCTCTTCAACCTCTTGAGATCTCACATCGAATGAACTACTCTCTTCATTCATTCTCAAAAAGCTTGGTCTTTCATCATCTGATACTTTTCCAAAAAATGAATCTTCAAATTCTGCATTCATTTTTGGAATAGAGACATCAATAGGTTCTTCAGTAGCAAGCTCTGGAACTATTGGCGCCTCAGCAGTATGCACTTCTTGAAGTGCATCAACCTCTTCTTTTGATATAACAGGCTCGATATTTTGAGAAATCATTATCTCTTCTTGTACCGGCTCAATAACTTGTAGTTCAGGTTCAGGAGTAACTTGTGGCGCAATAACCTCTTGAACAACAGGAGGATTTTCTGTGACTTTACCATTTGAAAAACCTGTTGCAATTACAGTAACTGCGACTCTTTCACCCATGGAGCTATCGATGACATTACCAAAAATAATGTGTGGTTCGTTGTCATCACCAACACTTTCATAAATATATGACATTACATCATTAATTTCGTGCATTGCTAATTCATCACCACCAGTGATATTTACTAAGATACCACCAGCACCACTGATTGAAATATTTTCGAGAAGTGGAGAATGGATAGCAAGCTCAGCTGCAAGTTGTGCTTTCCCTTCACCTTCTGCAATTCCAGTTCCAATAAGTGCTTCACCACCATTGTTCATGATTTCACGCACATCAGCAAAGTCAACTTGCATAAAACCATGGTTTAAAATAATATCAGAGATCCCTTTCACCGCATCCATAAGTACACCATCAACTGTTTTATAAGCATCAAGTACTGTTGTATTCTTTGGGATCACATCAAAAATCTTTTGATTTTGTATTGCAATAATTGTATCGACATTAGCAGTAAGGTTATCCAACCCTTTTTTACTATGTCGTTTACGAACAGGGCCTTCCCAATTAAATGGTTCAGTTACGACACCAACAGTAAGTATGCCAAGTTCTCGAGAAATTTCTGCAACAACTGGTGCTGCACCTGTTCCTGTTCCACCACCCATACCGCCGGCAATAAATACCATATCAGCACCAGAGAGTGCTTCTTCTACGAGCCTTCTGTCTTCTTGAATAGCTTCATAGCCTTTGTCAGGACGTGATCCAGCACCGAGGCCTTTACACAATTTTTGACCGATACTGATCTTCTTTTCAGCGAGGTTGTTTTCAAGTGCCATTGCATCTGTATTTATTGCAATAAACTCGACGCCATGCAATCCACTTTCAATCATACGATTGAGCGCATTACCACCGGCACCACCCACACCAACGACCTTGATCTTGGCTCGGTTCTCTTTTGTTTCATCTAGTGTTATAACCATTTTGCTCTCCCTGGTTCTGTAATTAAATATAATTCTTTAAAAAGTTGATAAAGCGATTAAATACGTTTTTAAGGTTTTCATTTCCTATGCCCACTCGCGTCTCTCCCCCAATACCACGGGCCTGATGCTGGCCATAAACGACCAATCCTACCCCCGTTGCATTCTCAGGTTTTGAGACAACATCTGTCAATCCCCCAAAGGAAATTGGCTTACCCAATTTAACCGGCACACCAAAAACTTCTTCAGCAAGTTCCATGGCGCCTTTCGTTATTGAACAGCCGCCAGTCAGTACGATCCCCGCTCCAAGACGATCAAGGAGCCCTTTGCGTTTGATCTCTTTGAGAACAATCATATAGATCTCTTGCATCCGTGCACGAATAATTGAGGAAACGACAGATTGTGGAATTTCGCGTTGTGGACGACCACCTACTCCAGGCACTACCACAAAACGATCATTTTCTAAATTAGAGGTCCCACACGACCCATATTTTTTCTTAATCTCTTCAGCCTTTTCGACCGGTGTTCTAATTCCAATTGCAATATCGGAGGTAACATTCTTACCCCCAAAACCGATACTAAAGGTGTGGTTTATCGCATTATCTAGATAAATACTGACATCTGTTGTACCACCACCTACATCTATAACTGCAACACCGAGCTCTTTTTCATCATCTTCTAAGACAGAATACGATGCCGCAAGCGGTGTTACCACAATGCCCATAATATTAAGACCTGCCTTTGTTACAGCCTTTAACACATTTTGTTTAGCCGTAGTAGCACCGGTAATCACATGGACATACCCTTCAAGCTTCACCCCTGTCATTCCAATTGGATCTGTAATTCCAGCAGTTTCATCATCTACGACAAACCCCTGGGGCAATGCGTGGAGCACCTCTTTACCAGAGGGCAACGATATCGTTTTTGCCTGATCAATTACATTAATAACATCTTGTGCTGTAATTTCATTGTCAGGTCGCATGACCGCAGTCATTCCTCGACCTTCAATAGAACGTATATGATCCCCTGAAAGACTCACATACACATCTTTAATGTTTTCTGTACCTGCCATGAGTTTAGCTTCTTCAACAGCCTTCTCAATTGATACAACTGTCTTGTCAATATTGACAACACACCCCTTGTTGAGCCCACCTGATGGACTAGTACCAATACCAACTAAATTGAGATTGTTCTCCTCATCGATTTCACCAATGACAACGCCAATCTTTGAAGATCCAATATCCAATCCAACTATAATTTTTGAATTCATCCCGACCTTTTCTCCCTACCTCAGATATGCAAAGTCTGCAAAACGCATATCAATAATATTCTCTGTAAGTTCACTTGTTAACTGCTCATCTTGAATCAACCGATACTTATGAGCCAACGTGCGGTAATCTGTATCTTTTCCAACAAGAATTCTTTGACTTTTTCCCAAAACAAAAAGCACCCCTGCCGACAATTTTGCATTCCATGTTATCTCTGAAAGCGAATCATACAATGAACGGTTCGCACTTTTAATTTGTTTCAACATATGAAGCATTATTGTTGAATGTTCTTTTTGTGTAATTATAGGAAGTACACCGATTTGATAAGAATCAACACCAACAACCTCTCCTGTTTCTAAAAGGTACTTCCACTCTCCATCATACAACGACGCAAGCGGAGTAAACTCTTCAATAGTGATGACAATAGTACCAAAAGAGGCTTGTTCAATAACAACGTTTTTAATTTCAGGAAGTGCACTCAATCGTAATGTTGCTTCACTGATACTACTATCTGATAGTTCCATACCATATTCAAATCCAAGAATCGACATTACAGTACTCTTTTTGAGCACACCATCAGTGTTCAATACTAAATCTTTAACTGGAGATTCTGGAATTATTTCAGCCACAGAATCAACTGCACTGTAGGCACCAAAACAGACGATTACCAATACACATATCCATATTACTATTCGTTTCATAGCGTTATCCCTCAGCCCCTAACTGTGCACCTATTTTCCATACGGTTCCTGCACCCATAACTAACACAACATCAGTTCCGTTTAGTTCATTTTTTAATATGTTGGTAATTTCTTCAAAATCTGAAAGCGCTCGTACGTCTTTGTGACCAAGTTTTTTACACGCCCCAATAATCAATTGTGATGTCACCCCTTCAATTGGTTTTTCTCGGGCACCATAAATGTCAGTTACAATCACCGTATCTGAATCAACAAAGGCAGAAGCAAATGCTTCATAGTGGTCAAGTGTCCGACTGTACAAGTGTGGCTGAAACACAACAACAACTCGTTTATCGTAAAAATGTTCTTTCGCTGCACGAAGCGTTGCAGCTACTTCAGTTGGATGATGTGCATAATCGTCATAAATTGGGCATCCATTAACAGAACCTACGCGTTCAAATCTGCGTTTAACACCAGAAAAATTTTTGATGCCTGATTGAATAACTTCGAATGGAATCCCCTCTTCGTGTGCAAGAGCTATAGCTCCCATTGCATTATTTACATTATGAGAACCTGGTATCTGCAACTCAATTGACCCAAGATTTTCACCAAAAGCCACTACAGAAAAGTGAGTTATAAACCCATCACGTTCTACTGAATCTACTCTATAATCTGCTTGTTTAGAAAAACCATAAGTCACTACTGGCTTTACAATAGAAGGTATAATCTCTTGAATCCCAAGATCATCAATACATACAATTGCCTGGCCATAGAAGGGAACTTTATTCGCAAACTGAATAAATGCAGATTTGATCTCGTCCATATCAGCATAACAGTCGAGATGATCTTCATCAACATTGGTAATGAGTGCCATTGATGGCACCATTTGTAAAAATGACTTATCATACTCATCGGCTTCAGCAATGAGAGCATCACCTGCACCATATTGCGCACCGGTACCAAGGCTTTTAACAACCCCTCCTACAATTATAGTCGGGTCGAGCTTTGCTTCATTCCAAATCGCACCGACCATTGAGGTTGTAGTAGTCTTACCATGGGTTCCAGCAACAGCTAAGGTGTATTTGAGTCGCATAAGCTCACCAAGCATTTCTGCTCTACGTATCACGGGTATATTTTGCTCTATAGCTGCCGCAATCTCAATATTATCATGAGATATCGCCGATGACCGCACCACAATATCTGCATCAATAATATTTTCTACCGAATGTCCAATTGCAATGGTCATTCCTTTATTTTTCAAATACTCAATTACTGGTCCGGTATTCATATCTGAGCCAGTAATATTAAAACCATTTTCGTGGAGCACTTCTGCAATACCTGACATACCTGCACCACCAATCCCTACAAAATGCAGTTTTTTAATTCGTGAACTTGGTATCATCGGTTACTCTCCATATCCATAATTTTTTCTGCTATCGTTTGCGCTGCTAAAGGCTTAGCCAACACCTTTGTAGCTATTGTCATAGCTGCACGCTTCTCATCACTTGCTATTAATTCTGCTATTTTTGCAACCAATGTGTTTGGATCTGATTCTAATTCAACCAAAGCAGCACCTTCTTTCTCCACTTCACGTGCATTATGCTCCTGGTGATTTGCTGTTGCAAAAGGGAAAGGCACTAAAATCGAAGGTTTATTCAGTACTAATATTTCCGCAAGTGTTGAAGCTCCGGCCCTACTTACCAACAGGTCAGCATGATACATACAGGCGAGTACTGATTCAATAAATCCTGTAACAATTACATTCTTACAGTGTGCAGTTTTTTTAGAGTACTCTATAACATTACCTGTACCAACCTGCCAAAGAACCAAGAACTCTTCCTGGTTTTCTAGGATATCGAGAGATTCAAAAAGTTTTTCGTTTATTCCTTTTGCACCTTGTGACCCACCAAGAACCAATACAATTTTCTTTTCATCAGCACCCTGATACTCTATTGGTCGTTCAGGAGCTATTGACATGTCAAATCCACGTATGGGATTACCCGTTACTTCTGTTTTTTCTAACCCAAGTTGCGTACAGACCGACTGACTCGGTACAAAAATTATTTTTGCAAATCGCGCAGCAATTTTATTTGCAACTCCCGCTACACTATTTTGTTCTTGGATGTATACAGGAATACCCTTAAGCCATGCTCCAATTAATACAGGAAGAGATACATAGCCTCCTGTGCCAATAACTACTTCTGCCTCACTTTGAGAGACAGCACTCATTCCGCTCACTATTGAACGAGCTAATCTATAAGGAAGTAGAAGATTTTCAAAAAACTTTCCCCTTTTTAATGGCACAGCCTGTATTGCAATAAAGGATTCATCTTTTAGTATCCGTGACTCCATACTATCAGCTCTACCCGCGTATGAGATAACAACACTAAAGCTATCTTTCATAACTTCCGCAATAGCAATTGCAGGAAAAACATGTCCCCCTGTACCGCCACAAGCAAAAAGTGCTTTTTTTACTATACTCATAATTGCGTACCTCTCGCTTCATTACTCGATTTCGAGATATTAAGAATTACACCGAGTGCAAAGAGGTTCAATATAAGATTTGTCCCACCATATCCTACTAAGGGCAATGGTTGTCCTGTTGGGGGAATTAAACTGGTACATACCCCTATATGAAAAAAGGCATTTATAAATAGTGAAGCAGTAAATCCAACCACAACTAAGCGACCAAATAAAGGTTCAACTTTACTTGCAATCGAAATACCACGCCATGCAATAATTCCAAAAAGTGCCATTACCAAAAAGGTGCCTATAAATCCCATCTCTTCACCAAGTGATGCAAAAACTGTATCAGTGAATGGCATTGGAAGATAACCCAATTTTTGAGTACCTTCACCAAGACCTGCACCAAACATTCCACCGCTCCCTAAACTGGTCAATGCCTGAGTTACCTGATAGGACCCTTCAATTCGAGTATTACTCCCAAAAAGAGAAAATATTTGTTCTAGCCAACTCATAACACGCTTTAATCGATATTCACTACTGAATGCAAATATAGAGACGAAAAGAAAGCCGGGACCACCAACAGCAAGCATATGCTTTGTGGGTACACCAGCAACAAAAAACATAACAGTACTAATTACTACCACCAGAAGTGCCGTACTATAGTTTGGCTGTAATATTAGAAGCCCAAAAACAACCCCAACAATAATTAAGGGACGAAGGAAGCCAATCTTTAAATCTTCAATTTGATCTTTGCACTCTGAAAGTTTTGTAGCCAATAGAAAAATCATTGAAATTTTCATGAGTTCAGAAGGTTGAAATTTTAATCCACCAAGGTTAAGCCAACGAGTAGCTCCGTGAACTTTTACTCCCCACGGCCCCACAAGCAGTGCAAGCATCATCACAAATGATACAATAAATAAAAGACGAGAATATTTCATCCAAACTGCATAATCAATCTGAATGGTCACTAAGAAGAGTGCTACACCTACTAAGAGTTTGACCAAGTGATTTAACACAAAGTAAGTCTCCTCTTTCTTTGCCTCGAGCGCCGATGGGCTACTCGCACTGTAGATAATAACGATACCAATTCCAATAAGTGCAAAAACTGCAACTAAGAGCAACCGGTCTATAGCAACACTTTTCAACTTTTCAATACCTCTCTGAAAAAATCAAAACTCTCCATCCCACCACGACTTCCATTAAGAGTTGGAAAAAAAAGAATTGCTCCACCTTCATCTAAAAGTGATTCAGACTCATGAACAACTTCTTCCATTGATTGACAATGATCAAACACATTGGGCAAACGTTCATGAAGACCCTTAAGGTAGACATCTTCTGTACCTGGCAGTGCTACGACGTACGCTTTGGCATCTACTAATGCGGTTTCAAAAGCTGGAGTCATCTTAAAATCCGGTCCACCTAAAATCACCGTACACTCTCCATCAAAACAGTGTATAATTTCTGTAGCATCACGGTGAGAAACAATATTTGAATTATCAAAATATTTCATCCCATTTTTTTCAGCCACCATCTCCATTTCCATACTTTGAAGACAAAGTTCAGAGACTGCTGCTCGTATCTCTTCTACGGACACATGAAGTGATTTAGCAACATAAATTGCAGTAATAATATTTTCGATATAGGTGCCATCTGGAATATTTAAACTACTCGAAATACCAATAATATGTGAGAGTGTATGTTCACGAACAACAATCATCCCGTCTTTAAGTACAACACTAAATGGCATTGTTTCTTCTGTAGGACAGGGATGCATTGCTATATCGACAAGATCCTCCACAACAAACTGAACTTGTGAATCATGAAACCCATTATCAATATCACTATCGAACTTTGATGTAGCAATACCAAACAAATTGTGTTGAGGTTTTAATACCCCATCTTCTAGCCCAGCGCGTGCCAGTAGAAGACAATCAGATACAGAGGTACTTAAATACCGACCTTTCTGAGATTGTTCTTCTTGCTGTGTATATATTTTTACGCCATAACTACGAAGCATCCTGTTTAAAAGACGTATCGTAAAACGATGCCTTGCATTACGAGGAATTGCAATCAATCCCTCACTAATATTATTAAGCTGTAGTTCACAGCTCTTCGCCATTAATCCTACAGTAAGTGCTGTTGTATTATAGATCATCTTATAATCCCTTCGTAAGCTCAAACTTCATTACTGCATCAACGACTGTATCAAGTTTCACTCCGCGAGAAGCCTTGACTAAGACCATGTCTCCCTCTGAAACGCTCTCTTTTAATAATCGAGTCACTTCCTCAAGTGATTTGCAATGGGTTACACTTTCTAGGCTCATGCCACTTTTTCTGGCCCCAATTGCAATTGATTTCGCCGCGTCACCAACAGTAATAAGCTGGTCTATATTCTGTTCAGGGACAAGTGTCCCTATTTTAAGGTGCCTCTCTTCTGATACTTCTCCAAGTTCGAGCATATCACCAAGCACTGCTATTTTTTTCCCCACTACACTCATCTCACCAACTGATCGGAGCGCTGAAGTCGTCGATGAAGGATTTGCATTATAACAATCTGCAAAAACCTTAAAGCCATCTGCTTGTTTCATTTCTGTTCTTAAGTTAGACGCGGTGTAGCTCGCAAGAGCTTGAGCGGCATCTTGTTGCCTAATTTTCATTGCTTTACTTACCGCTATCGCAGCAAGTGCATTGTAAACCGTATGAATTCCAGGAACTGTTAAGGTATATAGAGTTCTTCCCACTTTAAATGATGCACATGAGTTTTCATCCCATGTAATATCTTTTGCTTTAATTTGACCATGCTTTATCCCAAAGGTCACCAATTTATATTGAGTTGTCGATTTGAGTTTCGCAAAATAAGAGTCATCAGCATTGACAAAAAGAGTCCCTCCTTTCTGGAGGCCTTCAACTATCTGAATCTTCTCTTTATATACATTATCTTCATTTTTAAAGAACTCTAAATGACTCGCCCCAATATTTGTAATCACCGCATATTGAGGAGCAACAGTTTTTGAAAGTACTTTTATCTCACCATTTTCGCTTGTACCAACTTCAAAAATACCATACTGGTGTTCTTTTCTGAGCTTAAAAATCGTGAGGGGAACTCCCACTTGGTTATTATAATTACCCTCTGTCGCTATCCCACATTGGGACGTTGAAAGGATTGCATTAAGCATATCTTTAGTAGTGGTCTTACCATTAGAACCAGTAATAGCAATTTTTGGTATAGGGAAGCGTTTAGCGTACCCTTTTGCCAATTTAAGAAGAGCCTGATTGGTACTATCAACAGGTATATATGTTTTTACACTATTAGGATGTTCTTTAATCCACTCTTTTGCTACCACTGTCACTAGTGCTCCTTTTTTTACTACACTCTCAATAAATGTGTGTGCATCGTGTCGTTCCCCAGCCAGGGGCCAAAAAATAACGTTTTCCATTGTATCCCGAGAATCAAAGCTGATACAACACCGAGTTGTTCCAACATCATCACCTACAATGCTTGTTTCTAGCAGTTCTGCCAATTCTACAATATTAAGCTCTAACTGCGTCATTCTGTATGCTCTCTCTTACAATCGTTCTATCATCAAATGGGTGTTTTACAGTTCCAATAATCTGATAATCTTCATGGCCTTTTCCAGCCACAACGAGGCAGTCATATTCTTCCATATCAGAGAGCGCCTTCTCAATAGCACTCTTTCGATCTTCTTCAACTATTACTTTTTCTTCGTATGCAAACCCTTTAAGTATATCTGAAATAATGGCATTCGGTTCTTCGGTACGAGGGTTATCAGAACTAACATACACAACATCCGCGACTGACTCAGCAGCCCGTGCCATAAGTATTCTTTTACCCTTATCACGATCACCACCGCATCCAAAGAGCACTCTCAATGAACCTTTGCAGATGGGACGTACATTTTCCAATACGCGCTGAAGTGCATCAGAAGTATGCGCATAGTCAACGAATACACGCTTATGTTTACCAAATGAAATCAGCTCCATACGGCCAGGTACTGTCGTTGTTGCTATTGCATCAGCAAGCTGTGCCTCCGAAAGTCCATAAGCCAGAGCAGCACCAGCTGCTGCAAGAATATTTTCTTCATTAAACGCACCAAATAATGCAGTACATACACTAAATTCTCTTCCTCTATATCGAAGCGTACACTCTTTAACTCCCGACTGGACAAAACTTCCTACAAAATAGAGGTCAGCGTCTTCATTGGATCGAGAGTATCGGATGACTGGTATCGTTAATTCACGAATTAACCGAGCGCCTGACGTATCATCCATATTAATTACAGCGATCCCGCCATTTTTTAAATATGAGGAAAAGAGTTTTTTCTTTGCCTGATAATACTCTTCCATATCATTGTGATAATCGAGATGATCCTGACTAAGGTTAGTGAAGACCCCAACATCATATTCAATACCGAGGACACGATTTTGATGGAGTGCATGTGATGACACCTCCATTACCATTGCTTCGCATTTTTTTGCAATCGATGCAGCACAAAGCTCTTGCATCTTTATAAAACCTGGAGTCGTTAAATTACTTACTGTTTTTTCGCCTGCAATTTCCGAGGCAATAGTCCCACTGAGTGCCGTGCGGGTCCCATTATATTTCAAAAAGCTATTAACGAGATAACTAATAGTAGTTTTTCCATTTGTTCCAGTAATACCCACAAATGAAAGCTTTTTTGCTGGATACCCATAGTAAGCAACAACCATCTTCTCACGAGCCTGGATTACACTGGATACTCTAATGTGAACCGAACTTTCAAAGGCACTTTCTGATACTATTGCAATTGCTCCATTCTCTAGGGCACTTTGTATAAATCGAGCCCCATCCTTCATAGATCCCTGCATAACAATAAATACCATACCTGGAGTCACTAAACGCGAATCATCTGTAATTCCTGAAATAGAGGTCGAAAGCTCAATTGTAGTCTCTACCCCTTTTACCTTTCTGAGAATTTCTGCAAGCATCATACTATATTTTCTCCATTAAGGTTATAGTACATTTAGATCGATTACCCAATGATTCACCCATTATTGGTGACTGATTAACCACCCATCCTGAACCAGAAAATTTTACCGCCACACCGCGTCCTGCCATTAGTGCTACAGCCTCTCTAAGCGATTTACCTTTCAAATTTGGCATGACGGTTCTTTTTTCAATGTATCCATTTTTAGACATACCCTCTTTAACATTAGTTTGTGGTATAGCCTTCGCAAATGTCCCTCGTGATCCCTGTCGATTAATATTGGGTGAAACCTGAATCTTCTCCATAATTTCTTTAAATACTGGCCCGGCAGTACGTGCCCCAGAGGTAAATGTCCTTGGTTCATCAATTACAACCATACAAACATACTGAGGATGTGCCGCAGGCACCATACCAATAAATGAAGAGTTCATTGATGACCGAATATACCGTTTTTTATCGACACTATATTTTTCAGCGGTCCCCGTTTTTCCTGCTGTAGTGATAATATCTGACTGTAAGTTTCTGGCTGTTCCATACTCAACTACTCCGGCGAGCATATCACGTAATTCAGATGCAGTTTCTTCCGAGACCACCCTTCTGATAGACTGTTTAGGGTTATCAAGAACTACTTCACTAGTTGTGCGCTCTCGTATTTGCCTAACAATTCTTGGTTTTAATAATTCACCACCATTAGCCACAGTTCCGTAGGCCATTGCCACCTGAAGAGGAGTAGTCATAATTTCATGCCCCATGGCCATGGTCACAAGGGTCCTTCCGCTCCAGCGAGAAATATTTTTTAATCGCCCCTTCTCTTCACCAGGAACTTGAATACCTGTCTTTGTACCAAATCCAAATCTCCGTACGTATCTGAAATAATCCTCCTTGCCTACTTTAGTTGCTACTTGTGCAAATCCAACATTAGATGAGAAAGCCATCGCATCAGCAAAAGAAATCCAGCCATATTTATGTGTATCTCGAATAACATCTCCATAAATCTTATAAACACCCATGTTACCATTGATAGAATCATTCGATTGTAAGATACGTTCTTCTATTGCAGCCGCTGCGGCAACAAGCTTGAATGTAGACCCAGGCTCATACACTTTGGCAACTACATCATTTTTTGTCGCTGACAAATCTAATTTTGAGAGATTATTAGGATCATAATCAGGGTAACTAGCCATGGCGAGAACTTCTCCTGTATGTGGATCAATAACCACCGCAGTCCCACGATCAGCTTTCACTTTTTTTACACCACGCTCGAGCGCACCCTCTGCAATATGTTGTATTTCTTTATCTATAGTCAACACTATATCGAGACCAGCAACAGGAGCGGCACCATCGAGTTCCATTCCTTCATAGATACGCCTCTTAACATCAACCTTCTTATAACGCCAGCCATCAATACCACGAAGCTGATTGTCAAAATATCGTTCAACTCCAAGCATGCCTTTGCCATCACGACCCAGGTGCCCCAACACTTGTGAGCCTAATTTCCCAAAAGGCAAAAAACGACGAACGCTGTTATCTTTTACCGACTCAATATGAGTCTTAACAAGCACAGTTCCATTGCGATCATAAATAGTACCTCTCTCAGGAAGCACTACCTGTCTTTGCGTTGATTGTCGATCTGATTTTTTCGTGAAGTAATCTGCTTTAACAATTTGTATATGAAATGTGATACCAACAATCATAAACCACATAACCCCAAAAACCGCGAGAACGACTATCAGTCTCGACTCAATGCTAGAGGTATTGTCTCGATATTGGTGCATTTTATTTCTCTGTTATCGCCGTATAGGTTGCGTTAAACCCTAAGCCACGTTCAGCAGCTATTTGTTCAATTCTTTGGCGGGAACGAAGAGCATTAATTTTAAACTCTTTTTTCTGTAATGCACTTTCAAGTGTTCTACAGATTGCAGCTAATCGGGTGCTCTCTTTTTGAATATCATTATATTTATTTTGTTTCCACACCGGAAATGATGCGATCAATGCCATAACTAAAATACTTCCAATTATTATCACTATCCCTTTCATTCCCTATACCCTTTCATAGACTCTCAGCTTTGCAGAACGAGCCCTTGAATTTTGTGCCACCTCATTTTCAGTCGGAGGCAACGGTTTATTGAACACTTTCTTAAAGGTGCGATTGTTAGAACCACACATACATACTGGAAGCTCTTGTGGACAGGTACATTCACGCTCTTTTTCTCGCATAATATTTTTTACTAAACGATCTTCTCCTGAATGATAGCTCAATACGCAGACTCGACCACCTGGCTTCATAATTCGCTCAAGGGTGTCAAATGATTCTTCAATCTGCTTCAGCTCTTCATTCACTTCCATTCTAATACTTTGAAAAGCCCGTGCAAGAAAATCATTATGTTTATGTGGTTGACCTTTATATACTTTTTGAAGCACTGCTCTAAAGTCAGAAGGATACAGCTCATCTTCACCCTTAGACTCTACAAGTTCTTTAATCTTTTCTGCAAGGTGGCGACTCTTTTTAAGATCACCATTCTTTCTAAAACATAAAGCAAGGGCATCTTCAGATATAGCTGATAAAAAATCATATGCTGACTCACCTGAATCCTGATTCATACGCATGTCAACTTTTTCATTTTCCCGAAAAGTAAAGCCACGCTCAGCCTTATCGAGTTGATGTGATGAGACACCAAGATCGTAAAGAATACCATCAACTGTAGCATCACCTAATACTTCACCAATTGTTGAAAAAGGGCGATGATGAACTTTAAAGTTAGAAAACTCTTTCAAACGTTCTGTAGCATAGACAATGGCCTCTGGGTCTCGATCAAACGAATCAAGAGTACTCTTTGAAGTTATCCGTTTTAATATTTCCTGCGAGTGACCACCTCCACCAAGAGTGCAATCAACATAATTACCTTCTGAGTGTACAATCATATAGTCAAGAATTTCTGAAACCATTACTGGTAGATGATAACTCATAATTTAACCCTCATTGATATCATCATCAAGATAGAAGAAGTTGTCGTATTGATCCTCAGTTGGGTTACAAATTTCTGCATAGCGTTCAGGTGTCCAAATACTGACATGCTCCCCTTCTCCAAGAAAGGTTACTTCACCCTCAATGCCTGCATGGGCGCGTTGTTCTTCTGTGAGAGTCATACGGTGTTGACCATCTAGTTTAGAGAGACGAGCCCCCCCCATAAATTTACGGAGTGAATGAATATTTGAACGGGTTTTGGGAAGGTTTTTTAGTTCGTGCAGATACTCGTTCCAAGCGGGTATAGAATAAAGTCTCAAGGAGTTTTCAGGTCCAACTGTTACCATAACTTGGCCCTCGCTTTCACCAGGGAGTAGTTTCCGCAACTCTTTTGGGAATGAGCAACGACCTTTAGTATCTAAAGTTGTCGTACTATTTCCAAAAAAACCTAACACACTCATATATTTTAACTTTTACCCATAATTACCCTAAAGATACCATTCTTCCCCACTAATTAGAATAAGTTTTTGTTAAATAGGTTATTTTACCTACAAGAGATCCTGAAGGCACAATATATGGTGGTACAAATGTTTTCTAAGCACAATCCACACCTAGGATAAGAGTGGGTAGAAATGGTGATAATTTCAAGTTTTCGAAATTTGAGGCAAACACAAAGGATACGTTAAGCACCTCAAAAGAAAGTAACTATCCATTTTACAGCTAAGTACAAAGGAAAAAGAAAGCAAAACCCAAAAAGGATTATGGTGTACAGTCTATAATTATCAATAAAAAAAGCCTTCTCCTATAGATAAAATAGGGAAGGCTTATAAGTCTTTTACGGCAAGGATACTATCGTCTGATAATTTTTAATTTCTTAATTTGATTATAGTCATCCTCAGTATCTTTCAAACTCTCATAGAGCTCTTCAGTTACTGTACGTACTCTAATTTGATTATCTTTATTAACTCCCTGCTCAACTAAATACTCAACAATTGCTGATGTACGTTCATTTATGAGTTCAATATACTCTGGAAGTTCTATCTCAATTTTCTTCATGTAAATGTATATGAAGATCTTGTGATGAGGATAAGCCTTAAGCCCGAGCACCAATTGATTGTCAATAATTATTTTATCATTAAAGGTAAGCTCAGGTGTTCCCGTTATAAAGGAAATATCAAGGTAAGCCTCTGTAGGTACAGGATCTGCACCAGCATCGGGACACCCATCATCATCATCTTTACCATTAAAATTCTCTGGACCATTGGGACAGTTGTCAAAAGCATCCTTTATACCATCATTGTCATTGTCATCCTCAGGACACCCATCGTCATCTTGAAATTCATCACGATCTTCTTTATCAAGAGGGCACTTATCATTAATGTCAAGAATCCCATCTTGATCATTATCAGGCTCAGGACACCCATCTGTATCCTCAAAATTATCTCGATCTTCAGCTTTTAAAGGACATTTATCTCGTGAATCGGGCATACCATCCTTATCATTATCAGTATCAGGACATCCATCATCATCCTCAAACCCATCGAGATCCTCTGGGACAAGTGGGCATCGGTCTTTTGTGTCAGCTACTTTATCCCGGTCATTATCGGGGTCGGGACACCCATCATTGTCTTCAAAGTTATCGCGGTCTTCACTGATCTTAGGACACTCATCAACTTCATTGGGTATGCCATCAAGGTCAATATCATTAGACCCACATCCAACAATTCCCCACACCACTACTGCAAGAACAGATAATTTATTGATACCGTACATTTTACTCACATATCTATTATATATTGCGATGAAATGTATAAAAATAGAACTCCATCTGCAACGGAAGCCCCCTATCGACTACTCCCTGAGAGTTAAATACCCACACCATCTACTTCATTTCTCTTCATTCTCATCTATTTTTAGCATTTTTAGCCGTTTTCCACAATTTCCCTTAACATTGTAGATGAAAAATACGATATATTAGATATATACCCTTAATGCACTACTACTATGGCACATCAGAAAGAGTATTATCGCTCCACCAGAAAGTCTCTCGATATCGAGCAGCTCCAGGATATCTTTCTTCCTGTTAAGATGGCGCTCGGTACTAAAGACATGACAATCAGAAACCTACTTAATCTGAAAAAAGGTTCTATTGTTCAGCTCCCCCGAACTGCAGGCGAAAATGTTGATCTCATTGTTAACGACAAAACATTAGCCAAGGGAGAAGTTGTAGTTATAAATGGTCACTTTGGGTTTAGACTCGTTATACTTCTCAATCCGAGTGAGCGATTAAAAAACATGTAGTCCCTAAACCACTTCACTCTCCTTTACCTTTCCCCACCTCCCTATGAGATATCCATCTGTTCTGTTGAGATTAGCGCTATTTTAGGTATATTTAATTACCTATGATTAAATAATTTGTATTCCTTGTGGCTAGCAATACTGATATCACAATAGAAAGTTATGGACTTTACACTGGCTGGGACTCTAACGGAGGCCCTCTTCCTCGTATCGTACAATATACAACTGATATCCCCATTGGCCCTAAAAGTGAATTTGGTTTAATATTACTTATTAAAAAGCACAAAAACAGCCTACTTACCTTCACAATGGAACACCCTCCATGGAAAGAAAATGGAACGACAGTACCTGTCTTCACCGGAGAAGCATACATTAAATCAAACGAATACCGATATTATATCGGGGATAGATTTTGGGAGCCGCATGAAGACAAAGCGGGCCCTTGGACAATTATGGTCTCCATTGATGGTGACCAGGTAGCAACAAAAACCTTTAACACATTTCTACCATAGCGAGTACTTTATGAACACACCTATCAAACAATTCTTAACACTCAACCGCACGGGCTGGACAGGCCTTATTTACGGCTCTATTATTGTAGCTATAGCAGGAGTCATTTTTCAGCTTACCGATAAAAACATCGCAAAAGCTTGGGACCTCGAGTGGAGTTATGAATTTATGGTGGGGACAGCACTCATTATGTGTCTCGGGTTTATTATTAATGCACGTGACATATTTCAACGCACCAAACAACACCTTCCCAATCAAAAGTCTCTTATAGTACTCGGTATTATCGTTCTATTTTTTGGAGGATTTACCTGGACTCAAATAGAAAAACAACATAGAGTTCTCAGTGATGAAACGTCATGGGAATCAATGGCTATCAACATGCATTTCAACGGGAGAGCAGGAACCTGCAACCAAGGCTATTATGATAAAGGCGCACTCACTTGTACTGATGAAGTCAACAATTTTAAAGGAAAAGCATCGGGACTTGCTAATAAAATAGCTTTTTCCATACTTGGTGAAGCCACTAGAGATCAAGCATTACAGGTAAACTTCTTCTTTTATATTGCTTCAATTATGCTCCTCTTTTATGGATTTTTCCTTGCGACCAAGAACGAATCGATTGCCCTCATTGGCACCACTTTTTTCGCCTCATTCCCTACAATGATGTTTCAATCTCAAACGGCAACTACTGAGGTAATGTACGTTTTCCTCTTTGCCATTTTATTGGTAGTTGTACAACTTTTCCACAACGAATCCCCCACAAATAGTAGAACACAACTCAAATTGAAACATTTCATTTTAATTATCCCTCTTCTTGGCTTTTTTGCACAGACTCGCCAAGAGACGGTATTTTGTTTCCTCCCTTTCGTTATCTATTTTCACACCTTCTTTAAACAGAAGTCATGGTATCTTCCTGCTTTTACCGCCTTAGTCCTCCTTGCGTCACTCCCTGTTCTCAACACTATCTGCGCTTATAAAGGGTATGGTTTTCAAGGCGGAGAATATGATGCACATTCATTTTGGAATCTTACTACCAACTTCTGGACCAATGTAGAAGTTATGCTAAATTGGGGGGCTGATTATGCTGGACTCCTTAAAAGCCCATGGAACACCTCTGTCGCAATCATTCTATATCTAGGAGTAATCTACCTCACCGCACATGTCCTCTTTAATGCGAAATACCGATGGGGATACCTTTTGATACTTGCATATCAGCTTCAGGCAATTGTCATCATGGTCAATGTCTCTGGAAATTTTACTATAGGAATCAATCAACGGTATGTCCTCGTAGCGTTCCCCTCTTTTGCACTCATTCTAGGGTTATTTCTTCATGATCTAAGTAATCGAATTGCTCTGCTAAAATCACACTCACAGACACCTAAAATATTTGGCGCTCTTAACGGTATTTGGA
Source organism: Fibrobacterales bacterium (assembly GCA_051532055.1). Classification (GTDB taxonomy): domain Bacteria; phylum Fibrobacterota; class Fibrobacteria; order Fibrobacterales; family JAOPTW01; genus JAOPTW01. The sequence continues at coordinate 68,961 of JAOPTX010000015.1, read as the reverse complement.
TTGGTGCCTTTATTATTTTCGCCTATCATAAAGACCGCTTTTTCTCACTCCCCTCAGACTCCTTTTTTGGTGCTGCATTTGCATTGACCTGGAAAGTTCTCATTTTCTCAGCTCTTGTAATAGCTATTAGTTTTATCATTAGTATTATATTCAAAAAAATAAGTGCCCTCAACAAACCACTTCCCCAATATTCCACTGCCATCGCAGCTCTTGTACTCATGATTTTTCTAACACTCTATCATCATGAGAGCTACACTGAAAATATCCAATATCGACGCAACAAACTGCTCACAGAAGAAGCGATACTCAACATTGAACTTAAGAAGCTCCCTGAGAATGCTATCTATATATATAGCCGCCCCTGGCAGATGCTCGCTCAAGGACTCAACGCTTTTAGCGAGTCAAAAATTCTTCGCTGGTCTGATGCCGAATATGCCAAATGGAAAGAATTTTCAAATGACAACATCTACATTGTACGCGGGCAGGATGGATTTGGTAAAGTAAACAAAAAATCTCGAGTCGTCGGCTTTAAAACAACAGATAAAGTCACCCAAATTCTTGACATGTTTGAAACCAAAGAGGTATATAAAAACTCTAAAGACTTTGGATATCCACTTTCAGTAACTCAATTGAAAAATAGAAAAGGCCGAAGCTCATACCAAAGCAATATATACATTGAACCACCCACTGTTACGGATGGCCAAACAGAGATTAGTATACGCAAAAAATTTGATGAACCCGTCACCCTTCGACTCAGCATAATATCAACTGCTACTAATAGTGAAGTCTATTCTGAAACGTCGATTCAAACAGATAGACGCTTTTCTTTACCTGTTGTTAACTTACAAAAAGGAATGCATGAGCTCTCTGTATCTATTGAACTCCCCGATTCAACACAATACACCTTTAATAGCCACCTCTTTAACGCACAAAATGCTCAGCAGCTCACCAACATTCCCGCTTGGAAAAATTTACAAAGCTGGGGAACCCTTGGAATCAACAAAAGCGTCATGAACAACGAACTTACTATTGACGGAAAACGATTTAGCTTTGGTTTTGGCTCTCATAGTTTTAGCTCAATTCAATTCAAGTTAAATGGAAAATACACTCGATTCTTTAGCAAGCTGGGCCTGGATGATGAAGACATGTGTGGTGATGGTATTGTTGCAAAAGTATTTGGCGACGACCGCCTCCTCTTTACTTCGGATACACTCCACGCACAAGAGCTCGCATCACTCATAAGCGGAAATGACCTCGGCATTGATATTACCCGTGTCCAAACCTTGAGACTCGAAACAGACTCTCTTGCCAATAAAAGTTGTGATCATATAAACTGGGTCAACCCTTGGCTTGAATAGTATTTTGCCCTTCAGCGCTTTACTGAAGGGGCTATTTTTAACAAAATCCTGCCCTTTTATAGCCTTATTTTGTACATTTGGAGTGCATTATTTTCAAAACCGGACATCATGAAACGCTTGTTGAACCGCTTTACACTCTGTATCATATTTTGTACTCTCACCACTAGTTTTGGGCAACTTCTCCCTCTCCAAGGCGGCGCTACTGCAGAAAACACTCTTAAAAGTATTACTGTTGAGAACAACGATTTTATTGATGAAACCCTTATTCTGAAACGAATTAGCGTGGTGGCAGGGCAAAATTATCATCCGGTAGTTCTCAAAAATAAAATTAAAGCCTCTGTTGAATCTCTCTATGATACAGGCCTCTTTGCCAATATAGACGTCGGTATTATTTATGGTGAGTCTGGGGACGTCTCATTTGTGTTCACCGTAGAAGAACACCCTCAACTCAAAAGTTACTCTATATCTGGCAATGAAGAGATTGCTGATGAAGAAATAGATGTACTGGTAACACTTGTTGAAGGCCAAGTAATTAGCCCCTCAGATATTGAGCGTAATCGTCAACGGATCATCAGTCGCTATAAGGAAGACGGTTTTTTACTTGCAGAAGTGATCATAACCAAAAATATTGACCCAGAAAGTGGTAAAATTGACCTCGTTCTCGACATTAAAGAAGGTGACAAAGTTGTGGTACAAGAGATTGTCATCCATGGCAATGACAACCTCCACAGTAGTGACATCATTGAAAACCTTCAATCAGAAGTTGACCACTGGTGGGGGGAAGGAGAGTACAAAGAAGAGTCTTTCGAAGCCGACAGTGACTCAATTCTTGCAGTGTATCGCTCTAAAGGATATTTGGATGCCTCAGTAACTCAAAAAGAGGTTAAATACATTAAAGACCCTAGTTACCGTTTTTATTCAGGTCAAGCTCTAAAAGAAGGTTTTACTTCTGAACAACTTATTAAAGCGGTCAATAAAGCCCTTGCCAATGAGTCATCACCTTTTTATGATGCAATCCGTACTTCATTGGTTCGCTCAAGTCATTACTACCGTCATGCACGTCGTAATATCGCAGAAAAAAATCAAGGAGTTCTGTTACCTGAACTTGATAGTGAAGAGAAAATTATCACCCTCCTCAACAGAATACTTATGCTTAAAGAGGTTCGTCAAGATTTTATCAAACAAGTCTCTCCTACGTTACATACTCCAGAAATTGATTCATTAACTGCCTTGAAAAAATTAGATGCACAACAAGAGAAACGGTTAACACGATTAACCCTCGAATCACTGCTCCCTCTTATGCCCTATGACGAACTCAACACGAGCTCTAACCTCGGCCTCCATTTCACTGTAAGCGAGGGTCGCCAATACTATTCTGGTACTTATACATTTCTCGGGAATAAAGTTTACTCTACTGAAGCGCTTGAATCTCAATTGACACTCGACTCAGGAGACATTTTCGATAACACAAAATACCAAATGCTCTTATATAACCTGCAATCTATGTACCGAGAAGAAGGTTATCTTTTTGTTCAAATAATTGATAAAAAAGAGTATCATGATTCTATTGTCAATATCAGCTTCGATATCACTGAAGGGCTCCCTGCCAGTATTCATAAAGTGATTATCAAAAACAATACCACAACAAAAGACAAAGTGCTCCGCCGTGAAGTTAAACTCTTCCCTGGTGATACATACAGACAGTCTCTGATGGAACGCTCTATCCGAGATATGATGCAACTCAACTATTTCGACAATGTACTTCCCGACATCAAAATCCGTGAGAATCAAGAAGTAGATCTTGTTTTTGATGCAATGGAACGTGAAGCAGGAACCGGACAATTTTCAGCAGGTGTCGCATACAGTCAAAAAGATAATTTCATGGGTACCCTCGGCCTCTCCATACCAAACTGTTGTATTGGTGATGGCCAACAGGCTTCACTGAATGTCGAATTTGGTCAAGAGAAGCAAAACTACACCATAGGATTTACAGAGCCTTGGTTTCAAGACCGCCCTATCACCTTGGGTGGCACCCTAAACTACACTTGGTACAAAAGTGATTACTCAGTAGAAAATGACATCCGTCGATATGGGGGACGTGTATTTCTTGGGACCCGACTCAAATGGCCTGATGACTACTTCTATATACAAGGAGACCTCAGCTGGCAAATGAATGAACAGGGAGAAAATGTTCCGGGAAGTGTCCTACTTAAATCTGGGTCAGAATCAGCAGTGGGTCTAACCATTACTCGAGATGATAAAAACCTTCCTCGATTCCCAACTGAAGGTTCACGGTATAGTGTCAGTGTTGAAAAAGTATTTCAAGTTCCCGGTGTCTTTGATGAGTTCTCTTATGATGAAGAACCACTCAGGCAATTTAGCTACCTTAAAACGGACTTTACCGTTAAATGGTGGTTCCCTCTAGGAGGAGGCCTTGCACTCGGTCTTGACAATCAAGTGGGCTTAATTTCAGGAGATGTATTACAGTACCGATCACGATACCAAATGGGTGGTATGCTTGGTTATCAAGGAAAACTACGAGGTTACTCTCCAGGATCTATTGGTAGCTCACGACTTGGCAGAAGCTTTGTTTCAATGGTTTCTGAAATCACCTATCCAATAGCGGAAAATACCTTCTATGCACTTGCATTTTTTGATGCTGGTAACGTCTACGGAGAACCACTTTATACCGCTATACCTGGCGACGACAAAGTAAGAGAGCGACTCATCACGAAAGAAGAGGTCAACAGAACCAATCCACTTTCTGAATTTACTCCTCAATCTCTTAAAAAAGATTTTGGCTTTGGCTTTAGAATTGTTGTTCCAATGCTAGGAATTATTGGATTCGATTTTGGTTGGCCACTTGATGATGGAGAAAGACCTCAAGGAGTAAATACTTCAAGAGCTATGCAAACAAACTTTGTTATTTCACAAGGATTTTAACAGACCGGAGGCACTATGCAATTTAAAGCAGTCATTCTGATTCTCATAACCCTGACACTCTCTGTATCCTTTGCAGAGGAGTTGCGAATTGCGCATGTGGATTCAAAACTCATTTTTCAGAAATTCCGCGGCACCCAAAAAGCTCAGGCTGAGTACGACCGTCAGGTAGCTCGTTGGGAACAACAGGCCAACATATTGCAACAAGAACTCGCAAGTATTCGTGAACGCCTAGAGAAACAGTCTCTGATCCTCAGTGATGAAAAAAAACGAACTCTTGAGTCTGAACTTTCAAAAAAAGAGACTGAACTCAATGATTTTGTCGATAAAATTTATGGACGCGAAGGACAGCTTGTCAGTGAAAATGAAAAAATATCAGAACCCATCATTAAGCAAATTAGAAAAACCATTAATGATGTCGCGATTGAAGAGGGATACGACATGGTACTTGATCGCGCTTCTGGAGCCGTAATATTTTGGAAAAGTGATCACGACCTTACTCAGAAAGTAACCGATATCCTCAACAATAACTTCTAATCTACACCCTATTATGCAGACGAACCTTTCTATTGAAGAAATAGTCTCAATCACGAGGGCAGAAACAGATGAAATACATCATCCATTCTGTAGCTCTGTAGACTCACTCCATAAAGCGACATCCGAATCTCTTAGTTTTTCTACCGCAGAGCCAGCAGGTACTACCTTCTCCCAGTCTGAGGCCGGAATCGTCCTCGTCCCTTTGAGTTATAAAACGCTCTCCCCCGAATTAAAGGGCACTAAAACACTTCTCTATTGCATGTCCCCATATGAGAGCATAATAGCTCTCCTAAAAGAGATTACCCCTGCACCCATCGCTCAAGCAGATATCCACCCTTCAGCTAAAGTACATGAAACTGCTGTAGTAGATGGGCGCATAGAAGCAGGTGCCATAATAGGCCCCCACTCAATTGTTATGGCCGGCTCAACAGTCGAAGCTGGCTCAACCTTAGAAGCACAGGTCACGGTATATTCAGGTGTCACAATAAAAGAGCAGTGTACTATTCAAGCTGGTGCCGTTATAGGCTCTCGAGGTTTTGGCTTTTATGAATGCAGCGGGAGGCCAATACCAGTACCTCATTTTGGTGGCGTAATTATTGGCGCTCAATCAACAATTGGTGCTCAAACAGTAGTGGCCGCCGGATTTATTGAACCGACTTCTATTGGTGAATACTGCCATATAGATAGCTTTGTACAAATTGCCCACAACTGTATATTAGGAAACTATTGTACTATGGTTAGTCAATCGGGTATTGCAGGTTCAACACAGCTCGGCAATAATGTTACTGTCGGTGGAGGTGCTCAAATCGCAGGACACCTCACTATTGGAGGGAATGTATCAATAGCCGCTAAAAGCGGAGTTACCCGTTCTATCCCCAATGGGATAACTGTTGCCGGTTTCCCCGCTACCGAAATATCTCTCTGGAGAAAAAGCGTACTCGCCCTCAGGAACCTTGCCCGGTGAACCCAATACTACTACAAGGTATTGGAGTACATAGTGGCGCATCTTCTTCGCTCTCCATTGTCCCTTCAAGCCAACGCGGCCATACACTCATTCATGCTGAAAGCGGTGTACACTACTCCCTCACCGATACAGCGCCAACGATATCAGATAACGCTCGAGCAACTTCGCTCTCCATTGCCCCTGATATAACCATTGGCACTGTAGAGCATCTCTCAGCAGCCCTCGCTTTTTTCTCTCACCACAATCTCGAAATAACCCTACAGGGTAATGAAATCCCCATATTTGATGGGAGTGCTGCCCCTATTATTACCGCCCTAACAAAACACTACTCCCCCCTTACATTTTTAGAGCACTACAGTGTTCCTCTCTCATGGCATCACTCATGGGAGGGTCCAACTCCTGGCTCGATTTCAGTATCACCCGCTTCTCATTTTTCTCTTTCATATACTCTTGAATCTCCAGAATTCACCCAAACATTTTCTATAAACCACACCACACCTCTCATTCAAGAAATTACAAATGCAAGAACATACATCAATTATTCGCTCTTAAACACTCAAAAAACCGACACCTTACTAGCGGGAGCTATAGCTGGTTCGGGTATCGCCTATAAAAAAAAGGGCGACGACTTTACTATAGTCAGTGGGGCACCACTTCGTTTTCCTGATGAATTTGTACGCCACAAAATCCTCGATTTTCTGGGGGACATATTCCTCATTACACCAAAATTACCTACATTAGAGATCACTATAAACAATGGTGGGCATTTGCTCAACCATCTACTCATTAAAAGGATAGTTTCACTATGTCACTTTTAGAAAGTCTTCCAAAGCCTGAAGCAGACAACTGCATTATAGATTTTGCCGGTATCACCAAAGTATTACCACATCGATTCCCTTTCCTTCTTGTAGATCGAGTTATTGAAATGGAACTAGAGAAGACTATTGTTGTAACTAAAAATGTCTCTTTTAATGAACCCTTCTTTCAAGGACACTTTCCTGAAGACCCAGTTATGCCTGGGGTATTACAAACAGAAGCTATGGCTCAAGCAGGTTGTATTCTTATAGCACTCAGCTATGAAGAAGAAACCAAAGGAAAGCGCCCAGCTTTTATGGGAGTTGACAGTGCACGCTTCAAACGTCCCGTTCGACCTGGTGATGTTCTTACTATTACCGCAACAATGGAAAAATGGCGTCGCGGTATTGCAACATGGAGTGCTGTAATAACTGTTGATGGAAAAGTTGCCGCAAGTGCAACACTCATGGCAACCATGGTATAATGTGATTCACCCGACTGCAATCGTCTCTCCCCTTGCACAATTAGGGCAAGGGATATCAATCGGGCCCTACTCAATTATCGAAGACGGGGTGACTATTGGCGACAGAACTACCATAGCATCCCATGTTCACCTCTATTCAAACACCACAATTGGTAATAATTGCTCAATTTATGATGGCGCCATAGTTGGTTCTAATCCTCAAGACCTCAGTTATCTTAATGAAACAACATTTTTAACCATTGGTAATAACACTATTATTCGAGAGTATTGCACTATTAATCGAGCAGCCAATGAAGGTAAATCAACCAGCATTGGCAATAATGTTCTTCTCATGGCATATAGTCATGTTGGTCATGACTCTATTATTGAAGACCATGTCGTTATAGCAAATGGCGTGCAATTGGGTGGACATGTAGAACTGGGCTTTGGAGTGGTCATTGGTGGGATGACAGCAATACAACAGTTCTGCCGTATTGGAACACTCGCTTTTGTTGGAGGCACCTTAAAAGCCGATAAAGATGTCCCTCCTTTTTCAAAAGCACTCGGCAATCCTCTGAGCTGGGCTGGCCTCAACCACAAAGCCCTTGAAAAGCACGCTATGAGCAAAGAAGATCAAGAGGCAATACACAAAGCATATCGTACAATGTATAGAAGTGGCAAGACTGTTGAAGAAGCACTTACTACGATTAAAGCTTCGTATTCTAAAAGTGCTATTGAGAGTATGCTCTCTTATTTTTCAAAGCCTACTCGTGGAATTATACGACCCAAAGAACGCGCCTAGTATATACAATGTGCTGATCCACTTTACCGTGGACCATTCACTATCCGTTCATAAAATTAGATTTTAAAAATATTTGACTTTTGATTATACAACTACTGAAGGTTCTTTTTGTAGAGCCTCCTCAACATTCTCAACCACATAGTCTTTGCAGAGACTAAAACGTTCAAGTTGTTGACGCATTACCATTTTTTTGTGTATGCGCATTTTCTCATCGAGATAATCACCAATTTGATGACCTTGAATAAAGCCTTCAATGTGAGATTTACGAATTTCACTAAAAATATCATTGAGATATTTTTGCATGGAATTTATATACTCTTCTTGATCGAGTGGTCGCTCCATGTGCATGATAAATTCAACAAGAAGCTCATCGAGTGATTTGTTATTAGCATAATTTGATGCGTCTATAAACAGCTTTAATTCTTCACGATGCCCCTCGAAAAACGCGATAAACTCATCACCTAATTCTTTAAATGCAACGGTATAGCTGTGTTCGATCATGTATGCCTCCTTTAAGTACACAATTATCCAAAATAAAAATCACAAAAGCAACGATCTTCTTCACTTTTACAATAAGTTTACATCACAGAGCTAAACAAGCAACAGCTTCTAGGCCCCTATCCACATACTTCAACAGCGATATAAACAGACTACTAACACTTATAACATCATGAAATCATTCATGTTATCACAAACAAAAGCATCCAAGGCGCTTCCTTTTTTACAACTTTGATCAAATAGAGTCAACAATTTCAATATTTAATATTTTTACAATACTTTTTAAAAAGGTCCTGACAGTTAATGGAGATTAATTACTTTTACCCTACTAAAGATTATTGCCTCCTTAGTTCAACTGGATAGAATATCGGTCTTCGAAACCGAGGGTTGGCGGTTCGAGTCCGTCAGGGGGTATTAACAAAAAAAGGCCAGNNCTGGCCTTTTTTTGTTAATACCTTTGTATAAATGGTAATTATGTTCTAAGCATATTATCTCCACTCAACCGTCTAGATATTTATAAACAGCCCTTTCGGGCCTAAATTATTTTTGATACTTCAGCAACATAGCCGGCAGAAGAATAAAGTCAGCAATAAGGGCTAGTGCAATAACCACCGAACAGTATAGACCCATGTCTGAACTCATTGCAAATTGCGACAGCATCAATATACCAAATCCTGCAATCAAAATAATTGAAGTAAATAGAAGAGGACGTCCTACCTGTTTAAAAGTCCAGGTTATTGCCTCATCCTTACTATTCCCTCTTCGTCGGGCGTGTTGATATTTTACTAAAAAGTGAACAGTATCATCAACGGCTATTCCGAGCGTTATCATTCCTACTATTGCTATTGACAAATTAACCTCTACCCCTGAAAGACCAATTCCACCAAACATTATAAGGATAGGCCAAATATTAGGGATCATAGAAAACAGTGCCACTTTTAGCGACCTAAAGGTAATGGCAAGAGTCAATGTTATCATAAAGAGCGATAGCGCGAGCCCTTTGAGCATTCCTGGGATAGCCAGATTAGCCATTTTTCCAAACATCACCGGAACTCCAACAGCCACAGCATTAACTTCAGGCATCTCTTTTTTAAGCCAAGCATTTAATGCTTCAGTATTTTCAATTTGCTTAGTTGATGGTGCCGATGTCATAAATGCCGTAACCCGTGCATACCTTCTATCAATACTTCGCTGATTATTCATATCCATTCCTTGAGGGAGACTCATCTCGTAAAGGAGCAAGTATTGAGCAATGAGTTTTTTAGCAACTAATGTATCACCTTCGGCAGTAACAGAATCTTTCACGGGAATTGTATAGTACTCATCTTTATCACCATGCATTGTTTTATTAAGCCGTTTAACGACATCTACAATACTTGAAGTATAGGTAATATCAAATTCAGGAGAGTCTTTTATATATTCTACAAATCGCTCAATTTTTTTAAGAAACAATGGATTACTCATTCCTTCCTGTTCCCCAGAGTCAAATTGAAACTCGACAGGATTTGTGCCAATAATATTTTCATCCATATACTCACTTGCGCTTCTAAACTCAGTTCCTTCTTCGAAGTATTTTAGTGTTGTATTGTCAATTTTTATCTGTGTCGCAAAATACACAGCAGCAATAGTTAATAGCAATGCACCAACACGGATCCCACTCTGTTTGGCATGAATAAACATTTCAAGCTTTTCAAACAGTGCATTCACCTTTGAATACTGTGCTTTTTCAACTTGCTTGGCAGAGGCTTTAATTGGAAGAATCGCAAGCATTGCGGGCAACGTATATAGTGTGGCCACAAAAGCATACAACGTGCCAACACCTGCAAAAAGACCAAGATCTGCAAAGGGAGGCATGTCGTGTAACAGTAATCCAAAAAATCCAATTGCCGTGGTGATTGTAGTGATAAGACAGGCAATGTAATTTTTCTCGATAGTAATTTTTATAGCATCATACTTACTTTCCCCCTTCCGCAGTTCTTTATAAAATACTGAAAGTACATGCACTGAGTCTGCAATAGCAACTGCAGTTAATATCTGTATTGTATTCATAGTAAGATTTGTTAGTGAGAAGTTTAACGCACCAACAAACAGTAAAATAGGGAATAGAAATGATGATACTAACACTATAAGTGGTAATATAGTGCCCCACCCTGATCTGAGGGTAAGAAACAACAATCCGATAATAAACAGAAACATAAGTGGTGTCATTGTCTTGAAATCACCCATAGCGAATTCAAAAAATGTTGAATTCAACATGACCGTTCCCCCAAGCATTATCTCCAAATCATTATTAGGAGCGCCATGTTCCTGTATCAAATTTTCGACACCCGCACGAATCGCCTCAAACCCGTCAGGAAATGCTGGAGGCACTATCGCAGTGAGTGAAATCTGAGTGATATCACCTTTTTTAGATATCATAAATTTAGTCAATAATGAGTCACCCAATACTAAAGCTTTTTTTGCGTCAAGTTGCTCTGGACTTAAAGGGAGCGTAGTAATAAGGTCTTCAACAAGTAAATTATCTTCTGCAGACTCTTCATACCCGTCATCAAGTTCTGCATCAAATTCATCATCATCCTCATCTTCCGGTTCAACGCCAACATAGGTATAATTAAAATTCGTGAGCCCTGCCGAGCGTGACACATAAGGAATTGCCCATGCGTTATCAGTAATGGCCTTCAACGTCTTCAGATTTTCATTGGTAAACAAGTTCCCTGATTTGGACCGTATCACAACAATAACCTGATCTTCTTTTGCAAAAACCTCCTGAAACTTGTCATATGCCATAAGATCAGGGTTATCTTCTTTAAAAAATACTCGGTAATCCGGATCCATTATTGGTCGCGGTGACACATGGTTAGAATCAAAACTGAGTGGATTATTTCTTAGCTCTGTTAGGTACTCCACGTGTTCATTAAACGCTTTTCCTCTAGCTCCCATGAAGCCAAAGAGTACAAGCATTACTACTAGGTTGGCTGCGAGTATATACCAACGATTCTTCAATACAAAATCGGCGGTTCTTTCTATAAATATTTTTTGTTTGTGTTTCATTTTTACCCTTCTGCATTACTATTTCAGGAATGCATTGATTAAAAGTTGTATGTCACGTCTGCTGAAAGGTTGCTGAGGTAATCTAATGAACTCAAATCTGAGTCCTCCTCGCCTACAAGTGTCATGACAGAGAGTTTCATGCTGAGACTCTCTAAAAAGCGTTCAGAATATTCAAAGGTTACGGTGTTTTCATATTTCAATAGGTTTGAAAAATTACCGATGAGTATTGCTCTGTCTGACTTATTATTAAAGGTGTATCGTGCGCCGGCGAACCAATGATTATTGAAAGGTCTGAATGTTTCAAGTTCATCAAAATTCTTATTCAAATCACTACTCACTACCGCCTCGGCAATAACTCCTACATCATGATTTTTAATAATCGGAGAATAAAGTGTATATTCAGTCCCAATAGTGGTTGCCCACAAATCGTCAACGGGTTCATTTAATACGGTTTTCAATGTTCGATTTTCGTATCGTCGATAGAGAAGTTCTCCTTTAATCAACCATTCATCTATTACCCCTTGAAACGTTCCCCCTGTTTTATACACCGGTTCATAATGAGGGTGTACTCCGATAAAATCTCCGACAGAATTATAACTCGCTTTGGCGATCACTCCACGTTCATAACCGTGATAGAAAAAGAGAGTGTAATCTATTTCATCCATAAAGGTACTGAGGTAGCGGAGGGCATATTGAGGACGCCACCGTTCATCTGTGGACCCGTAAGTAACATCATCATGCTTGTTACTCAAAGCTCCATCACCAACGGCAAAACGAGAACCTTTCTGAGGGAAGTTTGCGGGAGTAAACCAAGGCAAATAATATATTTCAAAATACTGTTCTGTCTCGGTCGGCAGTACTATTCTCGTACGAAGACTCAGCTCTGAAACTTTATCTGGATCCATTAAATCTATCTGTTGGTCGGTTTGATTTAAGAAATCTACCCAGCTATACCCTTCTACTGTTTTCCATGAATATATTTGATACCCACCTCGAATTTCATATGAATCCTGAATAAAATCGAAGTAAAGGTCATCAAAAACTAACCTGTTGCGCCCTTCTCCAATGCCAAATAAACCTTTAGCCTGAAGAGTCTTATCATTAAGGTCAATATAAAAACGTGGAGTAAATTTGAGTTCCACAGGAACATCCGAAAACTGGTAGGTTAAGTCCAACACTCCCTTGTAGGAATTTAAATACTCGGGTCTAAAGGTTTCGCTATCGTCAAAGGGGAACCAGGAGAATGAATACCCCAATGACCCTTTATAATGAAGTGTTGACCCTGATTTAAATTCAATAGTTTGTGCTGTGAGAACCACACCACTAAGGAACATAGAAAGCATAATTGATTTTAAGACATGAAACATTTTATTCTCCTGAATTTCTCTGAGTACTGCACGTTATTTAATAAGTCTTTGAACAGAACGTTTTGAAAAGTCTTTCTTCTTAAGTCCCGTTCCCAATGTACGTGAAGTAAAATTCAAGTGACTCTGTTTATGTGTCTGAAAATTATGCATGACAATTTTATCTGATCTCCAGGTTCTACCGATCTTCTTCCAGCCTTCAATTGTCTGCACCTTCAGAAGTGTATGCTTTCTATCAAAAAATTCAGCTCTTTGTAATAAATAATTGTCCTTTGATATCCACATTTTCACTTTCGAATACCCTGAATTAGTATACTTAGGAGTTTTCTCAATCATGTAACATTCTACATCACCCATAGGCTCCTCCTTAATAAGTGTATAACTCCATTTGTCGAGAGCATTTGCACTAATATCTTCATAGGTGAATTCAGAGCCCATAAATGACCCTGATTTGTTACTCGATGATATTTTCTTCAATCTTTTTAATTCTGGCAGGTACAGCCACTGTTTATCATCTTTAACTGGGTTTTGATGGGTGAGTAATGAAGTCCCGCGAACATCTGCTGGATTCAAAAATTGAATAATCGACAGATCTTTTTTTCCGGCTCTTTCAAGCGTAATTGAAACCATATTGCGTTCAACAACATCACCAGATGCATCGATAAGTTTTAGCGTCGAAATCGATTTTTCATCCTTAAAGTTACGTTGAGTTTCATCAGATTTTTTAGCGACATCATAGCCTGTCATTGTTGCTGCCATGAGTGGTGTTAATAATACCGCTGACATAATTATTGATTTTAACATTTTGATCCTCTTTTTTGATATGACTATAGCACCTCAAAAAGCACGATAGTTTTGGTTTATTCCTGTCATCTATTGTTGATATGTTATTATTCGAATGTGGGTCGGTTCGATTACCCTTCTATAACTTTTATTTTTTCCATTATTTCTCTCTTTTTTATAATTTAATTACTAAACCCACCCACTTACTTACATGGAAGTAAGTGGGTGGGTGAAAAAAAACTATTTTAAACTCGTAGCCCAATCCATAAGCAAACCACTCATTTCCTTTTTTGCATCTTTAGGGTCCACAATGTATTGACCCCGGGTCATGATACCAAACATAAGTACATGCACTCTTATCCCTTCTCTTCTCGCATCAATATCTTCTCTAATTTCACCCTTATCCACAGCTTTCTGAATTACATCAATAAGTATCTGTTCATGCTTTTTATAAAACGCTTGGGTAAGCTCTTGTAACTGCTCAGGAACATCCTGTTCAGTTGCCAGTTTCGTAGCAATACAACAACCAGTACTTCCACTGCATTCTGCCATTTCCCAAAACATCTTTTCTACAGCCCCAAAAAAGCCAAAAAAATCATCGTTAAATGATTCACTTAATGAATTAAAATGATCTATTGCAGTATGGCCGTATTTTTCAGTAATCTCAACTGCTAGAGATTCTTTATTTTTGAAATGGTAATGGATATTAGCACGAGTAGTCTCTAGCTCTTTAGCAATGGTACCAAAGTTTAACTTGGCAAACCCTCCGGTCATCAATTGCAGCTCTGCACGTTCTAAAATTTCTTCTCTCATATACCATTCTTCCTTATATTACAAAATTACTTACATGTAAGTAAGTATCCAAGTGCTTTAATGAACTATTCTCGTAAATATCATACTTGTTATTCCCCAATCTGAATATATACAATCTCAATAATGCAGTCCGAAGTTCTTTCACTCAGATGTATTAAAAGGACGAAAACACCATATGCGTTTTAATTTTCTCATAATTATTTTCTAGATTCACTTTTAAAACACATCAAAATGGAAGACCCATGGACTATTCAGTTTTTATTGCTACAAGTTTAGACGGATACATTGCAACACCTGATGGCGGTATTGACTGGCTCATGAATGCCGGTGATCCTGGTGATATGGCTGATTTTAGTTACGACTCATTTATAAAAAATATCGATGTCCTCGTAATGGGTAAAAATTCATTTGAGAAAATACTCACTTTTCCTGATTGGCCCTATGGCCCCATTCCTGTCATAGTACTCAGTAACTCTCTCACCCAACTTCCCGATATTAATGGTGCATCCCTAGAGCTTTTTTCAGGGCCTCTCACCGAACTTAATTCTCTCCTAGAATCGCGCAATTACAAAAAGGCCTACATCGATGGCGGAAAAACTATTCAATCATTTTTACAGGCCGGACTCATTACTGATATTACCATAACCACTATTCCAATTATCTTAGGAGAGGGACTATCTCTCTTTGGAAATATCTCGCATATGATACCTCTTGAACACATAGAGACCGCATCATTTAATTGTGGTATTGTCGCATCTCGCTATAGTGTTATACCAAAAAAGACTTAATCTCTTCTGCTTTTTTGACCTGTCCTTGAAATTGGAGCACCTCATCAACGACGAGTGCAGGAGTAGTCATAACCCCATAGCCAGCAATCTCACCAAAATCTGCCACTTTTGTGAGATTAATTTCTATTCCCATTTCTGAAGCAGCTTTTACAGTTTCTTCTGCAAGAACTTCACAATTCCGACACCCGCCACCTAATACTTTTACCTGTTTCATATATTCCTCTGCTGTTAAAAAAAGATATTGATTATCCATCCTATTACACTAAAGGCAATAAGGAAATAAATAAAGAGATAGACAAGAAGCCTTAGTTGGAGGACCTGTCTGAGTAATAAAAATTCTGGAAAACTCGCCCCTACGGTAGACATCATTAACGCTAATGCCGTACCAACAGGAAGCCCTTTAGCAAGAAGAGATTCGATAACTGGTATCATTCCCGATGCATTACTATAGAGTGGTATTCCAAGAAGCACTGCTACAGGAACAGACCAAAATGATCCAGAACCTAAATGACTTGCAATCCACCCTTCTGGTATATACCCATGCAAAAGCGCCCCGATGCCGACACCGATAAAAACCCACTTCCAAATCTTCTGTAAGATTTCTTTAGTTTCGGTCACCGCAAACTGATGGCGGTCGGTTAACGAAAGTGATACACTTGAAGTTGTCGATATCTTTAGTTGCTGTTTTTTAAGGTTTGTTACAAGGGGTTGAAGATATTTATCTGAGCCAATAGAGTCAAAGAACACTCCGCCAAGTACGCCAGCAATCAACCCTGAGACCCCATAGACCAATGCAAACTCCCAGCCAAGAATCGAGGCGAGAAGTACCAGAGCAACTTCATTAAGAAGCGGTGATGTTATAAGAAAAGACAGCGTTACGCCCGTAGGAATACCCGCTGTAGTAAACCCCAAAAACATAGGAATACTGGAGCATGAGCAGAAAGGGGTTATCGCACCAAAGAGTGAGCCCGCACCATACCCAAACCACCGTGATCGGCCTTGAAGATGATTACGTACCCATTCTAAATTGAGAGATGCACGAACAATTGCAATACAATAAATCATTACAACCAGTAACACCAAAATCTTGCTGGTGTCTTCAATAAAAAAATGGACTGCACTTCCCAAGGAACTCAGTGGATCCAGGGCGATAAGACGCCACGCAATAAGGTCTGCAAATTCTGTAAATATTTCAAACATTTAAAGACTCCCCATTATTTACAACAACTATTTTCCCGCTGTGCTCTACAAAGCTCTTCGGGATCAATTTTCATTATTGTAGAGAAGTTATTTAAATCATGCTTTAGTGCATTATCAAGTTCTATCTCAACTGCAACCCATTTGAGTAATACAGTGAGTTTCTCATTATCGCTGGCCATATGATACAACACCCAACGACCTTCTTTACGGCTCCGAACAAACCCAGCCTGAATAAGTAACGAGACATGTTTTGAGACAGTCGCACCTGAAACTTGGAGAAACTCTTGTAACTGACATGCACACACCTCTGATTTTTGGAGTAGGGCAGCGATTATTTTGATGCGGTTTCGATCAGCCAAGGCCTTAAAAAGTATTTCGACCATCATTTCACATTTAGCTAAGTAACTAAATGAAATATACCTTAATAATCAAGAATGTAAAGCATTAACACTGAAGTAGACTTCTAAAAATTACCCTAGGAAAGCTTTCTGCTCAAATGCCGAGCAAAAAGCTGTGAATTAATTTTAATAGATATCTTACACTAACATTAGCGTGCTATACCGCTGAGTCACCTCGTTCACCTGTACCAATACGGATTGCAATATCAATATTAGACACATAAATTTTACCATCTGAGCGAAGGCCCGTATGAGCCCCATTCTCTATCGCGTCAATTACTCTTTGCAAAATTAAGTCACTACAGACAATATCCAGACGTACATGAACAGTATCATCGAGAGGTGTATCGACAATATGAATCGGTTCATCACTTTGTCTACTTCGGCCATAACTCTCTACTTGAGTAATTGAAAGTCCAGTAAGGCCATCTATTTTATGAAGCCGCTCGATAACTTCCCGTTTTTTGATTTCTTTTATATACGCTTCTATTTTTTTCATGTCGACTCCTTACTCTCAGTATACTCTAATGCAAGTTTAGGTGCAAACCATTCATACATAGCTGGTATTAAAAAAAGTGTGAGAAATGTTGAGGACAATAACCCGAAGACCACCACCGCGGCCAGAGGTCGTTGGACCTCTGAACCTACACCAGTAGCAAGTAACAGAGGAACTAACCCCAAAATGGTAGTGAGCGCAGTCATGAGAACCGGCCGAAGACGCATTAGACCACCATTGATAACGGCATCAATGGTGGCAACTCCCTCTGCACGTAATTGATTTATATAGGTCACGAGTACCAACCCATTTTGTACCGCAATACCAAATAACGCTATAAAACCAACTGATGCTGGAACCGAAAGATATTCATCAATAATTATGAGTCCGAGTACCCCTCCAATTAGGGCGAGAGGCACATTGACAAAAATAAGCATCGCTTGCTTGCCACTTTTTAATGAGAGAAAGAGCATAAGAAAAATTACGGCAAATGCCGATGGCACAATAACACCCAAACGTTTCATCGCGCGCTCTTGGTTTTCAAATTGGCCACCAAACTCAATGAAGTACCCAGGTTCGAATGACACACGCTCTGCGATACGTTCTTTCATTTCATTTACAACTGATCCAATATCTCTTCCACGAACATTAGCTGAGATAACCCACCTTCGTTGGTTTTTTTCACGATTAACCTGAATTGGCCCAATAGTTGTAACAACATCTGCAACGTCCCCTAAAGGAATCAATGTACCATTTTGTGTATGCACCAATAAACGCTTTATAACCTCAGAATCTTTGCGATACTTTTCATTTACTCGAACATTAATCCCAAACCGACGAGTATTTATATACACCTGATCAACGATTTCGCCGCCAATAGCGAGTTCAACCACTTCAAGTATTTCGGAAACGGCAACACCATATCGCGAACAGGCAGCCCTATTAGCAACAATTTGCACCTGAGGCTGTCCGAAACTTTGTTCAATTGCAAGGTCAACCAATCCAGGAATTCCCTCCACAGCTTCTTGAATCTCTTCTGCCTTTTCTCGGAGTACCGTCAGATCATCACCATACACCTTCACTGCAAGTTGAGTACGCACTCCAGAGAGTAACTCATCAAAAAGATTTTGAATGGGCTGGGTGAAGTTTAGTTGTACACCGGGATATTTACTGAGCGTTTCATTTAATGCAATAACAAGATCCTCTTTTGTCGCAAAACGCAGCCACTCATTATGATCTTTTAGCGTCATTTGGATATTGGCAAAATTTACGGGATGCGGATGACTCCCCGCTTCAGGGCGACCGATTTTAGCAAGTGTTTGAGAAATGGCATCACCATAATTATCCCCTATAATCTGTTCCATCTTTAAAATAGTTTCCGTTGCTTTTTCAAGAGAAATTGACGGTGCCATAGTAATGTTTACCTGAAGTACACCTTCTTCAAGAGCAGGAATAAACTCCGTACCGATTGTTGCTACCGCTCCCAATGAACCTATAAAAGCAACAAATGCTGCAACTACCACTGTTTTTTTAAAGCGAAGGGCGACAATTAAAAGAGGTCGGTAACCGCCTTTTAACATCCTCACCAGAATAAACTCTTCAGTAGGCGTGGCCTTAAGTAACAGTGACGCTAACACCGGTGAAAAAACCAGTGCGGCTATCACAGAGCCCACTAATGCAAAGGTTATAGTAAGAGCCATGGGGGCAAACATCTTTCCTTCTACGCCCTCTAATGTTAAGAGGGGTAAAAAAACAACAATAATTATAGCGACTGAAAAAAGAATGGGGCGCGCAACTTCTGAAACCGCAACAGTGATAATTTCAAACCTACTCGTTCCACTTCGACTCGAATCTAATAATTGCCGATGCACATTCTCTATAACCACAATCGCTCCATCACCCAACATCCCTATAGCAATAGCAACTCCTCCCAGAGACATTAAATTTGCAGACATACCAGTCACTCCCATTACAATAGCCGCAGAAAGGGCACAAACTGGCAAAGAAAGGGCAACAATAAGCGCTGTCCGAATATTACCCAAAAAGAGTAACAGCGTGAATAAGACAAGAATACCACCTTGCCACAATGCATCAACTACTGTAGATGTCGCGCTCTCAACGAGATTTTTTTGATTATAATACGGAATCAGCGTCACACCTTTTGGCAGCGATTTCTGTATGGCGCTAAACTTCTCTTCGAGACGATCAATAACATGAGATGTATTTTCACCATATAATTTTATAACAATCCCAGCAACAACTTCTTCTTCACCATTTCGCGTCACCACTCCTCGTCTAATTTCAGAGCCAAATGAGACGCTTGCGAAATCTTTAATGCGAATAGGGACCCCATTTACTTCTTTAACCGAAAGGTTTTGAATATCTTCACTGTTTTCGAGTAACCCTATTCCTCGGACCAAATACTCTTCAGACCCAACTACAAGAAATTGTCCCCCAGCATTTCTATTATTATTATTGATTGTTTCGACTACATCTTCAAGTCCAATCCCAAGGCTCATCATCAAATGAGGATTCAGCTCAACTTGATACTGCAAAATATTACCACCCATAGAGAGCACTTCAGTAACACCCTTTACCGTTTGTAATTGATACTTAACAACCCAATCATTAATCTCCCTTAAATACATAAGGGAACCTTTATTCTCGGTATCAGCCGTAGAATCTATGGTGAGATAATACATAAATACTTCGCCAAGGCCTGTCGATATAGGCCCGAGGGTTGGCGGTTCATCAGACTCAGGGAGTTCAGTAATTGCTGAGGTCAGACGCTCAGAAACCAATTGGCGCGCAAAATAAATATCAATATCATCATTGAAGTAGATATAAATAACAGCCATACCAAATGCAGAGGTCGACTTCACCAAACTTACACCGGGCAACCCATTCATAGCTGATTCAATAGGGAATGTAATGAGCCGTTCCACCTCTTCAGGGGCCATGCCGTGTGCCTCGGCATAGACAGGCACCATAACAGGAGAAATATCGGGAAAGGCATCCGTAGGAAGCGATTGATAAGAAATTACTCCCCATACAAGAATTCCTATCAGTGCTACTAATACAAGTATGCGATTTCTTAAAACATAGGTAATAAATGAATACATAGTATCTCCTTAATGCCCGTGTCCGGCATGTCCCGAAAGGGATTGGGTTACAACGGCAGCCTTAAGATCAAATGCTCCCTGTACCACATAGGTATCACCAAACTCAATTCCTGACACAACCTGTGTAAACGATACTCCACGCTGACCGAGCTTCACGGGGAGAGCTCTATACCCACCTTTTGCGGGAACAAATACTACTGTTTCTCCATCAAGAAGTTGAATAGCACCGTTATGTACAACTGCAGTTTTAGTATTGCCTTTTACTTCTATCGTACCTTGAACAAATACACCAGGATGCCATTGTCCTTTCCTATTTTTGAGCAAAACACGAGCTACTGCTGTTCGAGTTTGAGGATTAAGCAGTGGAGAAATATAACGAACTTTTCCCGTTGCCTTCATTTGAGAACCGATAGTCTTTATGCTCATTTGTGTCCCCATTGATACCGCTGCTAACTGTTTAGGAAAAAGTTTAAAATCAACCCACACCGTCGAAAGATCCGCCACAACAAAGAGGGTACTTTCTTCTGAAGCATATTCACCAACCGATGCGTGCTTTTCAATAATGCGTCCACTCATTGGTGCCTTTACTGTATACTTGGTAAATGTCTCATTGTTTTCAACGGTTGCAAGTGTCTCACCTTTTTTAACATATGCACCAATTTCTTTCTTGGTTTCTCGTATTACCCCCGAAAAGCGTGGGGTGACATGCGTAAGGCGTTCTTGATTCAAGACAACTTCTCCGGGGATTTCAAGTGTCTTCGAAATGATATGTTCAGTTACCGACTCAAGGCTAAGCCCAATCATCCTTTCACCGTCAGTTGTAAGAGATATAACCCCTTTTTCTACTGGGGCATACTCACCATCAGAATCTTTTTCACCCCGCTCTGTCGGCTCATTATTTTCATGGGCATGACCCGCATGTTCATCATTTCCATGACCCTGATCAGCGCCATAACACAGCGCAATAATGCCACAAATAATTCCTATAATAATTCTCTTATTCATTCTCTTCTCCTTCTGGTCCCTGTATATAGAGGGTTGTTCCCGAAATTTCTAGTAGATCTGCCGCCAGGGTAGTCCATTCCAATTGTAATGCAACTAATGAAAATTGCTGTTCAAGATATTCATTTCGTGATTCAAAAAGTTCTCGAATCCCCATTTTTCCCTGCATGTAAAAGCTGTTTAGTTTTTGATACGTTTTAAGATAGTTAGGCACTACTTTCTGCGACACTACCTCTATTTTCTCCTTTAGGAGTGATATTTCATTAACTAAATGCTGTATTGTTGCATTCCGTTCATGAATCAACTGCTGTTGTTCCACACGACCCCTTGTTTCACGAATCCGTGATGCCGCAATCTCTCCTTGGTTCCTATTAAAGAGGGGGATTTGTATTGAAGCCGACAGCATGCCGCTCATAGCCCCGTCTTCATTATTTCTTTTTATTCCCCCAGAAAGTGAGAGTTCAGAAAATGTTTCTGCCTGTGCTACAATGGTCTCAAGTCGCGCTCCCTCACATTCCAATTCACTTAAAAGATGGTCAGGATGTTTTTGACTCACCAGCAATACTTCATTGGAATTCACATCAGGATACGTTGCCGGAAAGGAACCCGTAATGAGTATCTGTTTTTTTGAATCACGCCCCAAAGCTATTGACACATCAATCTGTGCCCCTTCTAATTCAGTCACCAATGCCTTTGCCTCCAGCTCTAACATAATGAGCTCAGTTTGAGCACGAAGTGTATCAAGGGCCATGCCTGCACCAATAAATACTCGTCGCTTTATTCTCTCAAGCTCATCCCGGGCAATTCCAATGACAGAATCCATGATTGCTATTCGACTCTGGACCCCAACAACTTGAAAATAGGAACGCTGTACAGCAGCTATAATTATGAGCTTCTGTTGTTGCATTTTCAAGTCTGCTTTTTCTACTTCCAATTGTTGAAGCGATACCATAGAAGAGCGCCGCCCACCCAAGGGTATTGCTTGTGAAACGATTAATTCAACTTCCCCTATTCCTAAATTTTCTGTACCCAACTCTAACTCTGGGTTGCTCAATAAAGAAATTTGTTGGGCAATATGACTCGCTTCTTGTTTATCGTGCTGAGCAATTATTCCCAACCGATTATTCTCGAGTGCCTCACTGAGAAGCTCCGCATACGTCAGGACAGCCTGAGCCTTCACCACTATAGGGAGCAGCATCACAATGCACATTACTAGTAATATTCTATAATTCCTATAGAAAAGATGGGTATACACCATTTCGATTCCTTTCTCAAATATTTATTTTTAATTAAAATTTTAAAACACCATACACCTCACGAATCTACGTGAAGTATTGTACTTATTGTATTTACAGAATAGTGTTTAACAGAGAATGACAACGGTTGCTATCTGTGCAACACGTTCACCTCTTTCTAGAAAATTTTGACTGATTTTTTGATTGCCTCGTATTGGCTGAACCAGTAAATTCCATTGCACCACCAAGCGTGGTATAAATAAAGATATGCTTTCAGTAAGAGACCCATCGATTTGTTCTGCTTTTGGCACAAGAGTAATATCAATACAGTGTTCTTCTACTGGATGGAGCTTTATAGCACTTTTTGATTCATTGGAATCATTATGACTTTCACAAGTACTGTGTGAACCCTCTAAATGAGTCTCATCTATATCTGTGCAAAGATAAAACGCCTCTTCAACCGCCCCCCCAAAAGAGAACAAAAGATGTGCAAGCACAAGAATTAATGTAATTATCTGTTTCAACAGAGACCTAACAAAATGATAGCTCTAATATACACTTATTTTTCTATAAGTGCACATGGATAACTACTGGCAGCTTTAATCTAACTCAAAAACACGTAATAACGCAAATTTGATCACATAGTAGATATTAATACGTTTTATAGACTGCTTTCAAAGAATCATACGCCGGCTTTGGGTTGTGATCAATATCAACAATCCCAAAAAACTCCTCATGCCATACCAAATCAGGCCACGGCCCCCAACTCGTTTCTGACTCCCAGGTGGAGTTTGTATCTTGATCACTCCACCCTTCAAAGTCACCCGCACCAGAGTACTTCCACAACTCATCATTCCATTCAAACACTGTCCCACCAATGATTACTCCAGCTCCACTTTTCGTTGCCGAAAGATTATCGCGTATTTCACGGGTCGTTGCAGCTACTGCATACGCTTGAGCTTGTTCATCTTCAGCCATAATAAGTCGATTAAATGAGTCGGTCCCATATTCTGATATCATTAGCGGCTTATCACTCTCTTTTAAATGATCATCAAAGAGATGGTAAAAAGAGTCATTCGCATACACTTGAAATGAGAGCACATCACCTTTGAGCTGATTAAGAACATCATAACCCTCCCAAGGCCCCCCCCAGCTCACTGCTACGGGATGACTGTTATCAACTGCTTTAATTTGGTCAACCATATCATTGACTATTTCAATTGAGCGACCCAAACCAAACCCTTCTTCATTGTACAAATTATTGTTATTAATCTCATTACCCACCATCCACATAAGAATAGCTGGATGGTCACGGTAGTACTTAACAGTGTTAATTGCAATTGATTCTTTATCCCACTGGTGATTTGCATAGACGGTCATAATAATTTTTATGCCATAGCTATGAAGGGTATCAAGCACCGCTTTCCATGTGTCAGTTCTCTTAAAGGGCATGTAGGTTCTAACAGTATTAATATGAGCAGCTTTCATCTGTGCCGCATCTTTAGAGGCCCATTCACGATAACGTGGAAGCTGACCCGAGTGTGGAGCACCTCCTGCATCATAAGGACTCCAACAGACCCCCTTAATAATATATTCTGTATCACTCTCACTATTTTTAACTTTTATAGAGTATCCATCTGTGTACACCACTGTACTCGGGAGATCATCGTAAGGTTCACTTGAATATCCGCTCTCAGAAGAGGATTCACTCGATGGCTTGTTCTCACTACTCGAAGTTGTCACACCACCGCTACCAGTATCACTCGGCAAACACCCTACAACACTCATTGCAATTAATGCATACAAACCCACGATTGATATATTCACATTTACCCCACCTAATATCCCACAAGTCTTTAAAATAACCACTCTTTTATCAATATGTATTTATGACGTTTATTTTTATAGCGACAACAACACTAACTGTTCAAAATGTGTAGTTATTGCGAAAAGAGTAATCACTTTTTTTGTTAAATATAACGGTCCATTACACCCATCAACTGATGAATCGAGATTGGCTTTGGTAAAAAATCAGAAAAGCCAGCTTTTGTAATTGCTTCTTTATCAGCTGAGTGAGTAAAGGCAGTCTGGGCTATTATCGGAAGAGCACCATGATCAATTCTAATACGCTTCGTCGCTTCGATTCCATCCATTATCGGCATTTTAATATCCATTAAAATCAAATCAATATCAGGATTTTGAGTGATATACTCAACAGCTTCAAGCCCATTGCGCGCCGTTATAACATCATAAGAGTCCTCAAGTACCGCATCAATAAATCTCAAATTCAGTTCCTCATCATCAACAACAAGTACTCGCTTTTTTACCTGAAACCCATTTAATGGCTCTCTTTGAGTATTTTTAAACACCTCTATATCAGGAGAAATATTTGAAATTGGTTTCACGATAGGAATGGTGAATGCAAAAGCACTCCCCTCTCCTTCTTTTGACTTACAACTCAACTCTCCTCCGAGAAGACGTACGAGCGCATAAGATACCGCAAGACCAAGCCCTGTTCCACAGTCTTCACAATATTCATGCTTAATCTTGTGGAATCGATTAAATATTTCTTTACGGTCAGCTTGACTGATACCCACTCCACTATCACGAACATAGCACTCAAGGCCATCGTTAGTCACTCGACAGCCTAACTCAACGAACCCATGAGGGGTATATTTAATTGCATTATCAAGTAAATTTACCAGAACTCTTTGAAGACGATCTGGATCAGTAACCACTTTTGGGATAGCATTCGGTTCAGGTATTTTTAATGATAGAGCAATGGTATGCCCATCAGTACGATACCGAGTCTGCTGGTCATACACCGATGAAAAGAGTTCTGTTATATCAGCATGATCAACAACCAACTTCATCTGTTCAGAGTCAATTTCTGCCATATCGACAACATTAGAGACCATGTTCTGTAGGCGAACACCACCTAAATAGATATTTCTAACATACTCCTGATTATATTGGCCTGTCGAATTAAGCAGTTCTGAAAAACCTAATATTGAATTGAGAGGCGTGTTGATCTCATGTGATATATTTTTAAGAAATGCAGCTTTTATTTTATCTGCTGCTTCGGCCTCATTTTTTGCATTTTTAAGCTCTTGTTCGACTTTAACTTGTGCGGTAATATCGTGATCTATGCCGAATAACTTAATGGGTTCATCATTTGCGTACTCTACACATCCCATAGATAAAAGGTGGATAATTTCGCCATCTGACCTAATAATTCGAAAGGTCATTGGCTCAATAACACCATTAATAATTCCATCAGTAATAGTATCATTCACCAAATCACGATCTTCAGGATATACCATCGAAGTCATTACATCAACAAGATTCGTTGTATCAGAAGGCTCTACTCGTAACATTTTATAAAGTTGGTCCGACCAAGCCAAAAGCCCTGTTTTTAAATCCATCGACCAATGCCCAAAACCAGAAATTTCTTGAGCTTTCTTATACAGTGCAACTTCACTCTCTAGGTCAGCGATTTTTTTAAGGAGCATTTCCTGGCTGTCAGAATTCATCAATCACTCTTATGCTTACATTTAACTCTACATATATAATAATTGTCTTACAATTAACTACAAATAGCAATACTATTCATTTGATTCTTCCAATATCATTACTCATTGCTCAATTTAAACCAATCTACCTTGAATTCTAGATTATTTCTATTGCTTACAAATTGGAGAATTTTTATTTGATTGAGGTCAAAATCAGGAGTGCCAGTAATAGGAAATGCACTAATGACAGAATCATCAGAGCCAATAGTCGAAGGGAGTTCAATGACAAGTACTCTATCATTTATGTCTATTACTTTGAATGTAATAGACTCCGACGCACTATAAGAAATATTGAGCACCCAGTTCTCCTCTATCGAAATGCCTGTAGGATTAATCAAGGTAAATACATACTGTCCACCTTCCGCCAAATTTGCTCCAAAACACTCAATTTCTTCATCAACTGAAGTATCTTCTATACCGTTTTCTAATGCAACAATAAATTGAGGGATGAAATAACCGGGTAAGCTAAGATTTTCACAGAAATTATAGCCTTCAACTTTTTCAACTATCTTATCACTAATATTGAGATATCCCAAAAATTGAGCCTGAGGGCCATCTACAGTCACATCAAGTATTGTATCCCCCCTCATATCGACCAATTGATACTCTCCTTGAGGTATATTCTCTATTGTAAAGGTACCATATACTGAGTCGATACTCGGTTGAGCAAAAGAATTTTTTATACTAAACCCCTGAGCAGAGCCACTTAAGATTCCCGATACTGTGCCCAATGGCAACAGTGAAACGGTATCCATTTGATTATCTCTTCCCTCTAGGACTTCAACTGTAGAAAGTACTCCATTTGAGTCATCAGAAACTTGAATAATCCATTCCCCCTCTTTTAGAGAGTCAATATGGTAAAAGCCAAATGTATCAGTCATCGCACTCTGAGCACACTCAGCAATTTGAGTACATGAGTCACTCGATGCATACAAGATCGCAGCCTCTGACGCCGGTGAGCCACCTTTAAAAGCAATACCAGAAATAGAAGCAATCTGTTCTGCATTTCCAGCCTCAGTACCAACATACTCAGGTTCTTGAGCACAGTTGAGTACCACCCCACCCAACAGTACCAACACACATAATACTACACAACGACTCATACTTCTTTTCATATTACCACCCACCTTTTTTTGCATTAATCTCTTTCGAGATGGGGAAAAACTGCATGTTACACTGATAGAGCACACTCGCATCAGTCTGTTCAGATTCAGCGAGGTCGAGAATATATTTCCTAAACTCTTGCATTTCTTTTTTAATTCGTTCAAACATTTCTTGTGATGCAGAAAATGATATGGATGAAATATCCCTTTCTGCAACAGGCATAACTGCTAAGGCTTCTTTTGCAAAGTCTATCATTACATTCTGAAATCCCACAACACTTGTAGAGCGAATTTCATTTTTTGAACTAATGAGCGCATCCACAACATGGTACTTTCCTTTACTGTCTCTTTCAATAAACCGGCCCGATTCAAGAAAATAAATCGCTTCTCGCGCCTCATTCATGGTAATTGAGGGGCGCAGAGATTGACTTAACACCTTAAAATCTCCCAAAAATGGGTTCAATGCAATAAGCTCTCGTATCGCCACAAAATACCAATGTGAAAATAAGTCGAGTTCTACACCTTCAAGGTCTTTAAACTTAACTGCCTGCACATCCTGAATAATTTCATAATTACTCTGCTTGTCAGCACTATTTCTTGCCTGATCATAGCCTACGAGTGCCTTAAAATAGCGGGTTTCCATCTTTGTATGAGATAGTAGTATGGATAATTTTTCGACCTGAGAGGGGTTGAGGTTTTTCTTTGCCGAAAGGACATTTGACAAAAAACCCGAAGAGCGAACTCCAAGATCAATCATCACCCTCTTTTGACTAAACTGAGGATCAGTAGCTCTTAACAACTTAAAGTGATCTTTAAGATATATACGATAATTCGAATAGAGATAAATTGTATCCATGTAACTCCTCAACCTAAATCTAACTCATTAAATACCATTGTCAAAAACTTCCTTTTGATTTTACATAAATTGACAATATTTTACAAATTGTTCAAAATAACAGCTCAAAACTTCCTTTTATTGACCATACATACATGTAAACATACAACACTTACAATCACCTCCCCCTTCAAATAGCCGAAACCTATGCTATATTTTGTCCATGAAACCATATTCAATAATTACACACCCCAATACTATTGAGCAAGAAATCAAAAAAAGTCGATTTATTGCACATGCACACCCCGCTCTCACAAAAGAAGAGGCCCTCTCTTTTATTTCATCAATAAAAGAGACCCATAAAACCGCAACACATAATTGCTGGGCCTATGTCATAGGACACCCTCAAGGATCACTTCTAGGCATGAGTGACGATGGAGAACCCCAAGGCACTGCCGGACGACCCATATTGAGTTACCTTCAGAATTGTGAAATCGGGGACATTGCGGTAGTAGTTACTCGGTATTCCAGCGGTGTCAAACTAGGTACTGGCGGATTAGTGCGCGCCTACACTGGAACAACTCAGAAAGTTATCGAAACCGCTTCTCCCGTTATCAAAGTGGACCTTTCTGAATTTACCTGCTCGTACGCCTACACCTTTGATGAGCATATTCGCCGAATTATTGCTGATTTTGATGCACAAGTGAGTAATGCTGATTATAGTGACAGGGTAGTACTCACGATCCTTACCCCCACCGAAACACTTAAAACTCTTTTGAGTTCTATTACAAGAGAGACTAATGGCTCCGCACTTATCCAGTTATAGTTGTTGAGAAAACGAAAAAAAGCAATAGTGTAATACACTATTGCTTAAACTTCAAAAACTGCGCTCAAATACTATGCGTAAGAGTTTAAAACTTTTTGAATTTTAGATTTGTAATTACCAGCACGGTTTTTTGTAAAACCAGCAAGGTGTTTACGAGCTGCTTTGTCAAGAAGGCTAAAAAGTCTTGGGACTTCTTTCTCAACAACTTCTTTCTTATCGGCAGTACGGATCAATTTCAAACTAGTTCTGATAGTAGAACGGGCAGCTTTATTGCGAGCAGTTTCTTTGATACTCGTTCTGAGTCTTTTCTTACATGACTTATGATGTGGCACTCGGCTACTCCATTTTTAAATTCAAGACAAATGTACTAATATCTTATTTCCCTTGCAATCCACTGAAGAGATAATTTGATTAAATTTTAAACTTTTTACAATTTAGCCCATTAAGAGCCTTAAAAGACCTCTCGCCCACCTCAAACAGTTCTAAACTAAGTGGCGTATCTCCATAAAAAGCAAGCCAATCACCCGATACACCGGAGAAAAAATCAAACTAAAGAGCCCACCACTATCAAACATAAACTCAGAAGCGAGCATTATCATGAGAGGTATATACCCAATTTTATAGAGAATTTGATTTACCACTATTCTAAATCTCTTAGGAAGAAAGAAGGGGTAGACCTTACTTCCATCAAGAGGAACAAAGGGGAGCATATTAAAAATAAAAAGAGAGATATTACACCAGGCACCAACAACAAGAATCCTACTCAGTAGTTCCATCCATTGACTATCAATACTAAAGCCCATCTGAAATACCGCATTTAATGCCCCATACAATACAAATACAATCGTCGCTAAAAAGAGATTTGCCAAAGGGCCCGCTACAGAAATAAGCATTGAATCTCGTTCCCATCGTTTAAGCCTATATGGGTCAACAGGAACAGGCTTTGCCCAGCCGATACCCACACCGGCAAAAGAAATAATGAGTAAAAAAAGTGTTCCCATAGGGTCAAGGTGATTTAATGGGTTCAAACTGACCCGTCCTTGCTCATAGGCTGTTGAATCTCCCAATTTATAGGCAACCCACGCATGAGCCCATTCATGAAAGCTTAAAGATACAACGAGTACTAAAAAAAAAATCACTCCACTGCGAATAACTTCCATATCCATATTAATAGGCCTCAAAAGGGGTTACAGTGAGAGTAGCGCTATTATAGCAATACTCATTACACGTCTTCATTTGGTACACGTTACGCCCTGCAAACTTAACGACCGCATGACCTGCAGCAATATCCCACTCTTTTAGAGGGGCCATTCGTGGATACAAATCTGCAGTTCCATCGGCAATGGTGCAAAACTTAAGAGAAGACCCTATCGTCATTGGCGATACATTAGGGAGCTGCGCAATGTAGTCATCTATTTCAGGTTCTCTATGGGACTTACTTAATAAAGTAATAAGTCCAGACGCATCCAATGGCGTCCCCTTAATAACTTGAGGTGGCTGTAAAAAATGTTCGCCCTTACTATCCAATAAAATCGAACCAACACCTTCGGCACTATAATAATGTTTATCAAGAGCAGGAGCTATAACAACTCCAAGAACTACCTCAGAGCCCCGAATTAGAGCAATATTGACCGTAAACTCATCTTCTTTTTGAGCAAATTCTTTTGTACCATCAATAGGATCAACAAGCCAAAAATAGTCCCATTTTTTCCGTATCTCATAGGCGGGAATTTCACCCTCTTCTGAGACTATTGGGATTAAAGGCCACATTTTATGAAGTTCTGAAGTTATGTAATTATGTGCAGCTATATCGGCAGAGGTAAGAGGCGAATCATCCTCTTTGTAGGTTACTTCAAATCCTGCATTATAATAATCCATTACCAAAGATGCCGCAGTCGCAGCAATAGTATTAACCCCCTGAAGCATAGACTTCGGAGAAAAATCCATTACTTGAGGCTCTCTATCCAAGAGTAACTATCAAGGGTAGCTGAAACAAGGTCTTCATTGCTGATACTAACCTTTTCCAGAATCTCTTTTACGCGATCAAGGTCATACTGTTCAGACGAAAGGATCAACTCAAGTATCACACCAAGCTCACCATCTTTGTGGAGAATTGCTGTTGATATCTCTTTGGTTACATTAAGCTCTTCGAGTATTTCCTCAATACTTACATGGAGTAACGCATCAAGCTGAGAAAGCATGCCCACAAGAAAGGCTCTATCCAGAAGTTCTTGGCTCGCATTTTTATGAATACGTCTATAAAGAAGCTCCATACTCTTAGCTCGCTGACTTGCTGTTATAAAGAGCGGATTAGCACCCGTCTCCCCTCTATACGATTTCGCATAGAGCATAATGTAGAGCCACTGAAGAATACGTTTTTCACCCAATAATGCAAGAGCCTGCCGTACCGACTGGATGTCGTTTCCTCTCGAAAGTGAGGCCGAGTTTACATATTTAAACAGAGAGAAGGTTAGGTCGGGATATTTTTTAAATTCATTTTCAATAAGATCAATTTCAGCACCTTGTTGTAACAACCGTACAAGGTCGAGTACTGCAATTTCTTTATGATCAATATGTTTACCTTTAATAATAATAGGTTTCGCAAAAAAGAAGCCTTGGAAGAGGTCAAAGCCCATTTCCTTACACTGTTCAAAAACTTCGAGTGTTTCAACTTTTTCTGCGAGAAGCTCTATTCCCTTATCCTTAAAAATACCGAGTTTACCAGCAAGCGAACTCATATCATTAAGCATAATATCAATTTTCACAATAGATATAAGGTCGAAAAGAGGGGCAAACTTTTTGAGATTCTCTTCACTAACCACAAAATCATCAAGAGCAAATACATAGCCTTCGTTTTTCATCTTGGTCACTTCAACGATGAAATCATCAGAAATTTCGGTAGTCTCGAGAAATTCAAAAACAAATTTTGTACGATCAAAAGGTTCAAAAATATTTTTTTCGATAATTTTCTCATTGATATTCACAAAGCCGAGCTTGTCTCCAAGTACTCGGTTAACCCCTATTGAACTGAGAACCGTCACCATTACTCGTGATGTTGCAAGAACATCATCATCGAAACGTGCGGTATTATCATCGAGACTATCTCGAAAGAGAAGTTCATAAGCAATAATCTCTTGCGCACCATTGAGAATGGGTTGCCTACCAATAAATACATTTTTATTCATAAAACGTGCTGGACCCTGATATACTGCTAAAGTGCCATTATAGAATAATAACACCTTTTGTACTACTCTACGCCAATTATTTTTGATATTTTTACTGAAATACTCCCATTTCAATAGAAATATTGAAGGCCCTATGCGCTTCACCAATAGACACGTTATATACCTGTTTTTACTTTCAATTTTATTGCCTACCTGTATATTGGCATTTTTAAGTATTAGAAGCATTACACAGGAAGTAGTTCTCATTGAAAACAAAGAGTATGACCAACTCAAAGAGTTCGAATCCGTTACTCGTAATACTATTCACCATTCCCTTGATGGCACCTATAGAACCACTGCTCGACTCGCGCTCACGATTCATGACCTGCTCCCTAACCCTGCACAAAACCCACACAACTATTCATTCGACAAACTCCCTGAAGTACAGGGGTTATTTCTCTACTACGCTAATAACCTTATCTATCCCAACATAAGTTTCATCACAACCACTCAAAGTCAACTCCTATCAGGAGAGCTCGACCCCTTTGAGAAAGAGTGGTTGTCCCCTCCCCAAACAAAGCCTGAACGTATGGCACTCATACGAAAAAGAATTAAACGCTCACAAAACCAGCTTCTAACCCCATTCTTACAAAAACACAACTTCGTTGAAATCATTAAACTCTATGCCCTCATCGGCAATCACAGCGGTACGATACGGTATTGCAACAAGCTTCTCGAGTTTCAACCCATTCAAGGACTCTACTCTGGTGATATCACTCCATGGCTCTGGCTCACTCAGTTTAGAGCTTATATTGCCCTGGGCCGTTATCCCGACGCTATCGAACTCACCAAACTGATCATTACCCAATACTTTAGAAATCCTAGTGCCTACAACATCAATCAGATCCAGTTTTTACATTCAGAAATTTTTGGGATACTTCTCTCCTATGAATACCTCACCGTAAGAGATCGTGACTTTTTATGGAACATACATATAAACTGGCAACTCCATACCAATCACACCTATCAATATATTCAACACCATGAACTTCTCTCATCTATGAATTCAAGTGGTGACCAGTCTAACTTTGGTATCCGTAGTCGAGCTGATAGTACTCAGCTTTTTATTAAAATTGGAGACAATTACACAGGGCACAACCAATCACTCATAGGACTGTTTGATCGGACAAGTTTTTTCACTCATACCTTAAGAGCTATCCCAAAAACATTTGCATCCAAGATTTCATATCGCATCCTGTATGATGGTCAAATAATTCATGCGAATAGCCCCGCACCCGATGTGGATTTTTATAAAGATATCAGTATCAGCAGTCACCTACCCAAACTCCGCCTTCAAATATATAAGACTGGTGAGAGCAAACTTATCGCAATGGCCAACCGAAAAAAAATATTTCTATACAGCTTACTCGCAACATCTATCATTACTCTTATCGTTGGATCTGCCGTAATTATACGAGGAATTCGACAAGAGAAAAAGTTGCTCTACATGAAAACAAATTTTGTGTCAAGCGTTTCACACGAGCTCAAAACCCCTATCACCTCCATTAAAATGCTTTCGGAAACACTTAAAACAGGACGAATATCTGACAGCAGTAAAGTTGCTCAATATTCTGGTCTCATTGAAAAAGAGTCAAACCGACTACAGACACTCATTGATGATATTCTTGAGTATAGCAACTGGGAACAATCGCCGACAACTCAAATTGTAACCCCCATTGACCTCAGTTGTTTAGTTGCTGATATCTTAACACCTTTTGAAACACAATGCGCAGCTAAAACGATTGTTCTTACTCGAGCCATAGAACATTCATCGATTATTGAGGGCAATGAAAAAAGCATCATCAGTGTTATTCAAAATCTTGCTGGTAATGCTATCAAATATACCCCCGAAGGGGGCGCAATTCATATTACCGTTTCTCACGATGAAAAAGAAGTCTGTTACAGTGTTGAAGACTCTGGACCAGGCATCCCTAAAAATGAGCACCGAAAAATCTTTACAGACTTTTATCGTGTCGGCAATGAACTCACAAGAACAACAAAAGGGAGCGGGCTTGGTCTCGCAATAGTTAAACGAATAACTGACGCACACAATGCACGAATCACCGTCGAGAGTAAACCGGGTGCAGGTGCAAAATTCAAAGTATTTTTTAAAT
Organism: Fibrobacterales bacterium; assembly: GCA_051532055.1. Lineage (GTDB taxonomy): Bacteria > Fibrobacterota > Fibrobacteria > Fibrobacterales > JAOPTW01 > JAOPTW01. The sequence goes on along the minus strand of JAOPTX010000015.1, from coordinate 34,678 downwards.
ATGCACCTCAAGGGTAACCACATTTGATGCAGAAGGAGAAACCATGGATAAAGTACTCATAGTAGAAGATGAAGAGGTCATTCGCCTCGGCTTAAAAGACAACTTTGAATTGGAGGGATATGATGTCGCTGTTGCCGTTGATGGTGAAGAAGCAATTACCATAGCCGAATCGTTCAAACCACAACTCATAATTCTAGATCTTATGCTCCCCAAAAAAAGTGGGTATGAAGTATGTCGCTATCTCCGAAAAAAAATGCCCACAGTTTTTATTATCATGCTCACTGCAAAAACAGATGAATCGAGTATACTTACTGGACTCGAAATGGGGGCCGACGACTACGTTCGCAAGCCATTTTCAATACTTGAACTCCTTGCACGAAGCAAATCATTTATTCGTAGAGACCAACTCAATAGTTCGACAGAGAACACTATTAGCTTTAATGGTATCTTCATAGATTTCAAACGATTCATTGCAACTAAAGATCAAGTGCCCATTGACCTCAACACTAAAGAGTTTCAAATCATGAAATACTTTAGTCAACGCAAAAGTGAAGTGGTACTCCGGGAAGATATTCTTCAAGATGTTTGGGGATACGATATTGATGCAATGCCCACCACTAGAACCGTCGATAATCATATTGTTAAACTAAGACAAAAACTTGAAGCCAACCCTTCACAACCAGAAATCATTTTATCTATTCGGGGTGCAGGTTACAAATTCGACGTATGAGATCTAATTCCACCTATATAATAGTAGCCATTTGGCTCTGTATACTCACCCTATCGGGAGTGAGTAGTGCAAAAAATGTCTATCATCAAGACATTATCACCTATCAACGAGCAAGCTTTAATTTGGAGATGCACCAAAATATTGAACAAGCACTCATTACTCTTGATTCGCTATCAACGCAACCTGCAAGTCCCGTCTTTTTAGATGTCCATACCCTCTTGGGTAGATACGCTTTAACACGCCAAGATACTACAGAGGCGCTCAACCATTTTTTCACCGTATATAACGCCCCACTTCTTCCCGCTTCTAAACGAACATGGGTGGGAACCCTCCTTACATCACTGAACAGTGCACCCGTCACCTTTATCCATCCTTCAATAAAAACAGGCATGACCCCTGATCGGGTGATAAAAACAAAAGAGTCATTGATTGTCGTATCAAAACAAAATGAACTCTTTGCACTCAACAACGATGAACTAACCCCTCTTTATGTAGGCATTCCTCGCAATGACTCCATCCTATTTATTACCGATACAATTATTGTACATCTCAATCTATCGCGCAACGTCATTACCATTCAACAAATGCTCCCCATAAAAGCCACCTATATCTATCGAGCTGACGCCCCCATTCTCTGGGCTGAGTACACACCCGACCACACCATTTATATTCATGCACAGGACAAAGTTTCCCTTTTGAGAACCGACACGAAAGTATGGTCAACCGACAAAGAGACTCCCGACAAATGTACTTTTAGTAGCTTTATCCCATACATAAATGGGATTGCAGAACTTTGTTCAGATAACACCCTCATCATCCGGTCACTTCTTGATGGGTCTATCAAATCACGTTTTACACTACCTGCACAACCAAATAAATTTTTTCCTCTTCGAGATGGGATCCTGGCCATCTATGAAAGCTCACTACAAAAACTTATCATCAACGAGTCAGTCTCGGCAGATTGGACCGTCACCTATCCTCGAACCGGGAGTGGTTTTATCTACCACGACTATTTTATTCACCTTTCACTCGATGGTACTCTATCAAAAATCAACACCCTTACCGGTGAAACCAGTTGGTCACGCCAGACCTCTGCGACCTCACTCTCTAATCTTGATAATAAAATTGGACTGTATAATACCCAAGGTGACTTAATGAGTTATGATTTTGACGGTACTCAACATTGGGTGTATCAACTCGGGTCATCTTTTTCAGCCCCACCACTTACGAATGATTCCAGCATAGTGTGCACCACCCCCACTCAACTTATCATTTTAAATAATCTCTACTTTGGTAACCTACCCACACAGCAAGAGCGAACACTATCCCGAATTCAAGATACCCAACAGAGCGACATTAATCAAACACTTGTTATGCTCAATCAAGTACTTCAAAAAGAGCCCGGTAATAATTTAGCTCACGAACTTAAAGCCCACCTTTGTATTAATAACAAGGAGAACACTGAAGACTGTGCCCCCCTTCTCCACAGAGCGGTCATCCATGCAACAGAACCCGATTCTCTTTATAAACAAACACTACGCAGTTATGCAGACCTTATTGGCGCATCCTGGGTTGAACGCATCCAAAATAATAGAAACTATGCCGCCGATATCCTCCTCGACAATACCCATTACTATATCGTTGATTCAAAAGGAATTACTGCAATTGATCTTCGCAGTAACATTCACAGTTGGGAATTTCCTCTTACCCTTATTACACCACAACTTTTCTCCCTCATTGATTCCTCGCATATCTATACTACTCCCGATTCAGTAATGTACCAACTTAGCCTCACCCCGGGTGAACAAACCAACAACTCTGCCACACTCCCCGGCTTAATACACCAGCTCAAAGGATACGATGATATTCTCCTTGCATATACTAAAAACCACACCCTTCATATGATTCAGAAGCAACCGTTTAAAGTCTCATGGTCACTCCCCTTTACCACCGATAAAGTATTTTTCCCCAATACCATTCACCCTGAAACTATTGCTATCGTTTCACAAAATGGGCTCATTTATAACATCAATCGATCAACGGGACTCCCACTCAGCAATCACCCTCTTTCTCCGGTACCTATTATTGATGTTATTAGTGACAGTAATAATCTCTATTTTGCAAATAGTAGAAACCAAGTCATAGCACGAAAACAACTCTCGCTCTTACCCCACTGGACCGTAAATTATTCAAAGTCAATCAAATCACTAATGAACAGTACCCATTGCGTTATTGTTGAAACTGACTATGGGCAAATTTCATGCTTAAATAAAACAAATGGATTTCTCTCGTGGAATAAATCACTCAACAATTCCCAGTTTCTATTGGTGAATAATGATGAATTCATATCTGCAGAAGGTAAACAGCTTAACACCTATTCTCTGAAAACTGGGAAAATCATTAACTCACAATCATTTCCAGACACGCTTAAGAGCTATAGGCTTTTTGAAGATCATATTTTAATTACTACAGAAGAAGGGCTTCTCTACTACTATGAACCACCAGTAGTTGACCTTCCTATTGAAATTACACCATAAATTGTACCCGAAAATACAGAAAGGGGCTATAGAAGCCCTCTATTTAAAACTCACACGTTAGATAGATATGCTTTATCCACTGAGAGAAAAATTCATTGCGGTGTGAACGCCACACATTTATTGGTTTCTCTATATCAAAACGTACGGGTGGAAGCACATCTTCACGAGGATTTTGTTGGTCCCGTATAGCTTCATCAACAATACGACCTGAATTATATTCTGGATGTCCAAGATGCACCAAAAACCGATGATCAGGTGATTCAAACATGAAGTAGCCCGCACCTTCACCATGAGCAAGGAGTGCAACTTTACCTTCTTTTGCTGCAGCTTCTAGTACCGAATCTTCGATCCCCGAATGGCGACTTTGTGGGCACCAAAAGTGATCATCAATTTCACCAGTAATAGGGTGCTGGCGATCAAGATTTACTCCCTCATATATGCCAAAAAGCTTTGTAGGGTATTGCATTTTATTAATACCCATCCACTTAGCTATAGCAATGCCACCCCAACATATACCGAGAGTTGACGGTATATTCTCTTTTGCAAACTCAAAGATTTCTTGAAGTTCTGGCCAGTAGGAGATATCATCAAACGCAACTTCACCTACCGGTGCACCTGTAATAATGAGCCCATCAAGAGCTTTGTCTTTGTTAGCCTCTTTAAATGAAATATAGAGGTTTTCCAGGTGCTCTCGACGAGAACTTTTGTATTCATGAGTATTTAACCGAATCCAGACGGGCTCAATTTGTAGAGGCGTTCTTCCTAAAGGAAAAAGAAGGTTAAACTCATAGGTTTCAACATTAGGCATGATGTTTAAAATACCAACTCTGAGTGGACGTATATCTTGCCGCTCCGCATTTTCAGGAGTAATGCAGAAAACGCGCTTGTTTTGAAGTGCTTCTCGTGCATGATAGTCTTGTGGTACTATAACAGTCATCTCTTATCCCAGAGGTTAGATTTGACAGAAATGTAACAAAAATGGCCCAAAGTATCCCGCTTTTGACCTGAATTAACAAAGATGCACTCCAATCTGAGAGATAAACCCTATTCACTTCTATCCATTCATTTTTGAATATGATAAATTTACGTTGGAAATTCCCCTCTCAAATTTTTACATTCTCATCGCCTTTTTGCCTTTAGGGGAATGTATCGTGAAAAAATGGTCTATCGATCAATCAACAGAGCTCTACAACATCAATGGATGGGGTGCAGGGTACTATTCAATAAACGAACTCGGTAATATTGCCGTAACTCCTTATTCAGGAAAGGCCAGCGTCGACCTCTCAGTTCTCATGCAAAATATTGATGATCAAGATATTGCATCGCCAGTACTTTTAAGGTTCACCGATATCCTAGATGATAGAATCGAAAGTATGTATTCCTGTTTTAAAAAAGCCTCAAAGGAGTATAATTACACCGGTAAAAACCATATTATTTATCCGATTAAAGTAAATCAAATGCGCCCCGTTGTGGAAGAGCTTGTTACTCATGGACGTAAATTTAATATCGGTCTTGAAGCGGGGTCGAAACCAGAACTCCATGCCGTACTCGCAACCAACACCGATAGTGAATCTTTAATAATATGTAATGGCTATAAAGATGAAGATTATATTGAACTCGCGCTCCTTGCTCAAAAAATGGGGCGTAAAATATTTCTCGTGATTGAAAAGCCCAGAGAACTTCAACTCATTATTGAACTTGCTCAGCGACTTAAAGTCAAACCCACATTGGGTATGCGAGTAAAACTTGCGAGTTCGGGCAGTGGTAAATGGGAAGATTCAGGAGGAGATAATAGCAAATTTGGCCTCACTTCGAGCGAACTTCTTGAAGCGCTCGAACTCCTTGAAACTCATGAAATGCATGACTGCTTCCAATTAATCCATTTTCATATTGGGAGTCAGGTCAATAAAATACGAAGCATTATTAATGCTATGAAAGAGGCCGCCCAATTTTATGTTCAATTAAAGAAAATGGGGCATGCGGTTGAGTATGTAGACATTGGCGGTGGACTCGGTGTTGATTATGATGGAACCCGCTCATCTCTCAGTGATAGCAGTGTTAACTATACTGTACAAGAGTATGTCAATGATGCCATTTATACCTTTGTTGATGCAAGTGATAAAAACAATCTTCCCCACCCTAATATTATAACAGAGTCTGGCCGCTCATTAAGTGCACACCACTCATTACTCGTATTTGAAGTTCTCGAAGCCTCTTCTGTCCCCATGTGGAATAATGATACAGATAGCATTATTGACACCGATCATGAACTCGTAAAAGAGCTTTACACACTCCATGACCAACTCATCTCGAAGAGAATGATGGAAAATTTTCACGATGCTCAGGCTATTCGTGAAGAGGCGCTCGACCGTTTTAGCCTCGGAGTGCTCGACCTGATTTCACGAGCAAAGATTGAAAAACTCTATTGGTCTATTTGCCATGAAGTACACCAAATCATTTCACAGAAAGGCCGCCCTCCTGAAGAATTTAAGGCACTGAGTAAAATATTAAGTGACAAATACTTTTGTAACTTTTCTCTCTTTCAATCACTACCCGATTCATGGGCAATCGATCATATATTCCCAATCATGCCACTCCAACGATTAACTGAAGAACCAACTCGTCAAGGCACGATTCAGGACATTACGTGTGACTCTGATGGGAAAATCAGTTCATATATCGCCACGACCAATCGCCCTAATTACCTCCCACTACACACCATTAAGCAGGGCGAACGTTACTATCTTGGAGCCTTTCTTGTTGGTGCCTATCAAGAGATTTTAGGAGACCTTCACAACCTTTTTGGGGACACCAATGCAGTACATGTTTCAGTAACAGATTCAGGGTATAATATCGATCAAGTAATTGATGGAGAGACAGTGGCTGATGTACTTGACTATGTTCAGTTTGAACCAAAGAAGATGGTCCGCACCATAGAAGCATGGGTAACTGCATCAGTCAAAGCAGGAAATATTTCCCAAAAAGAAGGCCGTGAATTTATAGCGATCTATAGCTCCGGCCTCTATGGGTATACTTATTTAGAATAACTATTTAGGTTTGACCCCTACTCCAATAAATGCACACATTGATGAAACTACAGGCATTGCAGTCAATCGGGTTGAGAGAAAAGAGAGCGCTCTCTTTTCAGACTCGATCCATTGAGATGCCTCCATGTTATTTTTAAGCATAACAATAGGAACGCTCCCTCGATTCATAAGGCCCCAATATTCTTCTATTGAGTTAATAGTAAATTCTTTTTCTACCCTATGGATCACAACATCAGTAAATTGAGAGTGTTCCATCTCTCTTTTAAATTGCAGTGGGTCTTGAAGAGTATCAACGACAGTACCTGGTTCAGGCAAATCTGGTTTAATCACTTTTATGATTTCAAACATCATTTTCATTTCTGGTGATTGGTCCAGGGGAGCCCAACTACTTACCACCGCTTTTTTACCCGGTTTTAAGACCCGATAGAGCTCTGAAAAGCCTTTAAACCGATCAGGAAAAAACATAAGTCCAAACATTGAAAAGGCAGCATCAAAATGGTCAGCACTGTAGGGTAAGCTTTGGCCGTCACCATGAGTTAATTGGATCTCTGAAATCGCCCTGACATCCAGTACTTCTTGAAAAACGGAGAGCATTGATTGAGAGAAATCAAGAGCCTTAACCTCAACTCCCTTTTCAACAGCCAAGAGAGAGAGTGTCCCTGGTCCACACGCTACGTCGGCAACAACATCTCCCAGAGTTATGCCTCCTAATTCAAGTGCCTCTTTTGCATATTCTGCAAGCATTAACTGAGTTGTTTCAGCGTACCCCTCTGCAACCATATTCCATGGTTCAGAGCTACTTAATGGGTTTCCATTCATTGATATTTATTCCTCAGTAGAAAAAGTTGTTTTGTGAATCCCTATAGCAGAACAATTGGTCTGCTCACTAATCTCAAATAAGGCATTTCCTTCGGCATTAAACGCCAGAGCTTCAAACTGAGTACACTCTTTACTTGCGGGAAGTTCAAGTTCTAACTCACAGGAGCCAGCATCAAAGGCATTGGCTATTGTTTGGTCGGGGGCACGTGACCAAAACCATGTTGTATCATAATTACCCACAGCAATCCGCGTCCCATCAGCTGAAATATCTGAACGCGTCACCAAAAAATGTTTCACATTTTCTGATACTATCTTTAGTACATAGGCACCACTTTTTTGTTCACTCAGAGGGTACTGTAACAGACGAGTATTGGATTCTTCATCATAATCCCACTTAGTGACCAAGTAGATATCACCCGCTTCGCCACCAATACTATCTCCAGTGGGGTCTACAAAGATTGCTTCACAATCAGCAAAGGGAGTGGCATGATCACCTCCTGAATAACTCATTTCCAATACTGTTATATCTGAAATAGCATCATTGTCATTAGTTTCATCAATAATGGGCTCTTTAAATTTATAAATGAAAACAGAAGACCTCCCCTCCCAGCCTTTAGAATTTCTTCCCTGATTATCACCAACATCAGCAAGATAAATACAGCTCCCTTCTACGTTTCCACAAGGGGCGACTGCTATATCTTCGTAGTCGGTATCACCAACTCCCAACAATTGAAAACTTCGAATTCGTTCTCCAGTTATTGCAGAGATTGCACTGACACGTGCCCCACCACCTGAGTCGTTATGAACCCAAATAAGGTCTGCTCCTGCATTCGTTTGAGTAGTACTCACAGCAGTCCCCGAAATCTCTATAAGATCCATTCCCCCAGGGTCGCCAGGCTGTACATTTGCAACTCGTCCATAAGCTTCTACAACAGGGCAATACATATGGGGGGCATATGCGATACTTGATGATGTTTCCTCTATAGAAGAACTCACGCCCAATGAAGAGGACGGTGATGATGATGAACTTACTTGCTCAATTGATGAATATACACTGCTTGACTCGACACTTAAATGCGAAGAGCTCAAAGTACCCGATGACGACGATACTCCTCTAGTACTTTCACTACTCACTTCCGAGCTTTCAACTTTTACAGAAGAACTTTCAAAGATCTCCCCTCCTGATGATTCCGAAGATAGTTCCATACCTTGTGAAGATGCTTGAGACGACGATTCCACTTCTGATAATCTATCATCAGAACTCACATTCTGATCACATCCTATACAACCTAGAACTAGAACTATGGCTCCTTTGATTATTCTATTCATTTGTCCCTCAATTATATTTTCTACAAGTCCCAGCTACAAAACATTTATTATCTTCTATCCCCCACTATTCTTAAAATACGGATGAAGAGATTTATAATGTCCATATACAGTGCTGCTGCACTATCGACAGCATTGTCCAAAGTTTTGGGGATTGCATTTGCACGTCCCCAATCATAGCCAATGTAACCACAAAAAATTATGGCAACAATCCAATCCATAATACCATGGTGAAAATCAAAAAAGAACGAACCCACTACTTCTACAACAATTACCACTATAAGTGATATGGCTAATGCGCCAGAAATTTTTTGGAAGAACCCTGGAAAGAGTGTCCCCGCTATCATCATAAGAGCTGTTACGAGGCCTGTGGTCCTTATTGCTTCCGCAACTATTTCTGGATTATAACCACTAACAATAACATTAAGCAACAAACCAAAAGGTACCACTACAAAGTTATAACCAAGGAAACTAATCAGAGGATTATCTGATTTTTTAAACAGTGCAACCCCTATCATACAACTCGCAAAATATCCTATTATAATTGGTATCATACCAAATGAGACAATAGTCATGGGGTCAATATTAGTAACCATCCACCAGTTTACTGCGAACCCCCAACAGAGGGTAATTCCAATAGCGAGGTTATACAGTGCAGGACTCATTTCTGAACCTGGTGATTGTGTTCTATTAAATACGGTTGTTTCCATTGATGAGTCCCTTAAATGTTACTGTTTTAAGAGTAATGTACTAAAGATATACTCTCAATTCTTGGTATGTTAAAAGTATAACAGATTTGTCCATATATTCTCTTACTCGGGGTAAGTAATCACCCAAATGAAATAGGAGTAAGAATACAAAAAGGCCAGAGAACGATCTCTGACCTTATATAATAGAATGCTATGAGAGTTTACACTTATTGTATTTAACTGTGTATAGCTTCGAACTCTTGCATGGCGGCAATGAGTGCATCGATCCCTGCTTCGGGCATTGCGTTATATATTGATGCTCTGAACCCACCAACACTACGATGTCCAGGGAGGCCGGACAAGTTTTTCTTTTCGACAAATGTAAGGAAGAGTGTTTCATGATCAGGGTTAACCGAAACGAAAGTCACATTCATTGTCGAACGATACTTTGTATCAACAACACCTTTAAAGAGTGGATTGCGATCAATTTCAGTATAGAGCTTTGCTGCCTTACGATCATTGATCTTCTCCATTGCTGAAACACCGCCCAATTCTTTTAACCATTTCATAGTTTCGTTAATAACCTTAACCGAAAACACTGGTGGGGTATTAAACATTGAATCAGCTTTTACATGAGTTCGGTAATCCATCATGGTTGGAATACCGTCGTTTACTCTATCGAGCAGGTCTTTTCGGATCACCACAAGAGCAACCCCTGCAGGGCCCATATTTTTTTGTGCACCGGCAAAAATGATCCCAAATTTTGAGACATCAAAATGGCGTGCAAAAATTTCAGATGAGAGATCAGCAACAAGAAAGCCGTTAGGGTTTTTAACTTCAGGCAATGTAATGTACCGAGTACCGAAAATCGTATTGTTTGTACACACATGCAGATACTCTGCATTGTCTGACTGATCAATAGTTGTAGGAATCGTTGTAAAATTACTCTCTTCACTTGTACCCGCTATATTGACCGTTGAAAAAAGCTTCAACTCTTTAATAGCTTTTTGAGTCCAAGTGCCTGTGTTAACGATATCAACAACACCCTCTTTTTTTGCAAAGTTCATGGGTATCATGGCAAACTGCAATGATGCCCCCCCCTGTAAAAAAAGAATTTCATAATTATCAGGTACACCCAGTTGTTCTGCAATAAGCGCTTTCGTTTCATCAAACATTGCAACTATCGGTGCAGATCGATGACTCATCTCGAGAATACTCAGTCCCGTTCCTGCAAATTCAATCGCTGCCTCTGCTGAGCGTTTCATAACACCCTTATCAAGAATTGCAGGGCCAGCACTGAAATTAAAGACTGACATTATTTCACTTCGCCTTCATCAAAATCTGCACTTACTGTTGTTTGGATACCACCTCGTGCATTAAATACCCCAGTAACGTTCATCCATTTAGGACTAATGCATTTCACCAAATCATTTAGCATTTTATTAACGACATGCTCGTGAAAAATGCCCATTTCACGGTAAAAGAGAATGTACTCTTTAAAACTTTTAAGCTCGATACACTCAGAATTTGGCGTATAGCTTATTTCAATTGTTGCAAAATCAGGAAGTCCTGTTTTGGGACAGATACAGGTAAACTCAGGTACTGCGATAGTTAATTCAGTATTCGACCCTGGGTATTTAAAATCCCATGCTTCAATTTCTGGTGTTTCAAGCTCTACAATTCCATTTTGTAAATCTTCGTATGTTCCTTTGTCCATTATATACTCCTTATTAAATGTTCTTGGCCTACAGTAGCGTGTACACTGATCTGTGTCATGTATACATACAATAGGCAGTAAAAATTTATAATTCTTCCAGTTTCACAACACCCTGTTCACCCGTTGCAAAATCTTTTAATTCAATTTCTCCAGCCCCTGCTTTATCAGAACCAACAAAGACAACTTTTTGAGCCCCCGATGCATTTGCTGCATCGAGTTGTTTTTTAAATTTCTGAAACGTAAGAGGATGATTACAGGTATAACCTTTTGCACGAATTTGTTGTGCGAGCGTAAAAAGTTCTATTGGTTTATCTTCAAAACTAACAAGATAGAAATCAATATTTCCTTTCGATACACCTTTGAGCAGTCCCTTCTCTTCTAATAAATTTCCTAGTACTACATCTCCAACACCAAAACCAACACCGGTCGTTGGTTGCCCACCAAGCATAGAACAGAGGTCATCGTATCGCCCCCCTCCAGCGATAGCACGCATAGATTTTTGTTTATCAAACACTTCAAAAACAACACCCGTATAATAGGCAAGGCCTCGAACTACCGTAAGATCAATTTCGAGATACTCTTTAAGACCCATAGAATCGAACATTTCGAAAATATAGACGAGTTCATTTAGAGAACTTTCTGCATCTTCTGATTGGCAAAAAGTTCTTATCTCAGTAATATTTTTTGATTGCATGAAATTATTTAAAAATTCTATGTCAGCATCTAACACACCATTCTCTTTGAGAAGATCGTAAAACTTTTCTTCTCCAATTTTAGCACGCTTATCAAGTGCTGCATACACCTGGTTAATATCTTTTATTTCTCGCTGAACCAAAAGAGCGTTGAGTAATTTCCTGCTTGATATACCTATTTGAAAATCATCAGCCCCGAGGCCAAATGCTTGTAACAGAGAAACAATTGAAGAGAGGAGGTCAACTTCGGCATTTAATGATTCTGTTCCAATAATATCCATATTTAACTGATAAAACTCTCTCAGCCTCCCTTTTTGGGCGCGCTCATAGCGATATAACCGGGGAATCGAGAACCATTTAAATGGTTTCTTGAGGGTATTACCTTTTTGATTCACCATACGAGCGAGGGATTGTGTCATTTCGGGACGGAGTGCAATATCTCGCCCTCCCTTATCTTGAAAGGCATAGAGCTGTGAAATTATCTCTTCACCTGATTTTCTGGTAAAAAGGTCGAGATGTTCAAAAATTGGCCCCTCGTACTCTTCATAACCATAGGAGTTACAAGTCTTCTTCCAGCTGTCAAAAATAAAGTTTTGTATCCGTTGATTTTCAGGATAAAAGTCTCTGGTCCCTTTCGGTAATTTTGGAATATTGCTCATGGTACAAAGGTTTTAAAATTTGTGTCAAAGATAACAATTTAAACCCTTTTTGGCTCAATCCTAAACGGGTCTCATGCGACTCAATATTCTATCATATTAGCATGTTGTAATAAATGTTCTTTTCTAAACGTTATAAACCTCTTTTTATCCCCAATTTCGGTAGACAATGTATATTTTTCTTCAAAACAATGAAATTTTAGAATAAAGGAGGAGCACATGGCTCAACTTATTAAAGAGGGAAAAACACAAGAAGTCGAAGATGGCGCAAAAATCCAACAAGCGGCTGAAGAACTCGGTGTAAGCTTTGGTTGTCAAAATGGTGTGTGTGGCGCATGCGAAATTGAAGTAGTTTCTGGGTCAGAGAACCTTGAAGAACCTACCGAAGCAGAAGAAGATTACGGCGTATCTGGTTCAACACGTCTTGCGTGTCAGTGTCTGATTAAATCTGGATCTGCAGAAATTTCTTAAAAAACACCCTTTTTATTCATTTTGAGGAGCCTAATTCAAGGCTCCTCTTTTTTTTTCACTTAAGCTCTTCAATTTCCTTTCATTATTTGATTACCCCATTTTTTAGTTGTATAATAACGATATAATCTATCACATTGTTGTTTAATTTATTTTTAGATATTTGGGTTGATAAGTGGTTAAAGTAACACAAGAAGAATTAGCGATTGGTGATCAACTTGCAAAAAGTGTCTTTCGTGATAATGGTGATATATTACTCACTGCTGGTTATAAAATTACTGAAGCTGTTTTACGGAAGTTGCTCGAGGTCAATCAAACCTTCTTTTTTATTAATGAACCCGGTACTGAAGAAGTTGAAATTGAAGAGGCTGTTACTGAACAGGTTGCGAACCAAACAAACGAAGCAATGCGTGAAATCGCAGTTAAACTCAAGAAGGTAATCAACCAAAATAAAGCCAGTGTTAAAGAGATAAAACAAGTGATGCGAGAAACAGGTCGCTTCAGAGATATCATTGCTGTTGCAAAAATTCAAAAATCTGCAGCGAACATTATTCAAGACATAATGGGCCGTGAAGCAACCATGATTAATTTAAGTAATATCCGCACCCAAAGTAATTATCACTTTCAACACGCACTTGATGTTTCAATCGTTGCCACTATGCTCGGCAATAAATTTGGGTACAATAAATATGAACTCGAAGAAATGGTTCAAGGCTGCCTTCTTATGGATATCGGCAATCTCGCCCTTCCAGACGAAATTGTCAATACTGAAGGACGACTCACTTTTGAACAATTTACCCTCCTTAAAGAGCATCCTACTCTTGGTTTTACCATTCTTAAAGAGAACCCCAAAATACCTCTTATTTCTGCACACGTTGCATATCAGCATCATGAACGTCAAGATGGTGGTGGATACCCCCGTCGACTCAGGGGTTCAAATGATGCTCCTATTAAAAAACAAGCAGCGGCTAAAGATGAAATACACCGGTATGCCGAGATTTCCGCAGTTGCTGACATCTATGTTGGACTTGATAATCCTCGCCCCGGCCAACCCAAAAAATCGCCTGAAGAAGTCATTAAACTACTGATTAAAATGGCAGGGACTCAGTTGAATCGTTCTATAGTAGATACCCTCATTACTATGATACCCATCTACCCAACCGGTTCCAATATTTTTGTTTCTGGAGAAGATCGCTGCAAATACAAAGGCTATACTGGAATTGTTGCCAAAGCGAATCGAGTCAATCCTGAACGTCCTATCATCATTTTACTTCGTGACAAAAACAAACGGAAAGTCACTCCAGTAAAGATCGAGCTGAATGACCATCCTGAAATTAGAATTCAATTTCAACAACTTGGTTCTGCGTAAAACCCATGCTCTTTGATATATGCATAAACACTGTCAGGTAGTAGCCCTTTACAGTTATTATTACGATCTCTTATCAGTGTACTTGAGAGCTCTCCAACAGCTGTTGTAGAAACTTGAAATAGTTCCTTATAGCCCTTCGAAATATGGATGCTTCTATCAGGCATTGGACTTGTTGCACGGGGAAAGAGAATCAATGAAAACTCTTGAAGTAACAGGTGACCATTATAGTTATCTTCTTTGAAGGTAGTACTATCACGCCAATATGGCACTGAAGAGTACGTATCACTCCCCACAACTAAGCGAAATTCATGATTGGGGAATGAATTATGTAATGATTTTAAGAGAACATATGAGCCTCTGAATTTACCCTGAGTAATTTCAAAATCAGAAGCTTTGATTTGAGTATTTCCTTCAACAGCAATCTGTACCATAGCAAGGCGATGTTCTGCAGATACTACCGGTTTTTTATCCCATCGGTCAGGTGAGGGCATTAACCAAACTTCATCACAGACAGAAAAGTTGAGACACTCATAGGCCATACGCATGTGATCATTATGGATAGGGTCAAAGGCCCCACCCAAAACAGCAACAACTTTAACATCTGATATCTGGCTCATTTACCCCTCGACTGGAAGAGCCCCCTGATCAATAATACCTTTCTTAACTAAGCCATATCCAAAACCGATGACTGCATATATCACAACTTCAGCAAAAAGGAACTCAGGAAATTTCATAGAAAAGCCAGAAATATAGGTGAGAATAATGAGGATTATTTGACCTATATTGATGATTTTTGATTTTCTTGATTTTAACTTTGGGAGGTAGAGTGGAGAGACCATCAATACCCCTGTTGCTATAAGCATCATAGGGAATGCAATCAAATATTCTGGACACTTTGTAAAAAAGTCATATTTAAACGCAAGAATCACAAGGATTACATTGAGCGCCCCTGCAAATGTTGAAGGCATTCCCGCGAAATAATCAGGATTACCATCAATGTCAACAGCATTATACTTTGCGAGTCTCATTGCTGCACAAAGTACATACACTGACATACTTACCCATACAATAATTTTATACGCCTGATACCACTCTGGAACAGTCTCTTTTAATGCAAAAGTAATAATGATAGCTGGTGCGATTCCAAAAGCAACAAGATCTGCAAGGCTATCAAATTGTGCACCAAAGTCAGAATATGCATTAAAAATTTTAGCAGCAAATCCATCGAGTTTATCAAGTAGTACACTAAATACCACCATATACGATGCAAGTTCATAATTATTGAATTTAAACCCAGAGTCAAGAATTACCAGACCACAAGCTATTAGAATAGACCAAACTGCAATTAAGAAGCTTGAACTCGTAAAAAAATTGGGAACAACGTATCGTGCTTTATTCATTATATCTCCTTAGGTCTCTAAAAAACAATCTATTCACAGCCTCGCTATTAAGGCCCTGTCATTTAACAGGACCTTAAATCGAGTTGCACTTAGTATAAATCAGTTTTTTCGAAACAAGTTACTCTTCTTCTGCAGAAGAGTCATCCGATTGTTCAACTTCTTCTGCATCAACGGCATCTTCAGCATTGTGGCTTTCATCACCCGCTACTTCTTCAACAATCTCTGCATCGATAGCACCTTCACCTACACTTTCTTCAACAGAAGAAGGGAGAGAAGCGATATCCATTACTTCATCATCATCTTTGAGTCTAATAACGCGAACCCCTTGAGAGTCACGACCTATAAGACGTACAGAGCTTACAGAAAGACGTATTACAATACCTTTTTTGGTTGTAATAATGATATCTGAATCATCTTCAACAGCAAGAATTGCAACTGCATCGCCATTCTTCTCAGTTACTTTAAGATTCTTAATACCTTTACCACCACGATTTGTCACACGATACTCACCAGGGTTTGTACGTTTTCCAAAACCTTTCTCAGTAACAGTGAGTACATTCGTTCCCACTCTGAGAACAACCATACCGATGACGTAATCTTCAGCATCAAGTTTCATACCACGAACACCACGAGTACCACGACCCATTGATCTAAATGCACTTGGAGGGAAACAAATTGATTTACCCTTACGAGTACCAATCAAAAGGTTAGACTCTTCTTGTGCAAGGAGCGCTTCAACCAACACATCACCAGTATCAAGTGCTATTGCATGAATACCACCTTTACGAGGGCGTGAGAAAAGGTTGATATCCATTTTATTAATGGTACCATTTTTTGTTACAAGAACAATCGATTGCTTCACATCAAAGTCTTCAACTTTTACAATCTCTGCAACGGTTTCACCTTCTTGAAGGCCAATCATGTTTATGATCGCCTTACCTTTTGCTGTACGTGACGCTTCAGGTATATGGTATACTTTTAACCAATGTACTCGACCAAGGTTGGTGAAGGCAAGTAAATAGTTATGATTATTTGCTACAAAAAGACTCTTAATGTGGTCTTCATCTTTAAGACCTGAACCAGTAATACCTTTACCACCTCTATGTTGAGATTTGTAGGTATCAACAGGGATACGTTTCACATATCCTGTATCAGACATGGTTATAACCATTGGATCATTAGGAATAAGATCTTCAATATCAATATCGTCTGTCGCTTCTTCTATTGAAGTACGACGCTCATCGCCAAATTTGTCGGTTAGTACCTGAAGATCATCACCGATAATTTTCATTCTCCGTTCATGATTTGAAAGGATATCTTCAAAATCAGCAATACGAGTAAGAAGCTCATTATATTCATTTTCGATTTTATTAATATCGAGTTTAGTGAGCTGACCAAGTCTCATGTCAACAATAGCTTTAGCTTGTATCTCACTTAGGTTAAAGCGTTCAATCAATCGATTACGCGCAGCTTCACTATTATCAGATCCACGGATAACTCTGACCACTTCATCAATATTATCTTGAGCAATACGGAGCCCTTCGAGAATATGCGCTCTATCTTTGGCTTTCTTTAGCTCAAATTGAGTCTTGCGCACAAGAATATTGTGACGGTGATCAATAAAGTGAGTGATCATCTCTTTAAGATTGAGCACTTTGGGCTGTCTATCGACAAGGGCAAGATTATATATTGAGAAGGTGTCTTGAAGCTGTGTATATTTGTAAAGATTTGCCAAGACAACATCAGAAATAGCATCTTTCTTAAGCTCAATAACCATACGAATGCCATGACGATCTGACTCATCACGAAGATCACTAATGCCTTCAACCTTCTTCTCACGAACAAGACCTGCCATTTTTTCGATTAGGTTTGATTTATTAACCTGATAGGGTATTTCGGTAACAATAATGCGTTCACGTTTAGTAGCTGTTGTCTCCATATGGTGACGCGCACGTACTCGTACTTTACCACGACCCGTTAAAAAGGCTGAACGAATTCCCGCACGGCCATAAATAATCGCACCAGTCGGGAAATCCGGACCAGAAACATATTCAAGAAGGTCTTCAACAGGAATGTCACGATTCTCAATAACCTTATGGATTGCTTTAACAATTTCACGCAAATTATGAGGAGGCATACTCGTCGCCATTCCAACTGCAATACCTGTTGACCCATTTACCAAAAGATTTGGAAAGGCACTCGGAAGCACTGACGGTTCTGATTCTGAATCATCATAGTTGGGAACATAGTCAACAGTATCTTTTTCAAGATCACCAAGCATGAGTTCACCAAATTTCTGCATTCGCGCTTCTGTATAACGCATCGCCGCAGGTGAATCACCATCAATTGAGCCAAAGTTACCTTGACCATCAACAAGAGGGTAGCGCAGTGAAAAGTCTTGAGCCATACGAACAAGCGTATCGTATACTGCAGTATCACCATGGGGGTGATACTTACCGATTACATCACCAACAATACGCGCCGATTTCTTATAGGGCTTACCGGGATAAACACCCAGATCGTGCATACCAAAGAGCACCCGTCTGTGTACTGGCTTTAAGCCGTCACGAACATCAGGGAGTGCACGCGATACAATCACACTCATGGAGTAGCGAAGATAAGAATCCTTCATCTCATCTTCGATATGAGCCTTGGTCACAATTGGCACTTTTTCTTCTGACATTAATTCTCCTAATGGATCTATTGTTTAATTTTTCTTTGTAATTCTAAAAACGTTTCATCTGTCTGATCAGTTTTTATGGGGACAATTGAGGCGTAGCCGTCAAGTACCAGATAGTCATCGGTCCCTTCTTTAAATTGATCTTTAGGCCGATCTCCACTAAACGAGTAGGAGTTCACTGTACCTTCTGATTCTAATGTATAATCGTCATGATACATAACCATACTCATTGCACAAAACTGACTTCCCTTCATCTCTAATCGATCGAGATCGGGAAGATTCACATTCCAAAGTGCTTGAGTATTAAGCAGTGAAAAGGTATCTGAGTTGATCATATCAACCACCCATTTAACCCCTGCTGTATTATTTTTTTCTGAGTGATGATGCACCGACACTGCAATTGAGGGTATCCCAAGAAGTATTCCTTCGCGGGCGCCACCAACGGTCCCTGAATAAAAACAGGCAACACCGGTATTGTGTCCATCATTTATTCCAGAAACTACCAAATCTGCTTTTTCATTTTGTAACAATTCAAAATGGGCGAACTTAATGCAATCCGCAGGAGTACCCATAACACTATAACAAGGATATGGGTATATGGTAAGCTTCTCAACTTCTAAATTTTTAAGGTAGGTAAAACCGTGCCCAACACCACTCTGCTCGGTAGCAGGCGCAATAACAATGATGTCGTGATCGACAGAAAGTGCACCGGCAAGTGCATGAAGAGCACCACTCGATATACCATCATCATTCGTAATTAATATGCGCATGAGCCTTCACATCTGTCCACCAAAAAACGGTGAAATTAGTGTTAAAATTAATACAGGAAATTTAGTAATTTCCCCTTCAATTGCCAGTGAAATATACCCTTCAATATTTAAAAAAAATCGCTTTTTTCGGATAAAAACGGGAAATTTGATGCGTTACAGAAGCACCTGAGATATGATATTAAAATAGCCCTCAATCAACTGATCTTTCCAGACAAAAACCGGCAATGCAGCGACAGAAATATAAGGCCCAAAAGGGAGTGGAATTTCACGAGATTCACCTCGGACGATCTTAAGTATGAGGGTAACAACAAGCCCCACACCTGACGCTCCCACAATAGTTGCAACAGCCCCATCTAACCCCACAAAACAACCAATCATTGCCAGGAGTTTTACATCCCCAAACCCAAGGGCTTCTTTTTTGAGAATACGCGAAACCACCCATCCGAACAGCCAGAACCCCAACCCAACCGTACAACCGCCGAGTAGCGCTCCAGTTATAGCAATATAGTCCCCCACTAGGGCCAGAACAACTCCAACAACCACTCCAGGAAGCACAACGCCATCAGGAATTAAATAATACTTAACGTCAACAACAACAATCGGAACAAGCGTCAGTACCAACCAAGTAAAAGCCCCCGCCTGCCATACACTCGGCACTCCCCAATAGAGTAACCCAGTATAAAAGGCAACAACTCCAAGTAGTCCCGTCAAAAATTCGACCCAGAGATATGAAGCCCCCATCGACACACCACAAAAAGCACATTGCCCCTTTAAAAACAGATATGAGACGAGGGGTACATTATGGTACCATTTAAGCCTTGTATTACAATGTGGACAATGTGATCCTGGAGTCAATAAGGATTCTCCCCGGGGCACCCGGTAGATAACCACTGTAAAATACGAACCAAGGGCAACGGAAAGGGCAGCAACAATTACCAGCATCAAGAGCACCAAGGGTTGACTTATTGTATTCACCGCAATCTCGACCACACACTTCCTTTAAACTTCTCAAATTTCACACAGGCAATGATTCGCCGGTGAAAATCCCCACAAAGGAGATAAAGAGATCTATCTTATTTTTAAAGATAACAACTGAAGATCAATTTGAACCCTGAATTACACTTTGATATTCTCAGTAAGCTTGAAAAAGCAGAGACAACCACAACGCTTACGAGTGTTTTACAGAGTTTTTTAAAAAACCACCACACCATAGAACACTACCTCTTTGTTTCTATAAAAATTGAAAGCGACCCTCCTGAACTGTTGATTGCCTCTGGCAACAAAGAACTCTTAACCGACACGATTAGAAACTGGCTCTACGGTATCGACAGTACTATCCAAATTGCACGGGAACACGACACCACTCTTATCACTTTAGGCAGAGTTGGCCCCAGTAATCTCTATCTTTTTTATACCACCCCTTACATGCCTGAGCAAGAAGCCTTTGACGAGCTCCGCTATACCGCGCGTCTTTGGTACAGCTTTTTCGACAAATTTCAGACCAGCCTCAAACTCCAAAAAACAAGTGATCAGATCACTACCATTAAAAATATTGGTCTCGAAATTGCCCGAGATTCTGATAACCAAAATATCCTCTCCAATATTTTAAAAAGCATCATAGCCACCGCCCATGCCGAGAAAGGATTCATCATGCTCTATGATGAACAAGCAAACCTTTTAAAGCTCGACGTGGTCCATGGCCTCCCTAATCCAAAAGCTGAAGAGATGATTAACAAAGGGCTCCTCTCTACTGATGGCATTAAGCCTGGAGAAGGTATCCAAGGCAAAGTGTTCCTCATAAAAAAAGCAATGAAAATCAGTGAAGCGAGCGAAGCACTCAATGGCGAATCCTCCGAAAACCAATCAATCATCTGTGTTCCTCTCTGCATCAATGATCAAGCCTTTGGGGTAGTTTATGTGACGAACAAAAAGGAGAGTGGTGATTTTGACTCTTTTGATCTTGACCTCGTGACCATCCTTGCCAACAATGTAGCCTCTCTTGTTTATCAAGCAAAACTAATGAAGGCCTCCATTACCGACCCTTTAACCGGAATGTATACCCGACGACATTTCGAGAGCAAGCTCAAACATGAAATTAAACGTTCAGCCCGCTACTCCCGGCCCTTATCGGTACTCGCTCTCGACATTGACCATTTTAAGAATGTCAACGACACCTACGGCCACCAAGCAGGTGATGAAGTCTTAAAAAATGTTACCGCCATTATTAATCAAACAATCCGCATCGGCATTGACCTTGCCGCACGATTTGGAGGTGAGGAATTCTTTATTTTCCTCCCTGAATCGACCCTCGAAGGGGCAATAGTCGTGGCAGAACGGATTAGAGAACGGGTAGAAGCACTCACCACAGAACATAATTATACCCCTATAAAAACAACGATCAGCATGGGCGTCTCTCACATGCCTGAGCACGCAGAACAGTATGATCTCCTTCTTTCCCGAGCAGACGAAGCACTCTATGACAGTAAAAAAAGCTCAAGAAACTGTACAACCGTATGGAAAAAACGAGAGAGCTCCATCCCTGTTTAAAGACCATAGAGTCATCATTCATGTAAAATAGTCTCTCTATTAACTATTACTTACCATTGAACCTTTAGCCTTCCCCCTCCAAAAGCTATTTTTACCCTTATGAGAATAGCAAAATCATTTACCTTCGACGCCGCACATTTTTTACCCAACGTCCCCGATGGGCACAAGTGCAAAAACCTCCATGGACACACCTATAAAGTTGAAATAGAACTTGATGGTCCCGTAGACTCTGTAACAGGGTTTGTTATGGATTTTGGAGACCTCAAAACAGTGGTTAAACCACTGATAGACCTTTTAGATCATCGTTTTTTAAATGATATTGAGGGATTAGAAAATTCAACTGCTGAAAATCTCAGTATCTGGCTTTGGAACAAGCTCGAAGATGATCTCCCTTTACTACACTGCATTTCGATCTGGGAAACCCCAACATCATGCTGTCGTTATTTGGGAGCCTAGCTCTTAAATTTGTTCTTTAACGAAGAATCGTTAAAGAACAAATTCACTTCACTCACCAACCGACCTTAACTTCTTTTCTTTCGTGTAAATCGAGAGGTGGTATCCCTAAGGCGTTCAATTACTTCAAAATCAACTTCACCTTTCATTGGATTTGCTTTCAGCACTTCAATGCGGACTCGATCGCCCATTTGGTAGACTGCCCCATTTCGTTTACCCACTGCAATTTTCTTGTCAGGATCAAAAATAAAGAAATCACCAGGAACATTTTGGTACCGCACAAGTCCTTCAGCACCAAGATCATCAAGCTCGACAAACATTCCAAAGTCTGTTAGTCCACTGATAGAACCCAAAAATTCATCACCCACTTTATCCATAAGAATCCAGGCCATACAGCACTTCTTAGCTGCGCGTTCATTTTTCATATTGCCAATTTCTGCAGCTGAAATCGATTCAGATATTTCTGAGGCTCTTGTCTCCAATGCAGCAGTACCCGTTTTTTGATGACTTAAAAAATCAGCTATTTGTCTATGCACCCAAAGGTCAGCATAGCGCCTAATAGGAGAAGTAAAATGGAGATAATCTTGCCAATTAAGGGCAAAATGACCATCAGGAGTCGGAGCATAGCGTGCTTTTTTCATTGATCGGAGTACTTTATAAATAACGACCGATTCGCCGTCAGCCTCTTTACTCATATGCTCATACAGAGAGAATACTTCAGGCTGAACATTGCCATCATCTTTCCATAGCTTTTTTATCTTACCGAGAGGTACTCCATAATCTTTCACTAACTTTGGCTCTATTCTGAGCAGCTCTTCAACATCATCAAAGGCTGGACTTTCGTGTACTCGATAGATTCCACTCAGATTATTCTCTTGTAAAAACTTTGCACAACAACGGTTTGCCAAAAGCATACACTCTTCAATCCACGAATGAGAGTCAAGATGCTTTGCCTCTTCCACTCCACAAGGGATACCCATTTCATCGAATTTAATGCGGCGTTCAGTCAAGTTCATCAAGAGGAAACCCTCTTTGATTCTGCGAACTTTCAGCGTTGATGTGAGTTTAGAAAGCGCTTTCATATGGACATGGGTCTTTTGACCCATAAGCTCAGCTTGCTCATAGGAGAGCGATTCGTTAATATTTACGATAGTTTTAGCAAATCGATATTTTTCTATCGCCCCACGAACAGTGACTTCAGCGATACAACTAAAGGCAAGACGATCTACCCCTTCGCGCAAACTACAAATGTCAGAACTGAGCTTTTCTGGTATCATCGGTACGGAACACCAAGGAAGGTACTGTGTAAATGCACGAGCTAATGCTTCTTTATCGAGTGCTGACCCCTCAGTTACATAATGGGATACATCGGCGATATGGACACCCAATTCCCAGTTTCCATTATCAAGTTTACGAAGACTAATAGCATCATCGTGGTCACGTGCCCCTTCTGGGTCGATACATGCTGTATATACTTCTCTAAAGTCCTCACGTCCCCGTACACTTTTAGCATCTGGTTCACCAATGCTGTCAGTTTCTGCTACAACATCTGCAGGATAGCTCTCTGGAAGATCTCTTGTCTTAAGAAACTGTGTCGTTACCTCTCCCCATTGGCTCGTATTACCTAATGTTTCAACGGGTTTCGCAAATTCACGGCCCCGTTTAGCGCGTAGGAGTTCAAAACTGAGAATATCACCTACCTCTCCAGGTTTTTTATACTCTGGATGAATGGGGTGCGCCTCAAAATCATCAACACGTACCCACCATCGTGAACCTTTTTTAAAAAGAACCCCTTTCAGCATTGCATCAAAGCGAGTAAAAGTTGCTTTTTCACGAACGACCTTTTCTTCTTTATGTCGACGCTGGGGTTGTGGTGCTGTCACTCCATCACGATCTGCAAGGCGATACTCTTTTCGCTTATTTTTAACTAATAAGCCATCGCGAACCATCCCTTCAAGTATTTTCTTCAAACCATCTTTTTGACGTTTGGTCACGCTAAAGACAGCCCTCAATTTGGAGGCGCTTGAAAGTTTATAATCAGGACGGTTGATGTATGCTAAAATCTGTTCACGTGTTGGTATTTGGCTCATAAAATTCTCTATGCTTGAGGAACTCTCCTCAAATGTTGTATAACCCTATTGTATAAACAAAAGTAGCAAATATCTAACTATTTCATTGATTTCATTGGGTTTATCAGTAAATTGCAAGGGTGAATCGAACCTCTTTTGAGGGCTCTATCGTGAGGTTTTGGATAAAAACATCCCCCTCAATCACTCCACTTTCCTGCTGAATTGATTGTACATATTGAGTAACTACTTCAGTAAAAAGTTCAGCAGGAGTTGGAATTGCATTGAGGCCAAATAATCGCGTTGTTGTAAACCGGGGATTGAGAGGATTGTACTCCATTTGGTAATATATTTTGGGATCGAGGGTCGACTGTATTACATGGGTTCGCAGTAAGGTTTGGGCATCAATTTCATACTCTTTACCAGAATTATTCATTATAACCCCCGCTTTTTTTCTCATGGTAAGGGTCATATCACCCGCCTTTTTCCACGTAAACCGAGTAATTCGAGCATAAACTTGTGCAATATGAAACGCTTTTTGACGCGCAACCGCCATAGAGATTGAGTCCTCGACAACCCCATACCCATAGATAAAAAAGGTACCCTTAGGAGGGTGTGCTTCAGTATTCTTTGCTTGTTCGTTTTTACACGAGACAAGAAACACCCCAATAATTACCCAATGCCACAGTCTCATTCTCACAACTAAATCTCCAAAAGTATTCATCACCTAAAGTATAGCAATGGGTAGCCCTATGATATATGTTATATTGCCTTATATGGACTTTTTACAATACACTTTCGGAGGACATCTTCGAAATATCAGATTAAAACTTACCGGCAAAAAACTCTTGGTGCAAGGAAGTTGCCACCGGTGTGGTAAATGCTGTCAAAAAATCAATCTACAAACGGGGTTTAGTTGGCTTAAATCTGTTAAAAAATTCCGAAAGCTCAGACAAAAAGATTCACGATACTACCGTTTGAAAATTGTGGATCGAACTGAAGATGGACTTCTCACCTTTGCCTGTAAAAGTATGGTAAATGGCCTCTGTACCACTTATGACACCCGCTGGAATTTTTGCAAAAGCTACCCAGAGCCTGAAGTATTTATGATGGGCGGCGTGCTACAGCCTGAATGTGGCTATTCTCTCGTTGAAGCTAAGCCCTTTGATGCGGAGTTCAAAAAATTCACAACCCGACCAATGGATATCTCAAAAATAACGAGAAACTCTTATGGAGATATTGTGCTCCCTCCTAAGGATCAGTAATGTACGATCTCATTTTGCAGAAAAACATGAACCCACAAGAACTACAGGCAATTCAGGCAGGTATTACTCCAGGATGTCGTATCATCGCCTTTAATGACGGAACTAATCCTTACCCTGAGTCCATAATCCTCTTTAGTACTAACGACCAGCTGATGGCGATACTTGCAAAGAGCCGCAATCCCTATCTCTTAATATTTCAACGAGCCGCAACTCTCTGTAAACCCTGGGAATCATCTCTATTTCGGCAATTTGATGTCGCTGACTCACCTGACCTTGTGGGCATGCTCACTACTCACAATGGTGCAAAACTCTCAGCACTCATTAATCATCTAAAAGCCGACAAGTATCCGCCTCCACAAGACATGACTCTGGCCAACCTTACCGCCTATATTCAACAGACCAATACTGGTGAATCAGTCAGAGTTCCCGTTGTAGACTCCCCAATTTATGCTACAAAAAGAGAGACCTTTATGACTCATCATACCCTTTGGGGGAATTACTCTCACTCAAATTCGCTCTGTAAAGTTATAGCGCAAGACGTACTTTCTCAAGAAGTTTAACGCATTTAATAATCTTCGGGGTGTGCTCCATAGAGGCCCCCCATGACTCGCACCGGCAATGAAAGCCCTCTAACAACTGTGGCAAACGCATAGAGCTGATCGACATTAGTGAGTTTGGGCAGCCATTCTGCCACGATGTTTTGCGGCACTTGATCGGTTATCACCATCCCATCTAGAAAGAGCATTTCAACCGGAAAAGTATAATGAAAATAGAGATGCTTAAAGTAAATATGCAGCTCACTGGGTAAAGCATTCACTCGTTGAGTGGTTAATAAATGATGCTGCTGATAGAGGTTGTTTGGACGGGCATTCAATAAGGGCCCTTCAATACCTGCAGGCGTATTCCATTGCTGTTGCAATTGCCAAATTTTATCAACTTCTGTTGCAAACCGCATTGAGCCTGTTAGGGTCATAAATGGCTGAGGGGGTGTTTGACCCGAACTTAACTGCTGCACTTCCTGCCCATCAATTGCGTTAAGAGACTTATTGTGGGTTACAATAGTAATAGGCTTATGGAGATTTCTAACCGTCTCGACAATCGTCTCCATGGATTCAATAACTTCGGGAATATACAGAGTGAGTTCACTCTTTTTTTCGAGGGAAAATTCATATTCCTTTCGCACTACTTTATCAATAATTTGAGCAACGCGCCACGAGTTCTTTCCATCAATATCCATAAAAAGCTGACTACAAAATTCGCGGCGTTTTTGAGCCATGGGATCACCCTGCTCAAGTGATGCAATAAGGGTAAGAAACTCATCACCAGAGTTAAATTGATAGGCCGCTTCTCGTGCCAAAAACTCAACAGCTTTTGGATTATAAAAAGCACACGTTTTAAGCTGAGGGTTATTACCAACCAACACCGGTACATCGAGTACATAGCTTTCTAAATAAGCGGACGAAAGGTCCGAAACCACAACATCTGCAATTTTCATATAGGGAACAATTGATGCATCTTCTACATAGTGTATATTCGATTGGGCATGGGCTACATTTTTATAATTACTCCGCCATTCTTCAGAAGCGGCACCGTGGAGTTTAATAAGTATTTGGTATTTATTAGGATCAAGCTTTTGCCAATACTCAAGAAGCATATCCATAACCGTTAATTCATCATTAAAGGTTGGTACAAAGAGAATTGTTTTTCTCGTATTAACGAACCCTATCTCTTTAAAGTAGGTAAACTTAAAGGGTGTATAATCTTTTGCGAGCTCATCCATCTTGGTGAACCCCGTCGGCTCAATGCGGCATTTTACCTGTCCACCAAAAGCATTGACATACCACGGCCCGGGCACACACAGTACCGTTGCAAAACTTTCGCGGCGCACAAATGGATTATCTATGAAGTAAATGTTTTTACTGATAGTACCATGCCCCACACAAACTACGGGCCCCCAGGCATCTACGCGATCATGACACACATCTGCTGTCACAACACAATTATAGATTTGACTTTTTTCGTGCCCCCAAAATGGTATGCCTTTTTCTAAAAGCTGTGCAATAGTTTTTTCTCGAAGCCCCTCTTCTGCCACCTCACCATTTTTATCCTTAAATACTGGAGCCATAAACCCAACATCAATATCAGGAAACTGCAATAGCTCTTTATAGACAGGCAATAACACGGGAACATGTAGCTCTCTCAAGGCAAAGAGTACTACTTTATATTTTGGCTGAGACACACTCTTTGTGACTGTACGGTCAGTTACGTGCGTTACGAGCGTTTCAAGTACTGTTTCGCAATACTGAAAAGAGTGTGCAGCAATTTTATTTTGCTGAGCAATTTGATCAAAAGGAGTAGGAGCCATAGAGTGAAGAATAAAAAAACTCACACCCTTTGTGGTAATTAACTGTTTTTAGCTTAAATGAAGCATTCACTCATCTTCTACCAGCAACAAACAGAGTAACCAAATAATGTCAACCTTGATAGAGTGCTCAATTGTAACGTTTTTTTTGCACAAAATAAAATTGATCCCCTCTCTTTATTTTTATATTTATCGGCTTAACAGGGGGATACATTTTAAGATAGTTTTCTCCACAACAAAAGTGACTGAAGGACTATGCTCAGAAATAACCAATTTGCAAATTCATTATTCAAATTACTCCTTTCAACGCTCGTACTTCTCTACGTCACGTGGCTCCTCAGACTTCCTGCAAACTACCTCGCCTTCCTTATTATCCCTGCAACACGAATAATCGTTTCTTTTTTCTGGTATAACGACTCAATTCTTTCGTGGACAAAAGCCTCATCAATAGCAGCATTTATAAAAGTGCTCATGAACTCTTTTGCTTTTTGTATATACTCTATCATCTTACTCAATCTTGAATCCACTGGATTCCGCGTTCTCTTTACTGACCTCGTTTTCTACACCTTCCTCGAACTTACCATCATATACACTTACCGTTACTGGAAGTACATTAAAAGTCGTGACAAAAAAAGTGCAATCATCTATGGTGCCGGTGAAAGTGGCATACTTCTCAGAAATAAATTAAGAGGCCGAGGCTACAAGGTTTCTTGGTTTGTGGATGATTCAAAACGCGCTCAACGCACCTCAATTGACGGTACCCGTATTCTCTCTCTTAAACAGTCACAAGAGAGACTCAAAGGAATGCCTAAGAAAGACATGTTGGTGATTGCTATTCCTCGCCTATCTCGATCGCGAGTTAAAAACAGAATGGTGCGCCTGAAACCTTATTTTAAACAGATTAAAATTCTCCCCAGTAAAAGTATTCTTGTTGAAAATGAATCATGGGCCAAAGGCCTTAAAGAAGTTTCTGTTGAAGAGCTCCTCACCAGACGCCCTAAAGACCTCGACATGGATCAGATCAAAAATTTCATTAGTGGAAAAACAATTTTAATTACTGGAGCCTGTGGATCAATTGGAAGTGAGCTCGTACGGCAATGTGCGAAATTTAATGCTAAAAAGCTTATCTTGCTTGATCATTCAGAATTTAATATCTACACACTTCACGAAGAGATTGGCGCCAACGTTGCATGCTACCCGGTGATGCAGTCGGTGGTAAACAAAAAGAGCCTCGAAAATATTTTTAAAACATTTAAACCTGAGATAGTACTCCATGCGGCAGCATATAAACATGTGCCTCTTGTTGAGTTTAACCAAGAGGCTGCAATTTTTAACAATGTTATTGGTACACAAAATTGCATCGACCTCTCTATTAAACATGGTGTTGAGAAATTCGTACTCATCTCTACAGACAAAGCAGTTAACCCAACCAATGTTATGGGTGCAACAAAACGAATATGTGAGCTCTATGCCCAGAACTCTAATGGCCGTGGTAAAACAGATATTGTTGCTGTGCGCTTTGGTAACGTACTCGGATCATCTGGATCAGTAATTCCTAAATTTAAGCAACAAATATCTTCTGGACAAAACTTAACTGTGACACACCCAGACATCACTCGATATTTTATGTTAATCTCAGAAGCGTGTGAACTTGTTCTTCAAGCAGCATCAATCGCCTCTGGTGGAGAAGTTTTTATCCTCGATATGGGTAAACCGGTGAAAATTGTAGATCTCGCCAACAAGATGCTTGAGCTCACTGGCCGTGATGATCTAGAAGTTGAGTTTGTTGGGCTGCGTCCCGGTGAAAAACTCTACGAAGAGCTCATAACGAGTGATGCTGACAAAAAGACTCAGTATGAATCAATTATGGTTGGCCACTCAACAGAGTATGATCTTGAAAAACTCACCCATGACATTGAGCAACTTCTTACTGTCGATGACAAAATTGCCCAGCTGAAATACATCATTCCTGAGTTCAATCATTTACCTCATGACTTTAAGATAAAGCTGTAAGGTATTTTCTTCTTTATATTTAGGTTACTTTTACTCCTGTACATAGAGTAACCATATACTCATTTATTGCCCTAAATAACCTTTCTCTATAGTTTGAGGTTATTTGCTATTTTAACATTCTTGTGACTACGTACCCCCAGACCCGCAGCGAACCCGAAGGCCAGTCAGGTATCCAACTTTACCGTTCAGGATCAAACCTTCACTCCACTGCGATAGTTATTTAGTTTCTCTATAAAAAATCGTATCACACCCTTTTGTGGCGAATATGCCTTTGTTAAAAAATTAAATATATTTGAAACAATACCGCTATGCCTACTCACACAAAAAAGGCCTATCTCATTTCTGAAATAGGCCTTTTTTAATACTTATGATTTGTAGAATTATTTTCTTCCTGAAAGTTTTTCTACAAAGTACCGTGGGCGGGCTTTGATCTCTGAGTAGATCTTACCGATATACTCCCCTATAATTCCAATTCCAAGAAGCTGTACGCCGCCAATAAAGAACAAAGGAACAAGGGTCGACGCCCAACCTGGTGCTGAACTCTGTGTTAAGAATCTTATGTAGAGAACCCAGAGTATGAGGAGTACTGATACAATACAGACAAATACTCCCATTGAGGTTACAAACCTAAGGGGCATGTTAGAAAACGACGTTACGCCTTGCCATGCAAGGCGGAGCATTTTTGTTAATGGGTATTTTGATTCACCTGCAACACGCTCTGCACGGCTATAACTTACTTCTGCGGTTTTATATCCCAGTTGTGGGATAATGCCACGAAGAAACAAGTTCGTTTCTTTGTAGCCACTGAGTGCTTCGATAGCTACTCGTGACATAAAGCGATAATCAGCATGGTTAAACACAACTTCAACACCCAATTTATTAAGGAGCTTATAGTAACCTTCAGCTGTAAATCGCTTAAAAAAGGTATCGCTCTTTCTACTTGAACGAGTACCATACACAATTTCACAGCCATCATAATGGTGCTGAATCATTGTATCCATAACATCGACATCATCTTGAAGATCAGCATCAATAGAGATAGTCATGTCTTCAATAGTACTGAAAAGGCCAGCCATCAACGCATTTTGGTGCCCTTGATTTCGAGAAAGCTTTACTCCAACCACATACTGATTAGACTGGGAATACTCATTTATCATTTCCCATGTCTTATCTTTTGAGCCGTCATCAACCAAATACATTTTGGAATTGTCATTTACGAGATTCTGTGCTTTTAAACTCTCTATTTTTTCTGTCATTTTTTCGACAGTAATCGGAAGCATACTCTCTTCGTTATAACAGGGAATAACAATTGCTAGGCTAGCTGGTTGTGACATGGAGTCCTCAAAATCAAACAGGTAATTATGGGGCTAAAATAGAAAATAAGTCTTTCTATTTGAGGCTCTTTAACTGCTATTTTACAGAGTTTTTAAAATTAGTGATGCTCTTAAAAAGAGAGAATTAAAGAAGCTCTTATAGGTTTATTAAAATAGACGACACTATTCTCAAAACCAATTAACGCTTTTTCTAAGACATGATATTCGGTACCATTTTTAGTCACCTTACCACGGTATCGCAACCCCGTTAGATCCATCCCTTGATAGGATTGGTCGGTAACTTCTTCATATTGTTTTTGATACAGAGTATTCTCAATAACACTGAGCTCAGGATACCACCCTAATTCAAATGCAAAATGGTTATTGGGCTTAATTCTAACAGCAAGCGCTGTCCCAACAACATACCCTAGCCCTTCTGAGGTTGACATTGCTGTCTTATGGGGACCTTTAAATGGATGAGTATCTTTATCAGACACATATACCGCACCAGCAGTTATTCCTGTACGTAACAATTCTACTTTCTTAAAATTAATGAGTGGAAAATAAAGGTTAAACAGTATTCTATGATGATTTGCCGTGTAGGTTAACACTTTTGAATTGTCATCAATACCTACATTTGCAGGAACCATGGTAATAGTATCTGGATTCATTTTGGTATAGTCATCTAAAATCCAGCCAGAGAGCCCATATGCTTCATATTCAAGAAAAGACCCATCATACATTAATGAGATGTCAAATTCTCTTTTAAGCTTATTAATCTGCCACCCAAAACCAAAAGTCACGCCAAAATTGCTTGTTTCTACTCGAGAGTTAGAATGGATATTTTTACGTTCGAGAAACTGACCACCTAAATTTTCAACACCAACCCAGTCATCATCCGACATCGTTGAATCAGCCTCTGAAATATTCGCCCACCCTCCCAAAACGACATACCCTATTTGAGTTAAAAAAAGTTTAAGGGACGCGCCTACTCTATAATAATCTATTGGATACTGGAGTTTACTTTTTATATAGTGCTGATTAAAATCACCATTAGCATTCTCCTCAAAGCCTTCAGTCGCTTTAAACTTAAAGTACGTATAACTATTGAATAGTCCTTTATCAACAAAAGGGCTAAATTCAACCACTTTCGCTGAAAGTATCATGCTGAAAACTAAAATGAGAATACAACTTTTAATCATGGACCCTACTTACCTTTTCGTTTCACAAATGTATAAAATTTGAACATCACTCCCTAAGGGTCACCGATTTATTACAATGCTATTTTATTTTTTTACCTTTGGATACATGAAACGATTATTCGATATAGTGTGCGTGATCGGCATTGGTACAACCCTGTGGCCGCTCCTTATTATTCTTTATTTTGTCAATCGACATTACCATGGGTCCCCCGTTCTTTTTAAGCAGCAACGCCCCGGAAAAAACGATTTCCCCTTTGATATGTATAAATTTCGTTCTATGACGAACGAATGTGATTCATCAGGCAACCTATTACCCGATAGTGATCGACTCACTTCATTTGGTATTAAACTTCGTAATAGCTCACTTGATGAACTTCCCGAACTTCTCAATGTTCTCAAGGGTGAAATGAGTCTTGTTGGTCCCAGACCTCTTCTTATGGAATATCTCCCCCTGTATAACGAAACTCAAAAAAAACGGCACACTGTACGACCTGGTGTCACTGGCTGGGCGCAGATTAATGGCCGTAATTCACTTTCATGGGAAGATAAATTTGATCTCGACGTTTGGTATGTTGAGAATCGCACCTTTTGGCTTGATGTTAAAATTCTCTTAATGACTGTTAAAAAGGTATTTGTGAAAGAAGGCATCTCTGCAGAGGGAGAGGCCACTATGAACAAATTTACAGGCAGTCCTTCTAAGGAGAATATATGAGTACCCTTTATATCGCCGGCGGTGGTGGACATGGAAAAGTAGTTGCAGAAGCCGCCTCTCTTATGAAGCGCTGGAAATCTATCGTTTTTTTAGATGATGACACTGGTGTTACCCATTGCGGAGCATGGCCTGTATCAGGAACCATCTCTGACGCCCCCACTGGCGTTGACTTTATTGTTGCTATCGGCAACAATAGTACTCGCAATACCATTTATACCGCCCTCATAAATAAAGGGCTCTCGCCTGTAAATATTATTCACCCCAAAGCTATTGTCAGTCCCAGTATTTCACTGGGCCGTGGAATATTTATTGCGGCTGGAGCTATAATAAATATTGATGTTTCCTTAGGTAATGCAACTATCATTAATACCGGTGCAACCGTCGATCACGATTCTGTTATTGGCGCTGCCGTACATATTTGTCCCGGGGTGAATATTGCAGGTGAAGTGACTATTGGCACTGAAACATGGGTCGGTATCGGCTCCTGTACGGTACAATGCATAACTATTGGAAAGAATGTCATGATTGGCGCTGGTTCAATTATCAGAAAAAACGTAGCTGACAATCTATTACTTGCCGACACCCCAAAACAACTCATACGGAATCGCTAACTTATGCTCAACTCCCCTTTTAATCCATGGCCTTCTTATACACAAGAAGAGGCAAACATTGTTCAACGGGTACTTCTTTCTAACAAAGTCAACTATTGGACAGGAACTGAAGGTCGCTCTTTTGAAAAAGAATTTGCAACCTACACCGACTCTGCCTACGCGGTCGCAGTTGCCAATGGTACCGTCGCACTCGACCTAGCCCTCATCGCACTCGGTGTTAGCGCTGGAGATGAGGTCATTGTAACCTCTCGTTCATTCCTTGCATCCGCAAGTGCCATTGTCACTGCTGGTGCAACCCCCGTTTTTGCTGATGTAGATCTTAACAGTCAAAACATTACTCCAGAATCTATCGAAGCTGTCATGACCCCCAAAACAAAAGCAGTTATTTGCGTACACCTTGGTGGCTTCCCTTGTGACATGGACGAAATCATGGGCCTTGGACAAAAAAATGACTTTTATGTGATAGAAGATTGTGCTCAAGCCCATGGTGCACGATACAAAGGTAAGAGTGTTGGCTCAATCGGTCATGTTGGCTGTTGGTCATTTTGTCAAGACAAAATAATGACTACCGGTGGTGAAGGAGGCATGGTCACAACCAATGATGAAACCCTCTGGAAAAAAGTATGGAGCTATAAGGATCACGGAAAGTCATGGGATGCTGTTGAAGCAGCAAAAAAATCTACCGAAAAGGGTTTTAAATGGCTTCACGAATCATTTGGTACGAACTGGCGACTTACTGAAATACAATCAGCTATCGGGCGCTATCAGTTGACACAAATGGATTCTTGGCACCATTCACGACTCAATTATGCAACTCAAATCCAAAAGAAGGCGTCAGAACTTGTTGGGTTTATTGCCATTGAAGTACCACAATATCTTGAACATGCCTGGTATAAATGCTCTTTCAATATAGACCCTCAGTTTTTAACTAGGGATAAAAATAGACAAATGATTCAAGATATGTTTATTCAGAATGGCGTACCATGCCTTACCATGTGTTCTGAACTCTACCGCGAAAAAGCATTTGAAACAATCGGCTTCTCATTATCAAAACCAGTACCCAATGCACTCGCCCTTGATACTTATTCAATTATTTTACTTGTACATCCAACATTGACTCAATCAGAGATTGATACTACTCTTAATGTTATGGAGAAAGTCTCAAACTTTCTTACCAAATAAATATACCCAAAAATACTCACTTACTTTCTTAATAAGAAAAGGGCCTTACAAT
>JAOPTX010000014.1:0-56788 GCA_051532055.1 Fibrobacterales bacterium | reverse complement strand
TGAATGTTAAAGCCCTTAAAGAACGATGGCTTGAAAGTGCGGGGCAGTTCGAGATTGATCTAAAACGTAAGGTCGATGCAGGGGAGCTTGAACCAATAGCGCTGGCAAATGTTATCGCTGGCAAAACGATTACTGGTGAATCGCCTCCTGCAGGATCGCGGTCGGGTAAGGATATGATGGATAACCTGCGTATGGTCCTCGATACTATTGCTGGTATAGAACAAAAGCTTATGGAAGTGCGTATAGCCGAAAATGAAGCGACAGCAAGTTTTGCTCATGGTGTTGCTTCATTTGGGAGTGGTTTTGCGGTGTTTGTGGGTATAATAATTGTTCTAGTACTCATAAGAAAATTAATGGGACAATTGGGAGAAGAGCCAGCAGAACTGAGAGGGGTTGCTCAAGATGTTGCCGATGGTAATTTAAGCGTCTCTTTTAGCAAAATAGTGCAGTCTACCACGGGGACTTTGGCAAACTCCTTTTTTAATATGGTGACGAATTTAAAGAACCTATTGCTGGATATCTCAAAACATTCAGCTTCTACTGCCGATAAGTCGATTGTACTATCGGAAACATTGCAAGAAGTAAAAGAGCTTACCGATTTAATGAAAAATCAGACTGAGACTATTGCTTCTGCGTCTTCTCAGGCATCATCAAATATGACGAATATTGCTGCGAGTACCGAAGAGATGAGTACCTCAGTTGCGAGTGTTGCGGCTTCAATTGAAGAGATGAGTGCGACATCCAATGAGATATCACGAAATTGTCAGTTGGAATCTGAAATTGCACAAAATGCTAATCAGCAGTCTGTAAGTACCAATAATATTATGAAAGAACTTGAAGTATCGGCTTCAGAGATCGGGAAAGTGCTTGATGTCATTAAAGATATTGCAGATCAAACGAATTTACTTGCGCTTAATGCAACAATTGAAGCGGCATCTGCTGGTGATGCCGGTAAAGGATTTGCTGTTGTGGCAAGTGAAGTGAAAGAGTTGGCGCGGCAGACTGCTCTTGCTATTGATCAAATTGGGAGTCAAATAGCAAGTATGCGTGAAAATACTGGTAAGTCGGTAACGGCGATAGGCGAGATAACTGGAATTATTGAAGAGGTTAATTCTATATCGCAAACCATTGTAAGTGCGGTTGAAGAACAGTCTGCAACCATTAATGAAATTTCAAACAACGTTAATTCGGTTAATTTAGCCAGTGCTGAAGTGTCGAGCTCTATTCAGGAGTCGGCCTCGGGACTTACAGAAATATCAACAACAATTGCCGAATTTTCGGAATCGACATCTAATATTAGCGCCAAAATGGGTGATAGTGAGAAACATGTCGTTGAGCTCTCTGCTATTGCTAATGAATTGAAGACCTCGGTTGGGAAATTTAAAGTGTAGATTCGTAGTATTACATGAATAACGATTGAGAGGTGCCCTATGGGTGCCTTTTTTTAATTATTTGTCAACAAATGCGCCCGAATGTCAACATCTGTGTAAAATGATTATTATGACATTGTAAAACCTATATTTGACTTTGTAATGCGCGTAAATAGCATATATTTAAGGTGTCTTACGACGCAAGATGAAGGGGCTAGTACTACAATTCGGTCGAGGGTCCGTATTGTTTTTTTATGAGTGGTAGCTTTTTTTAGTGTTAAATATTTGTCTATAACATAACGAGGGTAATTGATGCTTTACGCTATTTGTCAAAAGAATCATGAGAATATTGTATTTTATAAGGTTCTGATTTTTTGTTTGCTTTTTATTGTAACATCCATGACCGGTGCTCAAGAACAACCTGTTCCCTATGAACCTATTGCGATACCCATAGCTGACACTGTAGATCAAATTGTTCGGGATTCACTTAATATTACTATTAACCCAATTCGAGTAAATCAGGCCGGATATAGGCCTCAGGATATCAAAACCTTCTATTATTTTGGAAGTGCCTCTACTTTTAAGGTGATTAATAAAAAGACGGGTTCTGTAGAGGGGAGTGGGGATCTGGAATCTACTTCATTCACTGGTGGTGCATCAATTGATATAACGGGCTATTGGAGTGCACAAGCACCAGAGGAAGAAGATCAAATTCGCTACACTATGGCTGGTGATTTTCCCTCAAAAAAACTTTCAGTAGGGAGTATACCCGATGGACTTACCGAAGAGGTGCCTTATGTTATTGAGGTAGATGGAGTACAGTCCGCAGATTTTATTATTTCATCCAAAACCTATACAATGATTAAAGATGCGCTGTTAAAGTTTTATGGTGTTCAGCGGAGTGGCAATAGTGAAAGTTGGTTTCACCCTCCTGCCCATATGCAAGACCCGACAGTTGGAGGGTGGTATGATTGTGGCGATCATTTAAAAGAAGGTATTACTCAGAGTCATACCGCGGCAGTTTTGGGTATGTCGGCTGCAGTATTTCAGGAGAGAGATACTGATCACTATGGTCGAAATCACAATAATACTCTTACTACTGATGGGATTGGCGATATTCTCTATGAACTGAAGCATGGAGTTGATTATGTGTTTAGTGCGTATGATAATGCGAATGGGGATATTCCCAATATGGTTCTCTCTATAGGAGAATTTGGCAAAGATCACAGTTGGTGGGGGCAGCCACAGTATCAGGATTTCATGGAGTATGATCGTGGTGGTCCCGATAGGCCAGGGAGAACCGAGGAAAATTACTCAACGGTACTCGGGCGCTTTTCAGCAAGTCTTGGGTTTTTCTCAAAGCTCTATCAAAATATAGATCAGACTGAAAGTGCAAAAGCAGTGAAAATAGCTGCAGAGCTTTATGAACAGGCAAAAAGTCAAAAAGATGATGCTGATAAAAACTTGGGTGGTTCAAGTGCTTATGGTGGAGAAAGCTCATTTGTTGATGATATGGCATTTGGGGCCCTTGCTCTTTTTTGGGCGACGGGAGAAAAAAAGTATCTCAATGATATGATCTATACTGACCTCAATAAAACATGGGACTGTGAGTTTCTTGATAAAGGCTGTTTTGAAGGGGGGTGGTTTGGCTACAATAATGAAACCTTACGTCATGGTGGCACTAATACGAGCTGGGGGAGTACCGAAATATACGTACTCTATGCTTTCTATAAATTGATTTTACAAACGGATGATCTAGCATCAGAATATGGTATTGATTCCGATACTCGGTTGGAACTCGTAGAAAAAGTGGTCTATTCTATTGTTGCAAATATCGAAAGTATCTCAGAAGGGTCAGAGCAAATTGAAGTTGCTTCTAAATCTAAATTTCCTGGTAATCCATCGTATGTTAAGTATGAGCCAGTGTGGTATATGATGATGACACAAATGGAGTGGGTGTGGAATAGGTATCAGGCGGGCAATATTACTGAGCTGTTTGTGTACTATGATGTGGCAAAAGATCTCGAAGGCGTTGCGTTACCCAGTGGTACATTTGATGGGAATAGTAGTGCAATTAAAGACCTTGTAATTCACCAGATCGATTATATGCTCGGTATTAATCCTTGGGATATTTCGATGATTTATGGGGTAGGTGATAAGAATTTTAATCACCCGCATCATCGTGCTGCTAATTTTGAAGGTAAAAATTTACCGGGTGCATTTTACCCGTATCGCCCGCCGGTTGGAGCTCTCCAAGGTGGGAGAGACCCAAGAGTATCAACGGATTACATAGAAAAGCTCCATGAATATAAATATTCAGAAGTGTGTCTTGATGGAACTACAGCGATTTTAGTACCAACTCTTGGTCTGGCGGTTGATGAAGATCTCAATGGGGCACCAGAAAGTACGGTACAAATAGAGTATGTTGGTCATGATAGGGCCATCATTCGAGTAAAGCAAACAAAGTATGGTAAATCAGAGATACTGTTTGGAACCTCAGAAAATGATCTCAATCAGGTTGTTGTTTCGGATAGTGCAGGTGTTGAGCACCTTTTTGAAGTGAAGGATTTAGATAATTCGACCACCTATTATTTCTCCGTGAAGTCATATAATATTAGAAGTGGAAATTTCTCTATACAGTGGAAAGACCCAAAAGAGGAAGTTCCCTTTGAGTTTACTACAAATGCTGCTCCGGCAGGCTCAGCAGAGATTCGCACCATTCGTGTTTGTAATATTACCGCTGACAGTGCAGAAATCATGTGGTTTACGCCCAATGGTAAATATGAAAGTAGTATCTATTGGGATGAAGATCAGCGAGAGTATGATGATATGGATAACTCCCTTAGTGGAGATCTCGCTGGGATCCCGACACGGTTTCATCGTATTAAAATCGGTGGACTTACTGAACAGACTACCTATTATTTTGCGGTAGAATCAGAAGGTCAGGTTGTGTCGGTCAATGAAGAGGGCGAGCCACTTAAGTTTACCACTCCGGTTGAGCATGTTGACTTTGACCTTCGGTCACTCATTTATGCTAAAAATGGACTTCAATTTCTGAGTGTTAATTTAATTAACCAAGATACTAAAACATACGATTCTCTTGAGTTGCGTATCTACATGACTGGTACGGAAGAAGAGTTTCTCATTGAGCCGGCTCGAGATGATATGGAGCTTCCGAAAGAGGGAGAGTATCAGTTTGGACTCGCAGTTGATGAATGTATTCCTTATAGTAGTAATGGATATCCGAGAGGTGATGGTTGGTGTAGTGATAGTGACTCCCTTGTACAGTTTACTCATTTGAAAAAAATAGCAGATACCTATAACCCTGATACTGATGAATGGGATTGGTATATGCCGATACCCCTTGGTGATACCTATATGGCGAGTGGGGCTCGTATGAGAATGGATGTGGCATTTAGAGCTCGATCACCCTATCATCCTTATTCTGATTTAATTTATGAATCGCCTAATCATATTTTTGGAGGGTCTGATTGGAGTTATAGATCGCATTCTCGAGCAAATGGTGATCCAGTCGATTTTGAAGGTATTGTTGAAAGCGACAAAGAAGATCAGGATACAAAATTTTGGACATTTGAAACAAACCCCTATATTACCGTTTATCGTAAAGATGAATATATTTGGGGCTTTTCTCCTTCACAAAAAGAGATGGAGACTAAACGGGCTCACTATGAAATTGAAGTGACTCTTGATGACCCTTTTGATGTACCGAATGGTACGTACGTTGCAATAGATAATCCTTCATCGATCATAATGGTTACCGGGACAGCTACTATTACCGAGGGCGGTTTTGTTACAGATATTTGGGTTAACGGTGAAGAGGTTGAAAATATTTCAGAGGTTGCTCGATATGATGTGGAGAGTGATGTGTGGGAGTTTGATATTCCTGCACGTATGGGGATTGGTGGAAATATGGTTGATATAACTATTTTTGCAGGCCCTGACCCAGAATGCGAGCCTTGTAAAAGTAATGGAGGGTGTGCTTTTTCTAATAAAAGTTTCTTTGTTGAATTTTCAAAAGGTGATAGAACTCAGGCAGTACTTAAGGTACAAGATGATGATGGAAATCCAGTACAATCACCAATGCAACCGAATGAAATTGAATTTCAAATTGTGATCGACGATAGGGACAATTTAGGGTTAGGTTCTGTTGAAGTAATGCTCTATAATCCAATTCGAAAAGATACGGTGATAGTGAAACTTGAACAGTCGGGAGAAGTGTTTATAAGCGATGAAATTGAAGCCATTGACAAAAAGGCGTATCGGACGGGAAGTAACGAAATATCATTCATGGAAGGTGATACAATCTATGCTCGGTATGTTGACCAAGAAGATGATGATGATGTATGGGAGCAGGCGATCTTTTTTAGTGAATTACCGGAGCCAGAAGAGGGGTTCTCTTCGAGTGAAGAGATTAAGGAGCGAGAAAGTAGCGCTGCTGAAGTACAAAGTAGTATGACTCAAGAGGAGCGTAATGCTTCGGACGAAATTAATGCCTCTCTTTTTCCATTGCAATCAATAATTGATCTGGGGGAGGTATCAATTGATGCCGAGTATAAAAATGATGTAAGTGAAGAGCAGGTGCAGTTTAGAGTACTTGCTGTTGAGCCGGGTAAAAAGGAAAATGAATACTTTAAGATGACTGAGGGAGCTGGCGTATTAGGTTCAGTTGATGAAATTGAGTACCATACCGAGGTGCCTGAGCCTGAGGGGCTCACTTTTGAACTGAAACTAGCACTGGGAGATGTGTATGAATATGATATTACTCACGAGATGTATATCTATGATTATACTGGTCAGTATGTAAATAGAGTGCAGCATTCATTTACTTTGACAACAGAGATGCTCTACCTTCTCGATGATACTGTGAGAATTCACGTGGAATGGGCGTTGAATGAACAAGGGGTTCCCATGAGTGAAAGTGGTAGACCTGTTGCGACAGGGCTCTATGTTACCAAGTCACAATTAAAATGGGTTCGTCGTTGGGGCCTTACTGAAAGTGATTCTGACGATGGTGCCGGTGAATCGGGGTCTAAAGCGGGGACTATGACTTGGGGCTCTATGTCAGTTGGTGTTGTTCGCTAAAAAGTGTGTACTCTAATTAAAAGGGCTCTTCATGGTACCCATGGAGAGCCCTTTTGATATGTAAGTGTATCGTTAGAGGTATTTCTGAAACCACTCAAGTTGAGCTGTAGATACCGATTCAAAATTGTTACCAACATAAATATCGTAATGTGTGGCATCCTGCATAATGAGCTTCTTTTCATCAACCTGTAGTTTATTGAAAATTTCTTCTGATTCGGATGGCTTGTTAACGATGTCATTCGTAGCACCAATAACAAGTGTTGGAGCGGTGAGGGTCGAGAAGTATGATTCAGGAGAGTATTCATTTATATAGCGTGTCGTGGTAAAAGGGACTTTGACACCGAGTGCTTCGGGGAAGTCCTCTGCATAATCGACATAAAATTGTTTTGATTGTTCATCGCTTAATACTCGTTTTAAGGGCAGGCCCATCACCTTGTTTTTAGTAACTTCAGCATTCCACGCTTTGTTGAGCGATGCGTTTAATTTCTCAATTGCTGGTGCATCCATGTGACCGGTATTGTTACGCATACCATCACCAAAGGTGATTTGAACTGCCACACTTTTTATGCGAGTGTCGGTCGCTGCAGCTACGAGTGAATGAGCGCCACCGAGAGAGGTACCCCAGACTCCCATTCGTTTTTCATTAATTTCGGGTCTGGTTTCGAGATAGGTGAGGGCATTTCTAATGTCCGAGATCTGTTCTTGAGGAATGATTCTACTTCGAGTTCCTTCGCTTTCACCAAAACCACGGTAGTCAAACGTTACGGCGGCAAACCCATTTTTTGCAAACCGTTCAGCAAAATTAGGAAGAAGTAATTCTTTAACTCCTGCAAAGCCATGACAAAGAAGGATGAGAGGGAGTGGACTTTCTGGGTTTACATCATTGGGGGTGTAGAGGGTGCCTTTAAGGAGGTGTGAGTCAGAATAAAATTCGATAGACTGTTTCATGGTGCCTTTTGATGCTTACTTGAACGGATCATTAAAGTAATAAATGATTAAGGAGATGCGGAGCTTATTCTTAGGAGTAGGTGAAAGTTATAATGTTGGAATAAGGCCTCGCTAAAGGATTATGTGTAATGGTTTAACGTACATATGAATTATTTGATTTTATAGATGTAGAAACGACTTTTGCCTAAAAGAGTATACAGCGGTCATAGATTTGGTAACAGTATTTTTTTTGTAAAGCGATGCTTCTTGGATGACACCTGTACTAAATTGAGTCCCTTAATAGGGGCAATCAGCGTATGTGTTCCAGCCGAAAGGGGAGTCTTAAGTACGATATTACCCAAAATATCATAGATCGTTACTATAGCTTGATGTTGAACCACGATTGAAAGGTGATTGTTGTCTATGGGGTGGATAGTAACGGTATTATTTAAATGTTCTAGACCTACGGTTTCTTCACTGCTCTCAGAACTTTCCGGGGTGTCACCTGGAGAACAGTTTTCTGGTTCAAGTATTGAAATAGTATCGAGTATTGATGAACAGATGAGGTTGTAGGGAGAAGTCCACTGGCCTCTTAGGGTATAATTTCCCGTTGAGAGGACATAGGATACTTCCTTCTGAGGTGGTGAAATAGTGGCCTTATATGATACGCCGTTATCAATACTGTAGGCTAAATTAATGAATGGTGTGTCGGTCAGCGTCTTAAAATGGACCGTTCCTGGTGATGTACACGTCGGATTATCGGTGGTTATTGTTATGTCAGGCATTGTATTACGATGTACATCAATTGTTTCTTGGGTACTGTTTCCCCGTGCATCGATAACGGTTACTCGAAATTCAGATGTGTCAGATGATGTAACGGTCATAGATTCACCTTCTGTTTCATCATTCCAGGATATGGTGTAAGGTGGATTTCCGTCTTGGGGAGTGGCAATGATTGTTTTTGAGCTATTTTCCCCTGTTGGACAGAGGTGGATATCTTTTTGAACGGCAATTGAAAGCGGTTCAGCCTTGAGAACGGTTAATGAAATTGTTGTAGAATCACCACTTTCACTGAAATATACGGTGATCTGTGCTGTCCCAGAACTGTCTCCTCGTGCAGTTCCTTCTGAGTCTATTGCTACAATTTTAGTGTCGCTGGAATGCCAAGTAATAGGGAGGGTAGAGGTGGAGACTGTGTCAAAAAGGCTTACAAGTGACAGGGTGTCACCTGACGTAATAGTGTCATGGGGAGTAATAAATACCGGTGCTTTACTTGTGTTGTGGTCAAAGTAGAGATTAAGCCACGAGGTGGCTGCATTATTCAGAGAACCATCTGTTTTATTAATAAGATTCCAAGAATTATAGAGAACCAAACCATCAACTCCAGCATCAATAGCTGCTTCTAATCGTGTTCCTGTGCCATTCTTATCATAAAAATTTACTTCTGAGTCCCACACCGGAAGTCCTTTTGCCTTTGCGAGTGCGATAAATTCTGGCCATTTACCATGGTTAAATCCAAGGTTGTGACTAGTAGCAACAGTTATGTGATCGATTACAGAAGTATTCTGTAGGGTTGCTATTCCTGCGGGGAGCCCCCATTGGCAGGGGCCAATTAACTGAGCACCATTGAGCGAGCCATCAAGGCTTTCAAAGATGGTATTGAATTGATTGATGGACCAAGTCATACCCGGAGCACCATCTTCATTTAAGGGGGCAATCCAGGTACTGGGATATTCCTGTGCAAAACTTATTATGCGTTCAATTAAAACAGTGGTCTTTGCTGGGTTATCAAGGACTGATTCCCCTTTTGCATCGAGCAGGCCGTTAGCAATTCTTTTCCCCCCATCAAATTCTGCGGGATTGGCAAATATGGTAAAGCCTCGACTTACCGCAAGAGTATAAAAATAGTCAAACATTTCTTTGTTTGGGGTAAGTCCTTCACCAAATATAGGGATGCGAATGCCTGAAACCCGAAGTTTCTCAAATCCCGAAACCAAGTGTTCTACTTGTAGACTGTCATTAATTTTATTTGTAATAAATGCCTGTTTGGTATCTCCGAGCACTACGGTAAGGTTGTTTTTATAAACATTGTCATTTGGTGCACTAAATGACAATGGGCAAAGAAGGAGTAACGCGATATATACGAGGCGATTCATGAGAGATACCTTATAGATTTGTTGATAATATATATTCAATAATTTTTGTCAGGTTTATTTTCTGTAACTTATTTGAGCTGAGTGAAAATGGTAGACTAATTATTTGTTAGTATGTTCATGTATTTTGAAGATAAGAAATCGTGGGGAGTGCTATTTACGTCGAAATTTAAGCTATTGCTCTCATTTTTATAAACAGTTATGAACACTATCGAGAAATTTGAGGGGGTGATTTCTTGTTGTTTTTAACACACCCTTGACCGAAAAATGCATATTTCTAGGACACAGAGATTTTTGCG
This sequence comes from Fibrobacterales bacterium, assembly GCA_051532055.1. GTDB lineage: Bacteria > Fibrobacterota > Fibrobacteria > Fibrobacterales > JAOPTW01 > JAOPTW01. Next base: position 46,936 of record JAOPTX010000014.1, on the reverse strand, counting down.
CGGTTTTGATTGGTAGCATATGGGGGTATCCTGCTGGTCAACTCCCGCACAATATTTTTTGAACAATTGATACATGATAACAGTGGAGATATAATGAAAAAAATGATTATTGCACTCGCAGTGGCGGGGACAGCAACTATTCTGTCAATGACAGGATGTGGTGGTAGTGCAGCGAAAGGTGGATCGAGCTTTAGAAATGGCGATTATGGTCTTTCAGCTCCACAGTTTACAATCAAATATCCAGGGTCTGAAGTACTCATAGATTACTCTAAGTATGGTGCATTTAAGAATGTTGGTACCAAAGACTACTATTTTGAAATCACTGACAAAAAAGGACTCATGGCAGCGTCAGGTACCGGTATTTGGCCTAATATGTCAGCCGTCGACCAAGAGCCAGTCTATCAAAAGCTTCTTAAAGAGGGGAAAATCGTTCTAGGAACAGGAACAACCGAAGTACCGTGGTCTTCAAACTCACAATCAAATAAAGCAATACCATACTTTCAGTGGCAAAAAAACTCATACAGTATGGGTACCCGTATGATGAATATGGGGAATGCACTTCGTGATGCAGGCCATATTTTACATGCCATTAAAACCTACTACGCTCATGTAGTGTTTCATTTTACTGATATGGAATGGGACCCTAAAGGGTGGTGGTGGTCACCAGCTAAAGTTTCTGCTGACGCTCTTGAAGAATTGATTGCTAAATACCCTGAATTGGGACTTGAATATACCGGTGCAACTATCGAGATGCTCTATACCCAAGATAGTGACCCAAGTAATGATGAAGTAACCTGTGATCCAGGTGAGCTCATAGGCGAACTTGTGGGAAAACCAATTGTGAATGGTGTTTTTGTAGACGAGCGCGATAAACACTCTCGTGATATGGCACTGGTTAATAAACCAATAACTATTGCTGATCCAGGTGCAAAATTTGTTATTGACTTTGCAAAATATGGAACACTCAAAAATATCAAAGGTACCGGGGCTTTTAGTTATACACTGAAAGATGCCAAAGGCTTAGCAAAAGCTCAAGGTGAGGGGCTGTATCCAAATGAGACTGCCGTGAAAAATAACCCGCAATATAATGAGCTTAATGCAGCAGGTTGGCTTATTGGGCACTGGAAAGGGATGTACTACGGTTCATCGACTCTTGATTACTATGGTTTTGCCGCTGAAGGCGAAGAGTCAGGTAATAAGCTCTATTTTATTGGCGAAGCCCTTATGAAAGATGCCCAGAGAACCAAGAATACTGCTACAGCGAAACATGCTGTTAAAGCGTTCTATACTATGATAAGCTTGTTCCCAGGGACTATGATTTATGGTGATGAGACGGCAAAATGGGTTTGGGCTGCAGGCCCTGTTGCAATTGAGAAATTAAGAAAACTTCTCAATGACTTTCCAGAGCTTGGCCTCAAGCTCACCGATACAGTAATTACCATTGAGAATGGACCTACTGTTGATCAGAATCGTGACAACGACGTTGTGAAAGTAACATTGGGTAAATTAGTCAAAAAATAGTCGTATACTGATCTACAAATAATGTCTGAAATATTAAGGGGAGCTGTTGAGCTTCCCTTTTTTATTGCTAATTTTTACTCTGTGATCTTCCAATTTATCCTTCTGTATTTATGCCAAATCAAAGACTCTTAAAATCTGTATTTATTCCTGTTGTTTCAACAGTTTTGGGCCTTATTTTAGTGATTCTCTTTACTTTTGGCTATTTAACCCATGCTCTTTTTGAAGAACAATCTACTGTAGCAATAGAACGTGCGCATTCTCTTACCCAAAAAAATATTGAAAACTCTGTTGAACAACTTTCAAATTTGGGGTATATACTACCCAAAACAGGCCGTCTTAAATATGTTGCTCGTTTGATTTCTGAGAGTCAAGAAAATGATTCGAGGATTCGACTGGAGCTTGAAGAGGTCCTACGAGAAGAGTATCGCAACCTATTTGTGGAGCGGTCGTTGAATTATTTAGCGCTCTATCGTACTGATCATCTCTTGGCAGGAATTGAAGATACAATGGTTTTTTATCATGGAACCAATAATACCGTTCTTGCAAAAGCGCAACAGACAAATGGATTGTCCGAAGGGGTGGTTCACACTGATAAAGGGGGACTCTCGTTACGTGTTGTGGTCCCCTGGTATTACGAAGGGACTTGTATTGGGTACGTTGAGATTGGGCGTCAATTAAGTGATGTCGTTGTAGGTTTGACACAAGCGGTTCACCTCTCTATTTCTCAATTGAACATTGACTTCAATAGTTTAGACAGTACTGATGTGATTTCGAAAGGGAGTGATCAATTTAATGTCGCATGGGAACAGTACATTGCATTAAATGAGGTCAATGGGCTGACGCATCTTACTAAAGATGAATATCTCGTGATGTTACATTCAGAGTATACTCCCTCAAAAGAACCCATAGTTGTTGAGACGAAGCATTCTGGACTGAGTCGCTCTATTGGTGTTGTAACAATGTATACCCACCTTCCTGAGCCTATCACCCTCAGTTATAGAGCCCCCATTTCTGAGGCAATCTCTCAAGGGAGCTTCTATCGAGACCTCCTCACGGTATTAGCAGTTGTAATTTCTACCATTATTTTTATCATCTTCTTTTATTATATGAAGTCTATAGAAGATAAAATGGATGATCACTCAGACAAATTAAAGAAAGCAAAAGATGATACTGATGTTGCAGGTCGTGCTCAAACAAGTTTTCTTTCCAATATGAGTCAGGAGATTCGAACCCCCCTTAATTCGATAATAGGTTTTAGTCAAATCTTGATTAAGAGAGGTCGCGGGACTGTTCTCGGTGATGAAGAATATAAATTTATAGAGAATATTAATGCGAATGGAAAAAACTTAAATCTGTTGATCAATGATGTTCTGGATCTTTCGAAAATTGAGAGCGGCAGAGCAATGGTTATTGAAAGGGATTTTGTCATTAAAGAATTCTTTTCAAATCTAGTGGCAATCTATAAACCGCAGGCCCTTAAAAATAGAATTGAATTTGAGGCACACATCGACCCAGATCTCCCAATGAGTATTAAATCTGACAAAGGAAAAATCAATCAGATTCTCATTAATCTGATCACTAACGCTATTAAGTATACTCCTGATGGGAGCAAAATTGATTTTAGTGTTATGCAAGAGAGTGATAGCACTTTGGGTATTAAAATTGTCAATCATGGTGTAGAGATTCCTGAAGAAAAACGGTCTATTATTTTTAATCCTTTTGAAAGAGTAAATAGGGGTCGAGGGAATACGATCAAGGGAACAGGGCTTGGTCTTGCAATTACCAAAAATTTAGTAGAGCTCCTTGGTGGTAATATATTTTTGACATCAAGAGATCAACGTACCGAATTTACAGTGATTATTCCGTATAAAGATACGGTAATCTTTGAACCAGATTTCCCTTTTGCAGAAGTACAAAAGGTGTTCTCTGTTGATGCAACTATTCTTATTGTAGATGAGAATGAAATGAATCTCTCAATGCTTAAAAACTTTTTTGAAGATTACAACTATAAGATAGTTGTTGCACGTACTGCTACTGATGCAGTCCACAAGATTCATGAGCATCATCCAAATATTGCACTTATTGATATTCAACTCCCTTTTATGAGTGGCTTACAGATGATTGCTGAATTGCGTGAAGACCCGAACCTTAAGAGGCTCCCTGTTGTGGCAATGTCTGCTCAAGGACCTTCTGAACATAAACAGCAGGCTGAGGAGATGGGGGTGAATGATTACATCTCTAAACCTATTGACTTTGATGAGTTGATGGTTGTTCTTGAAAAATATCTTTATGCAAAAAGTTAGCACCACTGTTTTTTAACACCCAATTACCCTTTCATTGGCTTTTGGGGCTGCTTACCTAGGGTAAACATGTGAAATGTTGTTAAATAAAGTACCTTTTGTATCCCCTATACATACGAGGTAGATAATGAATATTCTTTATTCCCTAATACTATTCGCCCTACTATTTGTTGGATGTGATCTATTCAATTCAGAAAATGACACAACAGCAGGTACAGACGATATAACCCCACCTATAGATGTCGCAGATTCACTTGGTGTGAATGATAGTCTTGCTATACAGGATTCGCTTGTGGGTGATGCAGGGGGAACTCCTGTATCGAGTGATTCCAAAATGTTGAGCTCTGTAGGTGCTGTATCAAGTTCCTCAGTGGTGACGGGAGAGAGTTCAACTGTCAGTAGCAGCACGGATGTACTTGTGGTTGATACTACAACTGTACCTGTTGATAGCGCTACTGAAAAGGTTGATTCAACAGGAGTACCTGTTCTTGATACTATTGGGCATGGCTCCTATTGTGATAGTATGGCTATTGCTGCAGATGTGGCTAACAGGGCACAACCTTATATTGAATTAGTCAAGCAATGTACTCCTGAGACTGTTGATCAGCTCGAAATAGATGTGCATATAAACAATTTTTGTATTTTGTTTTTTGATGAGATTACCGCTTCTATTGAATTCGAGTCAACGAATTGGAGTAACACTTGCTTTCAAAATGAAAGTGAAGAATGTATCGCTCGGGAGCAACCGATACTTGCAGAAATTGATTATTTTAAAAATGAGTGCCCTGCGAATCAAGTACAGTTAGATTCTATAGAGGGCGCTTTACCTATGTATGTGGAAGTTATTGATACAGAGTATATCTGTGATTCTATCACGAGTGATGCTGAATTTTATTTAGAAAAAATGTTCCGGGAGTATGAGGATGAGTGTTTATATGTTACCTCTCAATGTTCTACGTATATGGCTCCGTTGGCGCAGTATGAGAATGAGATAGCGCAACTCTGTCCATCACGATCGCCTTCATTTAAGCGTTTTACGCCTAATGATTCGACGATTATTTATGTTGAAAGTGAAGACGGTCTGTATCCAGAATACTGTGATGATGATAATGATGGTGTAACAACATTAGAAGAGAAGTATAACTGTGTATATGATGAGAATAATTTTCATGAGTGTGATTATAATTTAGATGACCTTCTGGCCCCTCACGAACGAAAATCATGTGGTCTTCTGGGTATATTTGGCTCTTGTGACACATCAGGTGATGGGCAACTTGATTTTCAGGAGAAGCGGATATGTCAGGTAGTCGACCCATCTACGGGATGTAAATTTATGAACTATTATGATGATAGGTCAGGGGGTTGTAGATATGATACACGACCAGAAGTTTCAAAACTTCGTGATTCGCTTTCGGTAGAGTGTAATACGCTTTTAGATATTCAGTTGGATAACTCTTCTAGTTGGGCTGAAAAAGATAGTGCAATTTATCACTATGGCGCTCATTGTGTGATGGATGAAATGCGATTTACTATGCCTGAATTTGATGATAATTGCCAAAGACACTATACTGACATATATGAAAGTGAATATATCTTTTTGGCTAATAGATGCGCTTGGGATGATGTTCGGCCGGTATGCACTGAAGAGGTAAGAAAAAGAAATAATTTAGTAGATGATATGAATACTGATAAGTGTATTGAACAGGCACAAGTAACTAGCCCACATTGGTCATTACCCATTATCTAATTTTGATATAGAGGCTTATTTGATAGTGACTGAAATGGTTAGATGATATATCGATGATATTTTTTTGAAAGCTGGTACAAAGTATCAGCTTTCGTTGCGTAGATTACTATTCTAAAACGACATTATTGATCAGGAAGCCACTTAACCATAGCCTCACCAAATTTAGCCAGATTAATTGGCTTCATAAGATGGCCATTCATTCCTGCCTTGAGGTATTTTTTAATTTCTTCTTTCTCACTATGCGTAGTAAGAGCATATATGGGTACTTGAGGATTTAATGCAGGTGAACTTGGTGATCGAATGATTTTAGTCGCGGTGACACCATCCATCTCGGGCATCTGAATATCCATAAAGACAAAGTCTATCGGTTCCCCTTTTAAAACATCAAGGGCAACCTTACCATTTTCAGCAATGATAACATTGACTATTCCCATTGTATTAAGAAGTGATTGAGTTATAATCTGATTGGTGAGTTCGTCCTCTACTACGAGAACTTTAGCGCTGCAATTATGGAAAATGTGCTTTTCTTCACGAATGCTGTGCTGAGTAATAAGATGAGTACTGGGCGTACTCGACATCATACGGGTGAGAATATCAGTAAGGATATGTTCTTTGGCGGGCTTGGTTAAATAGGCATTGAATCCACTTTCCTCTGCTAATTGAGCATCACCTTTGAGTGCATGCGAGGTGAGAAGTAAGAGTTGCAGGTCGTTAAACTGTTCCTTGGTACGGAGAGCTTGTCCGAGCTCCATACCACCCATTCCTGGCATGATCATGTCAGAAATAACCAACTTAAATGGAGCTCCTGCCTCATAATGCGAGTATATCATATGGAGTGCTTCAGCGCCATCGCTGGCTGCAGTGATAACCATTTCGTGATGTTCAAGTTGTTTTCGAAGTATTCTAATGTTGAGTTCATTATCATCAACAATGAGAATAGGTACGTCCTTTAATGTACCACCAGTGAGTTGTTGGACCGGTTTCTCTTTTTGTATTTTGAATAACGTGTCAAACCAGAAATAAGAGCCTTTATCAATGATAGAGTCACACCCGATTTCACCTTCTAAAATGTCGACAATTTGTTTCGCAAGAGTTAACCCGATTCCTGTGCCGCCATATTTTCGTATATGGGAGCCATCACCTTGGGTAAATGGTTCGAAAAGCTTTCCGAGTTGGGATTTGAGAATTCCTATCCCAGTGTCTCTCACTGCCAACCGTAAGAGAGCCCTATTTTTTTCATGGAGTATAGCTAATACTTCAATGGTGATGGTTCCACTCGGGGTAAACTTAATTGCATTACTGATTAAATAGCCAAAGACCTGTCGTATTCGAGCAGGGTCACCCTTTAGATAGATGGGAACTTTTTCATCAATGGTGTAGTTGAGGACGAGATTCTTCTCTAGCGCAGGTTGACTGTGGGCTTCTATCGTCTCAGAAATAAGTGATTGAAGATCAAAGGGGATTTCTTGAGTTACCAGAGAACCCTGCTGTAGCGAGGAGAGGTCAAGTAGATCATCAATAAGATGAACGAGAGCTTTACCGCAATTTTGAACAGTAGTTGCTATTTCGGTTTGTTCTTCATTAAGGTCATGGGATAAGAGTATCTCATTCATTCCCAGAATACCATTTAATGGTGTTCGTAGCTCATGACTTAAATTTGAAACAACTTCTGATTTAATAGCATTTGAATCTTCGAGCTTATTATAGAGTTGTTGTGCAATTTCTACCTGCTCTTCAAGTTGTAATTGAGTGCCGCCAGATCGATGTATTAGTTGATGTATGTTATAGAGTACAGAACCTATTATACCGAAACCAATAATTATAGAGGTCCCTATGGTTACGATGTGGTAGGGGGATAATGATTTGATACTCATGAGATTGGAAAATCCTATAATGAGAAAGATATTTCCTATAAAGCCTGCTGCAATGAGCCATTTAAAAGAGAGGGGTTTTTGTTTTGCCATGAGTTCACAAGCTACGGTCAGTTAATAGAGTATCTTAATTTTTATGAGATAATTCCATAAGTAATTGATAGGTATAGGGGAGTTTTAGAATTTGATACGTTGGAAGTCGTTTTTCAGTGGTAGTAATTGATGATAAATACTATGAAATCTATTAAAATACAGAGACTTGATATTGTATGTATCTCTTATAGAATTCCTTTTGAGAACGCTGACTTTTAATATCTTATTATATTATTGAATGACAAACGTGCCTATTGAAGATATGAGTAACGAGATTCAGCTCCACTACGAGGATTTTAAAGAGGTATTCTACACGCTTCAAAATATGTGTACCGACTCGGAAGGGTGTAAAGGCTGCAATCAAGAACGGCTCCTTTGCTATACCCTCATTCAAGATATTAATATCGATTCTATCAGTGAAACAGAATATAATTCTCATTATAAAGTGTATAGCGAGCTCTTATTTGAGTTGAAGAGCGCTGTCATGGATCTGTGTCATACTGTTAGGGAACATCAGTAGGAATAGCTAAAACCCTCCATTGAAATGTAATCAAAAGAGGATTTGTACAGGGATCTTATGGTACCCATGATAGTACTATTGAGATTTAGTGAATCTGAAGTGCAGTGAAGGTGTTTTTTGTGCTTTCTCTATGTGTCATACTTATTATATAAACCCCTGCTTCAAGACCTGAATAATTGACCGAGTTAGGGCCTTTTACTGAATTGAGTACAGTCCCTTGGAGGGTGAAAAGCTCAATAATAACGTTGTCATTAAAAATAGTCACTGCACCTGAACTCTGTACTATTGAGATGGGGAGGTTGTTTGCCGAAAGAAGAGGAGCCCGTTCTTCGATACTGCTCTCATCACTCAGTTGACTCGACTCTCTAGTATCCAACTCCTCATCAATTTCTTCAGATGACTCCTCATCGGTGTCACTACCCTCTGGGTTCTCCTCGCTGCTTGATGATGTGTTCGTTGGATCTCCTGGGGCTGATGACAAAGAACTTATCCCTGGATTTGATGACGACTCAAACGATGATACTGCATCAGATGACTCTGCCGATGATTCTATGGGTAACGCTGCCGGTTTGATTACAAAGAGTGACTGAGCATCATCACTTCCGATGGTGAGTTCACTGCCATCACGAGCGAGTCTGATTTCTGTTTCGTCAATGATAGAGCCTTTAGGGAAGAAGTGATGATTATCTGAGCCTTTTATCCAAATAACGCGGAACTGTTGGTCATCTCCTTGAATATCCGAGAGGGTTACAACCGAACCATCGACTCCGAGGGTCTTTCCGGAAAGTGCATGGGTCAAGTAGTGATACCCTTCACGAGCATAGGTAAAGTGCCATATTTGCGCTTTGCTATTTGCACACGGTTCAAGAACAATAGTCTCTTCCTGAGATAGGGTAATACAATCTGATTCATTATGAGTTGAAATAGAATATGTGGTGTCTTCCGAAAGTTTTGCCGGATGAAACGGGCTAATGCCGGTTCCCGTTTTGTACGAGAGGGCAAGAACGGCAATATCTTCATTGATAATACCAACATTATTTGTATCAAAGGTTGCACGGTTCTCTTCCCATGAATGGGTTGATACTGACCAGTTGTCGAGGTCCTTAAAGTCATCAAAAAAGGTTGGTTCATCGGCAAAAGTGTGTCCGCCGGTATGAGGGTAATAAGAAACCCAATCCATAAACTGATATGCGGGAAGTCCACCATCATCTAAAGTACCGCCCCATCCATCTTTATGAGTCCAGAGATTAAACATCATTTTGAGGGGACCATTAATAATGCCGAGGGCACCACCATCTTCAAAACGATAATATTCATCATCATCGATCAACCAAAGGATTTTTTCGGGTGACCATTCGATAGTAAAAGTGTGCCACCCTTCGCCGACACTAAAGGCGGTGTGTTGATGTTTTTCGTTCATAGTATTATTTGCGGTAGGATTACTCTGATAGATTACATTGGTTTGCCACTCGTAGGCTCCATCGCGACCAAACATTTCGAAATCGATCTCTTGCCAGTTATCTTCATCTGACCAACCCAAATTAGCAAAGAGGAAAAAAGTAGAGATGGTTCCAGAAAGGTTAGAGCAGTAAATGCGTGAGCTGAATTTTCCATATTCGAATTCTTCGACAGATTGGATTTCTCCTGCACGCCAATCTTTTGGAGCTTCAGTTTCTTGTGCAAACAGAGTGCTGGGTAAAATGGTAACGAGCAGTACAGATAGAGCTCGGGCTATACAGTGTGGTTTTAAAATCATTGGTGTCCCTCGAGTGCATCTAACAGAGTCCACTCTTGTGCGGGAGTGGTGTCAGAATACATGTTGTGTTGTTGCTTAGTATTAAACTTGCTAAAAATCAGAGAGAATTGAGGGTCTAAATTGTTTCTTTTGGTAAGAATGGATTTGGTATAGAGAGCACTTGTGTTTTTTGTTTTAATGGTTGCGTTTAGGTGAGTATACGAATTCCTATAGTAGTCTACGGAAATGTGCCCCCTTTTGAATAAGGGATACAGAGAGTGAGAATCATTGATTACCATTCTATTTAGAGACGTATAGATGATGAGGAGATATATGAGATACGAACATTCTGAGAAGGTATATGATTACTATCGAACCATAGAGTTTTCGGCGGGGAAGGGTTGTTGGTGTTACGCATTGAGTGTACCCCTTCCTCTTCTTTGGTTGGTTTTTATTGCGCTGGGCGGGAGTACTCTCGTGAGTTTGTTGTTATTGGGGCCCATTGCCCTAACTCAAATAGTGTTGCTCAACATGTACCTTAAAAAAGAAGCGGAAGGTCGCACTGGTCTTGAATGTGATGCACCACTTTTAAAAAATGCAACGAACTATCATAGATACCGGTTACTTCAAATGAGTTTGTGGCTCAAGAGTAATGGGTGCTATTCTAGAGATTTTGTCCTGATGGTCATTAGTGATTTGAAACCCAAAGTGGGAAGTAAAATGCTGTTAAAAGGAATAGGTGCTATCGGAGTACTAGGGGCTCTTCTTCTCGTTGTGGCAAATAGTGCATTAGTTTCAATAGAATTGAAGTATATGGGTGCTCTCGGTCTTCTATTTATGATGCTCATTGCTGTTGATGAATATGTGGTTGGCTTTTTTAATGATACTGTACGGCGTAAAGAAAATATCATTCGAGATTTAGATTCTGTTTTGGATGGTATGCCGGAGTCCATTGATTTAGACGTCGTTGAAAACCTAAAATAAGTCTAATTTAAGTAAAATACTGTTAATTATACACTAATGAGCCTCAGAAGGACTAATTCTGCTTTACTGAATCTAAAAATTTATGAATATTTACTCACTCTGGGAGTTGGGGGTAATATTTGGGGAATTGTTTATTACTAAGGAATTCTTATGAGAAAGTTGATTGTTACCGGATTAGTATGTTGTATTGCCCTTTTTATTGGGTGTAGCGCAGGTGAAGTAGTTGTCTATACCACTGTAGATAAGGCAGTAGCTGAACCACTCTTTAATACATTTACCGAAAAAACAGGAATTGTTGTACAGCCTCAATATGGGGCAGATGATATTCATGATAAACTACTTGCCGAAAAGGGAGAGGGTAAGGCGGATATCTTTTGGAATGCATCAGTTGCAGGGACAATCGACCTTAGAATTGAAGGGGTTCTTGAGTCCTATAAATCTCAATCATTTAATGAATATCCCGAACAGTATAAAGATAGTCTTGGCTATTGGACGGCTTTTAGTGCCCAATCTCGTGTCATTCTTTTTAATAAAAGCTTAGTTGATGAATCACTTGTTCCTCGGTCTGTGTATGAGCTTACTGGAGATATATGGTTGGGTAAGGTTGCTGTTGAAAAACCCATTTCGGGCAATAGCTTGTTGCATATGACTGGCCTCTGTGCTGTGATTGGAAAACGTAAAACTGAGCAGTTGCTCGAAACAATGCTCGAGACTAAATTTGTATTTACACAAAAGGGTAATAGCGTGGGTGACCTTGTTGCTGCGGGTACCGTACCAGTCGGTATAACTGACATGAGTGATGCCCATAGGGCAATGCAAAAGAATAGTGCACTCGATGTGATCTTCCCTGATAAAGGGATGGGGACCATTTTAATTCCTCACACGGTTGCTCTCATTGCCGATGCGCCTAATAGAGACAATGGGGTTTCATTTATAGACTACCTACTCACGGATGAGACAGAATCGTCTCTTGCGTATGGTAACGGAGCACTGATTCCATTGAGAGGAAGTGTCGATCGCCCTGACTATCTTCCCCTTGTAGATGATTTAAGTATCATGTATATCGACTTTATTGAAGCGGCCTCATATAAAGAAAAGTTTAAAGGATTTACACGCAAGTTACTTAAATAGAGGATTTGGCAAATCTGGAAAGAGATTTGTGGAACTATTACTTTTTTGAGAGATATCTATTAAACTCATTTATTGTAAATGAGTTTTTTTTGTCCCATTCTGAATAGTAAAGTTTAAGCAGTGCTATGTATGGTAGTGTATACCAAATGATAATTTTTGATGCGTTCTTATTGACATATAATTATACTGATACTAACGCTTATAAAAACTATGTGTTAAATATTCGTATACCAAATTGTCATACGAGTTGGTGTTTAGAGGGGGCTGACCCATTAGTTAGTAAAAAATTAATTTTTAAGCGAATATTCGTTTCCTTCTAATTGATCTGTAATATAAAAGAGTAATGACTATACTTTTGGCCAGAACTTGAGAGAGGGTCAAGTTTTAAATCAGTCAATTCACCTTCAAAAAGGACCATAGTATGATGAAAATATTGTTTCTGGTATTGAGTTTTACCACTATTATTTGTGCTGGAGGATGGGGTACTCTTCAGTACGCTTGGATCACCTCTTTTTCCGTAGAATCGTATCGGCAAGTTGGGCATCTTTCTTTGCCATATAGCCACGAAAATGCCGATGCATTTGTTGATAACTTAAAGACCCGTGCATCTGCTGCGGGAGTATCGGTAAGAAGCAATCAATCGACCCATAAGTATAAAGATGCGGCGGTCACTAAAAGCTTTATGACCGGGACGACATCAAATAATTCAGAGTTTGTGTTTTTTTCTGGTCACAATAAAATCGATCCTAATGGATCATATGATGGGGGTAAGCTTGCTCTTGGTCCTATCTGTTATGATGGGGGGATAGTCGCTCCAACTGATAAGGAATATGGGGGCAGTTATACTAAATGGCTTTTTTATGATGCGTCATATTCTCTCCGGTATACGTTGAATAACTTGCTTCCGGTGTTTGATGGATTACACGCAATCTTTGGGTATAGTTCTTCTGTGCAGAGTGGCTATAAAAATGGCAATTATTCATACGAAAAATGGGATGAGTGGAGTTATCAATGGATAGTTCAAGGGAAGACTATGTGGGAGGCCTACAAATCAGCCATCTATTCTGAGCTGTATCAAGATATCGGGTTGTCACAAGAGATTAAAGTGGTTTATGTAAAGGGGACAGCAGATGGTGTGCCTTTTAATGGAGCAGAAGAGACGTTCGCAAATGTATACAATGGTAGAGCTGTGGGAGCTGCACGTCAGTTTATTGCGCGGAACACAGTGGTTTATGGAACCCCAACTTATTAAGGAGTATTGCTATGAAATTATTAATTCTTTTATTGACCGTTATTATTTCTCTTTCAGCTCAGCAATTGTCTCCAGAGAGTGAGGCATTTGTTGTCAATTTTTATAAAAAGGGAGGGGAGCAGTTTCGTTCAGGTTTGAAAACAGGCCAGGAAGTGCAGTCTTATACTCAACGTGCCACAAGTAGCTATCAGGCATTCGGAAAGGGGAAATCAAAAGCACCGAGTGTTACTTCGTGGAGGGGTAGCGTGGTTTCGGGCTATCGTGCAGAATATCCTCTTAATAAAGCGTCAATGACGCGTCTACTCGCACAAGGAGTAAAATATCGAGCTCTACATGTTGATTATGATGCTCGCTCAAAAATGTTTCGCTTTTTACCAAAACAAAAAAGAAAAAACCGTGTCAAATCCTACAATTCTAAAAAAGCTCAAAAGGATGCACAAAAAATACTCAATACACAGCTTGTGGCTTTAGCTGGAGAACTGGAGTTTGAAACTCTTGCACAAGAAACCGTGTCTGAGCTCCCTATTGATGGCTCGCAGCTTTCAGTAGAGAAGGAAGAAATTATACGGTATGGAGTGCGTTTTCGGAGAGTACATAATGGGGGAATAGTGCGGCTCAACCTTTCATTTGTCGAAGTTTGGTTTAATAAATATGGTGAACTTGAAGAGATAAAGGTACGGTGGCCTCAGTTTTCTTCCACAGGTCACTATCAATTAAAAACTCTTAATGAGGGTTTGTTAGAGCTTCAGGGGGTGTTGACTGAAGATCTTGGGTCAGATATAGAGCAAGTGGCTAATAGTAAGGTAGAAGGGATAGCGCTTAGTTGGCTTCCTGTTAAAAATAATTATGATGGAACGACCTCCCTTGAGCCCAGTTATTCCTATCATGTACAACTCCCTGCTCGAGCTCAGCGAAAAGATGGGAAGAAAAGTAGAGTAAAGCACTATGATATTAGGGCTCGACTAAAGAGGTAAAGGGCGAAAAATATACAGAATAGGGGGTACTTGGTGTGCCCCTTTTTTAGATGGAATGTAAAGTCGTATACCAATATTTAAAAATTTTGGGCAATTCGTATACCAATAAAGGCATAAAATAGGGTTTAATTGGTGATATTTGTATACCACCATTTATTCTTATTGACCTGATTGCTAACTTTTTGGTATGAGAGTATCGATTTTTAATTATCTGGATTATCAAACCTTTTTATCCGATTGGATAAAAGATGCCAAAACGAGTGATCGTCGAATATCCTATCAACGACTTGCCCAAAAAGCGGGAATAAGTTCTAAAGGGTATGTCCACAAGGTGTTTACTGGTAAAAAAACTCTTTCAGTAGGTTCGTATGGTAAAATAGCCCCATTGGTCACTCAAAAAGAGAGTGAAGAGCGCTATTTTAAGCTTCTCGTTCAGCTCAAGCACATTAAAGATGAAAAAGAGATCGATACCATAATGCGATCTATTGAGCAACTCATAAATCCCGATGTATTCACCTTGGAGTTAGATACCTATAACTACTTTAGTCAGTGGTATCATCCGGTCATACGGGAGATGTTGTGTAGTGAGGGTTTTTCAGGAGATTTTCATAAACTGGGTAAGATGCTCTCTCCTCCTATTTCTGTGAGAGATGTACAGAGTTCGGTAAAATTATTATTAAAGCTGCACTTGATAGAGGAAAACGGAGAAGAAGGAACCTATCGTCAAACGAACTGTCGACTCCGTACGGATAATAATCATGTGAGCCAGGCGGTGAGTAATCATATTAAAAAGATGATTGGGATGGGGGAGCGAGCGCTCCACGCATTCACACCTGATGAACGGTATATTGTGACGATAACAGCTGGTGTTTCTCACGAGTCTTATCGAGAAATTGATGCGGCCCTTAAGGAGTGCCGTGAAAAAATTGACACTATTCTGAATCGTACTGAGGTAATTGAAACCGTGTGTCAGTGTAATATGCAGTATTTTCCTTTGGCGAACTCAGTTGAAAAACAGAAGGGGTCTGTGTGATTCGTCTTGGCATACGAGTACTTGTTCCTTTGTGGTCCTTGATTGTGATAGGGTGTAGTATTGCTTCAGAAGATATTGATGGAAGTGGACGTATTAGTGGCAGTACTTCTATTGATAATCCTGTAGCAGAAGTACTATCACCTATCGCCTTTAAAAGTGTAAAAGCTAGGACCGGTTTAGAGCTTTGGTTGTATGAAGTAGATACACCTCAAGAGAAGTTTGCTACAACAACTATAGATAGTGCGGGTGACTTTACCTTTGAGAATCTCCCCTATGGGGATTATGATATTATGACTATGGACAATTCGATGGGGTCCCTCTATCGACATATATCATTGACACCGGGTAATAATCAGTATGTTGTTGAGTCTCTTGGTTTTTATTCCCTTCGAGAAAAACGCATTAAGGTGAATGATGGATCTGTGAGCGGGGCCTATTTTTATGATGTGTCCTTAGCTAGTGAAGGGGATGGTATTTATTCCGTTCTCTTTCCTGAACTTCCTCCAAGTCAATCAATAGTACATTCACCAGAGATACATCTTACACGCGATAGTGATAGCTCAACAACGATTGTGTATGACGGTATGGAGGCTCGGTTTAATGGAGATGTAGATATGTTGCCATTGGTGAATCACTGTACCCTTTTGCCTGGATACGATATCCCGTCGGAGTCAGTAGGGGTAAAAACAGTTTCTGAATCAATAGACGGTACCTATTATATCGCTGTTGAATATGGTGAGGGATCAGCACCAGAAAGCTATATTGGCTATGGCAATGCTTTTGGTTTTACCTTTGAAAAAAGAACATCCAATGAATTGGATGCTGGCGTTGATGCTCAAAAGTATTCATTTGATTTACTTGAATTTGATTATGAATATGTGAAGAACTGTTGTACCGAAGAGAATGGGGTTTTTTATTCTAACGGTAGAGTGATAACTGAAGCTGATACTACTGCTGTTGTGTTTGTTGATGTTACGAAAGAGCTGATGTTGGATCTTGGTTTTGATTGTTGGGATCGGATGATTGTTGAGTAATTATTTGTTTGTTAAGAAGATCAAATTATTAGATTGTTCGGGGTTTTAAATAAGAAGTTGGTTTCCTTTTCAAAATGATCTGGATTAAACTTTTCAAATTAAGATACTGACGTATGTTGCATGGAGAGGTTGTGTTTTATGTTTCGTATAATTTCTGTGAACTACAGAGTTCTTTCCAACGGATGGAAAGAACTCTGTAAATTATCTAAATAATGAGTTTGTAATAAACCTTGAGGACCTTAGTCCCAGTTGTTGTTCTCTCTAATATAATTTCTCAGAAGTTTACCTGATTCAGTAAGTTCTCCATCGCCCCAACCGCCAGCTGTGTTTGCGCCAGGGTTAAGTGATGAGTTCGCTTCGGCTTTGTCATAGATCGACCAGTTACACCAACTAATTTTATTCGTCTTCATGTAATCAAGCCACTCATTTGTACTTGCTACATCAACATAGGTTTGTTCAACCGGTCCGCTTGAACCCCATTCGGTAGCAAAGACTGGTTTGTTTGCATTGAGTGCTATGTCAGCCCTATCTCTATATTCGCCCTTGTGCGCTTGCGCATAAAAGTGCATGGTGTACGAAATGTTGTCACTTGGGTCAGTAGGAGGGTCCCCAGCAGGATCGCCAGGATATGAAGACCACATTGGATTTCCAACTGCTATATGATTTTGTGTATCGTATTTTCTGATTTCTGCAATGGTTTCATTCATGTACTCTTTGATTTCACCCCAGCCAACTTGCTCTGGTTCATTATATACTTCATAGATAATGTTGGGTGAATCCCCCCATGTTTCAGCAGCCTTTTTAAAGAACGCCTTAGCATCATTAGTCTGATGATGTGCTGTATGTGAGTGCCAATCAATTATTACATAGATACCATTGTCAATGGCTGCGTTCACAATCGTTTCAAGGTAACCCCAGTGCTTTTCAGGATCGGCGCGATAATCAGCTCCGGCTGCTTGGTCGTCATGTATTCCAATGGCGGCACGTATAATGTCGATTTTCCAATCGCTTACCAGCCAGTTTACCACCTCTGTAGTGTAAAATGAGGGTGATCCTCCGTTGTCTTGTTCAGTCCATTGGCTCCAAAACATGCTCATTCCAATGAGTTGAATAGCTTCGCCTGTTTTAACACTCGTGATAGTTTTTCCACTCGACTTTAAGAAGCCGAATTTTGCCACTGGGCTTCCTACTGGTCCATACAGAATTTCTGGTTCTGATGATGATGATATCACAAAAGAAGATGAGGATGATGAGGAAGAGAGCATTGAAGATGAAATAGAAGATGAAGACTCAGCGACGCTCGAAGAAGACTCGTGTGAGCTTTCAGGATTGGCTGATGACGTTTCAGGTGTTGAGAGTCCTTCAGTCATTGAGCTCTCTTCATTTGAAGAAGACTCCTCGATACTAGAGCTTTCGCTTGATGATTCTGATGAAGACTCATAATTTGATGAATTTGGGGTGTATGAACTTTCGGCTGAACTCATAATTGAGCTCGATGAATGATTTTCCGATCCGTTATTATTATTGGTTGCTGTTCCAAAGCAGCCTGTAATTGACCATGTGATTAAAACCAGCATGGCGCCTTTTATTTGTTTCATTGATGTATCCTCGTGATTGTCCCTTGTGGTATGTTGACAAATAATAGATAATAGGGCGTGCTTTAGGTAGTGTTGATCTTGATTCTATCATACCAATAGGTGAATTTACATATAATTCAAAATGCTATTTTACTAGTATGGAAGAAGAGTAAGGTGGGTAAGGGGGCGTAGTTAAAGAATTGATTGGACAGAAATTTGAATTCTGATTTATGCCCCAGAAGTATTCCATTCAGACCTCATTGAATCTATGCAGTTAGGTTTCTAACCATTTAGGACCAATTGTCTCTGCCAGTGTTGATTTAAAATCTTTTTTTACGTTCGATTTGCTAGGGATTTTTAAAAATCCATAAATTTTTCGTCATTAATGTCGATTTCATTATGTTTATGTGCTCTGGTTATCTTTTGTGTTGGCATAGGAGGAGGGAGCTTGTGGACTTGATGTATTTCAGACTCATACTGAGGTAACATCGGATTCGACTGAGAAGCACCTTTAACAACATGGGTTAATTCAACAACCATACTATTTAAAACCTCAGCTTGAGCAGAGAGTTCCTCACTTGCACTTGCTGATTGTTCTGCTGTGGCTGCATTGGACTGAATAGAGGTTTCCATAGAAGACATACCGTCATGAATTTGCTGTATACCTTGTGACTGTTCGTTACTTGCAGAAGAAACATCGGCAATCAGTGTATTGATTTTTTCAACAGATTGAGCAGTACGTTCTAAGATGTCCTGTACTTTTTTAGAAGCGAGTACACCTTGGTCAGCTCGTTCAATTGACTGTTCAATAAGCTCGGTGGTGTCATTGGCGGCCTGTGCACTTCTCTGGGCAAGATTGCGAACCTCTTCGGCAACAACGGCAAAACCTTTGCCAGCATCTCCGGCTCGGGCTGCTTCAACTGCAGCATTCAGTGCAAGAAGGTTGGTCTGAAATGCTATCTCATTAATTGTTTTCACAATTTTTGCTGTTTCATCACTTGAAACTTTTATATCCGTTACGGCTTGAGTCATATGCTTCATTGCTTCCAGGCCGGTATTGGTAATGTTTTTCGTTTCAATAGAAAGGGAACTTGCGTCTTTTGATGTTTTAGCATTTTGTTCTGTCATAGAAGAGGTTTCAGTAAGACTCGCAGATATTTCTTCTATACCAGAGGCCTGGGTTGATGCACTATCTGCAAGGTTTTGACTTGACCGTGCAATTTCTGATGAAGCGGAAGATACCTCAAGTGAACCACTTTGAAGATTTTCAATAATATTATTGAGTGATAGGGTTGTTGATTTAATTATTAAAAATGCAAGAAGGCTAAATCCAATGCCCCCCACAAAAGCAATAATGATCTGAAGTAAAAGGCTTTGCTTGAGTGAGTTTACGAGAGAGACTATATTACCTTGTGAGTAATCAGCCCAAGCTCCAACTGAGAGATTCATTTGTTTAAGGAGTGCAATGTTATTTTCACGGATGTAATCAAGGGCAATATTTTTATTAGGAGCCTTGGTCTCTATTATTCTCAGTGCTTGCATGAACGGTATTTGTTTCTTTCTCAGGATATCGAGTTTTATACGGCCTTCCGGATCAGTAACTTGGGTAATGTCACTTGAACCATTTAATAGAGCAAGCAGAAGAGATTCATACATAGTGGAGAACTTAATAAGCTCGTCCAGAGATTTTTTATCGCCACTATTAAGAAGGCTTGCCGCCTTAGTGGTTCGTTGTGAAAGTGCTCTGAGCCTTCCTGCTAAAGCGATGGTTCCAGGGTTTTCTTTGTTTTTACCGAGAGTCATTACTGCATCGTTGGCCATATTAAAAAGTAAAACATTATTGTTAATTATATACTCAATTGCCTGACCAACTTCAGTTGAGCTTAGGATTAAGTCGCTTACGTGACCCTTAAAGGTCAGCCACTGGGATTCAACCTTTTTTAATTCGATGCGAATATTTTCGTTGGGCGATGCAATAAGGTGCAGTTCATTGTTGCCCTGTAATAGACCGTTGATAACTTCATCAAATCGATCAATGTCTTTTTTAAGTCCATCAAGGTGTTCAAGTTTCCCATTGTTTACCCATTCAACTTGTTTGGATATTTTTTGGGTCAACATTCTTTGAGCACCAGCAATATTAATAACTGCTCCGTCTTTTTCCATATTGGAAATGGTAGTTTGCGTATCAAAGGTAGAATACACGGAAAAACTAACGGTAATGGATATTACTATTAAGGCTATCCCTACTAGGCTCCATAATTTTGTGCTGAGCTTTTTATTTTTAAACATTGTGAACCATACTATTTTAAAGATCACTTTAGTATATGATTCATTAACGGTGAAAGTAAATTTTAATGAATAAAATGGTTAAAAAGACGATAATTCTACTCGGTCCGACGTAATAGTTATAATTTCAGTACATTCCTCCTTTAGTTCTTTTATGCAGTTGTTCAATTGTTGCGAAAGGAAAAATTCGGAAACCGCATTACAACAGAGTCTTAAGTAATGAAGTGAGTGGTGCTCCTTGCCTCTAGAGTAATTCTGAGCTATGGTAGTTTTGAAAATCCGAGTAAACATGGAATATGGTTACGGTAGAAATTGACTATGTCGAGAGATTTTAAATTACGGTCAAAAATATTAAAAAGCTATTCGAACTTTTGGTGTTGAGTAATAAAATTGATTTGATAAACCTGAACAGTTTGTGAACAGAAATGCATGGTGAGTTTTATAAATTAATCGATAGTATTTGAGGTGTGCTCCTGTATCCTATTATTCATAGTACCTAGAGTTGATCTACATAAAGTGGCACTCGATGAGTGTAACCGATATTTTACATATAGGTGCTGAAATAATTCGATGAACTATTAGTGAACATCAATTAGCTAAACTAAAAAAGTGACAGGGGTCACATTAAAAAAGTATTTACATTCTTCTGCATTTAAAATACAAATGTAATTGTTATTGTTGGGCAGCACTGCGACATATAAATACCTGGGGGGGTAACGTCGTGACAACACACACAACTAATGTAATTAAGTTTACATCGTTTTTATTTCTTGTAGTAGTACTCCTTTCATGTAGTGAATCGAGCCATTCGCTTAACGCAACAACTGATTCATCAGTAGTGTTTCGTATACCTTTTACCTCACTAAAAAAGAACATTGATTCTGTAGCATACACAATATTGGTTGATGAAACTATTGTGGGTACTGATACGGTTACCATACAACAAGGATTTCAGGAGCATGTTGATATTGATCTTTCAAAATATCTGTTAAAGACTATTGTATTTCAGTATCAAATTTTTGGGAGTAATGCCCACCTTGCAAGTCAAATTGATACTGTTATGGTTAAGGATAACGTAGACGATACTACTGAAGTATATTATTCACCCATACCGAATATGGTGCCTACTATAATCGTAGCAGATAGTGTCTATGGTATTGTAGGACAAAAAATAGCCATACCGGTTATTTGGAAGGATGATGATGCCGTTGGCTTTGTGTGGGACTATACTGAGACAGGGAAATGGACCAACGCTACAGATGAATATCAGGTAGTGTATGTTCCGGATGAAGCAGGGATACATAAAATAGAGTTTATGGTACGGGACGCGATACATGCGACTATTGATAGTGTCATTACAGTTGTAGAAAAGGTAGAGCTCAGTTCAAGTGAGATTATTTCTAGTGAACAAACATTAAGTTCTCAGAGTAGCTTTGACAATGTTTCAATTGATTCACAAAATAGTAACGAATCAAGTTCCGAATCAGTTGTGTTCTCCTCGACTCTTCTGAGTAGTATACCAAATAGGGTTAGTAGTAGCTCATTCGTTCATTCATCTACAATTTCAAGTGTTGGAGTTGCCGAGTCATCATCATCAATACCTATGGAGTCATCATCATCAACTGTAATAGTGACGACGGGATTTATAATTGACTCTCGTGATAATCACGAATACGATTGGGTAGAAATTGATGGCACAACATGGCTATCTGAAAATTTGAGTTATGAATCTATTGAGCTGGAGTCGGTATGCCCTGATTCAAGTGACACGAAATGTCAATCGATGGGTAGATTGTATAAATGGAATACAGAGATTAATGTGTGTCCTACAAGTTGGCATATCGCTACTGATGAAGAATGGATACATCTCGAACGATCCATAGGAGTACCTGATTCCCTTGTTAAAAGTATTGGATATAGAGGGGGTGCAATAATCGCGAATAAAATAATTGCCCTAACCCCAGAATGGGGTGCATTAAAGGGGACTAATGAGTATCAGTTCTCTGCTCTTCCCGCAGGAATGAAGGTTGGGTACCCACCAATAACAACAAAGATCTCTTCATTTGTTTCTCAAGGGGCTTTTTTTTGGACCGCTTCTGAAAGCACCGATGTACTCAGCTATTATCGATACATTGGGCCACAAGGTATTGGTATAAGACGTGATGTAACTAAAAAATATTACAGCTTGAGTATTCGCTGCGTATTTGACTTTAAGGATTAACCAATTTGGATTATATGATATTTCGAACTTTCTCTCTTTCAGTACTTTTAAGTGTCTATTTAGTGATAGGTATTAGCAGTTGTAACGTCAATGACCGAGAGGATACTTCAAGAAACTATGTGTTGTCAATTGAAAAAAACACTGATCTTGTGATTGATAGTATCGTTGTTGCAGTTGTTATTCAAGACGTTCAAATTGATACGTTAGTATATGTGGCACGTATTGATGGGAATTCTTTTGGGTCAAGAAAAGTGAGTGCAATAAACGAAACTGAGTATATGGAAAATAAAGCATTTATTTATGTAAGTAGTGTCGTTATACCCATTGAGGCTCAAAAGAATGACCATATAACGGTGGTCTATAGATGCTATAGTAATAACTTGATTATCATATCAAAATCGAAATCGTTTGATTTTACAAGTAATGTAATTAAGACATCATACTCAATGGTTAATAAAAAAGCAGTGGAAATTTCAAAAGAAATTGAAAATGTCGATGGTGATCTCGATGCCAAGAAAACATTCTTTAAAGGATTTATCGCTCAAAGAATGTGTGATGATTTTAAGTCAGATGAGTACTATAAAGTATTAACTGAGAGTGCGATACATCTTGTTAATGATGAAATAGATTCAGTATTAAACGAGGTTATGAATTGTATGTTTCTTTGGCAGACACAGTTACAGAGTTTTAATGGGGTAAATAAAAACATCCCAGAGTCGATCAATGTCGATTCAGTATTTGTTGAACGTTTTTACGATGGAATGTTACGGTATTCAGATTATAATAGATCTTCATTGAAGGCTGTATTGCCCGATTCTATTGTGCTTGACTCTGTATTACAAAATAGGAAGGGATTATAATGCATTTTAAAGTTAATAATTATTTGCTGAACTTTATGAGAAGTATTTCTGTGTTGCTACTATCACTTATGGTGTTCCACTGTGTTTTTGACGAAACAAGTACGAGCGGCGAGGCTATCATTACCAATGATTCAGATGTTGTAAGTGGTCCTGTAGAATACCATATAGACTTAACGGTAGTGCCAGAAAAGGTAACCGGTTATAGCATTCAGGTATCTACGGACACTGATATATTCATTGATTCGACCAATCTCGAAACATCCATTGACTCTCTGTTTTCGTTAGATGTTACAAAAGGGGCAGGATCTTATGTTGTTGTTTCGTATAAACTCTACGGAGCAAGTGGGTATTTGGCACAACAAAAAGATTCTCTTTATATAGAGAAAAATGTAACGAGTGATAGTATTGTTGTTATTAATGGCTTGTCTCCCAATAGACCTCCTCAGCTCTATTTTACGAGAGCAGATACAACGGTAGGAATAGAACAGCCCGTTCGCTTTAATACGGTGTACCGGGACGATGATATTCGCTTTAGTCTCTATTTATCGTGCACCCTCAATGAAGAGCCTGAATTGGTTCATATTGACCCTGCAAACAAAGCATGTATCTATTCTACTAAAGGGTCATATAGTGCAGTAGTGGAATTGCATGATGGGTTTCATATTAGAAAAGATACTGTAATTGTAGAGGTTGCTGAAAAGGCAATAATTGCAGTTACGCCTCCTGAAACAAAAGAGAATCCATTCCTATCTTCTAGTAGCAAGATATCGGATAACTCGACGGTCAGTAGCGTTGTAAGTGAAAAGGGTGAAGATCAGCAGGGGCTTTCATCGAGCACGTCGACCTCATCAGCAGCTGGTCAAGTGCACGGTTCTAGTTCAGGCAATTCTGTTATAAGGAGTTCCAATGTTGCTATGAGCTCAGCTACTGCATTATTAAGTAGTGGCCAAGTGGGAGTGAGTTCGGTGATGACCGGTGGAGGGAGTAGTTCTCAAACTTCCAGTTCAGCAGTCAGACAAATCGGGCAACTTATAGCAGAATGTTCTCCACTGAGTGGGGGCGAAATAAAAGATAATAAGTATGCAAATGATATTGATGTTTTTAGCGAAGTCACATTGACTGCACTCCCCAAAACTGGATATAGTTTTAAGGATTGGACGGCAAATTCAGCAGATGAGGTAGTGTTTGTTACAAACGTGAATGAGGCAACCGTTACCGTAAAGCTGTTAAAGCCATCGGCAAAAATATTCGCGCATTTCTTGGTTGAAAAATATGATGTTGTGGTGAAAATCTCAGGAGTTGGAGAGGTTATCGTTGGGTCAGATATTAAGAATGATGGCGATGAATTTGAAGTAGAGCATGGAGATGATGTTACTATAATTGCGAATGAAACAAATACAGCTGCGTATACGTGGAGTAGGTGGATTGTCCCAACTGGTGTGGAGCTTGCCAAAGGTGAGACAGTGAAATTGAATACTGTAGTATTTGGAAGTGGTGGTGAATTAACCGCTGTTTTTACACCGAATGCTTTTGATATTGGAGTCCAATCTACTCATGGTCAAATTAAGATTGACGGGGGAGTGACACCAGGTAGTTACCGATATATCTATGGTGATACTGTATCAATAGTTGTTGACACTCTTTTTGGTTGGAGTTTTGATAAATGGAATATGACCAACGTAACTGTTGAGGATTCCGATGCAGTTGTCGCACAAATAGTTGCTCTTGATGAAACACAAGGAACACATTTATTAGAGGCAGAATATGTAGCCAATACTTATGCTATCACTTCTATGTTCAATTCAGCGAGAGGAACGGTTGCCTTTACAGATAATCATGATAACTACACTATGGGGGCAGAAAAAGAAGTTATCGCAACGGCAAATGTTGGATGGAAGTTTTCTCATTGGGTGCCGGCGAATGTTACTCTTACGAGTAATAAATCTGCAACAACAAAGGTTACCTCAATTTCTCAAGCCTCATATTGGGAGATAAAAGCAGAATTCTTAGAGAATAACAATCTTATAGCATTGGATTCGATTGGGGGTAATGGGAAGTTCTATATAAATGGCGCTCTGTACGAAGGTGATGAAATAAGTTTTGACTTAGGTAATTCAATAGATCTCTTATATGAACCAGCGCCAGGCTATAAATTTATATCGTGGAATGTATCAGGTGTCACATTAAATAGCTATACGACAAGCACATCAGTTATTACAGGGATTACCCAGAATTCTGGTCTGACATTAACCGCAGTACTCGAAGATGCCGATACGGGTATCTTTAGGGCTCATCATGGTGGTGTATATGATCAAAGCTATTCGTGGAAAAAATATGATCGTCAGCTGTGGATGACTGAGAATCTTAATTATACATCACAAACGGGGTCTTATTGTTCGGATTGTAATACGTATGGTCGGTTATATGATACTCCCGCTATACTCCAGGGTGGTGTATGTCCTGATGGGTGGAAAGTACCTTCAGATGGTGAATGGAAACAGCTTGAAGCGACCCTCGGTATGTCTCCTACTGATCTCCAGAAGGGTGACTATGAAGTACGAGGCATAGGCGTGGCCAAAGGTATGAAAAGTCAATCTCTTTGGCATGTGAGTTCTACTGATTCTATTGGTACCAATAGTTCAGAATTTAATGTATTACCTGCTGGATTAGGTTTTTATAGCATGGGAAAATCTCATGAAATTGGCTTTTTTGATGCAACTAATTTTTCTGCCTTTTGGGACAACGCGGCTACAAAAATTAGAACGTTTAATTCAGGTAAAACGGAAGGAATCCAAACCGCAGATGTATCAAATATGGCAGCAGAAGGAGTGTATGCCTTGAGCTTGAGATGTTTATTCAATACCCCTTAGTAGTTTATAATCCTAACTAACCCTTATTAACAACAAACTAAAAGGAAAACATATGTTAAAAAATATAATTATTACATTCTTCGTAATAGTATCAGCAGTATACAGTGGAATTGAGACCACATGGAATTCTACCGAAATGCTCGGTGATGGAACGATCAAATTTGATGTTGCGGTCTCTCTTCATGATAAGCCAACGGATGCAAAAAAAGCATTATTAGAAGTGACACTTGAAACTTGGGCACAGGCTGTCTATGAAATGACGAATGGTGCCCATATAATTGGTAAAGTTCGCGTGTTTCAATCGGGGTATTCACAAACTCACTCTTCTATATTATGGAGTTCCAACCAATCTGCATTCAGTCATGTAGGTGGTTGGGGTGATAACTCGAAGAAAATTCTATTGGGGGATACGACTTTATTTAATCAAGTAACAATTGAATTAACCGATGTTGTTACCGCAAAAAAATTAGGACTGATTCTTGCAAGCGAATGGGCTAAATATGCCTATAGTATTTTGAGTCAACGGGCATCAATAAATACACGAGGTGCTGATTGGGAACCACTCCTTAATGATTTTGAAATTGCTCTTTCAATAACCTCTGACCCTCTTAAAGCACTCGATGCTTCTGGCAATATAACCAAGTTTGAATATTTGAATTTTGAAGGAACCGGTCTTAAAAAAGAGAATGCACAGGGTAGAGTATACAAAAAAAATTCATGGAGTACACTCAAGACGCTATTAGATCATACGGATAACTTTCCAATTGGTCTAGAAATTCCAGTGGTTGTTTGGCCTACTTTAAAGAATTATGCTCCAGTATCAACAGATACCTACGGATCATTTACTCATATGAAGGTTGTTACTAATGGTTCTACTGCTTGGTCAGATGCTTTATCTATTGAGTGGAGATCAAATGCGATTGTAGCGGAATTGGTGATTGATAAGTCAGGATCTATGGGTACAACAAAATTAGAGAATGCTAAAAATGCTGCACAGAAATTCGTAAATACACTGCCTGAAGATGCTCGAGCGCATATTGGAGTGATAGCTTTTGATACAGACGTTGATGAAGTGGTAACCATAACTCGAATCGATGATGCTACTACTAAAACTACAGTTAATGCTGGAATACAGACTATTAATTCAGAACTCTGTACTAACCTATATGGTGCTGCAATCGAGGCTGTAGATTCAATAAATACCTATAGTGCCGTTGTACAGTATCCTGAGGTTCCTTTTAAATATACAGTGCTATTATCAGATGGTGATCATTATATGCCTGAATTTGCCAGTAACCCAGGTTGTTATGGAAATATCGATCCTGGAACTATTCCTAATGATAGTGAGACTGATGTAGCTACAAAGTATGATGACAATGATATCCCCCTTCATACGATAGCATATGGAACTGGAGCTCCAGTCGCAAACCTGGAGAGAATGTCAACAGCATCAAAAGGTGTGTCAACCATTAGTACTGACGTGGTAGAAGATGCTGAGATGACAAATTTCTATAATCAGGTTTATGATGCGGCTGCTCAAATTCAAATTATAAAAAAAGATATTGAGTTTGATGTTTCGGGAAATGCTACGTTTACTTTCCCAACAAGAATTAAAAGTTTTCAATATTTGCTTCTGGAAGTGAGTAATAAATGTCAAGCTGAGTTAACGACAACTCAAGTGTTTGATAATACATCAACGGAATTTGTTTTTACTGCTGATGAAATAACACATACTGCTGCTACGGCTGAATTTGATTATACCAGCAGATATTATATTAAAAAAAGTAAGGTGGCTACTGCTCAGTTTAGTAAAGTGTGGTCTGTTCATATCTCGGGTTGTTCAGATGCTGCCCTCACTATTAAATACGCAACGAATACAGCAGACATTGATGGTACTGTACAAACAGCACGAACAGTCTTTTCAAGCTTTACCCCTGTTGCTATTGCTCCTGCGGCACTATTAAAAACATCAGTACAAGTAGCTCTTGCGGGTCATGAGGTCTACACCTACCCAGAACCTGTGTTAATTACCTCTGCGCTCTTTTCGAGTTCAAATATGACCAATTTAAATATGATGGCCCGTGTTGTGGATCCTAATGGAAATGAGATTGTTGTCCCATTAAATGACCAAGGATATATGGGGGATTTTATGTCTCAAGATGGCGTTTATTCTTATGAGTTTAACGATTATACTATGGATGGTTTGTATACAGTGACTGTGTTCTCTAAAAATTCTGGAATAGCCGGACCTTATGGTTCTTCAAGCTTTCTCAATTATAATTTCTCACGTTCAGTTGAAACAGCATTTACGGTTCAAAATGTAGTGGCTGATGATCAGATTGGGAATTATCCAAGATCGATTACTGCTTCTAATATTATCACTCCAGGAAAAATCGATGGTGATGATACTGATTGGTTTGAGATTTCGAATGTAGATGAATCTCAAGATATGATGGTGCGAGTTGCTCATAAATCTGACAATATCGACCTTGTGCTCCGTGTGTGGGATGGAAATACCGTTATAGCTGAATTTAACAAAAACTATGATTGTGCTGATAATGGATATGCACTCCTCAGTATTCCAAAAGAACTTGTAAGAAACGGACTTGTGGTTGAAATTGGAAGTACCAAAAACACTATGGGTGTATATGCACTTTCAGTTGGTGAAAAATTAGATGAAGATGGCACTGGTTCAGTAGTTGTCGGGCCTAATTTTGTAGATGACTATATCACACCCTACCCCGGTGCAGTTACTGGCTACCAATTCAAATCAGGATTATGGCCTCAAGTGGTTCACAGCGGTGACCCATCAATTGCTCCGAACTTTACATCAAATGGTGATGCACGATTTGCTTTTGAGTACATTTCAAATAATAGCTATGTTGTTCAGTTCATGATGAATCTTAATCCATCAAAATTTGGAACAGCTCTAGAGCGGTTTAAAAATCAAGGGAGATTGAGTTACGATTTTAATACTGAATATCCTGAGTTTACCATTTCAGAATCTGCAGTAGATAATCTTGCAGGCCGCTACTACTTAAGAATGGCAGATAATACAGTGTATTGGGTCCGTACAGATAATACGTTTATGATTAAATGGACAACTAATGCCCCTCAAGACGTTGTTATTGAGGAAGGCGGTTCATCAAGTACTGTTGTTAAAAATATTTCAGTCGGCAAATGTGAAGAAATTGAGCAGAGTGGACAGAGAGAGCAATTCGATATGTTTAATGCTTCACCATTGGCTTATGGGTATTTCCCTAATAAAGCGCCATATGTTCATGCAGAGCCTGGTGTTATTACACCTGATTTTAATAGAGGTGAGCGCTTTAATATCCATTGGATAGAACAAAATGGTGCTGCTCGATTAATCGAGTTTTCTATAAATATTGGTGGAGTGCCTATTGATAACTATCATGATGAATTGGTCCATAATTTTACTGAAGAAAACCCAATGTTCACTATCGAAAATTCGAGTGTGCCTAATCTTGATGGTTCATACTACATCCAGAATAATGGTGGAACTATCGTTTGGGTTCGTGTAGATAACTTACTCGCGATAGAGTGGAGATAATATCTGATATGGAACAATTATACCTCTTGTAGCTAATACTAAGGGTATAGTTGTTCTGATACTACTCAATTAAATAAGTAAACACCCCTATATGTATAGGGGTGTTTACTTGTGTTCAATATTAAATAATGTGGTGATCAGTACTTTTCAATGTAATATTCTGTAATGGAGGATATGCCTTAGAGAATGTACCATGTCAGTGAGTTTGTTGGGGACAGGTGATGGATCACATACCCAATCATGCGTAGATTGACTCTTCTTCTCACAACCTTAATTTACACTCAGGTGTTATCGAATGAACTTCAAATAAACTGGTGTAAAGTCTTCGTTAGAATTACTGTATATTTGAAGAGAGTCAATAGTAGTAGTTAATGGGACAAGGAGTGGATTGATAGTAATATCAATTCTATCACTTTCATTTGACCTCAGTTGTCCATTGGTGCCATTGAGTGTCATCCAAGAAGGTAAGAATAGGTCAAAGATATCATAGGATAATATGTCGCCTTGACTATTGGTTATTGTGAATGCTTCAGTTTGAGGCCCTGAGGTCAGAGTAACAGTAATTGTATCTAAGCTCATTTGAATGAGTGGTTTACTATATCCTGTGGCTGACAATGGGATTTTGATAGGATTGTTCCACTCGCCATAAACAGTAAGGGTATCTTTAAATACTCCAGAAGTTGAAGGGGAAAACGAGACATCTAAGAGTAATGCTGACTGAGATGAAATAGTATATGATTGGGTTGTTGCAGAAAATTGATTGTTACTCAGTACTAAGGAGTCAATAGTAAGGTTTGCTGATCCAGGGTTGTAGAGGCTCAAATTGTTTGTTACAGAATGGCCAGCCTCTGTCGAAACAAAGGACACTGCACTTGGCGACGGTACGATGTCTCGATTTTCGACACCATATCCATATGCAGTAAGTGTATAGTAAAGAGGAATACCTGATGACACTATAGTTGCGGTGATTGTAATTACTGTTGAGAAGTAGCCCTCTGTCACTGGATTGAATGTCACAGAAAATGGGGACGCGCCCTGAGGGATAAGTAATTGAGATCCGGTATGGGTAACGTAAAACAACGGATTATCCGAGTGTATTGAACTAATTTCGATCTCTTCTGAGTAGCTATTAACAATAGTGTTCGCCAATTCTGAAAATTCTGTAACTTGAATAGGGTTGAATTTTAATGATGATTGAGAGAGTGTGATTATGTCAGGAATTATTAAAACGGAAAAGGGTAAAGGAAGAGGATTCTCTTGTTCTGGGTCATTATGGGTTATGTAGAGGGTATCAGTCTGAATATTTGAGGGGAAGTGAAGTGGAGTGATAGGAGTTGTGAGGGTATAGGAGTCAAATACTGAAAGGGTTGTATCGAGGTTCCTAAATTGTAACAATTGCTGAGGAGGGTATATTGTAAAAGAACTATTGTTTGTTGGCAAAGAAGCCTCTTCGTATCCAATAGAGAGACCTTGTGTGTAATCGCTGTTTTGTATACCAATGGATGCTCTATTTGTTGGCCCGGCAATTTCTTTATATCGGTACTCAATAATACCATTAGGGAACAGTATCGATTGAAATGTGTAGGTTGCGGTGGGATCTCCATCTATCGAGACACTATCATATTGTATTACAAATTGAGTTGTATCACTGTAATAGTAGATGCCGGGCGCTCCAGTGTGGTGGTCGATGATTGGCGCAAAGAATGGGGCAATGACATTTTGTACGGTTCCTGCCGTTTGGGCTGAGAAATCACAAATTGTGGAGGTGTAGTATTTTTGGAAAGGTGAGAATGATATGAGGCCCGATGGCATAACGTAAACTGAATCATAGTAGTTGTCATAGAATCTAAAGGTAAAGGGAAGAGGGATGAGTGTATCACAGGAGATACAGTCTTCAAGGGAGGTCAGTACCGTTCCATACCTTTTTATATCATTCCAAATAAATGAAGATTGTGACTCAATTGCACAGTAATTGTCGGCCTCTTTTGTGCAAACTCTTTCTGATGGAAATACGTTGTCATTTTTAGAAAGGGAGAGGGAAAGAGGGTTTTCACCTGTATTTGTTATGGTAGTGGGGATAGTGAGAATTGAATGGGGGCTCACGGTGGTAACTATTGCAGCGTGTGAAGGTGTTAGTTGAGCTTTCTGTACATAGATATCAATACCGTTTGTTTCAGTGGGGGTCCCCAAGGGGATAGTCACTGATTTTGTGTCACTTGAGTAATGCTGGTCGTTCAGTACTTGGATCTCGTATTCGCCATTAATGGCATGAATCGTATACTTTCCTAAGTTGTTAGTTTGTGTTGTACCTGATGTTGGTCCTGAAAAGTAAACGGTCCAATTGGTGAGGGGTGCTTGGTCTCCTTGGGCATATATTGTTCCTTGTATAGTTGAAGAAGCGTAAACAGTGGTGGTAAAGGTAAGGGTGTCGTTAAATGAAATACTATCGGTCAGATAGAGTTCAAACTGAATTTCAGATGGTGTGAGCACAGTATTCAGAACAGAAATAGTAAAAGGAGTGTCGGACTCCGTTATAGATCCATTAGCCAGATGTGCAAAGTGGGAAGTGTCGGTAAGTATATTAATTCCCGGTGTGGTGGTGCTCATCCTTGCATATACATTACTTTGGTCATAAAGGCTTAAGTTTTTTAGTGAGATAGAAACATCTGCAGTGTCGCCAGGGTTGAGAATGCCGTTTTTGTTTCCATGGTCATCACCAGATATGTATGTTGCATAATAATGAATGGTGTTACTCTGGTTTTGCGTCACTGCTAAGGAGGGATCACCAAAGGTGTTGTAGATTTCAAGATATCGTTGTCTTACCTTTAATTGTGGTGTAGTAGTGTAAAAATTTATTTTTCCGAGTGTAGTAAAAATTCCTATTCTATTTTGTGATTGATCACTAAACAAATTGGTAAATAACTGTTTCTCAAAGGTGTCGTCATATCCAAAATATGAAGGGGCTGATGCCCCAAAAAATGCACTTGCTCCCCATTCGCCGCGAATCCACATCTCTGCGAGGGAGAGAGTTTCGGTAAATTTTGCTGCATTACATGCAAGAGAAAGTATGAGAGGATAACTTGTTGTGTTGCTCGCACTTCTTACATTATTGTTATTTAAAACAAAGGCATTATCACTTAAGTAGGTTGGACTTCCATGACCTGAATAGAGGGCGATTGCAATTCCTGAGTTAATGTCATTTATTAAATCAGCTCCTCGAGCCCCCTCTCGAATGTACCGTTTATTACTCTGATAATCAGGGGGAATAATATTATCTATTACCTCATTATGGGTGTTTTCAACGTCAACATAGTTAACGTTGCCTGTCATATAATTCATTTGCTTGTCAAAGGTGGCGACGAAGGATGTTTTTTTGGGTATTGTAGAAAGGTGTTGATCCATAAAAATTGTTTTTTCAATGAGATTGCTTAATTCAGTGGTGTTAGATATTGCAAACCTACCCATAAAAAGGTCGGGTAAACTATCGGTTCCTTCTAGAGTACTGTAGTAAAGGTCGGTCTCGGGGGTGTCATCAGTGGTGGGATTGAACCAGGCGGGAATATCATCAGCATCACCTACCAAGAGTAAATAGATTGGACGTGTGGAAGGAGTGTCATATTGAGCTTGGATAAAGGTTTTAATTTCTCCGGTACTCTGTCCAATTGCCTCGGTTGTTGCCCATGTGATTGTATATCCTGTAGAGTCTTTGTAGTCCACGAATCTCATGAGGGTGTCAAGATATTTGAGTGGGGTGATAATGAGGTAATTACTTTCGGATGTCGGTGCTTCTTGAATGGGGGCAATGCCGAATGATTCAAACTCTGATTTTGGAGAGTGGAGAGTGTTGAGATAGAGGCTTTTGAGGGGTTGTGCTAAATGAGATGGGCTTCTTTGAGGGGCTCTTTTTTCGAGGTTTGAAATGGAGACCGAAAAACTATCAACTACCGTTAAGCATTTATTGTGAGGATCATAACTGAAGGGGTGAATAAATGCAGTAATGCCATGAGTGCCTACCGCTGAATAAGGATCTGAAAAGGAGACTAATTGAGAGCTTTGAAAAGGGGAGGTTGTTGAGTAGTATACACTATCAAAAAATAGTGAGGACTGTGTATGAGTATCGTTTGTCAGTAAAGGTTTTTGGTTGGGTAAGAGATGATGAGTAAGGAATATTTTTCTGGTATATGTTTTTGTTACCGATGCCTTTGGGGGCTCCAACAACTGTGGTGTGGGAATCTGCAGGTTGAAGGAGGTCATAGGGAGTTGAGGGCGACCTGATTCACCCCCAGGAAATAATCCAGGAGCTTTTATTCTATTATACTGAGTTATTTCATCATTGATGGTTTCAATAGAAAAAGGAGGTAAGGTGAATGAAAGGGTATAGCTGTCGAGGGTGTCTTTCAGTTGAAACAGATTTTCATTTGCATACGTAGAAGTCAGATTAACAATAAGAACCATGAAACATAGAGTAACATACCGTTTCTGTGTAAGTATAAGCATATGATCCCCAAATCGTAATATCACTAGGCAAAGAGGTGAGCGCCTTATGAGAATAAGTAAATGGCGCTGTGTATATTACGATGTGATTTTAGTGTGTGTTGTATTGGGTCAATATAGAAATTTTGGACCTGATACTTGGAGTGAACGGGTGAAGTGTCGGTGCTCTTTGTTGCAATCTGTTCTCATTTGTTCTCATCTTATAGTAGGCATTTTAACATTTGGAGTCTCTGTGAGTGTCATTGGTAAGTGAAATTGAGAATCAGGCGATACTGCTCTCTAACAGAGAGCGCAAAGAGCATAGATGCCAAAAATTGGCACAAATTTGTGGGTATATTTACACTACATAAACTGGTGACTGCTAATTAAAGTATTATGTACTGGTAAGCTGCCTTATAAATGAGATTATTATGAGATATTCAAAAGCTTTTTATTACAGTCTATTCATAGGTGTTACTTTTATAATTGGCTGTACAAGAGTGAATACACCATCTACCGATGCTCTTTCAAGTGATATGGCTCCTATTGGAAAAGGTGAAAGTAGCTCAGATATAGACTCTTTGACAGCTGAGGCCATGTCGAGTAATGCAAGCATGGCAAATGAAGAACAATCAAGGAGTAGTTACGGTATGGTTGGGTCAAGTATAGGAGGCTCAAGGGCCCATAGTCCAGGAGCTATATCGAGTTCGCAAATGGAAAGTGCGCATTCATCAAATGTTGAATTTGCTCCATCGACCACTATGAGCTCTCAGGAAGAGGGAAATAGTTCAGTACAGCGGGTAACGAGTTCAAATGAGCAAAGCTCTAATTCAAATGAACAGGAAGAAATAGATCGGCCCGATGGCTGGACAGCTGAAACTCACGAGAAGTCAGGTACTCCCAATTATGAAGTGGTTTTTCCACAAGAGGAAGTCAACCGAATTGATGTAACCATTACTGCAGAAAACTGGGATGCTATGATGGATGACATGACCGCGCTCTATGGTGCATTTGGAGGAAGTGGAGGATTTGGTGGTCCGGGTGGTGGAGGGGGTGGTTTTTCTGATGAGGATCCAATATTCGTTCCTTCAACGGTTGCTTTTGATGGGCTTGAATGGAATTATGTAGGAATTCGCTTTAAAGGAAATTCTACGCTGTCTGGGGCATGGAAAAGCGGGTCCTATAAAATACCTCTGAAACTAGATTTTGATGAATTTGAAAGCGAGTATCCAGAAGTGAAGAATCAACGGTTTTATGGGTTTAAAAAACTCTCACTTGGCAGTAATTATAAAGATGACTCGATGATGCATGAGAAAGTAGCGGGCGAGCTTTTTCAGCAGGGTGGTACCCCTTCCCCGAGGGCAGCTTTCTATCGAGTCTATATTGATTATGGCGAAGGAGCAAAGTATTTTGGTCTGTATACGGGTATAGAAGTAGTAGACGATACGTTCCTCAAGGATTGGTTCGGATCAAAATCGGGTAACTGTTATAAACCCGATGGTGATGGAGCCTCATTTGCTGAGGGGAGTTATACCACTGAACATTTTGAGAAAAAGACTAATGAGGAAGAGGCTGATTGGAGTGATGTTGAAACTCTGTATTCTGTATTACACAGCTCTTCGAGAACATCAGATCTTAGTACATGGAAATCGCACCTTGAAAGTGTATTGAATGTGCCAGCATTTCTGAGATGGTTGGCACACAATACCGTCCTTAATAACTGGGATACTTATGGAGCCATGACACATAACTACTACTTATATAATGATCCTGAAAGTAATACTCTTACCTGGATTCCTTGGGATAATAATGAGGCATTTACTACCGGCGGGCGTGGCGCCGCATCAGCGGGGACTTTTGATCACAGTGATCAAAATGAAAGTTGGCCTTTGATACCGTATCTGTTGGGTGATCCAGACTATTATGATGTGTATACGGGTTTTATAACTGACTTTAGAGAGACGGCCTATACCAGTGATATACTTTCTCGTATTACTGAATTAGAATCGATGATAGCACCGTTTGTGACTGGTGCCGATGCCGAACAACTAGGATATACATTACTTGCGTCGACAACATCGTTTTCAACGGGTGTATCAGGATTTAAGTCTTATGTGGAAAAACGTATTTCTGATACTGATGCATTTCTTAATTCGTTGTAGAGGAAGCATGATAAGTGATTTAATACTTATGAGGTGCAATAAACAACGAGTGTATAGCAAAAAAATGATCGACCTATAAATACAAAATTGCAGTAGTATAGTTATATTAATGGGTGATGAGATCTTTACCCATTATCGTTATGACTCAATTACTCTATATAGGCGTGCTCTCTATACTGATAGCTTGTTCGTACGCCCCACCTGCTACCGATAGCGCTACTCTATTTGTTGATCCTTCTTCTGAAACAGGCGTATGGGCATTTAATGCTGGGGTCCGTACAACAACTCCTACACCGGTAAAGAGTGAAGATGGCTCTGGCATTCACATTGCTGGTACTCGAGTAGCTCCTTTTTTAGGCTTGGCCTATTTAGGTAACAATTTTGGTGGGGGCATGAGGTCTTCAAACGGCAATTTTTTATTATTTGCATCTGCATATATTCCACGTGCAGTATCTATTACTCCATTTCTAGTAGTGGGTGCAGGGACTGCAATCGAAAAAGAAGAAAGAGATGAAGATGAGATGTATACGTCGACCCAAAAAGATATGACTGTCATGGGTGGTTTTTCAATGACCTACTTCTATTCTGATAAGATAATGATAAAGGGGGCTTCATATCGGCAAACTGACTACTCAGAGTTAACAGATGGTGGTCAATTTATTCCCTTTGGTGGAGGTGAATGGATCGGGGCATATTGGAATGCAGAAGTTGTGATGAGCTACAACAGTATTACTTATGGAGAACAAGAGTATAACAAAGGTGCGGTTCAGAGTGTAACGACCTATAGCATTGGGTACAACCAATTGCTCAGTGAAAACAGCATTCGTTTGTTTGCCGAGGTGAGTCACAATTTTCATTTTGGTGGATCGAGTGATTTAAAACCAAAAATAGCTCCATGGAAGGGAGATAGTACCAATGTATTGTATCGAGTTCAGTGAGCTTAAAAATATTTTAGTTCCGTTGTTTATAGGGTGTTTGCTCTTTGCTTTAATCTCATGCAGCAGTAATGTGCCGGTGGTGGTACAACGCATGGAAGTTCGTACTCCTCGTGCATCGCTTGATTCCTCTCTCATAAAGGCTGCAGACCTTATAGAATTCGACCTAATTCGGACCGACTCCAATGAATATGTGTTTAGAAAGGATTATGGGGCTCTTATTGGTGAGTCTATCACAGAGCTCACTCTCAACGTTGAAGAGAAAGACTCAAGCTTGGTACTTACAACAAGTGGAGACCGGTTTTATGGCGATACTGATATTAAGAACTCTGGTACTTTTAGAAACCTATTTAGTTATGTGGTCAATGATGTAGTAGATCAGGAGGCCTATTTGGCCCGGGGAGAAAAAAAATACAAAGAATCTCTTGGGTCAAAAAACGTTGCACTTGGGGTAGCGTTAACAATGCTGAATCCAGGTCTTGGTGTTGTTTATGGGTCTGCATATTCAATTCATCCAGTGCGGTCATATAGTACCGCTGCTTTGGTGGGGTTATTGGACCTCCCTATCATGGCAGGGGTGATTAATGAGCCGTCATCAAAAGCAACTATTTTTGCTCTTGTAAATCGTGCTTGGGTCATTGGTTTTCTCATTATCCCACAACGCTTCCGGGATCGTCTGGAAAAAAGTCCGTACTACTTTTCTATTGATTACATCGATAATACTGGTAGAAATCCGAACAGAGTATTGAAAGGGTGCGATCAAAGAAAGAATTCAAATTGTGCAGGAACGCGAAAAGAGATTCGCCTCGATAGTGGAATTTTATTAAAATTTTAATGAGAACACTTAAAATATCAGAGAATGGTTTCTGAGGTTTGCAGTTGGTTCTGTATCAAATGAATCAATTTATAGGGAAGTCAATGTTGACAATAACGGTGAACATTGGTGTTCGGTATTTAATAAGCCAGGGTCCAAATTATAGACTTAGCTATTGATTTTAAAAACAATAAACCATATAATGAATGTACTAGCGTAATCAATAAATCACAGCATAATTTTAGATGAGGTACATATATGTATAGCCTTTCAAAGGTCGTTTCGGTAGATTCAGATAATTGTAATAACTGTCATACTTGTATAGCAGTATGTCCGGTCAAATTTTGTAATGATGGTTCAGGGGATAGTGTTTCACTAAATGATAATATGTGCCTTGGATGTGGCCAATGTGTGAAACACTGTAGTCAAGAGGCGCGTTTACCCATTGATGACCTTGATGAGTTTTTAAAAGCAGTAAAAAAAGGAGAAAAGATTGTTGCGGTTATTGCGCCGGCAATTGCAGCGGTGTTTCCTGATGAATATCTGCAATTTAATGGCTATTTAAAATCACTTGGTGTTGACGGTTATTTTGATGTTAGTTTCGGTGCAGAGCTTACCGTTAAATCATATTTAGATCATGTAGAAAAAAATAATCCTAAAACAGTTATAGCTCAGCCGTGTCCCTCTCTCGTTTCGTTTATAGAAATTTACCATCCTGAACTTATTGAATATCTAGCACCTGCTGATAGCCCAAT
Source organism: Fibrobacterales bacterium (assembly GCA_051532055.1). Classification (GTDB taxonomy): domain Bacteria; phylum Fibrobacterota; class Fibrobacteria; order Fibrobacterales; family JAOPTW01; genus JAOPTW01. The sequence continues at coordinate 8,214 of JAOPTX010000014.1, read as the reverse complement.
GCTCCACACAATTAAACAGATTAAAGAGTATTACCCTGAATATAAATATCATAAGGTTTTAATTGTGTCTCCGTGTGTCGCAAAAAAGCGCGAGTTTAATGACACCTTAGGTGACTATAATGTCACTATGAAAGCGTTAAAAGATTACATGGACGAGCACAATAAAAAATGCTCAGATTTTTCTAAAGTAGAATACACCAGTCCGCTCGCAGAGAGGGGTGTATTATTTTCCACACCTGGTGGATTACTTCGTACAGCACAACGATGGAATAAAGATATTGATAGTGTTGCACGGAAGATTGAAGGCCCTGAAGTGATTTATGACTATTTAGCAACGCTCAATGGAGTTATATCTAAAGGGCATCAACCCCTTCTCATAGATTGTCTTAATTGTGATTTAGGATGTAATGGAGGGCCTGGTACGGGGAACGCATTAGAATCTCCTGATACAATAGAATATCACGTTGAAAAACGAAATAAAGAGATGCAAAGTCATTACTTTAAAAAAGGAAAGAAAGGTGATGAAAAAAGGCAGAAAGAAATTAAAAAAATAATTGATGCCCATTGGAAGCCAGGATTATATTCTCGAAAATATATTGATAAGAGTAGCAATAATAATGTTGTTGTACCTGATTCACGAGAGAGAGAAGTAATATATGCTACTATGGGTAAAACTACTGAAAAGGATATTTATAATTGTAACTCGTGTGGGTATGGGGCATGTGAAAGTATGGCGACCGCTATACATAATGGACTCAATAAAAAAGAGAATTGTCATCATCACATATTAGATGAATCAAATAGTTTAATTGATGAGATTAATTCGAGGTCAATGGATTTAAGTGATATCACTTCTATTAAGGACTCTTCAAATGATGTTACTCAGAGTGTAGAGACTATTAAGTCGACAATGAATGAACTTTCTTCAACAATATTTGAGATTTCAAAAAGTACGAATGATTCAAAGGAGTTGTCTGATACTGGTGCTGTTCTTGCTGGAAATACTATAACAGTTATTAAACAGCTCGAACAATCAGGAGATAAAATATCTACTATCGTGGGGATGATCACTGATACTGCAGATATGCTTTCTCTATTGGCTTTGAATGCAACTATTGAAGCCGCTTCTGCAGGTGATGCTGGTAAAGGGTTTGCTGTAGTTGCTACGGAGGTTAAGCAGCTTTCCAAAGAAACGGGAGATGCAACAATACATATTAAAGAGCATGTTGAAGAAATGCAAGGAAATGTAAAAAGTACTGTTGATGCACTTAAAGAAATTACCGATGTATTGAACAAACTCCAACAATATCAAACAACTATCGCTGATTCATTGAATGAACAGACGTTGTCTTCAGAGGAGTTGAATAAATATATGGATACGTTATCAGAATCTTTTACGAATATCAATACTCGTATACATAATATACATTCGGATTAAATGGTAATATTTGTTCTGAAAGAGGCGCGGTCGTTACGCGCCTCTTTCAATTTGCTATGCGTTTCAAGCTGGAACAAAGTCGTCCATTTTTGATCCTTTTGAGGTGTAGTTGCTGAGGTTTCCCTAATACCTCAAATCAAATAGAACACCTTTGAGATTACTTATCGAATGCCAACCTAAATCCAGAATTTTATGGTCCTTTTACCTGTTTTTCAAGATAATAGGGAGGCGAATCAGAGTACCTTAGGATGGACCATGAAAAAAACAGCACTCTCTCTCTTACTAGCTTTTGGAATAGGCTTATATGTATTGAACACGTTTGTTGTTGAACAACCTCTGACCTATGCCGCGCCAACCGAACGGGTACTTAAGGGTGAAAAAAAGAAACAGTTTAAGCGAGATAGAAAACAATGGATCAAACAGATGCATCGAACGGCTCCTGATTTTGAGTGGAACCAGCATGATATTGATACGCGTCGTTCTTCTTATGAAACCAAAAAAATATTATTTAAAACTGGGAGAAGTGGCCTACCCAAAGAGCTCGAAGGTGATTGGATAGAGCGAGGGAGTGATAATCAAACAGGACGAATAAAAATGTCTACCTATGACCCTGTGGACAAGACTATTTACGCTGGCTCAGGCGGCGGAAACATTTGGAAAGGTGGATTAGACGGAAGTAGCTGGACCTGTTTGAATAACGAATACCGTATTAATGATATTCGTTACTTGAGGGTGTTTTATAAAGACGAAGAAAAGCGGCTCTTTGTAGTACAGGGCTCACCAGCCCTCGCTTTGTATAGCGACGATGATGGAAAAACATGGGAATCATCACCGGGATTAGAGAATGCTCAGAAATGGGGGAGTGCTCGCAAGGCATTGCGACGTGATGATGGGGTGATATTTCTACTCGTTAAAGAGTGGGACTATGCTGAAGAATTTTATTGGGGTGAACTTGCATCACTCTATCGTTCGGATGATGATGGTGAAAGCTTTACACGGGTATATACCGCCCCAGAAAAAGCGGCTCTCTATGATATTCATAGTTCAGACAATGACGGAATCTATATTGTTCGTGGTACAGACCTTATGTATCAACCTGATGATGGGCCTTTTGAAGCAGTTGCAAAGGTCACCAATGAATATCGATGGCATGAGATGGATCAAACATATCTTACGGGCCGCGGTGAGTATCTCTATGTGGCACACTTTAAGGGTGATAATACCGAAGTTTATCGTAGTAGAGATAGAGGGGAGAGTTGGAGTTCTGTTGGTTTTGTAAAGGATGACAAGCCATTTACCCAAAACTCATTTTTTGTTTCAAAGTTACAACCAGAAGATATTTACATTGGCGGAGTGCGCCTTTTTAAAAATAGTACTTCTCAAAAGGATTTTAAGCGTCTTAATAATTGGGAAGATTATTATTCTAACACTCGGTATAGGCTGCATGCTGATATACCTGCTCTCGAGAGTGTTATTACTCCAACGGGTGAAGAGATGTTTATGGTCTCTACTGATGGTGGAATCTATGTTTCATATGATTCATTTAAAACAGTTATTAATATCTCCCTAAATGGACTCCGTAATTCACAGTATTATGGTACCTACACTAACCGAAAAAATTGGTCTACCATTGTTGCCGGTTCACAAGATCAAGGGGTGCAGCGCATCTCTAATGATACACGGCCCTTGCTCTCGTTGGAACAGGATTACTCTGGAGATTATGGGCATCTCGTTTCTTCAAATGGTGGGCAAACCCTTTGGATGAGTTATCCGGGCTTTGTACTTTGCTACCCTAATCTGCCTAACGATAAGCGGTTCTATATTTGGGAATATGAAAATGCTGATATGAGTAATCATCTCTGGATGCCTCCTCTTATGGCTGATCCGGACAATCCACAGGCGGTCTTTGTGGGTGGGGGAACATCTCATAGCAAAGGCGCCTTTCTGTATCACCTCACCTTTGAAAACCCGAGTTTTACCTATGAGCGTGTCCCTTTTAATTTTGGTGAGGGAAGTGATGAAAATATTTCAGCAATGGGTTCCTCCGCAAAAGAGAGTGACCACCGGTATGTATTGACTAATACTGGACGGTTCTTTTGGAGTGAAAATGGTGGTGAAGATTGGAATCTCACCAATGATTTTTCAGGACCAAAACCGGAATATTTTTATGGGGCTACCATTACCACGCATCCTGAAGATGCTTCGATTGTGGTGATTGGGGGGAGTGGGTATTCGAATGCGCCGGTGTATATCTCAAAAGATGGTGGGAAAACATTTAAGAAATTAAATAATGGCTTACCAGAAACACTAGTACATGATCTTGAGTATTCTGATGATGGTCATCGTCTGTATGCCGCAACAGAGGTGGGTGCATATCTCTATGTCGATACTCTTGATAGCTGGTTTAATATGGGTGGCCCAGACCAGGTCTATTGGAATGTTGAGTATCTCGAAGGCATAGGGTCCGTTCGCTTTGCAACTTTTGGTAGAGGAATCTGGGATATGGTCCACTACGATTCAGGTGAACGTATATGGCTTCCACCACAACAAGAGATAGGTGTCGATGGCTATACGAGTGAGCTCGCAGACTTTTTTCGTAGTGATAATACTCAGGCGACACTCTTACAGTTTCAAGGGGAACAGGCTCAAGTTACCGTACCGAGTGGTGCAACAATTTGTGAAGTCTACAATATTCATGGAGTAAAGCACCTTTCTCAAGGTGTGGTTGCCGGTCAAAATATGACATTTAATGCTGGTCTTCTTGCTCAAGGCAACTATCTCATACATTTTAAATAATACCAGAATGTAGATAATTGAGTTTATTTTACATTTCTGTAATCTGGTAGCGTGGTGTAGTTGCTTTTTAATGTCCAAAAATAGCCCTTTTCCTAAATAATAAATATGGAATGATTCTTGCTTGTAGACTAGTAAGGAAACTTTGATGGTACATATACGTAAAGCGCTGAAGAGAGTGAGCTGACTCTCGGTATGGCTGGAGCTAGACGCGTCTTTTATGTTTCAGGAAATAGAAAATGATTGTGAATAATGTAAAAGAGCAGAGAAGAAATAATAAGTGCCCCAATAGACAACGGTGTGAGTCGAATGAGCTGTTCGTGTTGGAGGAGATTGCAGAAGAGCTCAATCGGTCTCGTGATGTAGAAAAAATATTACATATACTTCTTACTCACATGGAATCTGCCCGTGGTACGGTTACTATACTAAATCGTGAATGTGAAGAGATTTTTATCGAAGACGCGTGCGGTCTCACTGAAGATGAAATCCGTAGAGGACGGTACAAAATCGGTGAGGGTGTTATTGGACGCGCTATAGAAACGGGTGAGTCGATAGTCGTTCCTCGTATATCTGAAGAACCGGCCTTTCTTGATAAGACGAGAGCACGTGATGGATATAGCAAAGAGGACATCGGCTTTATCTGTGTACCTATTAAAAAAGATGATGAGGTGCTTGGGGCATTGAGTGTTGATACTCGGTACGCGACAAACATTCCTTTTAATGAATATGTGAGACTGCTCACTGCAGTAGGGTCTATGATATCTTTTGCGCTTCAGGCAAAGCAAGAAGAGTCGGAGCGTCTTGAACAGTTAAAGCAAGAGAATGAGAGGCTCAATAGTCATTTGCAAAAACAGTATGAGCCTAAAAATATTTATGGTAAGTCCAAAGCGATGCGCGAGGTCTATAGACAAATAGAGTTGGTTGCGGTCTCAAATGCAACGGTACTGATACGTGGAGAGAACGGTGTTGGAAAAGAGCTTGTGGCAAATGCAATTCACTTTGGGTCAAAACGGATTGATGGCCCTTTTATAAAAGTCAATTGTGCCGCGCTTCCAGAAAACCTCATTGAGACTGAGCTGTTTGGTCATGTAAAAGGAGCGTATACAGGAGCGGTAAATGAACGAGTTGGACGTTTTGAACTCGCCAATAGAGGGACTATTTTTCTTGATGAGATTGGTGACCTACCACTTTCAATTCAAGTGAAGTTACTCAGGATTATACAGGAGCGCAAAATTGAGCGAGTGGGTGATGCAGAACCGATAGATATAGATGTACGTATTGTCTGTGCGACTAATCGCAATCTCGAAGAGGCTATGAAGAGTGGAGCCTTTAGAGAAGACCTCTTTTATCGTCTCAATGTATTTCCTATTCATGTGCCGTCACTCAAAGAGCGTAAAAGTGACATCACTATGCTCACTGATACGTTTATTGAAAAATTTAATAATGAGAATGATAAAAGAATTAAACGTATCTCTTCTTCGGCTATCGATATGCTTATGAGTTACCATTGGCCGGGTAATGTTCGTGAGTTACAGAACGTAATTGAACGTGCGGCTATTCTGTGTGATAAAGAGGTGATCTATTCATATCATTTACCCCCAACACTGCAGACGCCACGATTGAAAAATATTAAATCACATGGCACTCTCGATGAGACAATTGCAAAAATAGAGCAGGAATTGATAGAAGATGCTCTGAAAATGTCCAAGGGGAATATGACCCGAGCAGCAGATGCATTAGGAATAACTGAGAGAATGATAGGAACAAGGGTCAGAAAATATTCCATTGCTCCTAATGTCTATAAAAGTATGTAGTTGAGTTACAGGAGGATGAGAGATGAAGAGTGTATTTGAAATAAATACTGGGTATCCGGCAAAAAAAGATATCAGTGACGTATATGATACTGTTATGGTATATGAGGCCTTACCTATTGAAACATCTGTAGGAACTCTTGTTCCAATACATTATACCGAGGACTTTAGTAGAAAAAAACAGACACCCGTCCGAATGTTTGAGGATGGAACAGTGCGGTCAATTCCTTTAATGGATACCACTGTGATAACAACACCCATTGGAGAATACTCTGCAGAGTTGGTTACCTTTTATAAAAATGGGGCGTTGAAAAAATTCTTTCCACTCAATGGTAAGATAGGAGCGTATTGGACAGAGGAGGACGAATGCGGACTCGCAGAACCAATAAGTATTGGTGGGGTTACTGCTAAAATTATCTCTGCACATTTTTTTGAAACGGGAGAATTACAAAGTATTCAATTTTGGCCTGGTGAAAAGGCCTCAATTACAACCCCCATAGGTGCCATGGAGGTTCAGGGGGGTGTTTCATTTTATAAAAATGGATTAATGTATTCGTGCGAACCGTTGTTGCCCAGTGTTGTTGAAACTCCAGTTGGCTATATTCAAGCATGGGATCCAAAACCAAACGGAATGGCGGCAGATAGACACTCATTACAATTTAATAGTAGTGGAAATGTGATTGGTCTAAAAACGGATTCAGCAAAAATTACGGTAACTCGTAAAAATGGTACAGAGCTTGTATTAAGTCCAATAGCGGCACCTTCAGCGTGCGGACCCACAGGGATAGATATTTTACCTTTAGAGTTAAGGTTTGATGATGAGGGTGTCATTGTTAAAACGCCAGTCACTGAGGCGTGTAGATTTAATTACTCAGATGAATTTGAATTAAGTTTTTTTGAATATGATAGTTCGTTAGTGTCGTCATCATGTGGAAGTTAATACAGAAAGGAGAAGGAATATGAAAATGTTTCCATTAGGAATTGTAAAAGAGATAGTTGAAGCGGTAGGGCTTGGCCTTGAGTACAACTATGAAGATCTGGTATTTGTTGAAAAAAACATATTTCTGATTCAGTTTAATATCGAATCTGAAAAAACAATCAATATTTATTTTAATGAAGATTGTGAACCAAAGGCTGCGAGTAAATATGAAGGTCTTCTTCTGATAGAGTCAGTGGCACGTGAAATGACCATAGAGGTGTGTGGTACCTATACCTTGTCAGCACAAGAAAATCCAGAAGAGGTTGAAATAGTTTTGAGTAAGTAACGGTATCTAAAACAACTGAACTCCTAGTATGTCACGCTCGTATACTTTATTACAAAGGCCCGCTCCTCACAAGAGCGGGCCTTTTTGTTTGTGCTGTTGTTACGATAGAATGTTACCGCAATGTTCCCCCTACTGCAATGTCGGATATGTTAATGGAGATACATTTCTGGATTGCCGAAATTTCCTCAAATTTCGCGTTTACACTTTTGGCACGGTTCTTGTTATACCTATAAGTATATGAGAACATTAACCCACAACAAGGGATTCAAAATGGCAAAAGTAATGAGAAAGATTGCAATATACGGTAAAGGTGGTATTGGGAAATCAACAACCACACAAAACACTGTAGCAGGTCTCGCAGAAATGGGCAACAAAGTAATGGTTGTTGGCTGTGACCCAAAAGCAGACTCTACTCGTCTGTTACTCGGTGGTATGGCACAAAAAACAGTTCTTGATACTCTTCGGGAGGAGGGGGAAGATGTAGAACTTGATGATGTCTTAAAAGAGGGGTACGGTGGAACTATGAATGTAGAATCTGGTGGTCCAGAGCCTGGTGTAGGTTGTGCAGGTCGTGGTATTATTACTTCTATTAATTTGATTGAACAGCTTGGTGGATTCGAAGAAGATAAAAACCTTGATTATGTTTTTTATGATGTACTTGGTGACGTTGTGTGTGGTGGATTTGCAATGCCGATTCGTGAAGGTAAAGCACAAGAGATCTACATCGTTGTTTCTGGTGAAATGATGGCGATGTATGCTGCGAATAATATCTGTAAAGGTATCGTGAAATATGCTGATGCTGGTGGTGTTCGCCTCGGTGGGCTCATTTGTAACAGTCGTATGGTTGATAATGAAAAAGAGATGATTGAGCAATTTGCAGAAAAATTAGGTACGCAAATGATTCACT
>JAOPTX010000013.1:0-57131 GCA_051532055.1 Fibrobacterales bacterium | reverse complement strand
AAATGCGGTTACTTTTGTTTGGCGTCACCTTTCTGGCGCTCTTTTTATGTGTGCTGATCATCTGGTTTAGTGAGAAGATTCGGGCAAATCTGAGTCAAATGGTGCAGGCTAAGACGAAAGAACTGCAGGAGAGTGAAAACCATGCGAAGCTTCTTCTTGATTCAGCAGGAGAGGGAATCTTTGGTGTTGACACTGAAGGGCGGGTTACCTTTATCAATCAAGCTGCATGCACTATGCTCAAATATACTGCTGATGAATTGATTGGAACAAAAATTCATTCCATAATACATCATACTCGAGCTGATGGCTCACCTTTTCCTGTTGAAGAGTGTGCTATGCGATTGACGTATACCTATGGAGAAAAGAACTACATCAAGGATGATCTGCTCTGGACCAAAGAAAAAAAGCCCCTAACCGTATCATATTCAAGTACACCAATGTATGCAGGTGAAGACCTCATTGGTGCAGTGGTGACCTTCAGAGATATTACTAAAGAGAAAGAATCAGAAGCACGTTTCAGAAATTATTTTGATAGAAGTCAGGTTGGCATGACTATTACCTCTCCTGATAAAGGGTGGATTGAGGTGAATCCTCAGCTAGAGGAGATGCTGGGGTATACACTTTCAGAACTTCAGGCAAAGAGTTGGGCAGATTTGACTCACCCTGATGACTTGGCAAAGGATCAAGAAAAATTTAACCAGGTCTTAGCGGGTACTATTGATGACTACATATTAGACAAGCGGTTTATTAGAAAAGACCAATCGATAATATACACCAATCTCACTGTGTCGTGCTTGCGTAATGGCGACGGTTCGATAAAATATGTTCTGGCATCTCTTCTCGATGTTACCGAAAGTACTCTTGCCCAAGAAGAAATAAAGCAACTCTCTGTGGCAGTGGATCAGAGTCCAGTATCTTTAGTGATCACAGATGTATATGGTAGGATAGAATATGTTAATCCCAAATTCTGCGAGATTACTGGATATGACCGTGATGAGGTCATTGGAAAAAACCCCAAAGTTCTCAATGCTGGTGTTTTACCAAAGTCATTTTATAAAAACTTGTGGGATACTATTCTTTCTGGAAAAGAGTGGCATGGAGAATTTTGTAATAAAAATAAAAAGGGAGAACTCTTTTGGGAGTCTGCATCGATATCCCCATTGAAAGATGAGTTTGGTACCATAACGAAATTTGTTGGCATAAAAGAAGATATTACTGAACAAAGAATGGCGAGGGAGGAGCTTGAACAGGCACAACACCGGCTCAGATTTGCATTACGTTCGTCTAATGCTGGTGTGTGGGACTATGATGTGCAAAAAGATCTGTATCGTGTTGACGCAAAAGTTAGGGATTTTTTCGGGTTTAGCCCTGACGAAGAGGTAACTTCGAAGTCTTGGATTAATAAAATTCATCCCCTGGATCAGCAGGGGGTAATAGAATCATCAGAAAACGCCATCAGAAACAGGGCACAATACCATCAAGTATATCGGATACTGCTGGATTCAGGTGATATTCGCTGGCTCGAAGACATGGGGACCGTCAATGAAGATGAGCAGGGAGGCACTGTACATGCAGCAGGTATAATACTTGATATAACGACCAAGAAAAGGGTTGAAGAACAAATAAAACGACAAAAACTTGAAGCGGAATTACTGCAACAAGTTACAGTTATTACTGCTACTTCGGATTCGATTGAATCCTCCCTTGAGAAGTGCCTATCTGCAATTTGTGAATTTACTCATTGGCCTGTCGCTCATGTGTATTTGCCATCGCATAAAGATGATGAACTAATAGTGTCCAGTCAAATATGGTATCTTAAAGATAGTGATGCATTTGATGAATTTAGGAAGGTTACAGAAACAACAGCCTTTAAAAAAGGCCAAGGATTACCTGGGCGTATATGGGGTGAAAAAAAACCACTTTGGGTTGCTAATGTCCACGAGGACACAAACTTTCCTCGTAATCGATTCGTTCAAGATTTAGGGGTAAAAGGGGCATTCGGTTTTCCCATATTTTTGAATGGCTCTCTAGTGGCAGTAAGTGAATTTTTTACTACAGAAGCAATTGAGCCCGATGAGCAGCTTTTGGCTGTAATGAGTGGTGTTGGTGACCAAATAGAACGAATATTTGAGCGAAAAGCTGCTGAAGAGGAAATTAAAAAAAGTGAAGCTCAGTTGAACGCGTTGGTGACAACTATACCGGGAACAGTATTCAGGTGTTTAAAAGATGAAAACTGGACAATGAAATATATTAGTGAAGAGGTGGAGCGGTTAACGGGGTATAAACAGTCTGATTTTTTGGATAATAGTGTCCGCTCATATACGAGTATTATTCATCCAGATGATATTGATTCTGTGGAAGAAACGATAGAGGAAGCTATCGAACATAAAGAGCCCTGGGATTTAGAATATCGAATTATTAATAGTAGTAGTGAAACGTTATGGGTGTATGAAAAAGGAAATGCTGAATGGGACATAGATGGTCATGTCACTTTTTTGGATGGAACTATTCTTGATATTTCTGATAGAAAGAGCATGGAGGAAAAGCTTAAACGAATGAACTTTCAGTCTTCAATGGCTCTTGACCTCACAAAAGCGGGATATTGGCATATCCCTTTGGATGATTCGGGATGGTATAATTCCTCGGACCGTGCTGTTGCAATTTTTGGTGATGTTCCTAATAAAGAATATCGCTATCGGCTTCAGGAGGATTGGTTTACTAATGTCGAAGCTGGTGATGCAGACGCGGCAGCAGCAACAGGTAAAAACTTTCAAGATGCAATTGATGGAACAGTAAATCAGTATAACTCTATATATGCCTATAAAAGACCAATAGATGGTAAGGTAGTTTGGATTCATGCTTTGGGAACCGTGGTAAGGGATGAACAAGGTGCGGCCACAGATATGTGGGGGGTTACACAAGACATTACTACCCTTAAAATGATACAACTCGAACTAGAAAAATCAAACTTTCAAGCATCTATGGCACTGGACCTTGCCAAAGCAGGATATTGGCATGTACCTCTTAAGGACGACCCTGGATTTTATATTAACTCAGAAAGGGGGTCTGACATATTTGGAGATATCCCTCGTGAAGGCGGCAGGTATGATCTTGATAGTGAATGGATGGCTCATGTGAAAGCAGGTAATATTGAAGCTGCTGATCTCACTGCACAAATATATGGTGATGCTATAGAAGGGAAGATACCGCGATATGATGCAATATATGCAGTCAAACGACCTATTGATGGTCGTTTGATATGGCTGCGCGCTATAGGTCATGTCGTTCGAGATGAGAATGGTGAAGCTACAGATATGTGGGGAGTATATCAAGATATTACTGAACAGAAAGACCATGAAGAATTACTTGAGTCAATTTTTGAATTGACTCCAAATCCACTTTCCATAACTAGAGTGGATAATGGAGAAGTGGTGAAAACAAACCAGGCTTCACTTGACTTTTTTCAATTGAGTGCAGATGAGGTGAAGAAATATTTAGTAAAAGATTTCTATGCGAACTTTGAAGATGACCGTACAAAGGTTTTAGATGCCTGTAAAAATCAGGAATCTGTGGAAGTGCAGTTGAAAAGAGTGGGGGGTAAAGGCGATGTCAGGTGGTGCTTTTTTCAGGGAGCCTTTATTGACTACAATAATACCGAGTGTTTGATTACTAGTTTTGTTGATGTAACCGACAGAAAAGAGATGGAACAAGAGTTACTTCTTCAAAAAGACAAAGCTGAGCAAGCAACACAAGCTAAATCAGATTTTCTTGCTAATATGAGTCACGAGATACGTACGCCAATGAATGCGGTAATTGGCCTGAATCATCTGCTCTCACGAACAACCTTAACAGGCAAACAGGAAGATTATGTCTTTAAAATTGGTGATTCTGCACAATCCCTACTCGGAATCATTAATGACATACTCGACTTTTCAAAAATCGAAGCAGGAAAGCTTGATATAGAAGAGGTGCCCTTTGAACTTGATGCTGTCGCAGATAATCTGACCAATATGATCAGTCTTAAGGCAAACGAAAAAGGATTGGAGCTCATTGTGTCTATTGACCCGGAGATTCCACCAACACTTGTTGGAGACCCGCTTCGCTTAGGACAAATAATGCTGAATTTGGCTAATAATGCAATCAAGTTTACCGAAACAGGTGAAATTAAAATAGAGGTCATATTAGAAGAAAAGACTGATAGCACTATTGTAGTTAAATCAATGGTAACAGATACCGGTATGGGCATGAATCAAGAGCAAGTGAGCAAGCTTTTTCAGGCCTTTTCACAGGCCGATACCTCCACCACCCGAGAATTTGGCGGAACAGGTCTTGGACTCAGTATCTCTAAGCGGCTTTGTGAAATGATGGGAGGCACTATTGGGGTGACCAGCGAAGTGGGAAAAGGTTCCTCCTTCTTTTTTACCGTTACTCTAGGGTTTAGTGAAACACCTCTTAATAAAAAGTATATCATACCAGAAGGAATTCAAGGTATGAAGGTATTGGTTGTAGATGACAATGAATCGGCTCTTGAAGTAATGGAAACATACTTGTTAGATTTTGAGATGAATGTTGCAACGGCCAGTGATGGTGCAAAAGCTTTAGAAATGGTGTCACAAATGAATACAACGGATGAAACAGCCTATAAAGTACTGTTTCTCGATTGGAAAATGCCGGGTATGAATGGCATTGAAGTGGCACAGAAAGTTAAGGAAATGCAGTTAATTATTCAACCAAAAATTGTATTAGTGACGAGTTACGGAAGAGAAGAGATTAAGGCACAAAGTGAACAACTTAAGCTTGATAGCTTTTTATTAAAACCCGTTGGTCAATCACTTATGTATGATACTGTATTACAAATATTTAATTTGGCGGACCTGAGGCCACAACAAAAACGATTGAATCATTTAAATCCGGATATTGAAAAGATACGCGGGGCTTCAATACTCCTTGTAGAAGATAATGAAATCAATCAGCAGGTTGCTCAAGAACTTTTGGAGGCAGAGGGGCTTTTAATTACTATCGCTGATTCTGGCCAAAAAGCTTTGGATATATTGGAAGTAGAGCAAGGGTTTCAATTGATATTAATGGACCTACAAATGCCGGGAATGGATGGGTTTGAAACAACCAGCCATATCCGAAAATTGTACGGGGAGACCTTTTCTATTTTAGCCATGACTGCAGATGCAATGAGTGGTGTTGAGGATGAGGTATATGCGGTAGGTATGAATGGGTATATAACAAAACCAATTGATATATCTGTTCTCTTCGATAACCTCTTAACATTTGTAAACCCAAATGATATATCTGAAGATAAGCGCTTACAGGGGGCGGAACAAATAACCATAGAAAAATCTGTTGAAGATTTACCTGCTATTGAAATAGAGGGAGTGAATACTGTTGAGGGCATAATTCGAGTAGCAGGAAATAGAGAGTTATACTACTCTCTACTGAAAAAGTTCATTGATAACAATCGAAATTTCGTGAATGACATTACACGAACTATCGATTCAGGGGATATTGATGCCGCAGAAAAACTTGCACATGCCCTTAAAGGTGTAGCAGGTAATGTTGGGGCAGAACAGCTATTTAATAAAGTACGAATATTAGATGATGCTTTAAAAGGCAGTTCTACTGATAGTGATGGTATACGGAGTTATCTGGATTCGGTTGAAAAGGAGCTCAATGTCGTAATTGAGAGTGTTACAGATAATCTTGATTCAATAGGGGGGGCAAAGGTTAATGTGATATCTGAGGAAGATCCGGAAATATTATTAGCTCGCTTAAAAAATGAACTAGAGGAGTATAGTACTGATAGTGTGGCAACGTTTGATGCACTGAAGCCATGGCTCGGTGAACAATTGTCAGAAGATGATGTGATTGCAATTCAGGCAGCTATGGATGATTATGAATACGACATAGTCGTTTCGCTACTAGAGAAGTTAGAAGGTTAATTATGAAAGGTATGGTTAAACCTTTTTCAAAATTATCTATAACACTTATTGCAATAGGTGGAACCATTGTCGTACTATCAAGTCTGATTCTCTACTATACTACTATCACTAATGAAATGCATGGGCTCCAGGCTATTTCTCAAAGTCATGCAAACCTCATAAATTCTGTCGCTCAATATGATTCTAAAAACAATGTAGGTTATCCTGGTGGAGGGGCAAATCCTGGAAATCATCTTCAGATAGAAAATACTCTAAGCCGTGACCATACACGTATGCTTGCTGGTGAAAAAATATTCCCCTTGGTACAATTTCGGGATGATGATGCTCCAGAACGGGTCAGTGGTATATTACAAAAGAAATCACACATTAAGGTTTTTCTACCCAGTCTACCTTATTTGTATGTTTCCCATTCAATAAATGGTGTTTTGGTAAGACCTGCAAATAATGCGCAAGGCTGGGATTGGGACCTTGCAATATCCTATACACAACTGAGCGATACTAGTTATGAGTTCAAGCTGCGTCAAGGAGTTGTATTTCAAGACGGAACCCCATTTAATGCAGATGCTGTTGTACTCAACATGAAGTACTTTAAGAAAAAACCATACCTCTTCACCAAGATAGACCAAGTGTACTCACATGCAGAGAAGGTCGATAATTACACTGTGCGGTTGCATTTAAAACAGAAGTATAGCCTATTTATCAGAGACCTTATATGGGTTGTGTTTTATACTGAAAAATACCTTGCCAAATATGGATGGAACGGCAAAGCAACAGCACCAAATCTTGCTGAACCAGGTTTGTACGGCCTCGGACCATACATACTCAAAAAAGGGTATGTCGAGGGAAACCGACGCACATCAGAAGTAGTTCTGGAACGTAATCCACTGTACTGGAATAAAAAATTTCCAAAAATCGATACAGTGACTCTCTATACAGAGTTTGAACCGGAAAAAGCCCTTGAAGCGGTAACACAGAGCGAGGGAATCTTAGATATTGCCCCTATTCCCTTTTCTGCAAAAGTAGAAACAATACTCTCCCCATACAGTAAACTCCAGACGACTCCATCTACGAATAACTGGGCAATTCATATCAATATGAGAACAGGTAACAAGCGGCTCCGTGAAAGAAAAGTGAGAATTGCACTCAACCAAGCGCTGCATCAGGAAAACCTTTTAAACTTTGTATACGACCAGGAGGGTCTTATTAAGCCGACATTAGTTTCTCCTATGTTTCCTGTTGTGCGAGGTGTTCTCAAAGGTATGAAGGCGTACTCTGAAGTTCAGAATCCATATAATCCTCAGAAGCAAGAGGAACTCAAAAAAATTCTCGATGGTCTTGAACTGAAGATTATAACACAACGCCACTTCATGTTTTTGTGGAAAGGAATTGAGTATCAATTAAACAAAGTTGGAGTGACGCTCACCTTTGATATTACCAACACGGAGAAATATGTATTCGATCAGCTCCTTACCACCAATGCGGGTGAAAATACAAAAGAATGGGACTTGCTTATCTGGGGTTGTGATGACTGGCACAACCACCCATGGTCTGCATTTTTTGTCTATCGAAGCCATAACTATTGGAGTACTATTGGACCAGATCCAATCAGCGACTCTTACATTGAAAATTTTTTCCGTCAATCAGAGGATAGTCCAGAATATAAGCAAGCGGTAAGTGATATTATCAATCATGCGTACAAAAATGGGTATATGCTTTTTGTACCCGCTCCAAATAAAGTTATGGCCGTTAACAAAGAAGTGGTTTTTAGTCCATGGAAAATGGCTGTTATACCGCTGTGGGAAATAGAAGTAACAAAGGATCACTGGTCTCTCCGTGAGGGAAACTATTCAGATGGATTAAAAAAACCAATAGCCCCCATTCACTTCAAAGAAGATAGTAATGGTATAATTGTTAAAATAGAGCCTGAGGTTCGTAATGAATAGATTTTCTCTTAAACATGCCCGAATTGGAAAAAAGGTATCAGTCATTGTTTTCTCTTCGCTTCTAACGGTGATTGTCATCGGTTATTATAATGTCATGTCAAGCAGGAAGGGACTTGAAAGTCTAAGACATGTATTTGAAAATGGACAACAGGTCGAAAAACTAAATTCTCGTCTCATACAACCATTAAATTTTCTTCGTGCAACATCGCTGTCAATAGTGATGGCACCAGATAAACGTTTTCGTGAGTCAGCATCATCAAATCTGGAACTCCTTATTACACAAATTGATACAGAGTTACAATACTTAAAAGCTGATACAAACCTGAGTCATACTGTGGTGATTGATGATGTGGGAGAAATGTGGCAACAATACCGGAAATTAGTTCTGTATACAAAAGATCAGATTAATGGCGGGTATAGAGAGGCGGCTTTTATTAATGCGAATGGACCAGAAAGGCAGCAGTTTGAAGCGCTGATAACCACACTGACTGTCTGGCAAAAAGACTATATACTCCGTAATAAAACAACGTATGTAAATGACAGTAGTGCCGCAACAAAAGAGATGAAAATAGCATTTATTCTCGTCATTTTGGTCATACTGGTTATCTCCTCCATAAGCTACTGGATTACCAGACTTGTCGTGTCTCCTATTAATGAGTTAACTCAAGTTGCAGAAAAAATAGCGGGCGGTGATATCAACCAGAAGCTGAATATTGACAGTCATGATGAGATTGGGGTTTTATCAAAAACATTTAATACTATGAGTACACAATTGGGAACCTATTATAAAAAACTTGAAAGTAAAGTGGCGGAACGAACAGTAGAGTTTGAAAATGCAAAAGTGGAGGCCGAAATTGCGAATCAGGCAAAATCAAATTTTCTTGCTAATATGTCACATGAAATTCGTACCCCAATGAATGCAGTCATGGGGTTGAACCACCTTCTTTCTAGAACAAGCCTCACCGATAAACAAGGTGACTATGTCTATAAAATAGGTGAGTCAGCTCAAGGTTTACTCGGAATAATCAATGACATTCTTGACTTCTCAAAAATTGAGGCAGGTAAACTCGATATTGAAGAAATTGATTTTGAGCTTGATACTGTTATTGATTATTTATCAAATATGATTTCACTAAAATCTCAGGAGAAAGGAATTGAACTGATATTCTCTATTGCACCTGATATACCACCGATGTTGGTGGGCGATCCATTGCGGCTCGGTCAGATATTGTTAAACCTGGCAAATAATGCTCTAAAATTTACTGATTCGGGTGAAATAAAAATAGAAATACAGGTGGAACAAAAAAATACAGATCACACTAGATTGGGGTTTGCAGTTACCGATACAGGTATTGGTATGACAGAAGAACAGCAAGGGAAACTGTTTCAGGCATTTTCTCAAGCAGATACCTCAACTACACGTAAATTTGGAGGGACTGGACTGGGCTTAAGTATCTCAAAACGACTCAGTGAGATGATGGGTGGTGAAATAGGGGTTATGAGTAAAGAGGGTGAGGGGAGTAAATTCTATTTTACTGCAGTTTTCAAATATAGTGAATCACCCATTGAGCATAAGTATATTATCCCAGATGGAATAGTCGGTATGAATGTGTTAGTTGTTGATGATAATGATTCAGCCTTAAAAGTTATGGAGGCGTATTTAAATGACTTCTCTATTAATACCACCTGTGCATCAGATGGTCCTCAAGCTCTTGATTTTATCTCTCAAATGAATACTGATGAAGAGACAGCCTATCGAGTGGTCTTTTTAGATTGGAAAATGCCTCAGATGGATGGTATCGAGGTTGCGCGAAGAGTCAAGGAGATGGCGTTGGTCGTACAGCCTAAAATAGTACTACTTACTAGCTACGGACGGGAAGAAATTAAACAACAAAGTGACTCCTTAAAACTAGATAGCTTCTTATTAAAACCAGTAGGGCAGTCATTGATCTATGATACTCTATTACAAGTGTTTAATTTTGCTGATTTGCGGCCTAAACGCCTCCGTAAAACTCAAGTAAATCCAAAGATTGAAAAGATATGCGGTGCATCAATACTCCTTGTAGAGGACAATGAAATCAATCAACAGGTTGCTCAGGAACTCCTTGAAGCAGAGGGACTTTTGGTTACTATAGCTAATTCTGGTCAAGAAGCTTTGGATATATTGGAAGTAGAGCAAGGTTTTCAATTGATATTAATGGATCTGCAAATGCCAGGAATGGATGGGTTCGAAGCAACTATTCAAATTCGAAAATTATATGGAGATGCCTTGCCGATTTTAGCTATGACCGCAGACGCGATGAGCGGTGTTGAGGCGGATGTATATTCCGTAGGCATGAATGGGTATATTACAAAACCTATTGATGTAGCGGTGCTGTTTGAGAACCTTCGAACCTTTGTAGACCCTAATGATATATCTGAAGATAATCGACAGCAGGGAGTGCAACAAATTTCTACAGAAAAATCAAATGAAGAATTACCTGCACTAGAGATAGCGGGAATCAATACGGTTGAGGGTATCAATCGAGTAGCGGGAAATAGAGAGTTGTATTACTCTTTACTCAACAAGTTCATTGATAACAATAGAAATTTTATGAATGATATTATGCGCACTATTGATTCGGATGATTTTGATGCTGCAGAAAAAATTGCGCATGCCCTTAAAGGTGTTGCGGGAAATATTGGAGCAGAATTACTCTTTAATGCGGTACGTGTTTTAGATGACGCATTAAAAGGTGCCACCACAGATAGTAGTACTATCAAAAGTTATTTAAAAGCAGTAGAAAAAGAGCTGAGCATTGTATTTGAGGGTATTTCTGAAAATATCGATGTTATGAGGGTGGCAAAAAATGCTGAGCCTACAGTAGAAGATCCGGCAATTCTAGTGACTCGATTAAGAAATGAATTAGAGGAGTATAGTACTGAGAGTGGCGCAACGTTTGAGGCACTGAAGTCATGGCTTACAGAGCAGTTGTCGGAAGAAGATGTGAGTGCAATGCAATCGGCTATGGATGACTATGAGTACGATATTGTCGTTTCTCTATTAAAAAAGGTTGAGAGCTAATCATGCAAACGATACTTATAGTAGATGATCAGAGTGAAAATATTGACTTCTTAAGAGGAGTTCTCTCTAATCATTATAAGTGTAAGGCAGCACCTGGCGGAAAGGCTGCAATTAAAATAATGCAACTCAAAGAAAAACCGGACCTCGTACTTCTTGATCTTTCAATGCCTGATATTGATGGGTTAACGGTGACTCGAATGCTTAAAAAAGATCCGGAAACACGTGACATTCCCATAATTTTTGTCACATCGCATACCGATGAAAAACATATTACCCAAGGATTTGAGGCGGGTGGGGTTGACTACATAACAAAGCCTTTTAACCCTCGAGAATTAATTGCGCGCATAGAAACCCATCTTACTATTGTAGGTCAAAAGCAACAGATGCAGCTCATTGCGGAGCAACTGGGAAAGTATATGTCTCCAGAAGTATATAGTTCAATATTTACTGGTGCACGCTCTGTAGTCCTTGGTTCAGCAACCAAAAATTTAACAGTATTCTTTAGTGACATTGTAAATTTTTCGGGTACCGTTGAGAGTATGAATCACGAAGAACTCACCCATTGGCTTAATCGCTACCTCAATGCTATGGCCGAACTCACTATAGAGTTTGGAGGCACCCTTGATAAGTTTATTGGCGATGCGGTTATGGTGTTTTTTGGAGATCCGCGAACAAAGGGTGAGACAGAAGATGCGTTACTATGTTTACGTATGGCAAAACGAATGATTGAAGTCTCTGGTGAAATGGGGATTGATATCCGAATTGGTATTAATAGTGGTAGCTGTACCATCGGTAATTTCGGTTCTGAAAACCGTATGGATTACAGTATTCTGGGTAATGAGGTGAATGTAGCTGCGCGCCTTGAAAGTAATTCTGAGCCGGGGCGCATTCTTATATCAGAGTCAACCTGGGATATGGTAAAAGATGAGATTAATTGTATTGAGCGAGGTGAGATTATTGTAAAAAACATTAAGCAGCCTATACGGACTTTTTGGGTGGAGTAAAAAATATTTAATCAAAGCTCCGTTTAAAGACTCTTCAGTAAATTATTGCATTCACAGAAATGACTACGAACCCAGAAAGACGTTGTAATATTTTGTTAATCCTTTACACATCGAATAGAGTTGTGGTATCATTTAAGAGTACCATACTGCGTTTAGAAAATATTTTATTTTTTACTAGTTTATAAAACTAGAGTCGAATCGTCGATAGTGTCTTTAAATCGGGGTATTACCCTTGAAAAAACTCATTATTGCATTGTTTCTAAGGGTCCGAGCACTATTAAGAGATGCATAATTTGATGAATAGTTATAGACTAAAGGGAGCAATAAATAGTTGATTCGTCAGTGTAATTAACTATTTAAAAAAAGTTACTGAGAAGGATCAGTATGAAGCTATGGTCGAAAGTATTCATTGGGTTAGGAACAGTTATAGTGTTGTTGGTCACACTAGCCGGAACAGGAATATACAGTCTCTCTGACGCAAATAATAATTTTAAGGAATATCGGTCCTTGGCCCGAAGAACTAATGCTGATGGTCGGATTCAGGCAAATATGCTTATGACACGGCTGTATGTTAAGAATTTTATCATTAACCCCAGTGAAGATAATATCAAAGGGGTTACTGCTCGTGCAAAGAAAACAATAAAAATGATAGAAGAAGCTCATGCCCTCGAATTAGATTCTTTAGAAAATAGTATGGTACATATTCTCAATAATGAACTTGATGACTACGTCCTTATTTTTGGAGAGGTAGTGAAAAAACACGCAACAAGAGATGACCTTGTCTTAAATACTCTTAATATTATTGGCCCAAATATGGAGAGGGGGCTTACTACAATAATGGCCAGTGCTTTTGCAGATTCAGATAATGAAGCTTCATATTGGGCAGGGATGACACTACGAAGCATGTTGCTTGCACGCATCTATGCAACACGGTATCTTGTCCAAAATGATAAACAGTCTTTTAAGCGTGTTGAAGTTGAATTTGAAAATATGGAAACTGAGTTAAATGAGCTAATAGATCATCTTGAAAATCCCTATCGTCTATTACTTGCTAAAAGAGTTAAGAAAGACCAGAAAACATATCGTGATGCATTTAATGAAGTGTACCAATCGATTTCAAATCGCAATAATCTTATTATAAACAAGTTGGATAAAATAGGGCCCAGTGTAGCAAATGAGATTGAGCAACTTAAGTTATCACTTAAAGATCAACAAGATGAACTGGGACCAATTGCCGAACAATCGGTAAACCGTGGGGTTAACATAATGATTTTTGTCTCGCTTATTTCTTTAGTGTTCGGTGGGGGTATCATCTGGCTTACAGGGGTAAAAGTGGCACAACCTTTTAAAAAGATTAACCTTGCTTTGGATGTATTAGCTAAAGGGAATACAGTCGTAGAGATTCCCTATACCGACAACAATGATGAAATTGGTGATATGGCAAAGGCCGTAACCATTTTTAGAGATAATATGATACAAGTTCAGACTCTCACTAAAGTACAAGCAGTATCAATGAATGAACTTGAAGAAAAAGTTGCCGAGCGCACAGAAGAGTTTGAAAAAGCAAAAGTTGAGGCTGAATCTGCGAATGAGGCAAAATCACACTTTCTTGCCAATATGTCCCATGAAATTCGTACGCCAATGAACGCAGTGTTAGGGCTTAATCACCTTCTTGCAAAAACAACGCTCACTGATAAACAAGTGGATTATGTACACAAAATCGGTGAATCAGCCCAAGGCCTATTAGGGATAATAAATGACATACTTGATTTCTCAAAAATTGAGGCGGGTAAACTCGATATAGAAGAGATAGATTTTGAGTTGGAGACTGTTATTGATAATGTATCAAATATGATCTTAATGAAAGCGCAGGAACGAGACATTGAACTAATATTCTCTGTAGCCCCGGAAATACCACCAGTCTTGGTAGGAGACCCATTGAGACTTGGTCAGGTGCTATTAAATTTGGCCAATAATGCTCTCAAGTTTACCGAATCAGGTGAAATTAAGTTTAATATTACGAGTGAAGAGAAGGGTGATGACTTTATTAAGCTGGGCTTTAGTATTACTGATACGGGGATTGGCATGACTGATGCACAGCAAGAAAAACTTTTTAAGGCATTCACGCAAGCTGATAGCTCAACTACTCGAAAATTTGGTGGTACCGGCCTCGGTCTCAGTATTTCCAAGCGGCTTACTGAAATGATGGGAGGCGAAATTGGAGTTACCAGTAAAAAAGGTGAAGGGAGTTGTTTCTTTTTTAATGCAGTGTTTAAAATTAGTGATGCAATTATTGAACAAAAATATGTCATACCTGATGGGATAGAAGGAATGAAAGTATTAGTCGTTGATGACAATGACTCCGCCTTACAAGTCATGGATGCTTATTTGAGGGATTTTTCTATTGATGCGACCTGTGTATCTGATGGGATACACGCACTTGAGATGGTAGCTCAAAAGAATAATGATGAAGAGACCGCCTATCAAGTAATATTTTTGGATTGGCAAATGCCTGGAATGAATGGCATAGAAGTTGCCCGTGAGGTCAAAGGAATGAACTTGGTAGTACAGCCTAAAATAGTTTTGGTAACCAGTTATGGGCGAGAAGAAATTAAGGACCAGAGCGATAGCCTCTTGCTGGATAGCTTCTTATTAAAGCCGGTGGGACAGTCATTGATTTACGACACTATACTAGAAGTGTTTAATTTCACAGAACTCAGTCCGAAAAGATTCAACAAGACTCATAGTATCCCAAACGTTGAAAGGATCCGTGGAGCATCAATACTTTTAGTTGAAGACAATGAAATTAATCAACAAGTTGCACAGGAATTACTTGAGGCCGAAGGATTACTGGTTACTATTGCGGACTCTGGACAACATGCTTTGGATGTATTGAATAGAGATAGAGATTTTCATTTAATATTGATGGATTTACAAATGCCAGGCATGGGTGGGATTGAGGCGACTACTCATATTCGTAAAAAATATGGGAACGGACTTCCAATTATCGCTATGACTGCAGATGCAATGAGTGGTGTTGAAGAAGAGGTCTATTCAGTAGGTATGAATGGCTATATTACAAAACCTATCGATGTATCAATACTTTTTGATCATCTGTTACAGTTTGTAGATAGTGATGAAATATCTGAAGGTGACCGTTTAAAAGGGGGGCAACAAAGTACCCTATCTAAAAATACTGATGCAACAGCGTTAGAAGTTACAGGTATAAATACCGTTGATGGTATAAATCGAGTAGCCGGAAACAGGAAGTTATACACCGCCTTATTAAAAAAATTCATGGATAATAATCAACGTTTTATGAATGATATTATCCATCCTATTGAGGCCGGAGATTTTGAAGCTGCCGCAAGAATTGCTCATTCTCTTAAAGGAGTCGCTGGGAATATTGGGGCGGAACGTATATTTGATAGAGTACGTCGTTTAGAGGTGTTTTTGAAAGAGCCTTCACCAGATAGAGCAATAATAGAAAGTCACCTGGGAACAATAGGCAGGGAATTAAAAACGATTTTTGAAAGTATTTCAGAAAACCTCGATAGTATGGGTGTTTCCAATACTGATAAACCAAACGATATAGATCCTAAGGTTTTACTGGCCCGATTAAAAGTTGAGTTAGAAGAGTACAGTGTTAATAGTGATGCAACTTTTAAAACATTAAAGCCGTGGCTTGCTGCACAAATCAAAACAGAAGATATGCTCGCGTTACAAACTGCAATTGACGAATATGTTTACGATACCGCAATTGATCTTCTAGAAAATATTGAGAGTTGAATGCACTGACAATTAATCTCCTTTTTCATCCAGAGATGTTCCTGATAACACTAATACTATAAGTAAAGCAGCGCCTGGTGGAGTTGACTACATAACAAAGCCTTTTAACCCTCAAGAGTTAATTGCTCGTATTGAGGTCCTCGCACAAAGGGTGAGGCCGAAGATGCATTGCAGTGTCTGCGAATGGCTAAACGAATGATTGAAGTCTCTGGTGAAATGGGAATTGATATTCGCATTGGTATCAATAGTGGTAGCTGTACCATCGGTAATTTTGGTTCTGAAAATCGTATAGATTTACTTATGGAGACACAAGAAAATCTACATTGACAAAACTACTCCAGCCATAAACGTCACGCTCACCGGTACAGGTTACCCGTGCTGCAAGTGGCATGCCCGCATCATCATCTGTAACGGTGTAGGATGTTCCCGAACCGACTTTTACAAACCCTTCTCTCATCCATTCAACATGGGTTGTTACCGTGTTGTCAGCGTCTTCACAGACGCCAATATCTACGGTTAA
The DNA here is from genome assembly GCA_051532055.1 of Fibrobacterales bacterium. Taxonomy (GTDB): domain Bacteria; phylum Fibrobacterota; class Fibrobacteria; order Fibrobacterales; family JAOPTW01; genus JAOPTW01. The sequence goes on along the minus strand of JAOPTX010000013.1, from coordinate 40,860 downwards.
TTGATCTCCTGGCGCTACGGTACCATTTCTATTGAGTGACGGTTTGGTGGTAAATATAGTAGGATCATCGACTGGGTTAAGTAAAATTGAAATTTCAAGTTCTTGTACCTGCACGCCATCGGTAATTGTTAGAGTAAAGAGTTCAGGGCCCGAAGCATTGAGGGTTGGTGTATATACCAGTTGAATAGAGTCAGCGGCCCCAAGTCCGGTGATGGTTCCAAGAGATGGACCATGCCCCGCTTCAATAGACCAGACCACAGGGGTAGCATCTGCATCTGTTACGCTAAAGTTTAAGGGAAGTACAATGTCTTCTTGCCAAGCGAGTGGGTTAAATACGGGGTCTCCATTAAGCACAAAGGGCTCATTCTCATCTATTAGAGGAATTATTACCCATCCAGTAGTTGAGGCCACCTTGTCGGCTACCTCTACTTGAAGAGAGCAAATTGGGAGTGTTTCATAGTCTAATAGTGCATTGGTACTGAGGCCCCCTGTTTGGCTTAGGGTGAAATATGCTTGTGCATTACCTCCCACAATCGAGAAGGTTTGAGCATCGCCGTCTTGATCGTCTGCGACTAATGTAACCAGATCTGATCCAGCCAGTTTGTTTTCGCTAATACTGAATTCATGTGATCTGAGTATAGGAGGAGTATTCATAACCTGTACTTCGACACTATCGATACTAGAATTTCCATCATCATCCTCAGCCATAATGAGGTAATGATAGGTACCAATAACGCCGGTACTTGCAATAGTAATTGATGTATCGGTTCCAATATTTTGCCAATTGTTCTCATGAGATGGCTTAAAGAAATACGTGACAACTGAACCGTATTGGTCAGTAGCCTGCCAATGTATATTAATGTCATCAGACACTCCTAGAGTACTATCCCCTGCAGAAACACTTATGATGGGTGCATCTTGGAGTATGTTCATTGTGAGTGAATCGACATAAGTATTATCGTCAGAGTCGGTGACTCGTACATAGAGAGGGTACGCAGGGTTTGCGGTATCTGGAAGAGTAAGGGTGTAAGTAGAATCAGATTGAACAGTGTATGAACCATTACCGTCGCGCCACTCAACTTTTGAAATACTGCCTCCTCTGAGGGAATCACCCATTTGACTCGTTACCGTGATAGCATCATTAATCGATGCATTCGCTATTGGGTCAATGGTGGCCCAAGGGAGGGAATTGATTGAAGAAAATCCAGCAATATGTACGGAATATGAGAGTGTGCTGAATAATTTTTCCTTAAAACCAGTTAGACGACTTTGAGTATCATAGACAAGTACCTGAGCTAAAAATGTGGTTCCTGCGGAAGTATCTAGAGATGCATGGCCTGAGTATTCAGCAAGTTCAGTATCAAATGCAGTGCTCACTGTAATGGCAGAGTCAAGAGATTCCCCCGTAATGAGAATTGTTATCATTTTGGTAGAATCAATATTACCAGTGAGTGTACCGAGAAATGAAAAGGTAACCGGTGGTTTTATTACTGGGGTCGTTTCAGTTGAACTTACTGTAGAGGAACCAGCTGCTGACGATGAAAAACTTACTGCAGAAGAGACCGCTACTGAAGATGATGCACTTAACGCGGAGGATGATAGTAGTGTATTGTTAGAAGAGAGAGTGGGGGCTGAAGAATTGGGGATCTCTCCAGATGAAGAAGGTGGGTCAGTTGTCAAATTTTCTGAAGAGGACGATTCATTTGAATTTCGTTCGGCAATTAAATTCACAATAGCGTCTAGATCAATATTGAGCATTTGAATTAATACTGTGTTGGCATAGAGGGTGTTTCGTCCGTCTAGTGTGTCGAGCAAAGAATTAAGAAGTGTGGCTGAATCACTGGTGGGGCGCTCGAGGTATGCATCAAAGAGTGTACGCGGTTCGCTGGAGTCTCCATTAATGATCCCAGCTATAAAGAGTGAATCGAACAGTAGACTGTCCTGAGTTGCCTCCTGAGTTCTCAGTGAGTCATAGTTTTCAAGGGTTGTGATTACTAGTGGCCTAACTCCGCCTATTTTTGTTACAGATTTATCGGTTATACTGAAATGAGAAGTTTTATTGATAATAACAATATCGTTATTGTAACAGCTGTAGGAAACGTAAATTTCTTGGGATTGATTGGCGTCAATGGTAAAATCAACAATTATCTGCTGAGTAGAGTCAGAGGTAGAGTCGTTACTGATATATGAGAGTGTAAACTCATCAGGGACTAATGTAGTGGTCGTGGTATCCATACCGACACTTTTAGTTATTACAATACTATCGACAGTAAGCGAGGACTGGTTTTCAATAGTAATGACATATCCTCTTGATTGAGTAGTGATATCAGGGCTACAGCCACTGATAAGAAGAGCAAAAAATGTCACTGCAAGAAGTATAAATCCCATTGAGTATTCTCCAATTGTATCTGAACAGTAATACTAGGAAATGAGATACCAAAATTCTTAATTGTGAAGATAAAAACACAAAGTAGTATGAATGTAAATGAAGCTTTACAGACTTTTCGAGGTCAGCCATTATGAAGTGTTGATAGTATGGATTGTAATTATTATGATATAAAGGTTCTTCGCAACAAGCTTGTGGTGTTCTGTATGTATTCTTCTTTAGACCATCCGCTATACACAATCAATTGTTCCCAGTTTTGAACCGATAGTATCGAGAATAACATCTCACCGGCAGTATTTGTACTCCACTCTTTGGCGAGGGTGCCTTCGGTGTCTAGATCCTTAATAATTTCAAAGCAAATATATTTAAAATCATTCATACAGCCATCATTCCATGCAGTTGCTGCGGCCTTGTCAGTGTCTCTTGTGCTAATAAGGACTTTAGCAACACCATATATTTCTGGAATATACTGGGCAAAAATGGTAACACAAATATCGAGTTTGTCTGACCCTGAGCGAGCGGTCTCGAATTGTTTTAAGAGCTGATCAAGTTCTTTTACTTCATTGATGTAATCAACCGTTGCCACTAATAAGTCTGTACGTGAACCAAAATGCAGGTAGAGGGCTTGCCGTGAAATTCCAGCCCCTTTGGCGATTTCACTCATTTTGACACTCTGTCCCTGTTGAGACTCCATCAATTTCCAGGTTACGGTAAGTATCTTCTCCCTGGTTTTTTGTTTGTTATAGCTTCGTTTACTTTCCATATGCTCCTGGCTGGGACTCGGATTTAAAGTCACCTATGCTCCTATATAAATATTAGTTGACACCATGTCAAGTTAAGTGCTATTATTATGATATCACTTTACACGGTGTAAAGTGATGGTGCTGATTTTGTACTAAATTCATAAATGTTGGAGAAACGAATGAAATATTCAAAAATACTGAATTCATTTTTAATTATTACTGGATTAATTGCTGCCGGAATTGGGGCAGGGTTGTTGTGTATCCCTGTTGAATTTGAAGCATCGGCAGATGTTATCTTAAGTAATGATGTTAATTTGTTAAGCGAGCTGAGGGCTACAGGAGGGGGATTATTTGCGAGTGGCATATTGATTGTGTTGGGGGCGTTTATTCGTCGTCTAGCGTTTACCTCGGTGATTATATCCACAGTACTGTATTTGGCTTATGGAATTGGTCGTATCATAGGAATGATTTTGGATGGTATTCCTAGTGAAGGGTTGGTGCAAGCTACGGTATTAGAAATAGGAATTGGGGTAACGGGGGTTTTTATTTTTCTTAAATATATTGAAAGAGATTAGCTTGAATGCTGTATGCTTTTAAAGTTTCTATACAACACCAATACTTACTTTATGCCTATCCCCAAAAATTCCTTTTTGAGCCCATAGGTGGTGTTGGTCGAAAGAATATATTAACGATCATAACGCTTACTATTCATTATGTTCTGACTCTCGCTGTATACTCAGCTTACTTCATTTAAATAGCAAATACAGTCATATTGTGGTATCATTGTATCATGCAAAGTACATTTGTTAATGTGGGAATAAGTATGCTCGATTCTGAAAAGTCAAAAGAGGAATTAATTAAAGAACTTCAGGATTCACGAAAAACAATCCAGAGTTTTGACGCTGTACAAAAAGAAGCCGAAAGTAAAACAGAACAAAATTTACAGCACTCGGCAAAACTCCTCGATTTAATATTTGAGCACACACTAGATAGTATCGTCTTACTCGATAAGGATTATAACTTTATCCGAGTGAGTAAAACCTATGCAGAGGCTTGTGACAAACATGTATCTGAGTTTGTAGGTAAAAATCATTTCGTCATGTATCCATCGTCGTTAAAAGATGAATTTGATGAGGTAAAGGCAAAAAAAGAAGTGTATGCTCGTAGTGCTCGCCCTTTTAACTTTCCTGATCACCCAGAATGGGAGACTACCTATTGGAATCTAGGACTTGTGCCTCTTTTGGATGGAGAGGGAGAAATTGAATATTTTTTATTTACTCTTAAAGATGTGACAGATAATATTAAAAAAAATCTGAAACTAGAGGAAAATGAAAAACAACTAGATTTTGCTATTAAATCAGCACGACTCGCTTTTTGGAGTATTGATTTCAATGAATCAAAGTTTTTATATAGTAACGAATGGTTGGCTATGCTTAATTATGAGAGTCATGATGTAGAAAATACTATTGAAAATATTATAACCCTGGTACATCCTGATGATATTGAACGGTCTAATAGGGCTTTACAGCAACATACCATTGGTGAAACGGATCACTATTTTGTTGAACTGCGTTTATTGGATGGAAATCATAATTGGCGATGGATTGCTGCTAAGGGAACAATATTTGAAAGAGATGCTTCTGGGGCGCCGCTTAAAATGATTGGTCTGAACGAGGATATTTCCAAGAGGAAAGAACTTGAACATAAAATAGCGGCAACTGATAAGTTAAATGCAGTTGGGCAAGTTGCGAGTGGAGTGGCACATGATTTTAGAAATGCACTCGGGGGGATCATTGGTTATATAACGTTAGCAGAAAAGAAAATTGGTCCAAACAATAGTAATGTTAGTGAATACTTAAATAAAGCTATTTCTGTGTGTAATAAGTCTGCCGGTATTTGTGGTCAGCTCCTTAATTTTGCAGGTGATGCAACTATTGTTGTAGAGTCATTAGATATGCACAAAATTATTAATAATGTTATTGATGTTATGAAGCATAGTTTTGATAAGCGGATAACGTTCCATACCTCATTTGATACTGAAAAGTCTGTGGTGATGGGGGATAGTGCAGTGCTAGAGAACCTTTTTCTTAATCTTGGTTTAAATGCACAAGATGCTATAGTAGGAGAAGGAGATATTGAAATTACCACCTCGATAATACAGTCCTCTGAATACGACTTCCCAGAAGATAGAGAACTCAGTGATGATAAGTATCTCGAGGTGTCTTTCAAAGACACGGGAATGGGTATGAGTAAAGAACTTAAGGAACGAGTTTTTGAACCGTTTTTTACAACTAAAGAGTTTGGTAAAGGGACCGGTTTGGGGTTGTCGAGTGTGTTTGGGTCTATAAAACAGCTCGGTGGTCATGTTGCCGTAGACTCGAAGGTAGGCGAGGGAACTGTGTTCACACTCCTTTTCCCGCTGTCTAAAAATAAACAAACTATTACTCCCATAGAAGATACTGTTGTAGCGAGTAATGATACAGAAGTGTCTGGAAAGATATTACTTATCGAAGATGAAGATATGATTCGCCTATCTTGTAGTGAACTGTTGTTGGATTATGGGTACGATGTTGAATGTTGTGAAAATGGCATTGAAGGAGTTGAAACGTTTAAGCGAATACATGCAGAATGTGATTTGGTAATTCTTGATATGATGATGCCAAAAATGAATGGCTATGAAACGCTGCTTAAACTAAAAGAGATTGACTCAAATGTGAAATGTGTGGTGACGTCTGGCTTTACCGATCAGGATACTATAGATAATATTAAAGCATTGGGGGTTGAAGGGTGCTTGCAAAAGCCCGTTGTCTATAATTCACTGTTCACGTTGATTGATAGTGTAATAAAAAAATGATTAATTGCCTAGAAATATGGTTTTTTCATAATCCAAATATATCTGTATTAATTTTATCGATAAGATCACTTTGAGAAAAGGGCTTTTGAATCATCCCTTTGGCCCCTTCTTTAAGGAGAAATCTCACATCATCATTGATACTGTAGCCAGAAGCAATGAGTACTAATATGTCGGGGTTAATGGCTTTGAGTGCAAAAAAAGTGTCTTTACCGCTCAAGTTTGGCATTATTAGGTCAAGGAGAACAAAGTCAATTTCTTTATATAAGTGGGTGTATTTTTCTATCGCAACGTTACCGTCTTCGCATGCTATAACGGTGTAACCACAATCCTCGAGTATACAAGTGTTTACTTCGCGAACCATTTCATCATCGTCAACTAATAGAATAGTGCCTGACTTTTGTGAAATAGTATGAGTAGGTATCGAGTGATGATTACTAGGACTATTAGTCTTATTAATAGGTAAATATATGGTGAAGGTTGTACCCTTGCCTTCTTCGCTATTTACAGATATTCCTCCCTTATGGTTTTTAATAGTACCATAAACAGCTGCAAGTCCCATTCCTGTACCTTCTCCTTCATTCTTTGTGGTAAAGAAGGGTTCAAATATTTTCTCTTGAATATTCTGAGGTATTCCCACTCCTGTATCGGTAATGGTAATTTGTATGCATTCCTGTTTTTCTAGTGTGTTAGTTGTTTCTGCATTTTCAAGGATACCATTTTTTGTTGTGTAAGAAAGAGTGCCTTCGCCTTGCATAGCATCACGAGCATTCAATGAAATGTTTAATAATGCATTTTGCAGTTGAGATGAATCACCGATAGTAATAGAATATTCTGCATCGAGGTTTTGCTCTATCGTTATTCTTTTGTCAATACTATGTTCTAATAAATGGGAAACTTCATTGATGATTAAATGTAAATCAACATGTTCAAATTGGTTCTTTCCTTTCCTGGCATAAGCCAGAAGTTGGCTGGTTAAGTCAGATGAACGCTGAATGGATTTAATTATTTTTTCAGTAAAACCTGCCGCCTTGGGTATCGTTTCGCGTGTTGCCTTGTGGATGAGTTCAGTGTACCCTAATATTCCGGCAAGTTGATTGTTGAAATCGTGGGCAATACCACCAGCAAGTTGTCCAATAGCCTCTAGTTTCTCAGATTGGATTAATCGGTCTTCAAGTTTTTTCCTTTCATCTACATCTCGAACTACTGCAAGTAGATATTCCTCACCAGTGATATTCACTTTTTTTAATGCTACCTCGCACCAAAATATTTCTTTGTTTTTATTCATTGCTTGCCATTCGAATAACTGAGATTCACCCTTGAGTGCATTTGATATTTTAATTCTTGCTTCAACTATTGTATAGGGGGGGATGTCTGAGCTTATCTGGTCAACAGTCATTCCTATGGTTTCGTCAATGGTGTAGCCGTACATTTTTTCAACAGACAGGTTGGTACGAATGATTTTTCCCGTGTTTTTATCAAGAACCAACATGACATCAGAAGATGCATTGTAGATTTCTCGAAAATACTCCTCACTAATTTTTAATGCATTCTCGGTATTACGACGTATATCAATTTCATCATTTAATTGAATATTTAGGTCTTGTAAATCTGTTGTTCTCTCAGCAACCCGTTGTTCCAGTAGAAGTGCAGACTTTTTCTTTAATTGATAGGCCCGAAATAAAACATACCCTAATCCAAAGGTCATAATGAGTAATATTGCTGCCAAATAGAGGACTATATTTTGGGTAGATATTCTTGACTTCTGAATTCCCAATGTTTTCACCTGGGAGTCAAGCACCTTTTCTTTAGCAGTGAGTAGTGCTCTGTTTTTGGCTATTTCATCAGTGAGGCTTTGTAGTTGGATAACCTTATCACGTATGTGCTTAGTTTGTTTGTCAGCATGAGCAATAAGCGTGTCGTAACGTGCTCTATGTTGTTGTAAATCAATGGATTTTTGATGTAAGTCAGTATTTTGTGATGCAATATCAAATGTGAGTTTTTCAAATACTTCTTCTTGTAGGCTGATCTCTGTTTTTTGAGTTTTAATTCTTCTATCGTAATCCTGTACTCTACTATTGAAATCTTTTACCACAGTATTTGCTTTTTGTATTTCATTTTCTAGCTCTCTTAATATTTGGGCCTGAGACCTTACCTTTTCTTTTTCAATACCAAGATCTGAACGCATTTTTACAAAGAGCTCACGCACATCTACTTCAGTTCCCCCAAGTAATAAAAGATGGGGGTCGATGGCGAAGCCTTCGAGAAGTAAATTAGCCCTATTTATCTGAAAAGAATAGACTCCCTTGTTGGTGTTATACATTAGATTGAGCATGATAAATCTTTCGTCATTACTCTCCTCAGTAATCAAGAGAATATTTTTTTTTGCTATTTGTTTCCAAATGTTCTCGATAGACTTCGAATTGTTTTTGTCTACATACAGCAAATGAACTTCTGGTATAGGACCATTGGGTGACACATGTATCATCTCAATATTCCTTCCTTTTAACTTTGAGTCAGCTGCAAAAGACTGGAGTTCAGAAAACTGTTTTATATCATCACCAATAAAACCTGCTGTATACACTGATTGGCTTTTTTGATTTGCCCACGTTATATGCTCGGCTAATTTAAAGGTTATAAGTGTTTTGATTTCCTCTTTTGATTCACCACCAAAACTAATGGTTTGAAAGCAAACCAAAAATAAACACCACTTAATTATCCAACCTCTATACATAGTCTCTACTCTATCACTACCTTATTGTAAACCTGTTATGAAGAATACCCAAGCACTCGTATTTTAAATAGTTTTAAAATGAATATATTACATTAATCATATAATTTCTTAATGGTTGAGGTACATGAGGAATTCTCCAGCTGTCTCCTCTTTCTTCAACGTGATACTGTTTATTGTTGAGGACATTTTCAATTTTTAAACTGAGCTCTACTCCCGCTATAATCTCATAAATACTCAGATGTAAATCAACATCATACACGTCTGAAAGTTTCTCTCCCTGATATAATGTATTAGATGTATTTGTCTTTATTTCGCCTGTATAATGAGTGTTACAATGAATGCCAATGTGGGTGGTTGGTAAATAGGTAATGCCTAGGTTTCCTTTATGGGAAGATATTTGAATTAAAGCATCATCACTAAACGAATTATTATCACTATTGTATTTACTCTCTGTTCCTGTTAAGAAGGAGTACCAGGCTCTCAATTTTAGTTTGTTATTGAGCAATACTGCATCCAAGATAAAGTCACCTCCATAGGACGTTTGAGATTCTACATTGCGGTATTGCCATGTTTCAAAGCCAATACTGTCTGTAACAGACGTTTCAGTACTATCAATTACGTCTATTAAAAATATTTTGACTATTTCACTCGCTTTGTTATAAAATAGGTTCGTCGTAGCAGAGATAGATTCGGACAATTGGTAATGAATACTGAATTCTTCAGTAGAAATAAGCTGGGGTTTGAGTTTTGGATTTTTAATGGTAATTGCAGTAGATGTAGGATTTACAAAGTACATGTCTTTAATGGAAGGTGCGAGATAGGCTTGACCATGCATGGCTTTAATAGTTAATTGTTGTAATGGAGTAAAAATCAAAGCAAGTCGTGGTGTGAATGTCTCCTTATAATGGGTATTGTAATCCATTCGTCCACCCGCAACCATTTTTATCCAATCAAGAGGTTTCCAGGAACCCTGAGCAAATAATCCATAGTTTTGGAAATTATAAGAATCTTCTGTAATTCTATCTCTGGGGTTTATTTGAGTATCGTAGTTTGCTGATTGCGGAACTGCAGTAATATCTTCTGCAGTTCCTCCAAAATTGAAAATAACATTGTGTGAATAATGATAAATTAATTGCTGTTCTAATTTCAAAGAAGTATCATAGGAGTTGAAAAACTTTTTGCGGCCGGGCATATCTGTGGGGAAATCTATGTAATTGAAACCATAATCCTCTCCTCTCAGCTCCTGCATATAGGTGAGAATAGTTTTAGATTCTATAATAGAGCTTATGGTAGTAATAAATTGAGCAAACCCATGATATTGTCTGGTTTGAATGGGGGAGAGGTGGTTAACAAAATAGTGTTCGGGGTTGTGAGGAAGGCTATTAACCTCTTTAAGTTCATTGATCATTCCCCCGATGGTAAACTGTTTCCATTGATATTCTGCATGAATATTGTAATCTCTTACTCGTGCATTGGTCTCCATATCCTCTTTATCAAATCTTTGTTGCCAATCAGGGATTTTAGTCTTCCAGTTATCTACAGGAGTGGTATATAAATCAGGGTATTCTTCATATCGGTTTTGCCCCTCGGAATAAAATCCTCTGCCCGAGAGAAAGAATCTCCCCAGGCTATTCTCATGGGAAACTACAAACGCAGGATCTATTGTTTGGTACGATCCGGCTCCTATTTGAACTTTCTTGTACGGTGTTTTTTTTGACTTTAAATTAATGAGTCCAGAATAAGTGTCTCTACCATAGATTACCGAAGCGGGACCTATTACAATTTCTATTTGTTCAATGTCATGGAGAGGAATGTTGTTTCCCCAAGTTAATGGGGTTCCTGATGGGTTATTCAGTTGTATACCATCTTTAAACACTGGGATTTTGCTATTGCCAACAATTCCTCTCACTCTCACAAAGGTCATTTCAACATTTCCGGAGTTGCCAGTATATCCAACACCGGGTAAGTCGTTTAAAACATCCTTCAGGTCTCTATACCCTCTGAGCTTGATATCAGTTTCGCTAATAATATAGACGGTGCCCGTTGCCTCTCGCTTTACCTCTTCATATTTACTAGTAGTAACCTTTAACTGTAGTAGTTGTTCTAGAGTGAGGTGAGTCAATTTTTTTGTATATGCATGTGTAGTATTGGGGGCCATTAATAACCACAAACAAATTACGAGAAAGGAACACTGAATAAGGGTTCGCGAAACTATAGTGGTTAACACTTTGTGTATAATTGAGTGCTTAATTTTTGATTCCACTTCACTAGTCGTTTGTAAATGTCTATTCCTCTATTTTATGACTAATATTTGGGTTTATCAAGAAAATTAACAGTAACTATAATATATCCATTTAAATATAAACGCCATAATAACACTATAAATCAAGAATTAAAGAGTAGTGTTGAGTATTATATATGTTGATATAGAGGATGGTATATCCCGTTATTCTCCAGGTTTTTTTACTAATGGATTTGCATTACCATCAATTATATGATCAATAAATATATCACGAAATTTCTTATTTGGCCCCTGCCAGCGCTCTATTACTTTAAGGTGTTCATATAAAACTTTCTGAGTAAGGAGCGGTTCTATTGCTTTCATCAACGTTTTCCCAAATGGAGTATTAGAGGTATGGACATGCATACGACTATAACGATCCATCTCTTCAATGTTGTAATACTGGTATTTGTTTTCAATACCCTTTGTTTTTGCATCGTAAGTTGACTGTTGCTGAAAACCTAAAAAGTAATCTACTCGTCCTAAATCGAGCATTTCAAGATTAAATTCTACTCTACTACTACCGGTACTAATATACAAACGAGGTGATTCTCGGTATTTATCTATGAGAGTATGTACCTTTTTTGAATAGGTAAGTTTATTGAGGTACCCTAATGTGAGTTCTGTAGAGTCCATTAATTTGGTAAGTGAAAGGGTCGTTCCCGGCTTTCCAAAAAGATGTTGTTTAGATTTTAGTGTATGGATACCTAAGGGGGCAACCAGTGAAGTAGGTTTACTATAGATTCGTATGTCTTCACTCCCCGGCACAATCCATGCCCAGGCAACACACACCTTTTCCTGCTTTATAACCTCAAAATACCGTGCAGCATTTGCGGATATTTCTACGTGCTCATATTGGGGGAGTCCGTCTTGTAGGGTCTTCATGAAAGTATCGGCTATGCCCTGATCTTTAAATTTACCATGAAAGATAAAATTCGGAATTTGCTCCCATTTTAACCAAATAACAGTATCCTTGACGGGTGTTATTTGCTTTTCACGTTTAATACTGTCAGAACTTACACTGAATTTAGGCAGCATAAGAAGTATCAAAACTAAAAGAAATAGTGTTCGCATACCATCACGAAGAAAAGTGGTCTAACCAATTATACCATATTTCCTTGGGAAAGGTCATTTTTGAATGTTCATCCTACCAAAATTCACATGGTGCACTATCCAATTGCGAGAATGAACAGAGTCCTTCGTTCGTTCAGTCCAAGCTCTCCCTAAGTCTAAGTACAATATGCGTTCCTTGGCAAGGCTAGGCAGTTTCAGAGCTTGAAAGAGTGCAGTTGAGGGTGCTTAATTTAGTTGTCCTCGCTTCGGGAGCTTAAAAAGTATTGACAAAGGGAATAACATTACTTAAACTGAGACTTAGTCTCAACATAAGGACGTAAATGCTCTTTATTGGTGTTAATTTAATCAAATAAGGCACTACTAATGATTACTCACTGGCCTACAATTTTATCTGCAACAACTGTCGGTATAGCCCATTGTCTTTTTTTAGCTTTACCCCAAGGATCAGCCAGTTCCGCGATTATTAGTGATGTACCAACCACGCTCACCGTAGAGATAAGTCTCGTTACAGTAGCTGAATCAACACCCGTTGCCTTTCTGCAACCAAAACAGGCGATTCGGCAACCAGAGCTATTGCTACCTTCAAAAGTAACCAAGCCCGAGAAGCTGGAACCTGAAAAAACTGCCCAACCAGAAGCAGAATTTGAGCCTGATGTGGCTTCAGATGAAATTGAATGCGCTAATCCTCAGGAGCCTACTCAGGCAATCCCCGACATAGAAGTAACCGAATTGTCTCAACCTACTCAACCAGTGAAAAAGAAAACTCAGTGGCAGAAACCGTTATTCAAAAACCCACCAACACCGGCTCATTATCCCAGAAGGGCACGAAAGCGAAAACAGGAGGGGACCGTTCTCATGCACGTACACATTGATAATCGAGGAGAAGTTATACAGAGTAAAATAGCAACCTCTTCTGGCTATGCTCTATTAGATGAAGCGGCACATAAAGCAGTTTTTGAGTGGGAATTTATTCCCGGTACTAAAACAGATAACCAAGTCGGAGTATGGATAGAGGTTCCTGTTCATTTTATTTTACACCCCAATAACAAAGGTTAACTCTTATGGATATATCTCTACACACATTAGGTCTTGTAGCATACCCCCTTCTTATCTGCTCTATGTTCGGATTTACCATAGTGTTGGAAAGAGTGCTCTTTATCCTTACTTGGCGCTCAGGAAAAGGGTACGCTCAGCAAATGCTCACACGTCTAATTATAATGCCTTAACATTTAGTTGCTATGAAAAACATACTTACCCTTGTCATATCAGTAATTCTTATTTCTCACAGTATTTCTTTCGGTAATATATTCAAAAGATTATCAAACGAATTCAGTAAAGAAAAGGTTGTCGAGCATGACGTAAGTACCGTTAGAATATATTTACATCCAATCTCATATTTTTTGTATTACAGTCCGACGACACTCTATGGAACCTTTGAATTAGCAATTTTATCAAAGCTATCTTTTGTATTTCAACCCGGGATAGAGTCGGGGGCGTATGTGAGGCCCAATGGTTTTACCAATGGTCCAGACAACATAGTGACAAAAAATGAGATGGTTGAAATCAAAGTAGGATTTAGAAGGTATTTCTTCTTCAACAAACCTGTTGGCCCTTATATACAAGGACAATTTGGATATACAAAAAAAGAACTCTCATTTCATTCGGACGGTCAAAATAATGTATACCAATTTAAGTATGATGATTGGATAATTCATTTGGCTGGTGGTTTTGCCTATAGTTATTCATTCATAAATGCCTATGCAGACTTTGGAGTACTCTATTATTTCGGAGATACAGGTTTTGATAGCAAGCCTGTCTGGGTAGGATTACCAGACTATGACATTAATATTGGCATTGGATTTGGTTTTTAATTATTTCATTCATACATAATGTATTCACCATGAATACATTATTTCAATCAGTTTCAGATATTTCAGGTTTGGTATTTTTTTCATTTTTTAAAGTTATGAATACTTATTAACAACTAAAAAATGAGGTAATTATGAAACAATTAATCTTTAAAGCATTACTGGCCCTGTCTGTTTCGACAGCGTGGAGTCAGATAAACCTAATAGATACCTACACGGCTGGAGTGAGCCCTCAAGGAGGGCTCGACAAAGTAATCGTACTTGCTAATGAGGATATGTATGCGCAACCTGCACTTCAGTCTCGCATAGATCGATATGCTCAAGATATTAACAATTTTTACGGTCCTGAAGTGTTGCTTTATACGAGCCCTATAAACACACCGCAAGAGCTTAAAAGCTTTATTATGAGTCATCGTACTGACCTGAACGGAGTGGTGTTTGTTGGTAACCTTGCAAAGGCAGGAATGGAATCATTTATCGAAGGGCATACTCCGAGAGATATCTATCATTCCGATTTCTACTATATGAATTTTGATGCAACGTGGTTTGATCGCGGCATATCACGCAATCTACTTTTTTCTGATACTCCAACTGAAATAAATGAAGATTGGGGAGCAGGTTCACCAGATCCTTCGGTTCCTGTTGATTATTTTTCAGGGCAGTGGAGAGGGCAATTGACCCCGAGTCAAACAGGGGAATATACCTTAAGGGTTACCTCTGATAATGGCGTTCGTGTTTATATTAATAATAATCGGGTCATTAATGAGTGGAACGGAAGCTGGGGTAATACTTATACCCATGATATAGAATTTACCAGTGGGGTGTCTGTAGATTTACAGGTGGATTATTATGAAAATTGGGGTGGCGCAAGTATAACGCTCGAATGGGAAAGGCCTGATGGAGTAATTGAAGTAATACCAGCAAGTGCCTATGCTGATTTAACCGTTGACTATTATGACAATAAGTGGTTAGAGGGTGGAGGACTACAATTTGACAATAATGGTCTTTTCGATTTCGTTGGGAATTCTGAAGGTACTATTGATGCATCAATCATGAAGCCAAATATATTTGTGGGTAGAATTGAAACACATACGAGTACAAAATATGGAGAGGAATATGCCTTGATGGAACAATATCTTGATAAAAATCATAGGTACTATTCTGGGCAAATGCAATTGGGTACCCGCGGTGTTGTACATTTGGGTTCTGGTTCTACGGTTGCGGATGCAAATGCTGTATCGAACGTTGGGTACATGACTGCAGTGTATGGAGATCCTGCGTTATTCGATTTAAAAGTAGATGATGCTACAGCAGCTCCAGGGATGGCAGCTACTGATGTAAACTGGCTTGCAGATCTTGCTCACAGCGATGTTCTAACTGCTATATATAATGGTCATGGTAATGAAAATGGTATCGGAATTAGAGGCAACATTAATGGCGATGACCTGATTGATCAAACGGTTAATCCATTATTTATCCAATTGCAATCATGTTCTCCAACCCGATCTTTTGAAGCGGTTAATGGCATTGGTGGTGACCGAGATTCATATATTGGTGGAGCACATTTGTATGCTGATAATGGTAGGGGTAATTCACTTGCACTTATAGGGGCAACTAAAACATCGGGTGGTGATCAACGGGAAGTATTTTTATACGATGCTTTTGCTGAAAATAAAGTAGTTGGTCTCGCATTTTTAGATTGGGCAAACCAAAGAATAGATACAGATCCAGACTTTCAAGAGAAAGATATGACTTATTTTTATCCTGAAGTTATAGTAGGTGATCCTTTAGTACGTTTGTTCGATACACCTCAACCTGTTACTGTTTCGGCAGGTAAATATGAAATTAAAAATTCAGAGAGCGGCAAATGTATTGAAGCAGGTGCTGCGAGTAAAAGCGCAGGTGCAAATATAGAACAATACCATTGTAATAAAACAAAAACACAACGGTGGGATATTGAACCTATTGCTGATGATCCTGGTTACTTCTCAATAGTGAATGCAAATTCTAACTTTCATATGAATGTTCAAAATAGTGGTAGCTCAGATAATATTGAACAATGGGGATCTGTTATTGGTGACCCACAACGTAGATGGAAAATTGAAGAGGTTGAGCTTGGTAAGTTCATAATTAAATCGAAGCTTGATGAATCAGAATGTTTAACTTCAGACAACTCCTTCTCTGGCGCAAATATTGAAACTGCGTTGTGTAGTCAAACTATTGAACAAGTATGGGAATTAAATGATGCTTTAAGCACTGTAGCCCTTGATGGTAATTTTGAAATCAGAAATAAAAACAGCTATAAATGTCTTGATGTTAATGGAGCTTCACTCTTTGATGGAGCAAATGTCCAGCAGTATGAATGTAATAATACTGGTGCTCAAAAATGGAGTGTAAGAAATGTTAGTGGATCTGTATATGAGATTATAAATCAAAATTCAGGTAAACATCTTGACGTGGCCTGGGGTGGCCACAGTTCAAATGTTCAGCAATGGGGTGTTTCAACACCTGGAATATCGCAGAAGTGGGAACTTACTGAACTCAATGCTGGGGTGTATTCTCTCCAATCACTCAGTAATCGCAAATGCCTTGATGTAGCAGGTGCTTCAGTACAATCACATGCAAATATTCAGGTATATAATTGTAATAGAACAGGTGCCCAAAAATTCATTTTTAATCAAATAAACTAATATTCGTAGAATGTACTGTAGAAGATTTGTCGCTTAAAATTGCGACTAATCGATCCAAATTATAAAGCACTACTCAGAGGTTGTCTATTAATCATAGATAACCTCTTTTCGTTTTTTTGAAATTAAGTCAAGGAGGGATGATGCGAGGTTCCACATAATAAAAAAGCGCACTTTTAAAACGAACATGAAGATCGTAGGGTAACTAACTCCATTGCAAAAGACTCCTATACCATCTGACAAAGGAGTTCATCATACACTGTAATCATCCGGTTCCAGGCATAAGACGCAACTAGTTTGCTATAGTCTCTCTTTACCCATGTATCATTATTGAATGCAGAGCAGAGATCAGTTAGTTTTATAATAAGGTCATCGTAATTATCATAAAAAAGGTCTGGATTTTCATCGGGCTTATAGAGTTCAATATATGAGAGACGCTTGGGGAGTAATGGACGAACGCCTGCATGCACTGCCTCGGCAATACTGATGCCAAAAAAATCATGTACAGAGGTTACTGGTAGTATGTGGGCACTATGCATAAAAGCGTTATACTCATTTCTGGTGGCGTACCCCGAAAACAATGTGTGGGACTTGAGTTCATCAAGATATGATCCATACTTCTTTTTTTGTGTATTGGTCTGTTCTCCGAGGAACACGAGTTGAAAAGGAATTGCTGACTTTTTGAGTGCAACCAGGGCATTAAAGAAATCTTTTGGGTTTTTATCATGATCAAGTCGATGATTCCAGAGTAT
Organism: Fibrobacterales bacterium; assembly: GCA_051532055.1. GTDB lineage: Bacteria > Fibrobacterota > Fibrobacteria > Fibrobacterales > JAOPTW01 > JAOPTW01. The sequence goes on along the minus strand of JAOPTX010000013.1, from coordinate 23,484 downwards.
AATGGGCCCATTGTCTTTTGAATAATTAGGAATCACAGCATCATTTGGAGGTGTCTGAAAGGATATGCCCAATGGAAGAATGGATGTCTTAGTTAATTGTTTCTGCAATGTATCAGTGTGTTTGTGGTCAGGCATTTTGTTCAGCAGTTTCTCAAGCTCATCAAAAAAAGAGGTCCGGTTGTATTCGCTGTTAAAAAGCACAGCGTCAGATGCAAGCATAGTAGTATAGTTCATCATGCCAAAATGAACATCACGGCCTTCCTGTTTATCGGCAGAATTAGGTTGCCAAGGGTAAGCCAGTTGGTTTTCATGGAAATAGGTGACAATAGGTATGGTAGAGGGGAGTGTGTGTCGCAAAATGGCAGCAAATGCAGCAACATCCAGCATGTCGGTAGTCAGAATAAGATCGGGAAGTTCTTTGAGCTCGGCAACCCGTTGAGCAAGAGTTACACTTGCGCCATACATGCGCCATTTCCAGAACTTTCCTTCTAGGGTGATAAGCTCTATGTCGTGGGAGCTGTGCTCTTTGAATTGGTCGGCCCAGGTCTTGTGCGAACCGGAGTAAAACGGTTCAATAAGTGTTATCTTCATCTTTTCCAATTATATTGAACATTTCGGCGTTATTTGTTCCCTCACGTACTATCCGTACGCTTCAGTGTCAAATGCCTTGAACTGTCCTAATATAATTTGAAAAGGGGGTTTTGGTGGTTGATTTTTGTGCTTTGCACGGTTATTCATTGCGTGCTTCGCACGAATTTCTCGTACTTTGTACGGTTTTGTGACTGGCGGTTACCAGCCTCCACAATGACCCTGAAGGGAATCCAGGACAGTATCCGTATTTTTGGACGAGTACTTCTCATGTAGAATCAGGAACAATAGGTGGCGTTTATATTGCCTTTGGTGAAGCCCAGGGTGATGTGCAGTATGTGTATAATTATGTACGGTTTGTGCGATAAGGGTTAGGACTATAAGTGTTAGTATATTGCACGTAAGGAAAAAATAAGAGAATTATGAAAAAGCTATGTACCTTATTATTAATAATGTGTGGAATCGTATGTCCAGGTATTATGGAGAACGATACTGATGCAGCCATTCCCTTACCTATAGTAAGTTATTTGCCTCAATTAATAGTACGTGAATAGTTACATTAATAACAGACACACGTATCAATGGCATTCATATGAAAGCGTTTTACCTTTTAGCATTCTGTAGTGTCATTACATTGGGGTGTATCTTTGATGATGACAATAAAAAATCTCGGTCCTGCGAGGGAGTCTACTCTACAGAAGTATCTCGCGAATTAACCTATACACTGATATGTCGGGATTTTGATGACTTGGCTGAGATAACCGATACCTTGAGTTGTTCCCTTGAACAAACTAAATGGTATACCAAATATTATGAAACGTTTATAGATACTTATCATTGTGACTACTATGATGATGCAGGTGATATTGATGAGAAATGCCATATCAACGATTGGAGTAACTGTAGTGATATTTTAAAGAATAGTGATGACGACGATACTTGTGAAAACGGTATGACGGATGATGATTGCCCAGGGTATGTAGAGGATTGTGAATGCAAATATTTATATGACTTTGAGGAAGATTGGGAGGAAGATTGGAATAGAGATGGGGATGATTATTGTGGTAGGTTTGATGACCATTTTGATGAAGAGTATTGTGCCGGGCTCAGCATACCCGAATTTGAACGTAAGTATGAATGCACCTTTTATGATGAGAAGGAGTATGAAAGTAATCTTAAGTGCCCAGTAACTGAATGTAGTGGGATAGTACCCGACAGCACTCTAGTTTTGTATGCCTGTGATTGGGCTACTCAACATCAGATTGAGCGGGAGTATGACTGTGCGTTCAAAGATAGAGCTTCGTTAGATACCCTCCAGTGCTCTTCGTGTCATGATATTGATGATACAGCATTGTTGACTCAGGCTTATACCGACTATATCTGCAATAAAACGAGCCTTGATACCCTTTCTCGGAGATCTTACTGTAAGCTCGAAGAACCAAATTCTTCATTTGTTAGGAAATTGTATAGGGCTCAGTGCGATTCTCTTCCCAACGAAATTTCTTGGAACATTGGTTGCGATCCTGAAAATTTCAATGAGGCCAGTTGTAGAGTAGCTTATGAATCCAAATTAGATACGACCTGTGAGTATGTTACACATGGTACTGATTGTATTTATACTGGTAACGATATACCGGGAGCAGATACCGTGCGGTATACCGTTTTAGCGAATAATGATAGCAGCTATACTGAAGAGCTAACAGAACGTATTATTGGAAGTACTGTAATTGTTACAGAAATAGAGGACCCAAACAGCTCTGTTTATCTCAGTGCTGAAGGGTTTTATTCCCTGCTCTTTCCAGAGAAGAGTAATTTTTATATGGAAGCTCATGTGACTGATTCAATATGTGAGGAGTGTAGCTTAACTGGAGTGGTTATGAGCTTCACTCGTGACTGTGTCATTGAGAAGAACGATTGGCATACCTGTCTCGTTTACAAAGGTTGGGAGTACGAAGCTGGCATTACTCTTATTGGCCTTTCTGACGATTCAACCACCCTAGAAGCAACTACAGATAGTTTAGGGCGCTTCTCCTTTTACTCAGATATACGACCTAAGAAACTAGTCATAAAAGACTCTGTGTACTTTTTTCCCGATGCTCATGAAAATTGGGATTCCATCCAAATTGCCCATGAATATAGTATGGAGGTACCTGACTCTGCCGATCGGTACTTTGATGTACTCTTTCAGCGACATGAACAAGTATATGGGTATGGTGAGTGAGATTCATTTGCTCACAGAATAAGAGCAATTTGTGAGAATTACTCACCATAACACACCATTCGCCACCCTTTATTTAAGTATTATTAGGTCTAGCACCTCTTTGGAGATACTCATGAGAATCACCCCTATACTCATATCTATCAGTCTCATCGCTTTCATCAATTGCAATTTTGTGCACAATGATGAAAATACGAGCACTCAAGTCGAAAACTCTTCTTCAGATACTGTAAACGAAAGCTCATCGCATTTTTTGCCAGATGATATCATTCTCGATAGCTCTGATGACTTAATTTCATCGGACCATGGTTCTTCTGAATCATCTAGTGAACCTGACGATGAATCGTCAAGTACTCCCATTGATAGAAACTCAGATACAGAAATGAATGAATATTGCAAGCCTAAAGATGCAGTAGCCGTCGGTGATTGTAGTGAAGAGTTTGGAGCAAAATTTAATGGAACTGACTGCGAACTTGTTACCGGATGCAGTTGTGAAGGTGAGGATTGTGACGACCTCTATAATGATTTAGATCATTGCTATTTTTATATGGACTATCAGGAATGTGGCTATCTCTTTGAAGAATCCTACTGTTGGGCATACGGGGAAAAATTTTTAGTGGAAGACACGGTACCAACAGCATCGTGGTCATCACGGTGTAGAGCCGATCGTTTAGTGTGTGGTGAAGAAGGTGACTTTTATAAAACGGATCCCGAACCCTGTGTCATGTGTACTGCACCTGACGGAGCTGAAGTATATGAAGAGGAGACTTATTTTGATGGCTGTGAAACCTATACTTGTACTCTAGAGGGAACACTGGAATTAATAGAGAATGATAATATCACCTGTGGGGTAGACCGTGTTACCTATCCTGATGCCTGTTCTAACCCCGGTCTTCTCTTGCATGAAGGGGACTGTAACTTGTCTGATGACTTTGAACAGTTATCACAAATAGTCATTTCTTCTCTATATGATGATGTTCTAGTATCATTTTCACAACCGACATCACCAATGGTGTTCAAACAAACAGTAAGTATACAGCCTCCCTTTGAGGAGCACCGCTATTTTTATTACATCACCTTTAACCATTCAAAGCACACAGTAACGATTAAAAAAGAAGATGAGGTTGAAAGTAATGTTATTGATGAGGGGACCTTTATACTCTTTGATAAAGAATATGGTGCGTCAGCCTATACTGTGTTCGAATCAGCATATAGGGATGGCGATATCTTTCATGCGAATACTCAATGTGAGGAAGACTCGGATTGTGATAGTCGTTATTTTGTTGAATTTTTATATATCGATATCGATACCGATACAGATGAAGGATTGATTATTTACGCCGACTACTTTGATAAGGACGTGAGAATACTTATTAATGAAGAGTTTTTACAGTTGATGCAAGAATATATCGAGAAAAGTGAATGATAAATTAGAAAGTAATATATCATATAGTCTTAATTAAACGTTAGCTTTTCTATCAAGCTCTGTTGGTATCAGTATTCGTCTCAAGTTGTTTAGATGGTGATAAATAGGGTAGGACTTGGGTTTTGCATGTAGATAGAATAAAATCCCTATTACAAAACACTCTTGATGTTAAAAACCTTAACGGGGTCTTTTAGATTTTGACGGAAAATGTGTACCGTATCATTCTCTTTCAGAGGTCTGGTGAGTTTACATGAGATTTTGGGCCATGCAACTTCAGAAGGTAGACACGTTTGGTTATCAAAGAGATCAGCTTTTGCATAATTTTTTTTAATACAGTTAATCTCATATTTAATGAATGTAGCATTTACACGACATGATTTTATTACAGAGTTACCTCTGAGTACTTTGAGAGCTACCACATCAAATGATTGAGGGACATATACGAGAAGACCACCTTTGGGTATGAGTGACATTTCGACCTCTCGGTCAATACCTTGAATGTCATCACCTATCTTATTTACGAGAGTCTTAAATGAACGATATACAATTTTAACATCGCTATTACCCATAGTATTATTGCGCGTAGCGTTAGACTTACCTTTCGCATAGACAAATACAGCATCAGGTTTTCGTTTTCTACCAGAGCAGGAAAGAAGAATGGCGATGATACTCAAGTAAAGTAATGTGCGCATTGTTATAGTCCTTTTTCATTTGCTGTGTTATTAATGAGTGAGATAAGTATAAACTGTATGTACTCTCTAATATCAATGGATTCATCTGAATCTAGTGTGTTGTGTTCAAAGCAAATTTCTTTTGCATCTGATTTAATAAGGCAGAAAAGTGCGTTATACTGTTGTTTGTTGCTAATCTCAGTTCTTGATTGGCTACCGGAGAAGGCGTTTGATAACAAAAAGTTCGATTCATATTCATTATTTTGTACCTCTTCTGTCGTTTCTGTATAAATATCGAATTTTCGAATTTCAATCACTGAGGTTGGGTTCTGATGACTCTCCACAACAGTGTGGTTCCAATCGCGTAATACGTAATCAGTCTCTATGAGGATTACTTCTCTCGTACCATCATTTTCAACCACATTTTCAGTTGAGTCTATCTCTTCACCAAATGAAAAGCCTGCGATGGTGAATGTGTAATCGATATACTTTTCTTTTAGCCTTTCATTGACCCTAGTCTTTAAAACTACCGCGGGTGATTTGCCTAAAACTGGGTGAGAATCAACGTGGATTTTTGGTTTTGTGCTACTGCAGGCCACAAAGAGGAGAGCAGCGACAAAGGTCGCTGCTTTAAGTATGTTGTTTGTCTTCATGAATTACCAAAATCTGTTACTTTTGTAAGTGTATCAATATTTATATTGGTTGAACGTATAAGCGGAGATAGGCCAAATCCCCAAGAACTATCAAACTTAGGTAAAAAGCTATTAGTTGTAACTCAGCCTTAACAGAGGTTTACACAAATAGCCGAAATATCCGCTTTCTATTTGTAAGCAAAGGAGGGTTTAGGGGTTCAGTGACGGGTGATCGATCCCATTTTGGGTTTACAGGACTCACGATGTGAAATACCATCTTGCATTGACATTGACTTAACCCTAATCACAACCAGCATCCTCTTAAACTCTACCAGAATAGTATATTTACCAAAATAATACACCGCCATACCCTCCACTGTTGATGGTTTAAGCTACTGACTGCCCATAGGCAAAAGCTTTGTTTACGTAGGATATGGGTTAAATAGTGACGATTTTAAAAAAAAAATGGGATGATGGTTTCTTTTTCCTCATATCATGTGTTTAATAGGTAATGAAAACAAACAAAACATTCGAAGAGCTATACATTACCTATAATCGAATGGTCTATCGGCTGTGCTATGAGATGCGCAATGTATACTGAATGAGGTCGGGGACAAAAACGAATTACTGAACAATGAGCAGCTTTCTATTGAAAGTATTGTTTTGGTAAAAGGAGAGAAAGGTGATTAAAAATATTTATTGTACACCGTTAGGTACTGTTTTATTGTGTATTGGTCTGTCTGGAATGATAACCGGATGTCAGTTACAGAATGTGGACGGTGCGGGCGGTAGTAGTATTGAAGAGCTTGACCAAAGTAGTGTCGAACGAATGATATTCGCAGAAATTGGATTGCATACGGGTAATGTAGGTAAGTCTTATGCTTCGCACTCTTCACCGAGTCGTTCTGAATACGCTTCTATCAGTACAACTCCATTTTCCTATAAAGGTTATTATCGAGAGCCACAATGGACGAGAAGGAATGGGTACGATGACATGCATATCAATCATACAGATAGTGGTTGGGAGCGAAGAAAAGACAACCATTCTAAATATATTCTGGACCCAGATCCAGATTATATTTTTGGTCAAGTGAGTGGAACACTAGATGATTCGGGTTTACACGATAGTGTATATGTCAGCTTGATATTAGCTGCAAGTCCAGGAACTGAAATGTTGTTTACTTCAGATATTTCAATAGATAAATTTGAGCTCAATGTGTTTATGAAGCCAGTGCATTCGTTTCCACTAGTATCTGGTGGATACGTTGGTCCTGATGGTGGCAGTTTTCCCGATACACTCTTTCATAAGGTCGTTTTTCCTGTTGACACGAATTATCACAGCAGTTTTGGGTATTCATCAGATAGTATGGTCACTAAGCTCTATACTGGTGAACATGGGGTAATAATACCTGAAGATATGTGTTCTGGGGTATATTCTGTTGAGGTACAGACAAAAACTACTTTTACCTATGGTGACGACAGTATTGTGCATCCCTTTGCGACCAACTTTACTGTATACCATACCGGTAAGGCAGATGAATACTGTGAAATAGATACAGAGAACAGCCGTCAGCTCGATTCAGCAACTATAACGGTAACGTCGGGTGAACAACAATCGCTTTTTTCTTTGGGCTCTGTACTGCATACATATAATCCTAATGATACCACTGATCGGTGTACCTTATTGGATATAGAAGAAGGTGGGTGTGATGTTGGTCGGCTTCTTTTAGGGACTATTGATGGTGATATAGTGTTGTCTAGCTTAGAATATTTTAAAGATTATGTGGATTTGAGTACTGACAATCTTGACATAGTATTACAAGAAGTGTTACGACGAGATGCATTCAAGTCTCAAAGAGCGCGTTTAATGAATGGAGAACCATCTCATATGCTCGATGACTCAGGGTATTATACATCATGGGGGGACTTTGATACAGAAAGAGAATTGAGTAGAGAGTCAATTTCTCTTAATGGTGACTTGGAACGGTTTGTATATACGACTCGACTAGAGGAAAGTAATAAAATAAATATTAATACTGTGGGACAGCATTTTATACTCATTTCAGAATCAAGTCCATCTCAAATACTATGGGGGACTGTCCTCAATATTGATCGCACCACACCAAATAAAGAGAAAGTAATGTTTAAGTTCTACTATTAAGGCATGAATATATGTAACAACCATTGGGAATGCCTTGTGTTGACGACCCCCTAAAGTTATCGTTTAATAATAATTCACTCTGCTTCTCATCGCGCACCGTTCGTTAAAATCGCTTACCCCATTACATAGTTGTAATTTGTTAATTGTCTCTATTGGGGGGCGTCTCTTTATTTAGTACTTCTATTCTATCTATTAAAGAATACAAGCATACTATCGATGATGTATGACCCTCATAAGGTTATACTGATAGCGATAGAACTAAAAGGAAGAGTATGAGCCTGTCAAATGCACATGTCAAGTGTGGAGTATCGGAAAAACTATTTGATGATTTTTTAAAAGCCTATGTGAGCAGTCACAAAGAGTTATTGAATTTTGAAATCAATTCTACCATTCAGTTGTTCGAAACCACTGATGACTATCCGGTTGAAGTGACTATGAAGGGCCGGATATCGCTTCCTACATTTAGCTATAGAGAACAAGAAAATGGATATGCGTATTTGGCTATTGATATTGCCGGATCTGTAGCCATCTCAATAGCAACAGATGAGGCAGCGTCAGCCCATCTCTACACTATTCCTTTTGAATTTGAAGTAAGGTTTGAAACTGATCTTAAACCTTCGGTGAATGGCGCAGCGCCAAAAGTGGGAGTGCAGTTTACTGAAATTAAGGTAATAAGAGCTCCTTTTACAGAAGAAGAGATTGCTGATATAGTACAAGGAACAGGATTGGTTGCCTATGTTGATACTATTGCACTTGACGTGGTGACCCCCATGATCGGTTTGATAGAGGGAGCTTTTGAGTCAGAAGATGGTTCAGAGAATAATCCTCCCCATAGTGCCTATCCCGTTAAGCTTCGCCTGCTAAAGGTGCATCAGAATAATACTCCGGGTATCGGTATTTTTGTGGGCCGCCCAGGCGTATCCCTGTCTCAATATACTGACGTGGATGAGTCACGGAGCTTTATTCCAACCTATTCAGAAGTTACCGTTGTCCTCGCCTCACCATTCGTTATGGATATACTCGAATTGCTCCGTAACAAAGTTACAGACTTGGTTAGTGGAACGATGTTTGATGTCGAAGTGAAAGCGTTAACGGTGGATAATGGCTCTATCCGTTTCGAAGTATTTGGGATAGAAAAGGAGTGGACCGATTCTTATGCCACACTATTGGGTAAGATACGACTCTCTCTTAATCCAGGGAGTACGGTAGTGCGCATGGATGTCGACTTTGATCTTGATGTTGAGCCTGAAGGCTTTGCTCAGGTTATTGATCTCTTTGGCTCAATTGAAAGCATGCTTGAAGAGAAGCTTCCTGGTATTGCAGAAAGACTTGTTGAAAGTAAGGCGAATGAGGTGTTTAAAGGGCTCGGGGAGTCTGTTACTCTTGATACCATAGGATACGAAGGGGTAGACATTGATGTGTATCCACAAGAAATTGAGCTTGACAGGAACGAAGTCAGGTTGCATGTACAGGTCCATAGTCATGTGACTCATGATCATCTAAAAACAGCGTCCTATAGCTCAACACTCAATCGGTTTGTTCGATTCGAAATGCATAGTGGCCGTAAGTATTTGACTAAAGATCTTGCTCGTTTTATGCAGCGTAACAAGATGGTAGTCAGTGGGTATCATGATGTTGATGGTCGATATGTACGGGCTAATCCTGATGATATTGAGGCAAATAATTTATTGGAGCAATTTCAACGGTAAGGATTCACTAGTCGATAGGGCGTTTAGGCATTTATAAGAATGCCTTTTCTTTTCTTTCGGCTGGGCGTTACTCACTTTGAGGTTATTCGTTACTGTATTTCAGGGGGCAAAAAAGCATCGGGAAAACGAGTTCCGTACTTTTCCATAAACTTTTTTTGATCTCCTTTGTGATTACACTCTTCCATGGCGAAAAATGGAATTAACTGACCGTTTATTTTATAACATTGACGTGGCTTTTACTATTGAGAAATATGCATTCCAAGAACTATATCTATTCCTTTAATTTTGATGATAATGAAGGAGATCTATGCAAGCTCGAATCGAGACAGGTATTTAATAAAGAAGAGAAGGATAAACTCCTTTTTTCCGATATAAAAGTAGACCCTTCCTGTAGTGCCTTCATAAAAAAAAGACTGGACATTCTTTTGTTTTCTGAAGACTATTCTACGCTCATTCATGACATTAAAAAAGAATGTATTCGCATTGAAGGTTTTAAAGTTGAATATGTAGTGTTGGATGGCGATACAACAGAATATGCTGAGAGGCTTAAAAAGTTAAAAGATATAGGCCTCAGTATCGAAGGTTTTCCTGATTATTATAACCCAACCATTATGTATGCATTAAGTTATTACAGAGGTATTTGGTATTTTGGTGTTCTGTTTAACAACAATTTTGCGTGGCATGCACATAAACAAAAACCGTGCTCATATTGTAACTCAATTGGCATGAGTGTTGCCAAAGCTCTGGTGAATATTGCATCACAGGCAAACAAAGAGAAAAAGCTACTTGATGCATGTTGTGGCGTTGGCACAATACTGTTAGAAGCTTGTTTTGCAGGATATGCCATTGAGGGTTGCGACATTAATGAGAAGATATGTAGGGATGGACAAGAAAACCTTTCTCACTTTAATTATACTGCAACTATTAATCACTGTGATATAAAAGACATAAGCAATAGGTATGACGCCGCTATTATTGACCTGCCATACAATATATTCAGCCATGCAAATGATAATTCTATCCAACACATTATTGAGTCAACAGCAGCAATCACCAATCGACTTGTTATTGTATCTACCTCAGATATTACAAACATAATGAGCACCGCCGGATTGAAAATATCTGATTATTGCAACGTTAATAAAAGAGGAAAGACCAATTTCACAAGACAAATATGGGTTTGTGAAAAGAATGATTCGGAAAAAGATGGCTTTGATAGGGCGACCGCAACCATTTGTACAATCGATAGCTCAGGATTGTAATCTCTTACAGGGTAGTATTGACTTAAAAGAGTATTATGCTACCTTGGTTCAAAATCGGGGTCAACCAAGCAATGTGATCTCTGAGCATAAGGTATATACACACACAGTGTAATATCAAAACCACAGGACTATCAAATATGTTATTAGCATCATTCCTTTTATTTCTTGCCGGATTCACATTTGTCGGTATTATGTCATCGAAATTTGGCACCGGGACTAAACAGGATTATTACCTGGCAAGTAATTCCATAAAGCCATGGCTTGCAGGGCTTTCAGCCTTTGCGACCAACAGCAGCGGGTATATGTTTATCGGTGTCATTGGGTATACCTATACAACAGGCCTTTCTGCAATTTGGCTTATGATAGGTTGGATTACCGGGGATTTTCTTGCATCACTTTTTATACATCGCAAAATGCAGGTGAAAACTGGTGAAACCGGAGAGGTGAGTTATGGGGGCTTGCTCAGTAACTGGAATTTGAAGCAGGCTAAAGTACAGAAGGTCATTGGAATTCTGTCGCTCTTCTTTCTCTCTACGTATGCAACTGCTCAGCTGGTAGCGGGGAGTAAGGCACTCCATGTACTCTTTGATTGGCCTATATGGGCTGGTGCTATTATGGGAGCTGTTCTCGTTGTGGTATATTGTATTGCAGGCGGGATCAGGGCTTCTATTTGGACCGATGCAGCGCAATCTTTTGTGATGCTCGCAGCTATGACCATTCTTGTTATTGTTTCTGTTTCCCATTTTGGTGGAGTGAACGAATCTATTCAACTTATGAATCAACTCCCTGGTTTTCTTGATATTTTCCCTAAGGATCTGGCATTTCCCGGGGTAACCGGTGGCGTCATGTTTGTGGTAGGATGGCTTTTTGCTGGATTTACCGTTGTTGGTCAGCCTCATATAATGAGTCGCTTTATGACACTGGGTAAAAATGAATCAATGGTGGCAACAAAATCTTGGTATTATGGCTGGTTTGTGGTTTTCTGGTTTCTTGCTACAGTAGTTGGTCTCTTTTCTCGAATATATCTCACCGATACAGGTGCCTTTGACGCTGAGCTTGCACTCCCTACTATGGCTCTTGAAATGCTTCCAGCGCCTCTGACGGGTCTTGTGTTAGCGGGAATCTTTGCGGCAACTATGTCAACCGCTGATTCATTGGTACTCAGTTGTTCGGCAACGATAACTCAGGATTTTGGTAAGAAATTAAACAAACCTATTCATTATAAATTTGCAACTATTGGTATTACACTCTTTGTACTTGTTCTCGCCTTAATGAATAACCAGAGTGTATTTGATATTGTTATCATGTCATGGTCGGTTCTCGGAAGTGCCTTTTCTCCTTTGTTGATTGTACTCGCCTTAGGTAAAAAACCATCAGAAGCAACAAGTCTCTCAGCAATTTTCGTCGGAGTATTGACCGTTGTGTTATGGCGTTATTTCGGACTACAAGGAATGATATTTGAAGGTTTTCCAGCGGTTCTTGCGGGACTCATTGTTCTTATGGTTGGGTTACAGTTTTCAAAGTCTAAGACCGCCGAATAAGACCTCAGTATACGTAACAATTATAGTTTTAAAGACCTCGTTGTATTCTCTTTGAATATAACGAGGTCTTTTTTGTATGCACTGACATTCAATACAGCCCATTCAAAAGTTCCAACAATTGATGAGATTGTACAGTGTGGTGTTGCCTGTTTTAGGGTCATTTTTATTGCGAAATGACCTCGCTAAAACTTTGAACTCTAATAGTCGTCAGAGTATTATTTCATTAAATCCTACATTATGTTTTTCGTGAATAGCTTAAGAAACACACGCTTTTTTCAGCTCTAAGAATACATACAAACAGGAAAGGAATTCAATAATGAAAAATATCTATAGTACGTTCGTACTCCTTCACATCACACTACTCGCTCTCTCAATGATAGGATGTAATGATACAACAGCTCCCTCTGACATTGGCCCTATTGCTGTAGTGAGTAGTTCATCTACACCTACGGGCACACTATCCTCATCTTCTCTTGCAGTACCTGCTATTTCAAGTGTCACAGTACCTACTGTTGGTATGTCGAGTGCACTTGTTGCAACAAGTAGTGGGCAAGGGGACGTACTGAGTAGTTCAGCCGTCGCTCAAGCGTCAACAATAACTGCTCCGGTTGCCTCCGATCTTAACGTAGCGGGATACCCATCAGCAGGTGCCTTAATCATTGCTATATATACATATAGTGACAATGAGGGTGACTTGGAGGGGGCAACGATAGTGCAATGGTTTCGTAATGGCGTGGCAGTTGAAGAAGTAACCGGTAGAGAATATACGGTAGGGCCCAAAGATAAAGATGCGAAACTCCATTTTGAAATTACCCCTGTAGCCCAAACAGGAACTGAACTAACGGGCCTTACGGTCTCTTATGTTCAACTGACAGTTTCTGGGTACCATGCTCCGATTGCAGAGAATGTTGCGGTTACAGGCACGACCGCTCTGGGAGATGTGCTGAGAGGGGAATATACTTATTCAGACCCTGAGGGCAGCCTTGAAGGTACCTCTACCTTTCGGTGGCTCAGAGATGGTGTTGTAATTCCTGGGGAAACAGCGATTACCTATAGTATTACTGAGGCTGATTTGGGAACATCGATCGGTATTGAAATTACTCCTATCGCATTAGAGGGGACTCCCCTTGCTGGTTTGCCGGTCCGTACGTTACACCCAATGCTTATTCCGGCTCCTATTCCCAATAGAGCACCACTTGCAGGCGGTGTGTCAGTTTCCTATTCCAAAGATACGTATGAATACCGAGGAACCTACACCTATTCAGATAGTGATAACGATCTCGAAGGAGCTACACGATTTCAATGGTATTTTGATGATTTTGAAATAGCCGGAGCAGAGGACAGTATTTTTAAGAGTATGGATTATGAAGTGCTCATCGACTCTCTTGTCAATGAAGGAAAATATACGTCACTCAGTTTTTCAGTTATTCCTATTGCTCAAACAGGAGAATTAGAAGGTGCTGTAGCAAAAGCAACCTATACCCATCCCGCTTTGTGGAACTTGATAATCAGTGGAACTTTTGAAGATGGTGAAACGGTAGAGGCACTATACGAGTTTTTTGACCCTGAGGGAGATGACGAAGGAGTTTCAGTGTTTCAGTGGTACAGAGGAACTGAATATACCCCTATCGAGGGAGCGTCAGAGAGCAACTATACTATCACAGCAGATGACATAGCCGCAGGATCCATTACAGTGAGTGTACAGGTGGTTGATATCAATGGAAATCCCAGCTTTTTTGAATATGAAAGTGACTTCGCCGAGCAAAGTTCGTTAGCAAATATTTGTGAGTCAGATGCACGTTGTTTTTCTTCAGAAGTTTTTGGATGTGCCATGATGAGTGCTGGGTGGGAGTTGGAACCTTTTGGAGAGGACCCTCTTGTTGCGGTATCTGCATGTTCATTAACGGGTACGGTATGCTCAAATGAATTTATGACTATGGTGATATACGATCCGAGCGAATCCTGCCCTATAGGCATGATCGAAGAGTAGGAATCCAATAACGTATTACAGGTTGGAAGCGTACACTTACCGTTACTGCGGTGAGTAGTGAATTTACTCAAGACATAGTAGAAAGCATGTATTGCGGAGCAATGGTAAAAAAGTGCAGAAATACCGTAGCTGCCCAGGTTATGGTTTGTGTATCACCCATCATAGAAACAATCTCAATGTCACCTATACTCTTCTAGTAAAATTTATTTCTTAGGGGAGAATATAGGTAGTTTTCACCCGAAAATCGTAGAACTTGTGGTCATTTGGTAGCATGCATACATCTTATCATGGCGTTTTAAGGATAAAATAAATTAGGACCCCATACCTACAAACTCTTATTTCTATCAAGTACTCACCATCCCTGAATTCAGGTAGTTCTGATTAAACATTAGCCAACTCTTTAATATAAAAAGTGACAATCATCACATTCGAAATACACCTAGATTCTCACTCCCGTATACTGCTCTATATTTTTCTATAATTTCAGTCATTATTTGTATCGATATGATAATGATAGGCAAGTAGTAACGTAAAGGCCTATCCATTACCTATAGCACACTGAAAGGATTTCTATGATCTATAAATTACTTACGTTAGGATTTCTATTCACTATTTCGAGTTGTTTCTGGGCTTCAGGTGAAGAAACACAATCAACAATTATTGACAATGATAATACATCATATTTTACCTATGAAGTATTGCTTAATACGATACAGTCTGATAGTATTGTTTTGTATTTCACAAACAACAGTGATACTTTACATTCTCTCCATGAGCCAGTAATGAAAAATAGTGAAAAACATCTGAGCACGGTGCCCATTGATGGGTTTGAAAATGCTGTTGTGACTACCACTGTATTCTACAATGGGCTAGTGACCGCTAAGGCCTTAGAAACAATCAAACCTCAAACAATGGGCGTTTACACAGTATCTCCAGATGTACCTCCTGTTGGATTTACTATTGGTTCCGATACCACCATCTATGTGAGTGACCTAATCAATATCACAACAAATGTTGATGATGATTCACCTACATTACTCTATTCCTTTTCTTTCAAAGTGCAGGATACCTTGAGCGACACACGATCATATCGGTACTCTGAACCGGGGGACTATAGTGTTGTTGGACGGGTTTTTGATGGATACTTTGAGGTCTTTGATACAATTACGGTTAATGTAAAAAGTATTCAACGTGCGGAACCTCAGGTTTCATCAAGTGCTTTAAGTAATGTGATTATTGGCGAGGTGAGCAGTGGGGTAGGGGCATTGAGTAGTTCATCTTATACAGGAGTTAATGAATCCAGCTCTGAAAGTATTGCCTTTATGGTGTATTTTGATTCTCAAGAGGGGTCGGTAATTGACTCGCAAAGTATTGTGTATAATAATAAAGTTAATTCTCCCGTGACAGCACCTACTAAATATGGTCATGTTTTTAAAGGATGGTATTTAGAACCCTATGTATTAACCCTCTGGGATTTTACAACAGGAGTTATCACCAACGATGTAACGCTCTATGCTAAGTGGGAAGAACTTCCTAAGTATATTGTATCATTTCATGGTAACACCCATGAAGGAGGGGTTGTTCCTTTGGCCCCAGCTCAATATTATGCTGATACAAAGGTGGCTGTTCCTGATAATTCAAATAATTTTTTCAAAACCAATTACACCTTTAGTGGTTGGAATACTGATAGTACCGGCGTTGGTTTAGCCTATTCAGGAATGGGGAATAATTCATTGGTAATGCCCCATAATGATCTAATTTTATATGCACAGTGGGTGCTCAATTCTTACCCCATTGTAATTAAAAGTAGCATAGACAGCTCTACTATTGATTCTGTTCAATTATCTCATATGCAGAACTTTCAGATATCCACGTTTCCAGAAGTTCCTATTGATTATCAATTCACCCATTGGTATCAGAGTAATCCAGAAAACTGTTCCATAGATGACTCTTTATCAATGACCCCAAGTATCAATTGCACTGGTGAAACAGTAATCTATGTGAATATTCAATATTATAAAGGAACCTTTGTGGACTCAAGAGATAGTAAAGAGTATGGATGGGTGAGAGTTGGTGAACAAATTTGGATGACTGATAATTTAATGTATGATTCTGAAGATGTAAGTTGTTATAACGATTCTTTAATTAATTGTGAAAAATATGGTGGACTCTATGATTTGGGTGAAGTACTCAATGGACAGGATACTTCTTCTACTAATCCAAGTGGTGTACAAGGTATTTGCCCCAATAGTTGGCATGTACCCAGTGAATCTGAATGGGACGAATTAAATGAATTCATTGGTATAAGCCAAGGTACAGACTCAATTGCACAATATGTCCGCTCTTCAGATTACTGGGATATGACAGGTAATAGTGACCTATATGAATTAGATTTTAGACCAACCGGCTATTTTGATGGAGGAACGAATGAACGTTTTGAGGTGATTGATTCTACAGGGCAATCAAGTTATAAGCTAGCACACCCACCAGAATATGTTCATTTTGGAAGTATTGGGGGGTGGTGGGTTTCTAATCTTCCAGAGGGACAATGGGTTATTGGGAGTTGTTGTAATAGAAGTAGTTTATATAAAAGTCATCACCGATTTGTAGTAACTACTTCATTTACTCCTCGAAAATATTCTTTACGATGCGTCAAAGATTAGATAAATATTGTGCCCTATACTTTAATGTTATAAGGCGCAATGACCTTCCAAAGAAGCCTAAGGCATTTCAACAGAAAGCGCATTAATCCCTGACTTATGAAGGTTATACACATCAATGATCTCAGTAGTATCCCTCTCGGATTGGGTTTTACCCTTTGCTAAAGCATCTTCAAAACTGGTTTTATTACTTGACCATGTATAAGTCGTCTCAATATATTCGATTTCACTATTGTTAGTCCAAGTGCGCCAACCTACAATAGAGTGACTGGGAAGTAGCATGATGACTGGTTCAAGGCCAATATCTTCAAGGGCAGCAGCAAAAAGTACTGTACCATCAATGCAGTTGGCGGCCTTAGTTTTTAGAGTCTGGTTGGGGTATTTAATACTTTGTGTCGTATTAGGTGAGAATGTATTATCAATATAAGCGATGTCCCGTGCTTGCAGTGCTTCATAGATTGCTTTCACTTGGTTACGTGCAATTGATTTGGTAGGTGTAGTATTTCCGGGTGTTTGGTATCCTACAAGTGTTCCATCAGGGTGAAGCTGTGCAGCTTCAGATTTTAATGAATCTATTTCTGGGAGCCAATACTGAACCCAGGTTGCCAAATAGTTTTCAAAATGTAGTGTGTCAGATGGTTGGGGGGGAGGGTTGGGTATTGTTACTCCTGCTGTATAGCTATTGGGGGGGATCACTTCTATATCAAAAGATTCAGAATGAATCGTCGTCTCACCACCATTCTTTATGACTTTAATGATTACGTTTACTTGCTCAGTTCTGGTTGCGAGTAATTGTGGAAGGTTTTCATTAATGAGCTCTGGATTGAGTTCAAATGTTTCTGTTGTTCTTGGATCAATAACTATTGTTTGTGAAGACGATCGAGTAATTCCGACAACTTCAGCAGTTGTTATCACCGTAAATGATTCACTATAGTTACGATTAGATATACTGGCCGATAGTAAGTTACCATTTTCTGGACGTGCACTATATGCACTATCATAGTAAGGGTAGAGGAATGTTAAAATGCTTTTACGAGGAGATGCATAATTTACCTGAATGTATTGAGATGCTGACTTCACAACAACATCATTATAAATAGAATCATACACCGTAGACTTCATAGAATCAACTTCAGCCGCAAACAAAACGTTCAAACTATCAAGGGCGTGCTCTTGCGCAAGCGTAAGACTATCAACGCTATTACTCCCATTCTCTTTGGTGATACTATCCACAGCACTATTGTATTCTGCCTTAAGGCTATCAAGGTGCGCCGTTTGTGATGCATGTAAGCTATCCAACACCAACTGCTGTTGCTCTGTGTGTACTTGATTGAGGGAATCGGTAAAATGAGAAAGAAGGGAATCAGCATCTGCTTCAAATTGTGCAGACTGAGTCGTGCTATAAAAGTGTGCAATACTATCAAGTGCGTGTTGCTGTGCACTCAAGATGCTATCAATATTTAATGGAGGGACGGTATCTGCGTCTGGTGTTGTTACCGGTTGAGGAAGAGCCTTCATTAGTGAGTCGTAATAGAAGGTCACTCGATCAATTTCCAGTTGATGGAGGGAATCCTGAGCAGGCTGATCACTCGCGATAGTATTCAAAATACTATCTTGAAGTGCCACAAACAGGCTGTCACTAATGGACGTTTGTTCCATTGGTTCAGGTGCGGTTGTTGTGCTGTCAAAGCAGCCTATGGTTACTCCACAAAAAAGGAGAAACCCGATGAGTATTGATAGTTGTTTAAGCATGCGAAACCTAGGTAATATATGTGACTAGTAAAGATAGTAAAGATAGTCAAAAATGAAACAGGTCCGCTTTGCTTGCTCAGGGTAAGCGCTCGCTTGGTGGGGAGTATCGGTGTCAGATACCGTGATATTCGGGGGAGCCGACTCTATGGCCGATGAACCTTTATTTACAGGCAGAAATGGCGTAATTAAATCGGTTTGAACAGCATCGTGTAAATTTAATATTACAAAGAACGACAACCTCTTTATAGTGCAGAACGTTGTTTCCAAGGTTGAATCACTATGAAAATCCCACCAAGAATTGTAATAGAGGCAATGATTAATCTGAGACTTACCAGTTCACCAAGCAAGAGAATACCACCCAGGCTCGCTAGTATGGGAACTGACAGTTGTACAACTCCTGTAGTGGTTGATGTTAAATGGGGGAGTGTTCGGTACCATAGAGCATACCCAATTCCAGAGGCGAGTGAACCTGAAGCAATGGCAGCGAGAACGCCAGAAGTTGTTGCTGGTGTAGTAAGAGGCATAATGGCAAGAAGTGCAATGCACAAAGGAATCGTGAGCGTGAATTGGATGGTCGTGTCGCGGAGAGGATTTTTAGATCGGCTTCCCAAGAGGGTGTAAAGTGCCCATGCGATACCTGATCCAGTCATTGCCAAAAAGCCCATGAGGGATGGCGTTGTAACGGTGGGGATAACCAGATAGATCAGGCCAGAGAATGCTATGAGGGTACCTATCAAGACCGTTGGCTTAATAGTGCGCTGGGTAATGAGGGTGAAGGTAATCATGGTTAATTGAACAGTGCCAAAGAGTATCAGTGCACCGGTTCCCGTATCAAGGGTACGATAGGCATACGAGAAGAGCGCGGCATACGAGAAGAGAAAGAGTGAGCCAAACCAATAACGCGGTGCCCGACATGATGCAATTGTGGTGCCAAGAGAACGAGGTGTTGAAATAAGCATGAGGATTGCAAGGGTGACTGCACCTGAAATGAGGCGGATGGCGGTAAAAGAGGCTGGATCAATGATGGGTTCAGAGAGTGCAAACCGGCACAGTATTGAATTTGCGGCAAAGGCAGCAAGTGAGAGAACGGTTATTAATATGGTGGATTGCATCAATCAAATATAGGTTTAATGGTGTATCTATAAAGTGTACAAATTTATTAGGGGAGTTGGAGTATTGGATAGTGATACAATTGAGTGATTGAATAGAGAGCAGCGCTGCACTATTACAGAACAATACGTGTTTAAAATCCCGTTTTTACCCGTAAATGAGGGTTGGTACGCTATTTGCAATAGGGGATGAGTATACCCAATAGAGGAGTAAATAATGTTTATTGAATTAGTATTGCCCGTTACCTTACTTATGGTCACCGTTTTTGGTTTTAGAACGGTGTTAATGAAAGATGTGGATTTTGTAGAAGTAACCCCGGAGCTTGTAGTCGAAGGAACGCCACGCAAAATGAGTGCGGTACCCGTTGATTCCGCTAATGTTATAGATGTCTCATACAGAAGCGTAAAAAAGCAGTAAAGAGTGATAGACTCTTTGCTATTTTTAACACATTATTAGAGAGTGGAACAGAATGAAAATTTATGTTGATGCAGATGCCTGCCCCAAACCAGTCAAAGAGATACTGTATAGAGTATCGGACAAGCGTGCTCTTTCTTTGGTTCTGGTAGCAAATAGTTACATGCGTGTACCTCTTTCTACCTTGATAGAGAGTATTGTTGTTTCGGCTGGTGCCGATGAAGCAGATGATAAAATTGTAGAACTGGTGGAAGAAGGGGATGTGGTGATCACTGCAGATATCCCATTGGCTGATCGGATTATCAAAAAGAAAGGGATTGTTCTCGACCCTCGGGGAGAGCTCCTTGATGATAACAACATCGGTCAGCGGCTTGGAGTACGCAATCTGTTAGACGAGCTGCGCACCGAAGGTATGGATACGGGAGGACCGAGCGCCTATGGGCCAAAGGATAAACAAAAATTCGCCAATCAACTTGATCGGTTGCTCACTAAGATTATGCGGTAGATACGTACTGTTTTTATGTGTGAAAAGTTCCAATAAAAAAGGCCATGACTCAATGAAGTCATGGCCTTTTTTATTGTACACTGTCCCTTAATTATGGGTAACACGGTCGAGTACAATAGCAATCGTTGCTTCATAATCGCTGATTATGGGATTCAATAGATCAGGGGCTGAAGGGGCTAGGCCTTTTTGAACAAGTATGTATTGGAGCGCAGGTTTAAAATTACCCATTACTCTATCGGTGTTGAGTTCAACAGATTCTTTTTGAGTACCTTCAGTTAATGTGAAGAACAATTGTGCATTACCCGCCAGCATACATTGGACCCCTTTAGGGCAGCGAGAATCTTTTAATGAATCAAGTGTTAATTGAGTGTCAGTATCCTGGGATATTAAGGTTTCGCCTACTTTTATGGTCAGGAGTTTATTCAAAACAAGGGTTTGATTCTTTGGTGCTATTTTCTCACAGAGTCCTTTAGAGGCGCAGCCCCACTCGTCATTGATTGCTTTAAAGGAGTAGCCAGGCTCGCATTGTTGTACATCACGAACCATGAAAGCATGGACTATATTAGGACATTTGTACAGGTCTTCACAGAACTTGTTTTCGGTAACTTTTAAGCCTTCTTGGCGGGCAATACAGGCATTGTCTTTTAATTGGTAGACAGGTAACGTATCAATGGTACCATATGTTGGGTCGTAGGCACAGACAGGGGCGTGTATTGATGGGCAAATATCGTGGAGCGTTCGTGATGAATAACGTCTGCGGTTGCTTGATGATGGCGCATCAAGAGATGATGATGACACAGGGATAAATGAACTTACCGGAGCATCGAGTGATGAACTTGAAATCTGAACAATTTTGCTGCTTGATGAGGCGGACTGAACGAGTGATGATGACACAGGAATGGCTACCTGAGACGAAAGCGCAAATGATGATAGTCTCATATATGAACTTGACGATTGAGATGGTGGAGTACCAAATGAGCTCGAAGGTTGCTCACTATCTGGTGTCAAATAAGATGAAAGGCGTGGTACTATCTGTGACGATGACTGTATAGGGTCTATTTCAGGTGCTGAAGAGAGAACAGCAGTAGAAGAAGAGAGTTCTGAGTCTGTATCAGGTATGTCTCTATCAATAATACAAGAAGTTGCCAGTAACGCCAGGCATAACGATAAAACTGAAGGTTTTAAATAATGCATACAATGTCCCAATTGTGTTTATTGAGAAAAGATACTTAATTGAGGGTGTGTGTGTAGATGCTTACGAAATATTTTTAAAAAGGGTTTGTGTTGTAAGGCAGTTCTTATGGGTAGCTCTTTATTTACTCGCCTGTTTAATAACCTCTCCCGCAATTTTATCCAGAGGGATGACTGTGTCGACGGCATTGAGTTTAATGGCTTGCATGGGCATTCCAAAAACGACACAACTCGCTTCATCCTGAGCGATGGTATAAGCACCACTCTCTTTTAGTTCCAACAATCCTTTAGCGCCATCATCACCCATGCCAGTCATAATAGCAGCGATTGCATTTTTACCCACATATCGACTTGCTGAACGAAAGAGTACGTCAACCGAAGGGCGATGCCGCGAAACGAGAGGACCTTCTTTGACCTCGACATAGTAGCGTGCACCACTCCGTTTTATAAGGGTGTGAAATCCCCCAGGGGCAATAAGTACTTGCCCTGGGATAACGGTGTCGTTGTCCTGTGCTTCTTTTACTAAGACATTACAGGTCTCATTGAGTCTATTGGCAAAGGTTCGGGTAAATTTTTCGGGCATATGTTGCACAATCACAATTCCAGGAGAGTTGTGAGGGAGTGCTTCAAGAAATACTTTTAATGCTTCGGTACCACCCGTTGATGCTCCAACAACAATGACCCTTTCAGTTGTTTTTACCATTGCATTGGTTTTTGCGGGGGGGAGCACTGCATCTGCTGTGAGTTTCTTTTGAGGGGGCTTCTTTTTAGGTCGCGCTTTTACCGCAACTCCTGCGGCGGCTTTTACTGAATCGCAAATTTGAATACTTGATTCTTGTAAAAAAAGTTTGGTTCCTACTTTCGGTTTGGTAATAATATCGACTGCTCCATATTCGAGTGCACGAAAAGTCGACTCGCAGTTTTCTTCTGCAAGGCTCGAACAGATCACTACAGGAATAGGATGCTGTGACATGAGTTTTGATAAAAAGGTGAGGCCATCCATACGGGGCATTTCTATGTCGAGGGTTATGACATCGGGAACAATAGTTTTCATCTTTTCAGCTGCGTAATAGGGATCAGCGGCGCTCCCCACGACTTCAATGTTGGGGTCGGAAGAGAGCACTTCGGTCAGAGTTTGACGGACAACGGATGAATCATCTACGATAAGTACTTTGACTTTATTTTGACCCATTACCAATCTCCCTCTTAATTTTTTTGAGATACACTTTACCGGATTCAGTACAAAAAATGAGTTTACGTCCTTGAGTACCGCCCACATCATGGGTGTCTATGATTACATTTGCTTCACTGAGTACCTTTTGGGCTACTTCAGCATTTTGGTATCCTATAGAGTGTTCATAGGAAGAATTATTCCCTGGAGTATAGGCACCGCCAAAGAGTTTAACGGTACAGTGTGAAAGAGGGATGCCTGCTTTTTTAAGCTCGTGAAGCATTCTGTGTATGGCACCGTCCACGTATCGTACATCACTGTTGTTTTTTCTCGTAGGATACACCGCGTGGCATACTATAGCAAACTTAGGAATAGAACAGTGGATAAAAAGAGAAACACACGACCCGAGAATGGTTTGAATTCTATGAGTTTTGCGGGTATAAAAGACCTGACCTTGCAGAAGCGTTGGGTACTCTATAATGC
>JAOPTX010000012.1:0-70849 GCA_051532055.1 Fibrobacterales bacterium | reverse complement strand
TGTCAGGTTTACGTAAGGTGCCTGTTGGATATTGCCAAAGTAGTTTTGTTAATCCCGATAAAGGGGTACATTATGCTGGGTACCCAATTAGTGAAGTTGCCTATCGCGACCCAGAGGAGGTAATCTATCTTCTGTTTAATTTAGAATTTCCACATCCCTCTGCCTACGAAGCATTTAAGAAAGAGCTTAAGGACCGGTCAGTTGTTAAAAAAGAGGTGTTGGACTATCTTGCGACAACACCAAAAGAGGCTCACCCAATGCAGTGGCTCACTGCAGGTCTTAATGCCCTCGATATATTCACCGCAACAAAAGATTACTATGAAGATAGTATGAACTTAATAGCACAGCTTCCCGAAGTTGTGGCGGCAATTTTTAGGTTGCGATCAGGATGGGGTGATCTTATACCTTCGGAGCCAGAGCGTGGTTATATGGAGAACTTTGCCCATATGCTGGGGGCTCCCGAAGGTACGGATGCACTCCCCGAGCTCATGCGAGTATTTAATGTACTCCACTTTGATCACGGAGGGGGGAATTTATCCACCCTTGTGGGTAAGGCGGTTGCATCGGGTCAGGAGGATGTGTATGGCTCACTTATATCAGCAATGTGTGCTCTTGCAGGTCCGCTCCATGGAATGGCAAATCAAGAGTGTCTCAACTTCATTAAGATGGTACTGGATAAAGTACCGGAGCCTGAAGACCACGATCAACTCTATCGGTTTATTGAGGAACACTTTAATGCAGGAGGTAAAGTGTATGGGTTTGGGCATGCGGTACTCAGAAAACAGGACCCCCGTGCAACAGTGCTTTACGAAATAGGCGATCGAGTTGCCCTGCATGATAAACACTATCGTATGGCGCGCGCACTCAAAGATGTGGCCGTTGAATTTTTAGAAAAACAACCAAAAGTTGCAGATCCCTATCCCAATGTAGATGCAGTATCGGGTTCGGTTCTGACCGCGTGTGGGCTTAAGGATGAAAATTACTATACGGTTCTTTTTGGGTTGTCACGGTGCGTCGGTATTGCTGCTCAAATCGTATATGAACGAACAATTGCACGAGAGGGAAAGGGATTACCCATTATGCGTCCTAAATATATTTATTGTGGTCCTAAGCGCCATTGATTGAAGCGTGGGCTTCATCGAAAAAGATGCCACCTTGTTTAAACTCATGATTTGAGGTAAATTTGAGGAATTTGCTTGTGGACACCTAGTATATTGTGTATTATTACTTACACATATACCCTATATAGACGAGGTTCGGAATGAAATGTCCATTCTGCAAACATGAACATGATAAAGTGGTAGATTCTCGCTCAAGTGGGGATTCAATCCGCAGACGCCGTGAGTGCCTTGAATGCGGTAAGCGTTTTACCACTTATGAATATGTAGAGTCTGTACCCCTTGTTGTTAAAAAACGGGATGGAAGTCGAATTCCATTTGATCGTCAAAAATTGGTCAACAGTTTTATGATCGCTTGTGCAAAACGTCAGGTTTCTATGGATCAGATAGATAAATCCGTCGATAATGTTCGTGAAGTCCTCACTTCAGTAGCAAACCAAGAAGCACCATCTGAGATGATTGGCGAGGAAGTGATGAAGCAACTTAAAGCACTCGATTCAGTGGCCTATGTTCGCTATGCAAGCGTGTATCGTGAATTTAAAGACGCGAATGAATTTGTTGCAGAAATTAAACATATGGACGACTAACTACTCATCTCTCCTCTGAGATTTTATTACTTTGTGAAGTATTCATAAACAGGAGCAATGGGTATTTTACATTCAAAAAATATGCCGAGTTACATCATCTATCTAACCATGTTTATCATGGGAGGATGTGGTCTTGCTTATGAATATACTATTTCAAAAATTGCATCAGATCTTCTCGGGAATTCTGTAAAACAGTGGGCTATTATCATAGCTACCATGATGTTCTTCATGGGCATTGGTTCAGATCTACAGAAATATATCAAAGACAATAATCTATTTGATAAATACCTTCTTGCCGAAATGCTTTTGAGTATCTGTGGGGCCATTGCACCCATTGCAATGATAGTCACCTATGGCCAATATCCGACACACTATGTACTGGTACAGTATTTTTTTATTGCCTCGATAGGCTTACTCATTGGATTTGAAATCCCCCTTCTTGCACGCATTAATACCAATTATATAAAAGAACTTAAATTCAATATCGGAAGTATTCTCAAGATGGACTATCTTGGATCACTCTGTGGTGCAGTCGTGTGGGTCTATCTTCTCCCTAATTTTTTCACTTTAGTAGAAATGGCATTTGTTCTTGGTCTTATTAATGCCGCTGCAACGATTGTTGCCTTAGTTTATTTTAGAAAATACCTTAAATATCTCGGCTATTTATCAGTCTTAATTGCCCTAATTGTAGGGGGACTTATTTGGGGCCTGGTGAATGCTAAAGAGTGGTCCATAGATGCAGAGCAGTATCTGTATAAAGATACCATCATCTTTTCAGAAACAACTCAATATCAACATATTGTCATGACTGATTCTCGGGCCCATGATATTTCACTGTATATAAATGGGCATCTACAGTTTAATAGTTTTGATGAGCATATCTATCATGAGAATCTAGTACATCCTGCGATGATACTATCAGGAAGCCGTAAAAGGGTACTCATACTCGGTGGCGGTGATGGCCTAGCCCTCCGTGAAGTTCTTAAGTATTCTGACGTAGAGGAGGTGGTACTCTGTGATCTTGACCCTAAGATGACCGAAATAGCCCAAAGTATTCCCGAACTGAGTAAAATGAATCACCAAAGTTTGAGGAATGCAAGAGTTACACTCCTTCAAAATGGACATCTCATTCCGTCCATGCAACAGACTATTGTCGCAGCGAACAAACTGAAGGGGTACACGGCAGAATCGGAGCCTGTAGCATCAGTTCAGGTTATCAATATAGATGCGGCAAATTTTTTAGAACAGGCTTCTGGTGTTTTTGATGTGATACTCATTGATTTTCCCGATCCCAATGCTCCAGAATTAGCAAAACTCTATTCAACACTCTTTTATGAACGCCTTAAGAAAAAACTTGCTATTACGGGTGTCTTTATACAACAGTCATCATCGCCCGTGTTTGCCAAAGAGGCATACCTTGCAATAGGCAGAACAATGCATCATGTTGGCTTTACTGCGTATCCTTATCACGATAATGTACCCACCTTTGGTGAATGGGGCTGGTGGATAGGGGGGCATCCGCAAACGATGACTTTGAACTTGCGTAATGACCGATTCAACCAAGCAAAGGTGATACCTCAAGAGGTGGAAACACGCTATATAAATGGCTCAGTTATTCGGAAAAACTTTCAGTTTGGTAAAGATCAGTTAAAATCAGAGTACAATGGGATCAATACACTTACAACACCTGTTGTTTATGACTATTATTTAGAAGGATGGCAGAGACACTATTAGTGAGTGCTGCTGCAAAAAAGGAGATTGTGTGAACGAAAAATATTTAAAGATCTTTCTTATTGGATTTATCGCTATTGTAGCGTGGCAGCTTTTTTCTCCAGGTGACAAAAAAGCCAGTCAAAACTATAATGTTAATGTGCAGACCAAAGTCACTGCTGAAAAGGGGCTTGACCTAAAGACTGTGGGCAGCTTACTTAAAGAAGCAAAAGATGGTGCAGATTTAGAACGTCTTTTGAACTCCAAAACTACAGGTGTTAATAACCTCGATCTCAATGAAGATGGAGTCGTTGATTATATTAAAGTAACGGAATTTGGATCCGCTTCTGAAAAAGGCTATTCCCTAACTGTTGAGGTTGAAAAAGATGATGTACAAGAGGTGGCAACGATTGAAATAAAGCAAGCGGGTGAAAAGCAGGCTGAAGTTGCAGTTCGAGGTAACCAGCAGATGTATGGAAACAACCATTACTATCAATCTCGCTTTGGCATTACTGACTATCTCTTTATGAGCTGGGCCTTTGGACGTCGTCCTTTCTACGCGTCACCTTTTGGATGGGGAGCATATCCATCATATTACGGGGGTGGCTATCGTACTCGTTCATATTCCGACTATGGCAGATATACATCTCGTCGTAATACTGGATCAAATTTCAACAGAGGCACTCAAGCGCGTCAGAGTACTATGAAGTCTCCGAATGCATCAAGAAATGCTTCTAAAGTTCGTGCCCCCATGAAAAACCCATCTCGTAAACAGATGGACTATCAAAAGAGATTCCCATCAAAACAGGTAAAGAGTACATCTGGGTATAAGAAAAAATCAACGAGTAGTTTTTTTGGTAAATCAAATCGTTCTGTACGAAGCTCTGGCTTTGGCAGAAGCGGTGGCTTTTTTGGGGGGAAATAATAGTGAATATACAATTAATTATCGAACAGCTTACTGACTTGACCGATCTTTCCTTTCTCATCCATTCAGAGGCACCACTCTATCTTCTCCTTGCCGTGGTTATACTTGCATTGGGTAAATTTGCTTTTAATATAACGGTGCCATTCGCTTTAGATCATCAGTTAACAACTGAAGATAACAAAGCGATTGCTCTCTCATTTGCAGGATACCTTTTTGCTCTTATGCTTATAATCATTGGGGTGTTTTCAACAGAGACAACTCGAGAAGTGAATGTCTATCAAGATATTCTTATGACGTTAATTTGGGGTGTTGCGGGGATCATTCTTTTGAATCTCGCTCGCTATATGAATGATAAAATTCTCTTGAGAAAGTTTTCGACCAATAAAGAGTTGGTAAATGATCGCAATGTTGGTACTGGTGCCGTTGAGTTTGGGTGCCTTGTGGGTGTTGGTTTTATTATTAAAGCAGTAGTTTCTGGTGAGTCAGAGAGTATCGGCTATGATATTTTTGGAACTGTTCTTTACTCAATTCTTGGGCAAGCTATCTTTTTTCTCTATGGTGAGCTCTATCAATTAATCACTCCTTATGATCTTCATGCAGAGATCGAAAAAGATAACGCTTCTGCTGGGGTTGCTTTTGGTTTCAATCTAATCGCTGTTGGTATTTTGACAGGTGCAGGTATTACTTATACAGACTCTCTCATTGTTCTTATTGCATGGGTTGTGTTATCAATGTTTTTACTGATCACTGTTCGCTATATGATTGATAAAGTAATGTTGCCTGGGTGCCTTATGAACCGTGAGATTAGCGAAGATCACAACTGGGGATCGGCAATAATTGAAGGCGTTCTCCTCATTGGATTTTCGGTACTGTTAATCAAGCTGGCCTTATAATTTCAGAGGTGTCAATTTATGAAATTTTGTACATTGTTCAGTAACCTTCCATTGATGAGTAGCTATGTCAAATAAATATATTCTTATTTTCCTACTATTGGCGGCCTCTGGGCTGCTCTATTATCTGAATAGAGATAAACGGAAAAGAGGAAAGAGTAGAATTCCAAAAAAGGAAGGACAGAACGATACGTTGATACCGGTTCTTCAGCGACTGAGTATCGTTAATCTTGCTATCCGCACAACCTATGGTGTGCCTTCCGAGGTGATTACTGCAGTTGAACGGCTGATAGATTCACTGGTAGAAAGTCTGCCTCGTCTCCACGACGATCACCCCTCTACCGAGATTACGTGGGTTGTAGAAAAAATTGCGAACGACCACCTTATGGGTCTTGTTGAGAAATATTGTGCTCTCTCGGGTTCCGAAAAAGAGTCGACCGTTGAGAGTTTTTTATCTGCTCTCTCTGGGCTAGAAAAAGAGTTAGCAAAGATTAATGGATTGATGAACGAAAATGATAAAGCCGCTTTTGATACTGAAGCGATCTTTTTAAAACAGAAATATTTTGGCTAAACCGGTAGCTTCCGGTAATAAGAGGTAACTATGACAACAGATGCAAATGAACTGGTTCCACAAAGTAATGAAAAGATTCAACAAGAGGTTGATGCACTCATAGAGCGTATCCAGAAAGGTGAAGAGAAAGCCGTTCAAGAGAATATTGATAACCTTGGAATGGAAGAGCAGCAAGAATCATCTCGTAAAATGGAACTCCTTAAAGGGCGTGTAGGCACACTCCTTAAAGAGGTTGATGGTGATAGCGCTGCAATCCCTAAAGGGCTCATGGATCTAAGAAATAAACTGGATGAATTAAACCCTCATAAACTGGGACAACCAGGTTTTTTTGGTCGACTCCTTGGCAAGACTCCCGTTGTAGGTAAAGCCCTCAAGCAGATTGCAGTAAAATACGAAACGGTACAGCATCAAATTGATGTTATTGTAGGTGGTCTTCGTAATGGTCAAGAGCAACTTGAACGCGATAATATTGATCTTACGCAAATTTATGACCAACTAGAGGTACAACAGGGGCGTATCAAGGAGAAGGCGGCTTTAGGAGAACTCTTTGTTGAAAAAACCGAATCGTATCTTACCGAAATAACTGAACCATCCCAAAAGGGTCTTCTGCAAAACCTTCTTAATGCCGCAGCTATTAGAACACAAGACCTTCGTACTATCGAGCAAGTAAATCTTCAGTTTTTTACGAGTATCGACATGACTGTTGCAAATAACAAAATGTTGGCGCAATCGATTACCCGAACTTTAACAGTTACGACAAACCTTCTTACCGTAGGTTTAAGTATTCAGGCAGCACTCGTTCAGCAGAAAAAAGCACTCGAGGCAACAAAAGCGACTCAAGAATATGCGTCAGATCTTCTTGCTGCTAATGCTGCAAGTATTAAACAAAATACTCGAGAAATCGGGGCACTGTACCAAGATCCAGTACTCAATCTCGATAAAGTGAAGCAGGCATATGATGACCTTGTAACGAGTATGGATGAGCTCGATCAGATCAAGAGTGAAGGAATCACTAAAGCCAAAGAGGGAATTAAAACACTGAATACCCTTTCAAGCGACCTTTCTGTGCGTCAAAAAGCCCTCCACAATACAACTACATCGCCACAATTGAGCAATGATTCGAACGAGTAATAATATGAAAAGAAAAACAGTCAAAAAGCTCATCTCTGATATCCGCACCATCAATGGTGTGGTACTTCCCAGTGATCGTCCTCGATTGTCTGTTAAAGTGGTTAAAGAGGGGGATACTATTACTCTTAATAAGCACTTTTATTTGGTAACCGAAAAAAATGGATATGCTGATGGCGGTGATGAGTGGTATGAGCTCAAACTGAAAAGTCTTGTTACTGCCCAAAACTCTTTTTTAGAGTGGGATGAGGATGATGAGATATCTATGACTCATTATACACAGTTCCCTACTATGCGCGAACTCAATGTTGTTTCCAAAGACCTTGATCGTTTTATAGAGAGCGAAAGTGGGAGCTTCTTTTTTGATGACACCGAATACTTTTTCGAAGAGTATGGATGTGCAAACTTCTTTCGAGGGATGTCACTTACGAGTGAAGAACATAACTATTGGAATTTTTCTGATGAGTCTGAATCAAAAACCATAACGATTGAATATTGGGATGGTGAATTTGAAGCTGCGCTTGGCCAGAGTATTGACCCTGATGCGCTGCTCGTAATCGCCCAAGGGGAGTGAAACCAGAATATTATGGGTGCTGAGCAACGCCTAATGCAATGCCGCGCCTGAGCTCCTCAGTCGTTACTCGACTACTCCCCAGTACTAATGTCAAATAATCAATAGCATGACTTGCTTCAAGGGTTGAACCACAGGTAAAGATATCTACAGCAGCATAATTGTGCTCGGGCCATGTATGTATGGTAAGGTGGGATTCTGCAATTACAACAACCCCACTGACCCCATAAGGGTTAAATGTGTGAAAATTACTGCTCACTACGGTAGCGCCACTCTTTTCTGCAGCGGTAACCATTTGTTGTTCCAGAACGGTATGATCACAGAGTGCATCAAAGGTACACTCATAAAACTCTATAATACTATGTCGTCCTAATGCTTCCATAGTTGACCGTTATAGATACTTCTTTAAGACTGCTTTGTTTGATACAAAATAGTCTATTCCCGAAAGCATAGTCACTATGGTGATGACTGACATAATGGCATAGGGATAATAATTCCAAATGGTAGACCAGTTAGGAACTGATGTGTGTACAATATCTAAGGCACCAATAAGAATCCACATGACACCAGCACCTTGAATTGCCGTTTTCCATTTGCCACTGCGACGTGCTGAAATGACGATACCTTCGTTGGCAGCAAGTGTTCTCAGAGTCTCTACACTGGCTTCTCTAAAATATATAAGGGCTATCATCCAAACAGATGCATATCCCGAAACCATGAAACACATAAAAATGGTCATATTTGATATCTTATCTGAGAAAGGGTCAAGGTATTTGCCTAAGGTTGATACCTCATTCATTTTTCGAGCAATATATCCATCTAAAAAGTCTGTTGCCATAAAGACGATAACCATGAGAAGGGCGAGCCATTTAAAAACACTGTTATTATCTTCAAAATTAAAATTGTTGTCGTAGAAAAATACAGGGATAAATACAGGGGTGAGTACAATACGACTCACGGTTATTTGAGAGGCTATACTCAGTGGTTTTCTATGATCAGGATCGCGATAATAGCCATACAGGTAGGCAAGGGACGAGGCAAGAAGGAGCAATATGGTGAGCCCCATGGCAATCTCTTTAAAGTTATCGATATCGAGTACGTAGACACTTGTTGTTGCAATGATAGAGAGTTTACAGACTTTTGACCAAAAACGGGAATTGTGGAGTGGTTTATTTTCACGAATGAGAGCAATGGTAAATATGGTGAAACTTATAATGCGAACTACTAAGAGTGAAATGCCACCTATGAGAAACCCAGGAATCATTTTTTCAGGATCTTTAAGGTAGATAAAGAGGATATAACTGAGAACACCAACAGAGAGAAAGGCTTCTATTATATTAAGCCATAACTTGTAATAGGGTTTTTCAATCTCACCATATTTCAGCTGAAATGCTGAGTAGTATCCCATGCCAAGCATAATCATGAGGCCAATAAAAGCCTCCCAACGTTGGCCCATAGAGATGAAATAGAGAATAGGGAGGAATAAGGTAAGACGAGTAATCCACCAGATGCGTCCCTTAAGACGTTTGGGTTTCAAGTGTGTATCATTCATGGGACAAACCTATTTAATTACACCGCTTTTTCAATGAGTTCTTCAGCATGACCACGAATTGCTTCGGAATCTTGCCCCCCCATCATGCGTGCAATCTCTTCGATGCGTTCTTCTTTCGTTAATGTAACAACTGTTGTATGCGTTCTGCTATCAATAGTCTGTTTTTTAACCTGGATCTGATGGCGCGCTTTACCGGCAATCTGATGGAGGTGTGTTATGGCAAATACTTGATGATAGAGTCCAAGGGTATTAAGGCATTCAGCAATATGGTGAGCAATATTCCCCCCGATACCACTATCAACTTCATCAAAGACGAGTACGGGTACTTTATCGCGTTGGGCAAGTGCCGATTTTAAGCTGAGCATAAATCGTGAAAGCTCACCACCACTCAAGGTCGACTTTAGCGGTTTTGCCCCTTCACCAACATTAGGAGAAATATAAAATTCTACAGTATCTTTGCCATGAGGACCAAAAGTATCACTATCGACAATTTGTGTTAAGAATGTAGCCCCTTCCATTCCAAGGCTATTGAGGTTGCCTTGAATTTCAGAATCAAGCTGTTTAGCCGACTTCTTCCGTGCATTAGAAATTTTAAGTGCGAGGGCAGTGAGTATCTTTTTCTTCTCAATAATTTCAAACTCTAGATCTTTAAATGAGACCTCTTGATTGCTAATTGATTCAATCTCTATACGTCTTTTTTCACGAAGCTCTATGAGTCCTGAGACATCTGTTTTAAATTTCCGTTGTAAACGCTGAATTTTTGAGAGGCGGCTATTAAATGTATCAATCTGTGAGGGTGAATACTCACTGGTTACATTAACTGATTGAAGTTTTATTTTTAGCTCTTCTGCACCCTCTATAAGGCTTTGTATGAGTTGGGGCGTTTCACTAAAATTGTCAGAAAAGCCATCAAGCTTAATGATCATTTGCTGGAGTGAACTTAACTTTGAAAGAACACTCTCTTGGGCGGTGTCTAAAAGATATTCAGAATCATTTTTTAGACGGCTGATATCTTCAAAGTTACCTAATTCCGATAGTATAGATTCTATCTCAATATCTTCATTATCTTTAATATCTGCATCATCAAGTTCTTTAAGCTGAAACTTTAAAAAATCTTCCTGTTCAGCAAGGCTTTTTACTTGGGCAGAGAGGTCGTCTAATTTGCGTTGAATTTTTTGGACAGTGCGATACTCAGAACCGTACCTTTCTATGAGTGGACTATGCTGTCCATAATTATCCAGAACATCAATATGGGTCTTAATATCCTTAAGAAGTGTCTGTTCACTTTGCCCATGGAGTTGAATCAATTGAGGGCCGAGCTTTTGCAAGTCACCCAAATTAACGAGTGTGCCATTGATTCGTGCTTTAGATTTGCCATTTGCAAAAATTTCTCGATGGATGATAATTTCGTCATCCTCGTCAATAGCTATTGCTTTGAGGTAGGTTTTTATTTCAGGAAAATCACTGATGTTAAAGGTGCCTTCAACGGTAGTTTTGTCAGTGCCCTGGCGGATCATCTGGTTACTTGCTTTAATGCCACTGAGAAGCTTTAATGATGAAAGGAATATAGATTTACCTGCACCGGTCTCACCAGTTACTGCAACAAGACCATTTCTAAAGTTGAGTGTGAGCTCCTCTATAAGCACAAGGTTTTTAATTTTAAGCTCTACTAACATTACTCTTTTCCTTTAATTAATGTGGGGTTGACCTGACCAGCCCAGTTTATCTTTAAGGGCATCCATAAAACCATACTGCGGTGAACGTACTATTCGGGTACACCATTTACTTTTCTTTATAATGATAGTACACCCCTTTTTCATAGTAAAGGTCACACGGCCATCCATTACAAGTTGTAATGGTTCAGACATAACTTCCGTAATCATAATCACTGAGTCTGCAGGAATAATCATAGGGCGAACAGTCAATGAAGATGGATTAATAGGGTTAATTATTAATGCTTGGGTTTTAGGGTAGACAATGGGGCCGCCTGCCGCCAAATTGTATGCTGTTGAGCCCGTAGGAGTTGAAATCATTAATGAATCCGCTTTGTAGACGGTTAAATGTTTATCATCAATAGTAACAGAAAGGTTATTCATTTGAGCTTTCACTGGTTTAAGCAGGACTTCATTAAGGGCATAGTTAGAATATAGAATCTTATCCTTGTCAATTATTGTCAGGTTAAGCATAATCCTATCACGAACTTTAAACTCTTTACGTTTGAGGTCTTTAAGCGCATCTTCAAGAAAGGTAATAGGATAATCAGTTAAGAATCCTACGGTACCTAAATTAATACCTAAAATGGGAGTCTCTTTACCAGCTACAATACGAGCTGCAGTCAGAAAGGTACCATCTCCACCGATAGAAATAATTACATCTGCTTCGCGTATATCGTCGTCTTTAGTTAATTCCACATCATCAGAGCTATACTCAATATGCTCCTGTATCATAATACGAAGATTCTTCTGTTTTTTGGACCATGATACGATAGTATCAAGAGCTTTACCCAATAAAGGGTCATTCGAATAGGCAACAACACCAATACTATTGAACTTCATCAAGCTCCTCCTTAGAGAATTCTTTCATGTAATGAGGGAAGAGTGAGAGTATTTCTTCCTCACCATTAGTTAAGGTCGACCCACCATGGCTCGTAATTGCAAGGGCATGGAGTGCAAGAGCGAGAACGGGAATGTTGTAGGCATCAAAATTTGAAGCATCACACTCTAGGCGGCCACGGATAACCAGTCCATCTTCAATTTCACCAACATCAACACCAGCGAGCCTTAAATTAGTTACAATCTTATTTATGATTGGGTCACCCTCTGGTAGGTTTCTAATGATAGATTCTCCCTGGGCAAATGAGGCAACAATAGCAATAAACGGGATCTCTTCATAATATGAAGGTGTGGCATCACCGCCAAATTTACGGCCAACCAAGGTCTTTGCATATTTTATTTTGACGGTACAATATGATTCACCATGTTTCTCACGTTTTTTAGTGATTTCGACATTCGCACCAAATCTTCTGAGGGCATTAAATACTCCCGATCGGGTTGAACTGGCAAGAACATTTTCAATTGAGAGGTCAGATGCAGGTATCAGGGTAGCAGCAACAGCAAAGTAGGCAGCAAGTGTAGGGTCACCGAAGAGCTCAATTTTACGGGGGGTTAGTGACTGTGCAGGTTTGAGTGTTGTTTTAACCTCTTTTTCCACTTTAACCTTACTCAATTGTGCTATGCGTCGTTCAAGTTCAGTTTCATAGACCTGAAAACCAGTTCGCTCAACTTCTATGGGAGCATTAAATGCTTTTATAGTGTTGATCAATTGATCTCTTAATGGGGCCTTTTCTGAGACTGTTAAGGACTGTTGATTTATGAGAGCCGAAAGGATACGTTGTGCTTTATGGATATAATGAGTTGATTTGACGGTATCACGGTGAATGTAGTCACTTTCTTTTGTAACAAAATAGCCGCGTTCGTTCTCTTCTCCAATGATGAGATAGGGAAGGTTTGCGATCAGGGTTTTGGCGGCTTCTTTTTGTAACTCACTTCCCGTAATATGGAGAAAATCAAAGTGCTGGGCCCCAATATAGGTGATGAGTAGGGCATTTGCATAATCAGACTCAAGAAGGGTCAATTCAACATCACCGAGTGTACGGGGCTGTAACCCCATGCCTTCTACGATAAGGGTATCTTTTACAAAGGTGGTATTGATACCAATACTCTGCAATACTGTCAAAAAAGGAGTAAGTGACTCCGGAAGAAAAAAGTTTTTAATCTCTGTCGTTTCATTACAGAGGGATGCAATAATCAAGGTATTGAGTGTCATCTCGCGGTCATTTTGAAGCGAAATTGTACCGACAAGTTTTTTTGATTTTTGTATCTCCATGTTACCTCAACCTACTGGTTATATTTTTAAGTAATAACAATTCCTGAGCCTGAGTGGCTTCGCTTTGGGTATCAAACCCAAGAAGGAGTGTTCCGCCTACGCCTTCTCGTACTTTAAGTAATTCAATATCTCGAATGTTTATATCGGCACTACTAAGGGGAGCCACTATAGTGGCAATCATTCCGGGTTGGTCTTCCATTGTAACAATAAGCTCACAGAGCCCATGAGAAAAGCCTTTCCCTGGATTCGAGACATGGGAACGTACATCTGCACCAAATGAAAAAAGCGATTCAAGTTTTGATTCATCAATATCATCTGATGAGAGACACTCTTTGAATTCGGCAAGACTTTGTTGAAATCCTTCTAGAGCTGCAAACGTTTCAGCTCGATTCGTTTTGAAAATACTCTCCCACATGGAATAACCAGAAGCGGCAATTCGAGTCATATCTCTAAAGGCTCTTCCTGCAAGCTGGAGGGAGTCTTGAGAAACAGCTGTTTGGCTTCCAAAAGAGTGGGCAAGAGCGCTTGAAATGATTTGTACTGAGTGACTGAGTCGGCCCATAACTGCATCGTGCTCTGCGGCATCAAGGGTAACAATGTGGCTTCCGAGTGCTTCAACAATAGTAGTAAGAAGGCTATATTCAGAAGAGTTAGTTTGGGAGGGTGGGCAAAGAATCCAATAACTATTTTCGTACAGGGTAGACTCTTGGGCATCAATTCCTGTCTTTTCGGATCCTGCCATAGGGTGACTCCCAATAAAGAGTGCACTGTCGGAACCTTGAGGGTATAATTTTTGACCAAGTTCGCACAACTCTTTTTTTGTGCTCCCTACATCAGTGATGATAGCTCCCGATTTAAATGGAGTACTATTCTCAGATAGGGTTACCATAAAATTCATTATGTGAGTAATTGGGGTGCAGAGTATTATAAGGTCAGCTTTCGACTTCCACTTATTGAGTTGATCATAGGTATACCCTTCATCAATTAGTTTTTGATCAATTGCTTTTGCAATGGTGACATCACGCGATATACCAATAACTGTGTAAAGAGCGCCTTTACTGTTTTGAAGCTTTAAATTGAGGGCAATAGAACTACCAAGGAGGCCGAGGCCCACAATCACTATGGTTTTTTCACTGCTCCCGCTCTTCACGAATTATGCTCGGCTTCTAGGTTTCTAGTATGAGTAATAATAGTTAAGAAGATCTCTTTGATTGAATCAGTTGAAAGGGGGCCCGGATTATTGCCAGCGACTCTTTCTAAAATCTCATCTTCACGGATTGGGTCAAATATTGGGGTATCATCGACTCGTTTAATTTCACCAATTTTTATAGCAAGCTCAGCTCTTCGATTAAGAATGGTAAGAAGTTGTTTTTCAATTTCATCAATTTCATCTCTATAGTTTTGAATCGTAGACATATATGCTCCAGTATTAATCGTCAAGTTTAAGGACTGCTAAAAATGCTTCTTGAGGTACTTCTACAGTGCCTACAGATTTCATACGTTTCTTACCCTCTTTCTGTTTCTCAAGAAGTTTTCTCTTACGCGAAATATCACCGCCATAACATTTAGCGGTAACGTTTTTGCGCAAAGCCTTAACTGTTGATCGAGAAATAATACGGGTACCTACTGCTGATTGAATGGGGACATCAAACTGTTGTCGCGGTATGAGCTCCTTCAATTTGGTACAGAGGGCTTGCCCGTGATAATAAGCTTTATCTTTGTGAATAATATGAGAGAACGCATCTACTGTTTCACCGTTAAGAAGAGTATCGAGTTTTACTAAATCAGAACGTCTATATTCGACCGGTTCATAATCAAACCCAGCATAGCCTTGAGAGATAGATTTAAGCTTATCATAAAAATCAAACATGATTTCAGCCATAGGGAACTCATACTTAAGATTTACTTTAGTTTCATCTATGTAGTCCATGTTCACAAAAATCCCTCGCTTATCTTCCGAGAGTTTCATAATGGTCCCCACATAATCTTTAGGAGTAAAAATTTGAGCAGTGATATATGGTTCTTCTATATATTCATATTTACCAGAGTCGGGGAGCTTAGATGGGTTTTCAATTTTTTGCATTGAACCATCTTTCATAAATACATGGTACTCCACATTGGGCATCGTAGTAATGATATTTACATTAAATTCACGATCGAGTCTTTCTTGAACAATTTCCATGTGTAGGAGACCGAGAAAACCAGAACGAAAGCCAAAGCCAAGTGCTTCAGAGGTTTCAGGTTCCCAAGAGAGGGCCGCATCATTAAGTTTTAGTTTTTCAAGGGCATCGCGAAGAGGCTTGTAGTCATCTGGATCTACTGGGTAAATTCCAGAGAAGATCATCGGTTGAATTTCTTTGTATCCAGCAAGGGCTTCAGTAGCTCGGTTGTCAAGGTTGGTAAGGGTGTCACCGATCTTAACATCACCAATATCTTTAATATTGGCTTGAATATAACCAACTTCTCCTGCAGACAGTTGTTTCTGAGCATCCCTTTTCATTGAGAATGTTCCAATTTCTGAACACATGTATTCAGTATTGGTCATCATTGAAACAAATGGTTTTTTAGCTGCAATGGTACCTTCAAATACACGAATATATGAGATAACACCACGATATGAGTCATAAATAGAATCAAAGATGAGTGCTTTGAGTGGTGCTTTTGGGTCACCAGTAGGTGCAGGAATAACATCGATAATCTTATCGAGCACTGTTTCGATCCCGATACCATTTTTTGCAGATATCTGAGGAATATCGGTGGGATCGCACCCAATGAGGTCAGCAACTTTTTCGGCAATTTCATCGGGCATTGCACTAGGAAGGTCAATTTTGTTGATGACGGGCAATATTTCGAGATTATTATCGAGGGCAAGGTAAAGATTCGAAAGGGTTTGTGCTTCAATGCCTTGAGTCGCATCAACTATGAGAATGGCGCCTTCACATGCAGCCAAAGAGCGTGATACTTCATAGGTAAAATCAACGTGGCCGGGAGTGTCTATCATATTGAGTTGATAGGTCGTGCCATTCTTTACGTAATTCATTTTAATGGCATGAGACTTAATGGTTATTCCCCGTTCTCGCTCAAGTTCCATGTCATCAAGAAGTTGTGCTTGCATGTTCATTTTTTGAACGGTTTGGGTAGTTTCAATAAGTCGGTCTGCAAGTGTCGACTTGCCATGGTCAATATGGGCAATGATTGAAAAATTTCTGATATTTTCTGTAGGGCTGTTCATCTACCACTTTTATTTTTAAAAACTTGTTCGTAGGGCCAAAGATAACATTTTTAGTACTATTATCCCAGAATCTGGTTCTAAAACTTGAGATCCTTTAATTCTCCGATTTAAACAACACTCCTTTAAAAAAAACCGAAGTTTTCATATATTTCTGCTGTATTACTTTGGGTAACCTTCTGTCGGATAGGGGAGCTCTGTTTAAAAACAATTCTGAGGAATTATGGCTAAAACAACAAAAAAAGCAACCAAAAAGTCTCCAAAAAAAGCAGCTAAAAAAGCCGTTAAGAAAGTGGCCAAAAAAGCTGTTAAGAAAGCAGTAAAAAAAGTTGTCAAAAAAGCGGCAAAGAAGGCTGTTAAAAAAGCAGTAGCTAAAAAAAGTAGTACAAAGAAAGTCGCAAAGAAAGTTGTAAAAAAGGTTGCTAAGAAAGCAGCTAAAAAGGCCGTAAAAAAGGTTGTTAAAAAAGTAGTTAAGAAAGTCACTAAAAAAGCTGTTAAGAAAACAGTTAAAAAAGTAGTGAAGAAAGCGACGAAGAAGGTTGTTAAAAAAAGTGCTAAAAAAGTGAGCACAAAATCTACTAGTAAGAGTAAAGTAAAATCAGCAGGGAAACCCGCGAAAACAATTAAAAAAGCAGCCGCAAAAAAGTCTATAGCAAGCCAGGCTCAGTCAAAAGCAGCAGCAGATAAAGAGAAACTTGCAAAGCAAAAAGTACGTGATAAGTTAGCCAAAGAGAGAGAAAAAGAAAAAATCAATGCGCAGAGAGAAAAAGAAAAACTAGCAAAAGAGAAAGCGCGTGATAAAGAAAAACAGGCTAAAGAAAAAGAACGTGAACGCATTGCCAAAGATAAAGAACGCGAAAAATTGAAACAGCAGAAAGAGAAAGAACGTCTTGAAAAATTACAATTGAAAGATGCTGAAAAAGAAGAAAAACGGCTTGCAAAAGAGGCTGAAAAAGTTTTGAGAGAAGCTGAGAAAGAGTCAAAAAAGGCCCAAAAGCCTAAAAAACTTTTTACTAAAGAAACCTATTTAGAATTTGTTCTCGACGGCCGAAAAATGTCTCGTGCTACATTTTTTACAGAATTAAATGAAACAGAAGAACGGAATAATAAGAAAAAATATTCTATAGAGAGTAAAGAGGAAGAGGTCCCTACAAAAGCGAGCCGAAATCGTTCTTCTAAGTCTGATGAAACTATGGATGAGCTTATATCACGAATTGCACGCGAATTAGAAGACGAAAATGCGAATAGCATGAGTGCTCTAAAAAATCGTATGTGTACTAAATGTGGTATTATTTCTGTTGATGAACGATTTGTAATCGATAAAGATCTTGGTTACTGTGAGGATTGTGCAGAAATCCTCAATTTAGGTGAATCAAAAGAAGCTCGCAAAATGGATTATCAGCTAAGCTTAATGAATGATGAAGAGGATGGTGCAGAGCCTGAGTATGGCGCTGTGTAGTTCTAATAGCTAATACACATAATCACTTTCATTTTCTTAAAATCACTCAATGCCAATTGGTAATGGGTGATTTTTTTGCATATCTACAAATATGAGAACTTTATTGTTACAAATCATTGTTGTAGATGTGAGGGCAAAAATTTTAGTAATTTTATGACGATTTACTATGAAAACATTAGAATCCGAGAAAAGGCTTAAGTTATCTGAAATATGGCCGATTAAATTAATGGGAAGAGTGTAGGGGTGACCCTGCCAGACATTAATGATCGGAGAAGTAGTATGGATACCTCAAGTATTGATATTATATCACAGCGCCAACAAGCGCGTAAATCACATTTCTATGAATCCAATGGAGATAGGAAAACTAATCTTCCGGAAACAGCAAGTGATGAAAGTAAATCAACGCCTGACTATCGGGTAAATATTAGTGATGAGGCTAAGAATGCAGCTGCAAATCAAACGAGTAGTACAGCTGTAGCTCCAACATCCCCGAATGCATCTCGACTCGCTGAGTTGAGAGCAAAAAGTGATGCTGTTGTCGCAGAAAGAAATCCTGTAGCTGAATCACCGAAATCTGAAACAGAAGTTTCAAATGAAGCTGAAGATACAGCTACTACAAAAGAGGCTGTTCCAGAAGAGGTTCAAGACTTTATTAGCAAGCGTCAAAGCTCTCGACAAGAGTATTTTCATGCTGGTGAAAAAGTTGAAGAGTTTAGCTATAATAGAAACAGCGACTTAGATGCACTTAAAACACAAAGTGATGCTATCATGGAAAAATATAAAAACCCATCAGCGTAAGAATTTAAAAGGGACTTGGCATATATAATGCCAAGTCCCTTTTATGTTACTTTATTGTTTTTTTAAACCTATTATCGGCCAGGATTCTGTTTTCTAAGAACTCCCGATGATACTGTAAAGCTATCGATGTTACCTGAGTCATAGTAGAGGGTAACAATCCAAATGTAGACTCCAGACCCTACATACGTTCCATTAGATGCTTTTTGATTCCAAAGAATGTGGTTAACTGAACCATCTTCTGTTGCTCGTGCAACTTGATCGAATTCGCCAGCATCTCCAAATACTGTTTCTAGTGTCTGAATGTAATTACCGGTATTATCAAAGATGTTCACTTTGGCAACATAGCGTTCTTTCGCAACGATAGTGAGTACCGCAAGGGTATCAGGAATAATTGCTTCAATATCAGTACCAGGAACAAAATAGGTTTCATCTGGACCAGGAGCACCGGCAACGGGGTTTTTCATTTTAACTTTTGCTGGTTTACCACGATCTTTACCAGTAATTCTTATTGGAGAAGTACCAATTACATTATTGAGGGAGTCGTTAATAAGTAGTGAGTCTGGGTTGACCGTTATACATCCGCGGGTAAATGGAATGTTTTCATCAATTTCGACAATCCATCTCTTACGTTCTGTATGAGTTGCAACAACAGATTCAATAGTGAGGTCTGTAGTATGATCATTACAGCCTGGGCTGTAAGAGAATTGTTGCATCCAAACACTCTCTGCTTGCGCTAAGTCGAAGTATATGGCTTCTGAAAAGGTAAATTCAAACATATCAGGTTTAACCTTACTCCCACTTAATTGATGCTCACTGCTTTTTTCACTCGGTACCTTAAGAACTGAGATTATGCGAGGTGAGACACTGTCTATAAGGTCTTGAGATCGCCCGCCAAAATAATTACTCTGTGGGAGGGTAACGTGTGGCGTTGCAAGTGTACAAAGAGCAGTTTCGAGTAATTCCATTTCAATGTCACTCAAATCGACTATGACACGTGTTGAGTCAATCACGTCATCAATACGATTGTAAGAGATATTCTCTTTGGATATTGGGAATGGTGCTATCGTATCATTGAAACTCCAGAAGAATTCATTCAATTCTTTGGGAAGTAGTGCAACAGGGCCACTAAAATCAAGGAAGAGCGCATCAGCATAGCCATTTCGGTCAGTATCTACTATTGTCGCACTGGTAAATACTTTATACAGAGAAAGTGCCGTGAATCTTGCGGTTACTAACGGGTCCTCAACAAATTGAGCAGACACGATTGAACTATTACCAGTTGAATCATAATTGAGTGGAACCGTAATACTACTATCTAACGTACTATGGAGTGCTGTAGTAAACTCGAAAGGTACGCTTCCGGTATAGATACTTGAATAGGCATTTGTTTCATAGAGCCAGAGGAGGAGTGTATCTCCGTGGTCATTAGTCACCGATACTAGAACAGAATCAATTGCATCAAGCGATGGACTCAAAGCAGTAGCTCGGATAGGTACGAGGGTCTCAAGGGCTGAATAGAGCGTATCTATTGCACTAATAGAGTCATCCATAAAAAAGAGAGCATTAGTTATGCTGTCACTAAATGCTGCGTGCGCTCGAGTTGTATCACCATAAATAGGGTCTCTATAGGTAACTTCGACGATATCATTGATTGCACACTGTAAAGAATCATTTTCTGGAACGAGTGTACGCTCATTTTTAGTGATTGCGGTCACAAGTTCGTAGAGGCCACTTGTGGTATCGCTTTCAACTAACAGATATCCCGTTTCTAAGTCGCCTAAATTCACACAGCTCACCGAGGCAGTTAAAGTATCAACGAAGCGTGAGAAACTTTGGTCGGTTACACTGAGTGTAAAAGCTCTTGTATCACGGATTATTGAGTCTCTTGTTTCCAGTGTATCTTCTATTACAATGGCAGGTACTTGATTTGGAATTGCGATTGTATAGTTGAGATAGAGTGTGTCTTCAGCAATACCCCTAGAATTATGGGTTGGAATTGCAACGGTCACGCTACTTTTTTGATACCAATCTATAGTACTGTTTGTAAGGTCAGAAGATTGAGCATTGTTGAGAGGCAGTAGTGCACTCCAATTCAAACTGTCGTGATCCAATGAAAGGTCGATATAAAGAGTATCTGTAAAACCTCCAATTGAATCATATGAATAAACCATGGCTTGAGTCGTCATTTGCTGATTATAGAGATAGTCATCTGATAAAATGATAGTCAATGAATCATTGGTCCCATTGACAACTGAACCGTTACTGAGGGTATCGAGGTTTTTGTCAATAATGGTAATGTCACCAGGTTTCTCGGTAACGCTATCATAAATGAGATAGGTCGAAACAGAGTCACCTTCAATAGGGTCTTTATAGGTGACCATGATGGTGTCTCCTGGGCGTATATCAAGTGCGCTATCAAGTGAGACATCTTGGAGGAGATTCAATCTAAATGATGAGTGATACTCTTCACCATGCTCGAGACGGTATTTGTCCGAGGTTTTAGTGAGTGGCATAAGGGTTGCAACAAGAGTATCTGGCTCTTGAGAAACAATATGGGGTTTGGTTGTGACGGTTATTTCGTAGAGCGAATCACGACTTCCGAGTTGATCAAAGACTGTTACATAGAGCAGATCAGTACTAGAAACTACGGCAGAGACGGGTTCTGTTCTCGATGGACTATCATAAACAATAACGTTTGAAGGTCTTGGCGATGGGCGGACCGGTATTGAAATCGATACGGTATCATCAAGAACATGCGGGTTTTGGTACCAGATATTAAGGGTATCAAATATTCTGGATTCGAGAAGATTCGGATTGTTCATAAACTCTTCTCTAACATAGATTTGATTTGGTCCGCTGAGGAATTCAATAGTCTCGTAGGAAATTGTTGGATCAGTACTAAAGAGTGTCAATGAGTCTTTAGATTCTGAGAAAGAGAAATGCCATTGAATTGTATCAATGCGTTGCATATTGGTGTTCGCGGCAAGATTAAATTGATTATTTAATTCCGTGAGTG
The DNA here is from genome assembly GCA_051532055.1 of Fibrobacterales bacterium. GTDB lineage: Bacteria > Fibrobacterota > Fibrobacteria > Fibrobacterales > JAOPTW01 > JAOPTW01. The sequence goes on along the minus strand of JAOPTX010000012.1, from coordinate 49,410 downwards.
GCTTGTTGGTAATGAATGAACCATTATTCCATAGGGCAAGAGTGTCTCCAGTGGTGTCGGTAACCAGCACATCAGTATAGAGCGAGTCCTTATGAAACGTTTGTCTGTCCATATTGCTTATTAGATACTTTCTTCCTTCTATATAGGCGACAGCAGTAACAGTAGTTGTCTCACTTATTTTAAGCGTGTCACGTTCTGTAGACGAGTGGTGGTAAGCTATACCGTTGCTGTCAGCAAGAGCTAGTGTTGTATCAAGGGTATAATATATACGGGCGTTACTATCCGGATGTGTAATTGTAACATCGAGCCACACTGTTTCAAAGTGTTTTTGGGACGGTACGATTGTAGGCTTAGGTGCTAATTCATAATGTACTAAGTTCCAGTTAACGATACCACTTTGTGAAAAGCCTTTTGAATACGCTTGGGCGTATAGAGAAGTATTCTTATTGACACATAAGGTATCGCCTGCATTAACTGTATGGGGAAAGTTGGTAGTTGGAACGGTTGATTCACCAATAGTGGTACTGTCGAGTCCATTTTGTAAGGTAAAGCAGACGCTATCTTGGAAAAAGACCGTATCCTGTATCGTGTCACCGGCTAGGATCATATAAGGATCGGGCGATGCGGCAGCAGAATAATAGTTGTAATAAGCAGTGTCACTATTGTATGAATGAGGTGCCGTTTCATAGAGAACAAACCGAGTCGTATCACTAATGATCAGAGTATCATTATGGGCAATACTCGTATAAGTTCTCGATGCACTGGTATCAGTACTATACCATATGCTCATTCCAGGAACCAGACTATCATTTGATTTGACAATGAGTTTGAGTGTATCGGCAAACATTGAGTCAGGAAATTGTGTATCATTTGCTTTGACAAACCATGGTGGGAGTAGGGGAACTCTTTTATAAAAAGTTTTAGTGGTTGTATCACTTTTCGAACCATTATAAGTTGCGATCATGGTAACGGTGGTTGTTGAATCGATAAATATCGAATCACCACTGATTACATGAGGCGAGCTGTAGTTGAGAGTTTGATTGGTGTCAGTAGTATAATATATTTCGATGCCACTATAGAGCGTATCGCTTTCAGAACGGAGAGAAACCCAAGTAGTATCATCAAACAGCGTATCACTTTCTACAAGTGAAGGGAGTAGGAGAGCCTGAGTGGTGTCAATGTCAAGGCATTGATAGGCAATCAAAACTGTTGTATCAGGATAACGACTCGTCAGTCCATAGGTGTCTTCACTTGATACATAATAGACAAGGCTGTCTTTATTAAGAGTGGAGAGCGTTGTACTAAAACTCGAATCACTGGTCATCCAGTTGAGGCTATCTACCATGTAGAATGGGTCACCAAGATATTTGTAATGTATCTCTACTTTGCCAATATCATCTGCATCCCATGTTTTACCTGAGATGGTAATAGAGGTAGCTCCTTGTAGGTAACAGCCAATATCATTTATTTCAATGGTTGGTCCACTATTGTCAACCCACAGTTGGTGAGGGGTCGCCCATGGGTATTGTACTTTGGGAGATTTACCATTGAGATTATAGCTGTCGCGAGCCATTATATAGTAATCTACTCCAGGTCTTATGACTGAATTTGAAGGTATTACAGTTCTGAATGTGTCGCCACTGGTACGGTGCATTGGGATTGAACTATAGGTGCCATTGCCTGTTTCTCGGTAATAGAGATCAACATGTGCAATGATACCATCATCAGTTACGACAGCCTCTATAGGGATTGCTTGAAAGATTGTGTTGTTGCGGCCAGAGAGTACAGCGGTAGAGTCGGTAAGTACGACAACAGGAGGTTCGTTTGTTTCGTCCCACCATGTTGTATCCCTTGAGGTATTAGCAAAGATATCTACTTCAATAGCGACATCGTTAGTATCTCCATTAAATACTTTGTCAGGTGACTCGTAACAGATTTTGTATTGGGCTAAGACTTTGTTTCTAATTGCTTGATAGAGGAGTGAAAGTTGACTTTTAGGTCTATTGTTCCAGACCTCTCCTCCGGTTTGTGTAGCTACTGTATTCCATTCTGAGTTCATGCTGTTCTCTAGTCCAATTGCATAGACAGTAATATCATATTTTAGGGCAGTATCTAAAATTTCAGCCATGGTATGAGCATTTGCAGTTCTTGAATCTTGTCCATCACTAAAAACAATTAATGTTTTGGGGCCAACTTCATTTTTGATATTCTCTAAACCACCAAAGGCACCGTCTTTAATGTCGGTAGAACCGCCATATGCTCGAAGTCTGCTGGTAGCAGTTTTTAAGGTATTTGTATCTGATGTCATAGTTGAGTGAGTTGTTACAGAGGAGCCTCCATAAAAACCCACTATGCCCGTTTGATCATAGGGTTGCATCCCATGTATAAAATCATATATGGCATCTTTTGCTGCCCCAATTCTATCGCCTGTACTCATTGAACCACTTTCGTCAACGACGAGTGATACATTAATACCCATTAGCTCTGCAGTGACGTGTATTGGTCTGACAATGTTATTTTGTTCAACTAAGGGAGGGCTTGTATTATGATCTTGCCATACAGTAAAATTAGAAGTATCAAGTCCGGTAAAGTAAAAGTTATTCGTTGTGTCTTTTACCTGAGCAGATACACAGATAGTTGGGTGGTCACTAATATCTGGTTTTCCAATAGTTAACGTTGGAATGGCGCCTGGTTCTAGGGTATAGTGTGCCTTTAAAATAACGGGCAATGTGTCGGCTTGAATTGTAACGTCAGTAGTTGTTGAAGATCCGTTAATGTAGCGGATAGCTCCATTAGCGACTTCCCAATGGGTAAAGTCAAAACCATCATTTGCGTTGACTATAAGTTGTTGAGATTCGCCAGGGTACATGGTGAAAGCATTTACGGGATGAACGGTGCCATACTGTGAAAGTATAAGCAGACTTCCACCTTGCTGGTAGCGAATAGTGAAATCCTTATCTACATCAGCAATATTTTGTGGAACAACTTTATAGTAGTATCGATACCCAGTATTTAACTGGGTAAATTCTTCAGTGTAGTTACCTGCAACAAACCCTGACTGGCTTACAGGAAGAGAGAACGTGGAATCAGTACCATAATAAACAAGTCGTTTATTCCATAACCCGGTAGCTTCTTCTATAATGATACGAGCAGGATTACCGGTGCCTTCAAGGTAAAAATAGACCCCATCAAAAGCTTCTTGAGTATTGGTGTCGCCGTGTATGTTAAAGGTATAGGTCGAGTCAAACGCTGTGATTTCATAGAGGCCCTTCTTTCTAAAAGAGAGTGCAATTTCTGCATCACTTTGAAGTGAGAAGCTTGGGTTAAGCTGAGTTGAGTCACTTATGGTAACTGAGCCATAGATTACTTCCCAGTTTTCGAATATAAAGCGAGGTAGGGCATTGGCATAAAGATTAAAAACAACATTTTCACCAACGACCAATGTGTCTACATCTATACTATTATGGTCTTTAATCAGGCCAATAGAAGATGAATCTACGGTGAGGGTATACTCTTTTACAAAATGAGCAGTGATACCACCATCGGAATTGAGTTGAACTCGTGTAGTGCTGTTATATATATCTGCTATTACAACACTACCACTATCGACGGACCAATGTGAAAACTGATAACTACTATCAGGAGTTGCAACAATAAGAGAATCCTTACTGGTCAAAAGGTTTTCTATAAGAGTATCAGAGGTAGTACCATTTGAATCAACTTCTATGGCTACTTTGTAAAAAGGTTCATAGGTTGCTGTGACCGTTGTATTATTTGTTATGTACAGTGTTGTTGTTGCAGCATTAGGCTGAGAAATATGTGAACCATTTGTACCAATCCATTCTTTAAAAATGTATCCACTATCAGGTTGTGCAGTAATTGTAGTATCACCTAATTGTTCTTGTAGGCTGTGGATGCCAGCAGGGGTTACCGTTCCACCGATTCTCGATACAATGTCAGCATTATACATTCTTGGGGTAAAATGAGCAAGTAGTTCAACATCAGTTGTAATGGATATAGTAGTGTTGATAGCGTTTGCATTAGTGATAGTTGCGGTGCCAGAAATAACTTCCCAGCGGGAAAATTCAAAATAGCTGTTGCTCTGTGCAGTAATAACTTGGTTGTTTGAGAGTGGGTTAATATTGTTGATTGTCCCACCACTTGGAGAAACAATAGATCCATTTGCAGAGGCATTAACTGTTAACGTGACAGCCGGTACAAAGTTTGCCGTAACCGATACATTACTTGGGTTGGCGTTGTCTATAGTAACTGATGTTGTTGCAAGGGTGCTATTTGCAATAACTGCGGTACCACTGTTGAGGGCCCAGTGAGAAAAATAATGGTTACTTAATGCTGTAGCGCTTATAGAGTAAGGAGTGCCGGCAATTGTCGGGTAGAGTGAGTCTGAAACTACTGTTCCTCCAGCTCCTGCATTCATGTAGATAGCATATACGGGAGAAAAGTGAGCAGTAATAATTCCATCGCTCTCTACGATTACCGTCGAGATACTATCGGTTCTATCGTCCACAGTGAGAGAAGTAGTATCAACAGTCCAGTGAGAGAAAATGTAGCCATGAGTGGTAGAGTGTGCTGTAATAGGTACGCTACTTGCACTATCTGCAACTATTGATCCTGTTCCAACAGTGCCATTGCCATCTGTGAGAATAGTAAGGTTTTTTTGCTGTGCGAATAGAGCAGTGATGAGTGTACTGTCGTGTAGTTGCACTCCATTTGAACTGTTGCCGATAAGATTTTGGAAGGTGGCATTTCCTGAATCTATCTGCCAGCCCCAGAAGGAGTATAATGGATCGGGAGTCGCGTCAATTGAGTGAAAACTTCCCGCATCTAATAGAGATTGTCCTGCAGGATTTACCGTTCCCCCGCCATTTGAATTGAGGGTGAACTTCCATTGGTTAAGCACAAAGTGTGCAATGAGGTGGGCATTATCATCTATTGAGACAGTGGTACTTGCTGCCTGAGTGTCAGTGATGTGGACGGTACCGCTATCAACACTCCAGTGGCTAAATGAATAATCAGTAGCTGGTGTTGCTACAATGGGTGTAAGATCAGAAGGTTTTAGATTCGCTTGTTGTGCTATATTGAGCGTGCCGTTACCCACAGAAGTGAGAGAGAGAGTGCTGGCTACTTTAAATACTGGTTGTATTGTCGCATCGCCAGTAGGTCTGATAATTGGGGCATTCACTAGGCTATCAGAATAGGTAATAGCTCCAGAAACAGTTACCCAATGAGAAAAGTAATAACCAGTATCGCTTGTTGCTGTTATGGTATCAGGTTCACCTTGTTTTATTGAAATCGTGTTCAGTGGCAGCGTTGTCCCGCCAACCCCTGGTTGTATGGTTACTACATCGAATTTTAAAAAGTTGGCTCTAACTGTACAGTCTATGCTAGGGGTGATCGATGTACTGAGTGTAGTCACTGATCCGAAGGTTGCAGCGCCAGTAAGAACTTCCCAATCGACAAAATAGTATCCAGGATTTGCTTGTGCTGTAATTGTTGTTGAATCTCCTTGCTCAACTGTTCCTGATGTAGGAAGTACGATCGACCCACCAGTTGATGCACTGAGGGTGTATTCCCAATGAGGGAAAAATTCTGCTTCGATCTCTGAATCAGATTGTGGTGTAATCGTTGTTGATGTTTGAGTAGTAGATGCAACATCAGGAGTCCCTGATATAGTATTCCATTGTTTAAAGGTGTAGCCTAGTTGTGGAGTCGCGGTAATACCACTGTTGGCACCTTGGGCAAGTATTATATCGTTTGTTGGTGTCACTGTCCCGCCTGCAGTAGCAGTGAGTATAGTTGTAGTGGCAGCAATACCTTGAACTTCAAGAGTGTATATTGAGTATCCAAACGTACCAAATGGAAAGGTATACCGTTTCGTGCAGTAGACTCTTACATATTGCGCATACTCACTTAAGGTAAAAGCATCTTGGCCCCCATTTTGGTTTATTAAGTCATCAATAACTATCCAGGTAATATTATCTAATGACACTTCAACTCTATAGTCGACAGCATAGGCATCTTCCCAATAGATGGTTATGTCAGATATTTGGAAGATACTTTCGAGATCAACCATGATCCATTGAGGGTCTGCGCTGTGTTCACTAGCCCAGCGAGATGGTTCACTAGAGTTATCTCCATCAAATGCTTTTGCTGCAGCATAGGTACTATTTTCTAATGGTGAACTAGAATACGTTTTCCCCTGCGCAATATCTTGACCAAAAGCATTTAGTGGATATAGAATTGCTACAAAAATTGAAAGAAGCAATAATTTTTTAAAAGTATGCATAAACCCTCTAACGTTAAAAACCGGGCAGCATCCTACAAAATGAAAGTAAAAGAGAGAGAAACCCTCTTTATAATATTAATCCGCCCTTAAGCTCTCAAATTTAGTTAATACAGAGGAATAGTACTTAAGTTTACATTTATTTTACATGAGCGAGAGAAGTATAAGCTTACTAAACGTAAGCGTTTTATTGGATTGAAATATGTAAGCGCTTGTTATTCCTCAACATGGCCAGTTGTGAAGTTAACTTCGCGATGGGCTATGCGTGCAAACTCTTTCTCGTGAGTGACAATAATGAATGCCTTCTGGTACTCTTCATTGATTTTCATAAACATTTCATGAAGCAGTCGAGAGTTTTTCTGGTCAAGGTTTCCCGATGGTTCATCAGCTAGAATGAGGTCTGGATCATTGATAAGTGCTCGTGCAATAGCTGCCCGCTGCTTTTCGCCACCCGAAAGCTCTGCAGGAATGTGTTTAAGGCGTTTGCCGAGGCCCATAAAGTCAAGTAACTCTATGGCTTTTTCCTTATCTTGCTTGCGATGTGAACCATATTTAATGCTTGCAGGCATGAGTACATTTTCAAGAGTGTTAAATTCTGGAAGTAGGTGATGGAATTGAAATACAAACCCCACATTACTTTGGCGATACCTATCAACTTCTTTATCGCTATAAGTACTAATATCACGTCCTTGAAAGTCTATGGAACCCGAAGTTGGTTTGTCAAGACCACCAAGAAGGTGAAGAAAAGTACTTTTACCACAGCCAGACGCCCCGGTAATAGAGACTACTTCGTTAGAATCTGCGTGAAAATTGATACCTTTCAACACATGGAGAGTTTCACCGGTATCTTCAAAAGTTTTATGGATATTATGGCTTTCTATGAGGCGACTAGTCATGGCGAATGGCTCCTACAGGGTCAAGTTTCGATGCTTTCCATGCGGGAAGAATTGTAGCAAACATACAGAGAAGATTGCCAATAATGAAGATGATGATGACATCAGAAGCCATCACCCGTACAGGGAGTTTTGAAATCATATAGACATCAGGGGGTAAGGTAATCCAGCTGTAATTCATTTGGCCATAGCAAAAGAAAAGGGCTATAGAGGTTCCTAAAATAGAACCAACAAAACCAATGAGTGTTCCAGTGATAACAAATATCTTCATTATGGAAAATTTTGAGGTTCCCATTGCTCTTAAAATGCCGATTTCTCGTGTTTTCTCTAATACGAGCATAATGAGTGAGCTGATTATGTTAAATGCGGCAACGAGAATGATAAGGCAGAGGACTGCGGTAATCATAACCTTTTCAGTAGCCATCCACTTTATAAGGGTCTTGTTTTTTGTTTGCCAATCAACAGTGTAAAAAGGGTAGCCCAGTGCTTTTTTGGCAGTTTCAGCGTATATTTTACTCTGTTGCTCATTGTCAGTTTTTACTTGTAGACCCGACACTTGATCGCCGAGTTGTAAAAAATGTTGTGCAGCGGAGATAGAAATATAGGCAAGCTGTCCATCATATTCATACATACCTGTTTCGAATACCCCCGTTACAATAAATTGTTTCATCTTTGGAGTAAGAGCACCCATATCAAGTCCTTCAGGAGATTGAAATGTTTGTAGCACTACTTTGTCTCCAAGATAGAGGCGCATTTGATCGGCTAATACCGACCCTAAAATAATTCCTGGAAGACGTCGTCCGTTTTTGGTAGAAGCAGTATCAAGGGAGTAGGCGCCAAACTTTATCTGATTAGAAAGGCCAGAAACCTTTCCAGAAAGTTCAGTGTCAATGCCAAATATTACAATTGCATCATTGACTTTTTTCGATGATATGCCGGCCTTCGTTGCAATAAAAGGGGCGACAGCAACAACATGGGGGTCTTGTTTGACAATGGCAGCTATAGAGTCAATATTGGAAACGGGAGCATTGTGATAACTCAGTACTTCAAAATGAGCATCTTTTCCGATCATTTGCTTCGTGACTTCGTACTCAAATCCATTGGCAACCGCTAGGGCAACAATAAGAGCAAAGGTTCCAATGCAAACTCCCAGCATTGAAAAGAGAGATATTAGGGAGACAAAGAGGTTTTTTCGCTGAGCCCCTAAGTAGCGCCAGGCGAGAAAAAGTTCAAATTTCTTCATGAATCATCCATTGGGAATTTGCATGAAATGTAGAAAAATAGGTGATAAGAGGAAATAAAATTAGAAATGGAGTAAGGTAAAGAGCTTTTTATCAGGGAAGCAAAAATAAAAAAAGCGTTCTATCAATTGATAGAACGCTTAATATGGAAAATATGGTGCTATTTTACCGTATAAAACGGGTCTGCGCCAATAGTGCCTTTGAGGCTCGCAAGGTAGTCAGGTGTTGAGACTCGAGCAAGTTCAGTTTGTGCTTTTGCTATTTCACCATCATAATCAACAACACTACAGACACCACCTTTGCAGTTGGTTTTAGTGCTTTTAATATATGTGATTGCTTTTTTCATATGTGCAATATCAATAGCTTGTTTTTGTTTCAGACGTGCAGCATACCAATCGGATGAAAGGAGTGCTTCTTTTGAAAAGAGTGCTCTAAATTCTGGTGAATGGAGGTCCATGCCTTCATAGCTTCCTTTAACCATAATGTTCAGGAGTGCTTTAAGGGGAGGACAGGCAACATCAACAGAGCCATCTTTAAAATAGTTCTCAGCAACTGTTTTTTGACTTTCAGCAATGTAGAGAACTCCGCCAGCGAAATCTTCCATATCCTGAGTCTCTGGTTTTAAAATATTGTCTTTAAAAACAGAGGTTGGAGATGCGAATATACGTCCAAAGAACTCATGTACAAATTTAGATGTTATTCTATAGCCAAGAATGCTCGATGGAATGGTCTTACCTTCATATTCCATATCAGGGATTTTTTCTAAAAATCCTTTTTCAATGAGGTATGAAGCTTTACGTTCTTTATGACTAAAACGACACCAAAGTTCAGGTACGAGGAATGTTATATCGTGATCAACACGAATTTCACTTCCAATGAACCCTGCCGCAGTCGAGAATGTATCGTCTTCGGTAAGAATATTTGAAACAAGGGTGTTATTCAGGTCAACAATTAATTGGAGCGCATTAAAAGGAGCTTTTGTCAAAGCGCCTTCTGAGCCAAATCCAGTTGTTGAAGGTGATTTACCCGAAAGGCTTGCAATGTAGTCCATGAAGAGCTCAGGGAGTTCTTGGTAATGAAGTGGATTATATACTGAAAGTGCTTTAATGCCCGCTTCTTTGTCCGCATTATTATTACGGCGGCCAATGAGAATCGCTTCAACAGGAGTTTGCACTGGTTTGTCCATAGGGAGTTTACGGAACAGACGCGCAGACATGTTAGTGAGATATTTATTTTGAGGGTAATATATTTCTGGATTGTGTTGTAAGTAGCGCACATTTTTAGTGGGTGCCCCATTCACAAGACGTGGATGAGTTGTACTCACAAAATATTCACCTTCACTCATTTGAGCTGCACTTTCGTAAACACCTTTCATATTGTCAGAAAACTTGGTGAACTCAATAACATCTTCAATATCTTCAATTGCATCATCTTTGTCGAGAGGCTCGTAGTTACACGCAAAGAACTCTGTGTTAGCAAAGTCATCTTCAGTTTGAAGATCGACACCTTTATGGACCGCCTCATCCGGGCGCTGAAAGAGCATGCGTTCACAGTTTTGAGTAAACTTATAAGGCTTTTTCGGGAGTGATTCGTTTACACCTGGTACAATTGAGGTATCAAAAACTGATGAACAAGTAATGTCATCTTCTTTTTGCAATTTAAATGCAGGGATAAAGTCTTGACGAAGGCGGAATGTTTGCCAAGTGTCATTGAGGTCAGACCCTACACGGAGATAACGAGAATTAACTGCTTTATGATAGAGGCGAAGTTCGTGACCAGGCTCACCATCATGATAGTCAACTTGGAAATATTTTTTCCAGTCATCTTTCATCGAGTGACGATAGAAACGTTTAAGCGTAAATACTAAGTTACGAATAGGAGTACTAATAGAGTTAAGCCACTCATTGTACTCTTCGGTGTAATCATCTTCTGATGTAGTGAGAAGTTTGATTACTGATCCAAGTGTTCTTTTGTCACTTAATATTGGTCTCGATTTTTTACCCTGATTTTGCTCAGAGTCTTTAAAGCGGTTCTTGTACATTTCGTGATCGAGAAGTTTTTCTACTTCAATAAGGTCTTTTTGGAGGTCTTGTACAAAGAAGCTTTTATAGGTTATGATTTCTGAAATTGATTTCGAAATTTCAGATTTACCACCACCAGAAACCGTTGCAGGTTTATGACAATAGACCCCTTCAGCCACAGTTCCAACAATGTACCAGCGGTCACTTTTTGGATGCTTTTCTAGGTTGAGTTTGTATCCCGATGGGTGCATGTAGGTGATATCTGGTGAAAGTTTAATAGACTGTTTTTGTCCATAGAGTTCCCACTCAATACTAAGGGTAGATACTGACATTACTGCATCATTGGGGATGTAATAGATATCAGGGTAGGTGTTGTCGATACCATGACCTTCTTCTTGGAAGGTGCACACGTAGCTATAGAGTTTTTTAAACTCTTCGTATGGATAGGCGCCTCTTTCACAGAGCATTGTATTTTCTGAGAAAGTATCACCCCAGTTAAAGCGTTGAAAAACAAGTGCTCCACCTGCGTGCTCTTCTTCAGATTGGCCATACATATTTGTGGCGTAACTAATTTGTGTTTTCACCTCTTTCTTGGTGTAACCAAAATAGTTATCAGCAATAATAGTGATCATGACACCATTTTCATCACGAAAACAGATTTTGAAAGCTGATCCACCATTATAGAGTTCTGATTCTTCTTTCCAGCACATGCCTTGGGCACGTTGCTTTTCAGTGGCTTCGTCAAAGGTAGGGAGGCCAACCTCTTTTTTGGTAACCATATTTAGGTGAGGAGCGAGAATGATACATCCTGTCTTACCTGTAAATTGTTCAAAATTGAGACCAAGGTCATTCGCAGGTACATAAGGATTACCCGCATTGCCGAATACTGATTCAGCAAAGTCGAGATTACTTACTAGACCACCTGGTGCAAAGAGTCTCACTTCCATCATTTTATTTTTTTGAAACCCTGGAATTTCAGGGCTCACCGATGGTGTTAAAAGCAGAGAAACAAATGTTTCAGCTTGTTCATCTTGAGTAGACGTGTATGGAAGGCATTGTGAGTCAGCTGGTGGTTGCAGAGCAATTTCTAAGATTTTAGCAAATGTCGCTTTAGGTACCGTCATTTTGTCTTCAGAAATCGGGAGTCCGCCTTCTGAAACATGAAAAACACCTTTAGTGGTTCTTCTATCATGACGGGGATTGTGTAGAACGCCTTGGAGGGTTCTATAGGATTTTACCAAATGAGATTCAAAAAAATCTTTATCGGGTGGGAGTGAAAGTGCACGAGCAACACCAGGTTGATCAAGCTCAAATGACTTCATAGGGAGGTTAAGATTTAAATCGGCACCACAGTCAGCAAATGTTTCATTAATGAAATTTTGAATGCGTAGATCGACCGGTGAGTGGTGGTCAGGTAGAAGTTCAATTATTTGACTCTCACTATCGATAAATTTTTCAAGCAATTGAAAGGATTGATCTTGTTCTTCATTTTTGAATGAAGGGAGATTGTGGATCTTAAGCTTGAAATTAATATACTGCTTGAGGTCAATGGTCTTATTTTTTTTGGTATTCATATGTTCTCACTTTGGTATTAAGCCATTGGCTATTGGACATATAGTATCTGAATTAAGTGATTATAATTCAAGAGATTTTGAAGGGAAAGGTATAAAAAGAGGTGAGTAAATGGTATGGAGAAGACAGTTTTTTAGCGGTAAATTGATAAAAAGTGTCGACATTTTTTGTAATTAACATTAATGTCGTATACAAGATCAAAAATGAATAATTCTACAAATTATGAAAAAATATCAACTTAATAATATGCATTGTAAGCAGAATATTGCTGTAGGGAGGTGATAAAGGAGGTTTAGAGGTAAATTAGTTAGATGTTTCATAAGATTTACTTTATATGGTTGTTGGTGCTTAGTTTTAGTCTAGCTATAGAGTAAACGAATTATCTGGAAGTATCTTGTTTTTTATAATAATAGGGATATTTTGGCTTTTTTATCGAACAAGAATTTCGATTATTCTTATCTTATTTTTAGACTGTGTGGTTATACTGGAGAGAGAATGCAATTAAGAGCAGTAGCTGGAGTAATTCTAGGGTTGTCTGTAACTTCTTTAATTGGAGCTGAAAGTACCTCTCCAGCAGAGGGGATGTTCGGCGAAATCACCACAAACTTTGGGTATGAAATTGATGAAAGCGAATTTGCTTTTGATTTGACCACCACTAATATTGGGTATCAGAAAAGTATTGCACATAATTTTCAAGGGTATGTTGAGCTTGAAATGTCTGAAGATATTGGCAAGCGTCCGCCATTTCTCTATCAAGCGTGGCTATCAGTAGGAGACCTTTTCCCTGGGATAAATATGAGTGCTGGCCTGATTCCGACTTTAGGATGGAGAGAGGCAGCAGAGTTTTATGGATACAGCTATTATGTTTTTCCTTCTACTATAGAACTGTTAAATAACAGTCGAACTGATCTTGGTGCTCTTTTCTCCTATGATTTTATGGAGAGTGGTGAATTTAATGTGGGTATCTATAGTGGACGTGGATATGAAAACCTCAAAGCGCCTTCAACAGGTGATGAGTTGACTATTGCTTTTGAAGCGGCTATGGATATAGAAATATTAACGGTGAACCTTTTTGGAGATTTTACACCTAATAATGGTATAGAGTCGAAAGAAATGGAGGCAACTGGTGGGGTGTTTGGTGGCTTAAGCGTTGCGAAATACCGAGGTGGCCTAGAGTATACCTATCGTATGAATGACGGTGGTGATGACTCTGATGCAACTCAAATACAGGCTTTTTCTGCATTTGGAGTAATACCTCTTGTTCCGCTCCAGAAGTTTATTGATTTTGAACTCTTTGCACGAATGGACCTTGAAGCAACAAATGCTGATGACTTAGGGCTTTTAAGAGTTACCTGTGGTGGGCAGTATCGGTTTTCTGAGCAAGTAACGATTGCTCTTAAATATGATAATACATCATATGAGAAAAGTAGAAATGAGAATGATGTACATACTATTAGTGTCGTAACAGATCTCGTGTTCTAAAAAACTTTAAATAACCAAATCACAATAATTAAGGAAGGTACAATGAAAAAACTATTAGTAACAGGTGCAGTTCTCACTGCGTTGGTAGGTACAGCAGTAGCTGGTGGCCCATTTGGAACAATTCGTTCTAATTATAATTGGAAAATAACTGATAAGGATCCAAGTAAAGAAAAAACAACGCAATTTGAGCTTAAAAGAGCATACATTGGATATAAAACGAAACTCGAGAATGGCGCTGAAGCAAAAATTACTTTAGATGTTTCTCCAAGTGCAGATGGTAAATCTGGAATGTTTCTGAAAAATGCATATGTTTCTATTCCGCTCACAGAAAAAATTAAACTGACCACTGGTGTACATTCTACATCTTCATTTCTTGATCCATACAAGTTCTTTGGTAAGGCGTACTATGGGTGGAATCCTATTACTATTCAGAAATCACAAATGAATAGCACAGCTGTTGGTGATGGAAGTGGTTCTGCTGATAATGGTGTAAATATTAATATTAAAGTAAATGATGAAGTGAACGTTAAAGCGTCTGTTCTTTCTGGGAATGGATATGCAAAATTGGGCAAAAGTGCACAAGACCCATTGTTTGCTCTCTACGCAGGCTATAAGAAAGGTATGATTCAAGCATCTATTTATCAATCAGTTAATCCTTATCTCAAAACGGGTGATGGAATGGATAAAAAAATGCAGCTCATGAGTTCTGCTTTTGTTGGCTGGAAGCATGAAAAGCTTAGACTTGGCGCAACGACCTTTAGCACTATGAACAAAGGTGGATCGGAAGAGAATTCAGCTCAGGTATGGGGTGCGGAATTTCTTGCCGGAGCATTTGTTGTTGAAAATGTTGAGGCATTCATTAATTTCCAAAACTGGGCAACTTATGCTGACGAATCATCTGATTGGGCTGCTGATATTGGACTTGAGTATGCGTTTCAAAAGGGTCTTCTCATGGCTGTAGTTTATAGGACTGCAGATGATAATAACAATGATACTGCTCAAAAGCAGTCACTTGGTGTATATACTAAAGTTGGATTCTAGTCAGAGTCAAACTTCCTAAATTTAAAAGGCTCACTTCAAATATTGAAGTGAGCCTTTTTTTGTCTTGTCATTTTTACTTTCGTAAAGCTATCAAATAGAACGCTAGGGTGAATATAGGCTTTAAATTGTTTTTGAATATTTGCCTTCACTTGACTCTGTTAAGAGTGGGTCAAATTTCATGGCGATAACGCGAGGGACAAGCATGCCAAGCTCGGTAAGTTCAAATCCATCTTCAGTTTTTATGAGCAGTTGGTCGTCAGCATAGGTATCGCAGGCTGCAATAGCTATTTCAATTTGTTCTAATTGAGACGTAGTCATGTCAAACGAACCAAGTATCGATTTACTGAAAGACCCATTACACATTATTTGATTTATAATATTGCGGTAGAGTTGATTCTCAGGAGAAAGCTGATAAAGCTTATTAAATGAGAACCCAGTCTCTGTAATTGCTTTTCCAAATGTTTCGCCTGAACGTTGATTTTGGATATATGCACTGTCGAGCTGACCAATTGAAGATGCGCCCAAGCCATAAACTTGACCGGTGGTCTGTTGTGAACAGTATCCTTGGAAGTTTCTATGGAGTGTTTTCGATTGCTTTGAAATAGATAATAAATCCGTTGGTTTCGCAAAGTGATCCATGCCGATACAGTCATATCCTGCATCGAGGAAAAGGTTGTGTGTATCTACTGCCATAGCGATTTTATTTTCTGGAGAGGGCAGTCCCATTTTTTCTAATACTTTCTGACTTTTTTTAACCCAAGGTACATGGGCATAGCTAAATGCAGCAATGCGATCAGGGTCAGCGTCTACTGTTTGAGCTATGGTATCTTGAAAACTCTCGACAGTCTGACCAGGGAGCCCATAAATGAGGTCGAGGTTAATCCCAGTGAAACCGAGATCTCGGCAGTAGGCTATCAGTTCTTTTGGGGGGATATCTGGAAAACCTCTATTTACATAATCGAGTACATCTTTCTTAAAGTCTTGAAGGCCTATAGAAATGCGGTTAAAGCCAATTTCACGTAAGGTTTTTAACTGTTCAAATGAGGTATGATTTGGGTTTACTTCAATGGCAATTTCAGCATTGTCTGCAAAAGAGTAGCGAGAGCCAATTGAGTCTACAATCTCTTTTAAGTAATCGGTTGATACTGCATTAGGCGTACCACCACCAAAGTGAATTTGAGTCACGGGGCGAGAACTGTCAATAAGTGGAAAAAGATTTTCACGCTCTTTGCGCATCATTTCAAAGTAGGTGCTAATTCGATCTTGCTTTGTGGTTATTTCTGTAGTGCAACCACAGTAATAACAGAGTGTAGGGCAAAAAGGAATATGAGCATAAAAAGATATGTTTTTTGAATGATCATTTGATTGTTCGATGACCTCTTTGAATAGGTCTATATTCCCCTCTTCCTGAAAATAAGGAGCGGGAGGGTATGAAGTGTACCGAGGACCGGCAACATTGTATTTGTCTAGGAAAGTGCTCTCTATTTTCACGTTACTTTGTTGCTAACTTTTTTAGCTCTTGGTGATCTGATACAATTGTAAAAATTTCGAGTAGGCCTGTCTGCCCTATGGTGTTTTTAAAGTGGTCATCAGCCGACATAATATAATATTGTACGTCGTAATTACGGCATTCATGTAATAATGTGATGAGGGTGCCAATGCCTTCGCTATTAACAAAGTCGCACTCTAACAGGTTAACAATGAGAATTCCGCCTTTAATGCGGTACATCTCTTCCGAAGACCATGTGCGGAGGAGGTCCCAATTATCTGAATTGACGAGTAACTCAAGTGATTGAATACTCCCAATAGTACTTTTGATTTCTTCGAGTTTAGCGTTTTCGGCTATGCTGGTCAGAGTAGCAAGGTATTCGGGAAAGATGGTTGAGAGGAGCTCTAAAGGGGTTAAATCTTGTGATACAACCTCTGCGCCACGAATTGAATATTGGTTTGCGAGCGGTTTAGGGATTTTGGTGCCCAGCACAAAAAATGGAGTGTATTTTGTTTTTTCTTCACCTTTGAGTTTCATAAGTGTTTGGGCGAGTTCGGTGTCGATGTTCTTATGGTCGCAAATAATAGCACTGGGGCCTATAGCGCAGGCTTTGTCAAATAGTTCTTCAATGCTGTTGAGGGAGTATACCTGTATTTCGGTAGCGTTGAGGAATTCCAAGAGCGCTCGGAGGTGTTCTTTGTTTTTATCAAGAATGATAAGTGAGAGTGCCTGGTCCATAATTGAGATTCCTTAAGTTGCCTTCTTTTAAATCTAACATAAACAAGGGCAAAAAGCCCTTGTTTTATACGTTTTACATTAGATATAAGTATTAAAAGTGTATACATTGATTTGGGTAAGCTAATGACGGATTACTCCCCATGTATCAGTTGCTTGTTGTAAGACTACTTGTTCGGGTGTGCGCACAAGAAGCTGCATTGTGACTACATATGTTCCAGTGGCAATTGCTTGATTTTGGTCGGTTTTAAAGTTCCATTGGACAAAGAGTTTGCTCGGGTTCTCTAAGCAATTTCCTTCAAAACCTGCATCGGCGCAAGTAATTGTTCCTTTGGTTTCTGCAACATAAGAGCCATTTTGAGTGTAGTAATGTATTGAATAGTCAAATGTGTAATCCTCAGGGGCATATGAGCCGTTTTCAATTGCTTTTGCAGCATAGGGAAAAGTGTTGGCGCCTATTTCTATGAGGTGTCCAAGTCGTCCTGTTTCTCTCAGGTCTGAAGCGGTTGTATACATATCAACATATTTAAGTTCAGTTATAGGGGCTTTGAGTATTTCTGGATCCTCAGAGTCAAAGGAGTTGAGTGAAACGTATTCTACAAGCATTCTTGGGTCGCCTTCTAATTCGGCAAATAGTGGGCTTTTCATAGCTGAGTTATTTGCGAGGTCAACTATGTACCCAAGCTTTGATAGGGGATTGTTGTTGATGCGAATAGAGTCGCCAATTATTACTGAACCATTGTTTTCTATAACAAGTTTTGCTGTTGTGGCATTAATCCATGTCAGCTCATTGGGTTCAATTGTTAGGGTACCTGACTCAGATTTATATTCAAAGAGGTCATTTTGAGATATGCGGCCGATGTTAATTTTTTCAGAGAAGGTGATAATGAGGGTGTCTTCAGATGTTCTGAATACGCCTGCATTGAGTTTTGCGTCAATGATTACAGGGGCCATTTTGTCTTGCATGGTAATTACCTTGTCTACCGAGCGTGTAATGCCATCTGCGGTGTAAGTATAGTGAAGAGTTGCTGAACCAAAATGGGTTCTGTCAAAATCAGTATGATTAGGAGCAGATGAAAAGAACTCTTCAGTATTCCAATAGAGTACCGCAGCATGAGAGGGGTCAATGGTCACATTTTCAATGGGGGCGACAAAAGTTTCTATCTGGTTTTGATTATTGAGCCAGCTAAAGTTGAAGATTGCACCTTCAAGCATTTCAGGAGTTACACCACCCTGAAAGGTAACTTTGATGTTGTCCATGCGACCGTCTTGATTTTGGTCAAAATATCCATTACCATCTTGTGTGAGTTCGGGTAGTTTTGCAAAGCGCTCTATAGAAACAAATTGTTCTTCGAACAGATTGTTGTTTTCGGTATCAAAAATTTCGAAAAACTGTGATCCTTCCTTAATTGTTTGTGTGCTGTCAATGACGAGAGTAATCTCGTTTTCGTTATTACTTTCGGTTTGAGTGAATAGTATGTTTTCACCATTTATAACAAGTGAACCAATGGTTTGATTGATGCTGACAGAGCTGTTGTACACAAGAGTAAGGGTGTCTTTGCCGTCGATGGATTTTGTTATTGATGCGCTTGTGGCGTGTGTTTTGTTTGGGTCAAGGATGGTTTTAAGGTTTTGGTCGGCTACATAGTGTGAAATGTAGTCGGTTCCAAATAATTCGGTAAAGTTTTTATGAGTTTTAGTATTGGTCTTATTTTTTGAAAGGTAAGAGTTGCCGATAGAGTAGCCATTGATGTTTAGTGTGCCATTGGCATCTTGTTTTGTGTTATTGTTTTGTTTAGAGTCAGAGGTGAATGCATCGGCAACAATGTCGTTTGTTAATTCAGAAAATAAATAGGTAAGAGTATTGTCATTTTTACTGCTGGTGTGCTCTGTGTTGTTGCCGGTGAGAGATATAGTTGTGTTATTTTTTGATTCATTCTTTTTTTCATCAAGGTATTTACCGGTTAAATTAATGCCGTCAACACCATTGTTGTTGCCTGCTTCTGATGCGGCTTCCCCGGTGAGAGAAACTGAGCTATTGCTTGAGTCAGTAGTTTGGGTGTTCTTGTTTGCCCCAGTAAGAGAGAGAGCCTCATTGTCTGGGGTGTTTTCGTGACTGTTGCTTGAAAGATTACTTCCGTCGAGAGTTGCTGTAGTGTGATCGTTAGAAGAATTGTTATTGATGGGAGTTCCGTCGATGTTAATAGTTGCATTGTCAGTTGAAGAAGTTGAGTTGTCTGGGTTGTTCCCGATGAGAGTAATGTCTTCTATGGGGGTATTGGATGTGTCACTGCTACTGTTGTTACTATTGGGAGTGTTTTGTGAATCTGATGATACTTCAGTAGTGCTTGAATTTTCAGTTTCTTCATTTTGATTCTCTTCAGAGCTTACTACGGCGCTGGAACTTGATACTGGCGTCTCACCATCCTTGCACGCTATCACTCTTTTGATGGGAGTGGATGTTCCAGGAGTGACCATAAGTGTTGCGTCGAATACATCGAACTCTATATGGCTCAGTGCATGGCGATTGTCGTATCCGACAACTCCAATAACTGCATGCTGAGCAGTTTTTTCAACGAGCTCAATATGAAATCCGAGCGAATCAAGTTCTTTGTCGCCAACAAAATAAAGTCTGTTACTGTCGGTGTATCTACTGGCTTTAGTGAGGACTTCAATTGAATCTGGTTCTGAGTCATATTCTATAGTAAAGAAATCTACTTGTAAATTGTCGTCGTGCTCAAGCTGGTTGTCACTGTCTTCGAACTTAATTCGTGTACTGGTCATAGAGACTTCAGTGTAGTTGGTGATTACTTCATTGCAGGTAATGAGGTTGGCGAGTGTCAGTGGTGACTCGTTTGGATCTACAAAATGTTCTGGCTTGGCACCGGGGAGTTCTACGATGAGGTCGCCATAATCTCTGTCTGAGCGAGAGAGGTAGGTTCCTTCAAAATCAAGGTCTTCCCAGGCGATTACAAACATGCCAATCCTGTTTTCTGCAAAGGCTGTTCCTTTGTTGTCGATGATACGGAAGGTTACAACATGATCTTCGCCACCTCTGTTCTGTGTAGGGTCTGAGCTCCATTCCCAGCGTGGCCCGTAGGATGACCAGTTTCCTCTCCAGTTAATGTCATTAAGTTTAAGAATGAACCGGAAATAAGTAGAGTCGTTAGCTATGTATGCGGTGCCCTCGTTCTCTTGTTGTGTTTTGGTATAGAGTCCACGGCTGCTTCTGATTTCTGGGAGGAGTGAAACAAACTCACCGCCCTCAGAGCCATCACGATATCCAAACTCATGGACGAGGGATGCAAATTTTCCTTTGATAACAATATCGCCTTCGAGGCGTGTGGTCCATTTCTGATCATTGACTTCAGTACCGTAGTCATCAATGCGTTCCCAGTTGTCTTCACCGTAGAGCGCGTCCATGTCGTTTATGATGTTGCGGTCACCGTGGTCATATCCAAGGGTAGTGAATGCAGCAAATAGATTGCTTGATGAGAAGAGGAGTGCGGTTATAAATAATAATTTTTTCATAATATACTCCGGCGTAATTGCCTTCTTTAAAGATACTGTATAGCGGAGTTAAATGATACAAATATTGGTGATATAATTTTTATATGTTACTAATAGTTATTATTTAAAGCCTATAAGTGTAGTTAATTAGGCTCCTTATGTGTTGTTAGAGTATGAATTTAGTATTAAAAAAGTATTATTTATATATACATTACCTTGTTGTTTTTTAGTTGATGTAATTACTTATGGTCTGGGGGAAATATTGATGGAATGAAAAAAGCCGGACAGATTATGTCCGGCTTTTGGTGTTGGGTGTTTGAAGGGTTAGAAGGGGTTGCGAGACTCGCCTCTAAGGATGCCGCATTTTTTGCTGTAATGTATGTTCGTTGTTGCTTTTGGGGTCCTGATGGTGATGATAAGTTGGCTGTAGTAGACGCCACTTGCGATGAATCGCCCATCGTTAGATTTGAAGTTCCAGTTGATCAATATTTTCTTTGGGTTTTCAAAGCAGTTCCCGTTAAAGCCTTCGCTGCTGCAGGGGATTGTGCCTTTTTGGTCTATGACTTGTTGGCCTTGGGTGTTGTGGAAAAAGAGCTGATAGCTGAATGAGATATCTTCAAGGTCGAGGTTTGCAATGTTCTCTTCAGGGATTCCCATGGTTAAGTCGAGTAAATAACCAATTTTATCCTCGCTTTTTAAAAAGAGAGCCCCTTCTTCTTCAGTGAGGAATTCTTCGGTGATGGCTGCTTGTTCGATGAGTTCGTAGTTGAGTGGTTCGTAGGTTGCGAATGTATTATAATGGGTGCTAATTCTATGGCTCCCCGTTATTTGTAGGTTGGTGGGTAGCACCCTGTTGTTTGTTGTGTCTTGGATGTTAAATGTTAAATCGTCTATAGTGAGGGTGTCGCCGGCTCTATTTCTTGAGTTGATTAGAGTTCCTTGAGAGATGGTGCCGAATGCGGTATTTGATGCGGTTGTTGGGAAAACTAATGAGGGGCTATACTCGTTATTTGTGTAACCATTGAGAGTAAAGGTGTGAGGGTCTACATCGGGGGTAATTGGCTCACTGAAGGTAAATGAAATAGTGTCGGGCTCATTGGGGGTTGATGAAGGGGTTAAATGAGTGCTTAATAAAAGAGGGGCTATATGGTCGTTGAGTGTTAGGATTGTTGTGTCGTTGATGGCGCTGTTTGTTGCAGGGCTGATGTAGTTGTTTATGAGGAGGGGTTTTCCAAAGTGAGATTCCATTGTGGTGATGCCATATTTAATGTCAGTTTCTTCAGGGATGTCAAAAAACACTTCGAAAGAGTTTGACGGGTTTATGCTGAGGGAGCCTCCACTGTGGAGCGTAATAAGAGAATTGACTGAGTTTGGCCAGTTGCAAATGATGTCACTGTGAATGAGCATCTCTGCAGTGATTGGTTCTGTGAAGAGCAGGGAGATTCGGTCGAGGGTACCATTGTTGTCAGTGTCATGGTAGCCTCCATTGGTGTTTGCGAGTGTAGGCAAGCTCGGTGAAGAAGCTATGGTGACTCCGTTATTGTTGCTGTGTGGCTTATTGAGGAGTGTGTCGGCGATGAGTGACATGCTGTTAAGTGTTAATAAATTGTTAGGTGAGAGGAGGCCTTTGTTCACAATAAAGGCCCAGCGCCCATTGTCTAGTTGGGTGCCTTGGGTGTGCACCGGAGTATTGTTGTTGGTTAAGAAAAGTTCTCCGTTGTATGATTGTTCGCTCAGGGGTTCAGAGAAGTTTGTGTAAAGGGTGTCGGGTGCGCCTTCTTGGCCTGATTGTAGTGTGGCTTGGGTTAGTTTTGGGCCAATTTTATCAAGGATAGTTGTCTGGTCTTTAAAGAGATCTCCATTGTCAAGTATGTAGTCTGATTGTACGCGTCCGGTTTGAGTGGATGTTGCGTTGGCGCTAAATGGTTTGCGGATCACTAGGGTATTTGAGGTCCCTGTTTTTATCGTAGGACTGTCGCTACTGTTTAATGTGTAACTTGTTGAGTCTGTTGGCCAATTATAATGAATGGCGTCAGGGGTGTTGTTAATGATGTCATCTTTGTATGTGATCACAAGACTGTCGCCTATGGCGTCACCATCGGTGTCGTGCATCTCTGCTTTGTCTAGGAGAGGTGCGGGCGAGAGGTTAAAGGTTACGCCGGCAGTGTGTGTGTAGCTGAGGCGAGCATTGTTGTTGAGGTCGGGTGCGCCAGTTAGGGAGAAGGTTGTGTTTGCTGAGCTGTCAATGTTATATATGTAGAAGGAGGCGAAGCCATTTATAATTGGTAGGCTGTCAAGCTCTGCGCCATAAGGGGCGCCGTGGAAAGTCATTGTTGAATTGTCGGGTGTGATAAAGTTAAGAGTGTTGGATTTGCAGATTATTGCGGTGCAAGGGATAGTGTCTGTGCCTGAGCTGTTGAGTGAGTGGGCGAGAATATTGACTTGTGTATAGGTTCCGGTGTTTGCAATTATGGGTTCTTGTGTTATGACGGTTCCCGTTGAGTCGGTATTAAGAAACCAAGGAGAGTAAAATTGAAATTCTTTAAAGTCGATTAGAATTTTTTCGTTATTGTTTTGAAGGAACTCAATGGCGAGAGTCCCGCTGTCAATAGGGTTTGTACTTGTTGCGAGGAATACAGATTTAAGGTCGTTGTAGAGAAAGAGGGTGTCTCCAGCTGAGAGTACTGTGGTTTGATTGAGTATATCAAGTATGTTAAAGTTGGGGTTGTGTAGTGCTTCGTATTGATGGGTGGAGTCGGGGAGATAGAGTGTGAGTTCTGAATCGAGGTTGTCGAGTACTACGTATTTCGCGCTATCCTGAAGGGTGAGGCTGCTTTGATTGAGTGCAGTTTGAATGTTTTCATATTCTAGAATGAGTTGAGTGTACCCGCCGACTACTTGAGGGGGGACGCTTGCAGCTCTCAGGGTGGATGTTGCAGTTAGGAAAACTACTACTACAAGTCCGGTGCCGATAAGGCTTGTTATAAAGCTGAAGAGAAGTATGCTTTTTTTAACGGTGTTTATAGTGAGTCGAATAGTCTGTTCTTTAAAAATGGTAGGGGAGGCATTCATAACAGTATCCAGAGGTTAAGTTCCTCTTAAAGATACCGTAACAGAAAACTTGGTGCAAAGTATAATCCCATTAGGGATACTTAAAATAAATATATTTAGATTGATTAATCTCTTATCTGCTTGTATTTAAAGGGGGTTACAGTTAAATAATGTATAAGTATTTAATACGTTATGCTAGTGGGATATTGGGTTGTTTTAGCTGGAAAGAGATTGTCGTTTTATAGGTTAATCGTCTTGCGAGTTAATGACTTTCTGAACTTTTTTAGACTTTAGAAAATACTTCATGCTATTTTCAAGAGCTTCTTTCATTGAAATATCTTCAATGGACGCATAAAGTTTTAATTGATCGAGTAGATTTTCCTGTACAATAAAGGATGCACGGGTGTATCCAATTTTGAGTCCCTTGGTTTTGCTTGCCTGACTTCGGATGGCTTTGAGCCAATTTTCAATAGCAATATCGAGTTTTCGACGTGCTTCAGGTTTAGTAATTCCAACTGCAACGCACTCTGGGTGCTGAGGGGAGGTAGCGATGTATTTTTTTTCATCGTCATCCCACTGTAAGTCTATAGTATATTTTGCTCCTGCCATAGTTTTAAGTATAAATAATACTTTCAAAAAACCACAGGTGTTTCATATTGGAATTGCCGTTTTTTTGTTTATTTGTAGGTGCTTTATTTTGAAACACACTGTGAAGCTATTCTATTTAAACTATCCTTTAAACCGAATAAAGAAGATATGGCACGTATGTTGCTCTTTTGAAGTCAAAACGTATTTAACACCTGAAATAGGAGAAATTCCATGGCAATTCAACCACTCGCAGATAGAGTAGTTCTAGAACAAGTAGAAGCTGAAGAAAAAACAGCAGGCGGACTTTACATTCCAGATAATGCAAAAGAGAAACCTGCTCAAGGCAAGGTTGTTGCAGTAGGTCCAGGGAAGACTGCTGACAATGGAGAACTTATTGCTCCAGAACTCAAAAAAGGTGATGTAGTACTATACGGAAAGTATGCTGGTACTGAAATTGAAGATGGTAGCAAGAAATACCTCATTATGCGTGAGTCAGACATTTTAGCGAAAATTGGTAAATAATTTAAGGAAGAAAGGAAAGAACAATGGCAAAAGATTTAAAATTTGATGCAGCGGCACGTAGTGCACTTCTCGCTGGCGCAGAAAAACTTGCAAATGCAGTAAAAGTTACTCTTGGTCCTAAAGGCCGTACCGTAATGATGTCAAAATCATTTGGCGCTCCTTCGGTTACAAAAGATGGTGTTACTGTTGCTAAAGATATTGAACTCGAAGATAATGCTGAAAATATGGGTGCACAAATGGTGCGTGAAGTTGCATCTAAAACATCTGATATTGCAGGTGATGGAACAACAACAGCAACAGTCCTTACTCATGCGATTGCAAAAGAAGGTTTTAAAAACGTAACTGCTGGTGCAAACCCAATGGACCTTAAGCGTGGTATCGATAAAGCTGTCGAAACTATCGTGACAGAAATTACCAAAAAGTCTAAAAAAGTAAATGGAACAGGTGATATCGCTCAAGTTGCTTCTATCTCTGCAAACAATGATGTTGAAATCGGTGCGCTCATTGCAAATGCAATGGATAAAGTAGGTACTGATGGGGTCATTACTATTGAAGAGTCGAAAACAGCTGAAACAACACTTGAAGTTGTAGAAGGAATGCAGTTTGACCGTGGATACCTCTCACCGTATTTCGCAACTGACTCAGCAAAAATGCTCGTAAACATGGAAAACCCGTTTATCCTAATCTACGACAAGAAAATTTCTAACATGAAGGACCTTCTTCCAGTACTTGAAGGGGTTTCTAAAGCAGGTAAATCGCTTTTGATTATTGCCGAAGATGTTGAAGGTGAAGCTCTTGCAACACTTATCGTAAATAAACTTCGTGGTACACTTAAAGTTGCAGCTATCAAAGCTCCAGGTTTTGGTGATCGTCGTAAAGCGATGCTCGAAGATATTGCGATTCTTACAAATGCTCGAATTTGTTCTGAAGAGATGGGCTCAAAACTCGAAGATGTTACTCTTGACATGCTTGGATCAGCAAAAAACATCACTATCGATAAAGATAATACAACTGTTGTTGAGGGTGCTGGTTCACATAAAGCAATTAAAGATCGTGTTGCTCAAATTAAAAATCAGTTTCAAGAGACTTCTTCTGACTATGATCGTGAAAAACTTCAAGAGCGTATGGCTAAACTTGGTGCTGGAGTAGCAGTAATCAACGTTGGCGCAGCTACTGAAGTAGAAATGAAAGAGAAAAAAGATCGTGTTGAAGATGCACTTCATGCAACTCGTGCTGCAGTTGAAGAAGGTATTGTTGCAGGTGGTGGTGTTGCTCTTCTGAGAACAATTCCAGCGATCAATAAACTTGAATTCGAAAATGAAGATCAAAAAACAGGTGCAAATATTGTGATTCGTGCAATTGAAGCACCACTTCGTCAAATTGTTGAAAATGCAGGTCTTGAAGGATCAGTAGTTGTAAATAAAGTAAAAGAGGGCAAAGGCGCTTTTGGATACAATGCAAAAACTGACAAATATGAAGATCTCATTAAAGCGGGCGTAATTGACCCAGCTAAAGTGACAAAATCTGCAATTCAAAATGCTGCATCAGCTGCAACCATGATTCTTACTACTGATTGTGTGATTTCTGACCTTCCTGATGAGAAGGGTCCAGATATGTCTGCAATGGGTGGCGGAATGGGTGGTATGGGTGGCGGAATGCCAGGTATGATGTAAGATATTTCTTACTCACTCTATAAAAAAAGCGACCTGTTATGCAGGTCGCTTTTTTTATTGTTAATCTCTTAAAAAAACAATTGGGTGACATTGGGTATTCCTAATAATGAAATGTGGTGTTATTTTTAATTCCAGTAATTTATCGCCTTAGTATAAAATGAAAAATATATCTGTGTATATCTGTCTCGTATTGGTCCTCATTGTTGCATGTCAAAACGAATTAAGCCATAAAGAAGAAGTTGTTGCTGCGGCAATAAAAAACTCTCGGCCAGTAATTGTCTCTTTTAATATAAACGGCGCTAATGATAAAGAGCTCTCTGTACCTATGCAGATGATGATTGCTCGATTCAAAGCGAAAAACATCACTTTATTTGAGGTTACTCCCCGGCAATATCCAGAGATCTGGGGGTTGTACGGGCGAAGTGGCTCATCATCTATTGTTTTATTTGAGAAAGGGAGTATTCTCGTCCAAGGTTCTGGTGTCGATGTTTTTGATGCAATAGATGCTGTTTTGATGAATAAAGATTCAATCCCATCTAATAAATAACAGCTAACTCCTTGGTAAATAAGAAGTAGTATCATTTGTAATTTAATTGATATTACCACACACAATCATGGACAACAAAAATTCCAACCAGTGAAGTCCTTTCAAGGAAATCTTTCACCCAAGATTCTCCCCCAATAATTACATTTGATTTCTTATGAGAGAATAAATCCTCCTAGCCATCAATTCACGCCCTCAGACAAGGTTTTATGAAAATTATTGACGCCTCCGTACTCGAAAAAGAACTGAATGAAGTTCAACGAAAAGCTGCAATCAATGTAGACAACCCCCAGCTTATACTTGCAGGGGCGGGGTCGGGTAAAACGCGAGTAGTCACCTACAAAATTGCACATCTAGTATCCCATTACAAAATTCCGGCTTATAAAATTCTTGCGGTAACCTTTACCAATAAAGCTGCGGGTGAGATGAAAGAGCGTTTAGCAAAACTTCTTGAAGATGACCTTCCATTCGATTGGATGGGGACCTTCCACAGTATTTGTGTACGAATTCTCAGATATAGTCTACCAAAGGAACCTGATCTTTCAGTAGGCGTCGGAAGTTTAACGCGAAATTTTAGTATCTATGATGATTCTGATCAAAAACGCATTTTCAAAGAGATTTTTAAAAAATTAGAGATGGATGCTGAGGCATCTAAGGTAAAGCGCATTCGCTCTTATATATCAAATTGGAAAAATAAAGCGATGGGGCCCGAAGAGGCAATTGCATCAGCAGAATATGCGGATGAGAAAGAAATTGCTAAAATGTATTTACAGTATCAAAATGCACTGAAAGAGAATAATGCACTGGATTTTGATGACCTTCTTAATGTGACGGTTCAGCTTTTAAAGCGAAACGATGTAGTTCGTGAACAGTATCGCAGCCGATTTGAGTACTTTTTCGTAGATGAATACCAAGATACCAACCCTGTTCAATTTGACCTTATTAAATTGCTGACTTCAGGGGTTGGCACGTCGCCAAACGTAACAGTAGTAGGGGATGACGACCAGAGTATTTATGGGTGGCGTGGTGCTGATATCAGTATTATTCGGCGCTTTAGTACCGATTTTAAAAATGTAAAGATTGTTAAACTCGAGCAAAATTATCGTTCATCGAGAAATATCGTACATGGGGCAAATACCCTTATTCGAAATAATATTCGAACTGAAGAGTTTAAAAAAAATGTCTTCTCTGAAAAAGAGGATGGTGACAAAATTCAACTCATTAAAGTGGGGGATGAGCGAGCTGAAGCTCAATATATTGCATCGGCGGTGAAAGCGCTTGGCTCAGAAAAATACTCGGATGTAGCAGTGTTTTATCGAACTAACTCCCAGTCTCGGGTTCTTGAAGAGCAAATGAACCGGAGTAAAATTCCCTGTACCATTATTGGAGGAACACGTTTTTACGATCGTAAAGAGGTTAAAGACATCTTGGCCTATCTGAGATTTCTTGCAAATCCACTTGATGAGATTTCACTTGAAAGAATTATCAATGTTCCCCGCCGAGGAATTGGGCCCGGTACCATTGATAAGGTAAAACAGGCAGGACGTCAAGCTGGTACAGGTATGTATCAGGCGATTATGGATTGTGATACTATTATCGAACGAAAAGGCACCGCAGCAAAATTAAAATCATTTGCTGAGCTGATTGAAGATTTTAAATCTCTCATGGGGATTGAGCCGCTACCGATACTCGTTGAGAAAGTGATAACCGACACGGGCTACAAATCAGCCTTAGTCGAAGAAAATAGTCCTGAATCAGAAGAACGTTTAAACAATATCGCTGAACTGCTCAATGCTGTTGTCGAATTTGAAGAACATCAGCCAGGGGCTTCATTAGATCAGTATTTACAAGAGGCATCACTGCTCACTAGTGTTGATCTCGCAGAGGAAGGAGCTCAATCTATTAAGCTTATGACTCTTCATGCGGCAAAAGGCCTCGAGTTTCCCTATGTCTATATTGCAGGGTGTGATGAAAAGCTGCTCCCCATGAGTCGTGGTGATGATGATAGTGAGGTAGAGGAAGAACGGAGGCTTTTTTATGTCGGTATGACCCGGGCACAAGAGTCTTTGAATCTCTATTCGGCTCGCTGCAGAAAAATGTATGGCCGAGATGAAGTATTTCAGCCCAGTAGGTTTTTAGGTGAAATTGATGAAAATGTACTTGATGAAATAGACTTTGCCGGTGGAATGCCGCGTCAATCATATGCCTCAGTGGGCAAGCCTGCCTGGAAATCTAAAGGTGGTGGATCCTATGGGGGGTCATCAGGTGGGGGGTATAGCGGTAGCTCTTATAAAAGTAAATCATATGGTTCTGGAGGCTATTCTGGTGGCGCAGGGACATCTGGTGGTTATCAGAAGAAAAGCCCTTCATCATCTGGTGGGTTCGGAGCTTCGCGACCCTCAAATAGTACTGGGGGCTCACCAAGTGTAAATAGTAGTTTAAGAAAGAAAAAAAGCTCTCAGAGTTTTGACGACTTTTCTCAGGAAAGTGTATATTTGGATGTAGGATGTAAAGTGACCCATCCTAAGTTTGGTCTTGGCGTTATTAAAGCGTGTGAAGGACAAACTGAGAGTTCTAAAGTCGAAGTGGCTTTTAAGAGCGGTACTACCAAGAAATTAATTTTAAAATATGCAAACCTACAAATAGTGCAGGGCTAAAATGATAACCAATGAAGATGTACTCAGACTCGGAAAACTTTCACGTATTGCGATTAAAGAGGATGAGATCGAAGGATATAAGAAGCACCTTGAGAAACTTGTTGGCTATATGGATGAGCTACAAGAGCTTGACCTCGCAAATGTAGAGCCAATGACTCGAGTTGATGATCATGTAACAGACCTCAGACCTGATGTAGTTGGTGAATCACTGAGTCGTGAAGAGGCATTTAAAAACGCACCCGCAACTGGCCAAGATCACTATACTATCCCAAAGGTTATTGGTTAATAGTGCAAATTAGCTGCGTTGTTCCGGCACGCATCGGTTCAACTCGCTTCCCCTCCAAACCGCTTGCTCTTATTAGTGAAAGAGCGATGATTCTCCATACCCTTGACCGTGCTCATGAAGCCGATTGTTTTGATCGAATTATATGTGCAACTGATTCTGAAGAGATAGCATCCCTTGTGGTTTCTGAAGGATATGAGGCATATATAAGTAAAAGAGAATGTATAACGGGCTCTGATCGTGTACTAGAGGCGGCAGAAGCCCTTCAATTAAATGCAATCATCAATTTACAAGGTGATGAACCCGTTGTTGATCCATTGCTTTTCCCCGTACTCTGTGAATCTCTCCGCACCTATCCTCATGGTTGGGTTACTGCAGCGGTTCCACTGCAAGAACAATTCCTTGATGTACCGAGTGTTGTCAAGGTTATGATAGATGAAAATGGATTTGCAACTGATTTTTTGAGACTTCCAGAGTGTAAAAAGTCAAAAATGTATAAGCATAAAGGTATCTATGGGTTTACCTTAAAAACCCTCCAAAATTTTTCTGCTTCTCCGCAGTCAGATGCTGAAAAATTACTATCATTAGAGCAATTGAGAATTTTTCCCGAAACAAAAATAAAGGTCGAACTAGTTGAGCATGAGTCGCATTCTGTTGATATTCCAGAAGATATAGCGATAGTTGAAAATATTTTTGCAAAACGGTATGCACAGCTAGTAACGCAGTAACAGGAACAGATATGAGTAAATATAATAACAAAACAAAGTTTATTGTTGTCACAGGTGGTGTGTTGTCAGGCCTTGGAAAAGGGATTACTACAGCATCAATAGGGGCTATTCTTTCGGGGCGTCGAAAGGTCGTACCTATTAAATGTGATGGCTATCTCAATACTGATCCTGGAACAATGAATCCTACAGAACATGGTGAAGTATTTGTACTTGATGATGGCGGCGAAGTAGACATGGACTTTGGTCATTATGAACGCTACATGCAAGTGAATGCTAAATTTAAGCAAAACCTCACTATGGGCAAAGTGTTTAAAGAGATTATGGACAAAGAACGTGAAGGCTACTTTCTTGGTCAAACAGTCCAGTTTATTCCTCACGTTACAGATCTGATTAAATCAAAATTTTTTGAAATTGCTAATGAAGAAGAAGCTGATATTGTAATGATTGAAGTTGGTGGTACAGTGGGTGACCTCGAAAACCAATTTTACCTCGAAGCAGTACGTCAACTTCAACACGATGTAGGAAGCGAAAATATTCTTTTTGTACATCTTACATACGTTCCAATTCCAAGTGGTGTAAACGAACAAAAATCTAAACCGACACAAATGTCCGTAAAAGATCTTAATGCCCATGGTATCTATCCAGATATTATTGTGGCGCGTTGTTCAGAATATTTGGACCCGCATATTAAAAAGAAAATTGGTCTTTTTTGTAATCTCGATCCAAGCCATGTTATATCGGGCGTCGATGTTT
This sequence comes from Fibrobacterales bacterium, assembly GCA_051532055.1. Classification (GTDB taxonomy): domain Bacteria; phylum Fibrobacterota; class Fibrobacteria; order Fibrobacterales; family JAOPTW01; genus JAOPTW01. The sequence continues at coordinate 18,323 of JAOPTX010000012.1, read as the reverse complement.
CTAATGTCTACGAAGTACCGATGATCTATGTCAAAGAAGGCATTCCAGAGATAATTACTGAAAAACTCCGTTTGTACGCTCCACCAGAGCTCGAAGAGTGGGGGCAATTAGTTGATAATATTAACCGTAATAACGAGAATCCACGTAAAGAATTAACTATCGCAATTTGTGGTAAATATACTTCCCTCGAAGACTCCTATGCATCAGTAGTAGAGTCAATCAATCACGGTGCTGCTCATCTTGACCTTAAAGCAAATATTAAATGGATAGATACTGAAGAAGTTGATGTAAAAAAGCTTGACCCTAAAATAGTGCTCGAAGGTGTAGATGGCATAATCGTTCCTGGCGGCTTTGGCTATAGAGGTTCAGAGGGCAAAATTACACTGATTAAATATGCTCGTGAAAATAACTTGCCTTTTTTAGGAATATGCTATGGTATGCAGCTTGCAGTAGTCGAATATGCACGAAATGTTGCTAAAATAGATGGTGCTGGAACAATAGAATCTGAAAGAGATGGTTTTACAGTAAAAGCGCCAATAATTGGTTTCTTACCTGGTCAAGAGAATATTAAAGATATGGGGGCGACAATGCGCCTTGGCGGTCAAGATGTTTTGATTACTAAGGGGTCTCGCGCTGAAGAGATTTATGGTTCTGATTTTACCCGAGCACGTTTTCGCCATCGTTATGAGGTTAACCCTCAATATGTTCCAGAGATTGAAGCTGCAGGATTGCTCTTTTCTGGTAAAGCGGCAAAAGAAGATATTATGCAGATTATGGAGATTCCAGGGCATAAATTTTTCATGGCATGTCAATTTCATCCAGAATTGACTTCGAGTCTGATTAAACCATCACCTCTATTTCTAAACTTGCTTAAATCAGCAAATAGCTAAGAGAGAGAGTACTTGACTTCATTAGAGAAAAAAGCCCTTATTTTGGCAGCGCTATTCTTTTCCATTGGTATTGGGACCCGAGTGTATAGAACTTGGTATGCCCCAAATAGTGGAGACGTTGAGGTGGTGAAAAGTAGCTATGTACCCACAATCGTTAAAGCACCGAAAGAGGGACTTGCTTTTCGTCAAAGTGAATCTATAGAAACAAACATGCCGCCCCAAGATAATTTTAGAGAGGATTCACTCTCTAAAATAGATGAAAATATCAAGAAACCTCAAAAAAGAGCCGATAAGCTAATACAGATAAATAGTGCATCAGCTCTTGAACTGACTCAGCTTCCCGGAGTTGGTCCTAAATTGGCACAGCACATTGTTAATTTTAGGGTAAAGAATGGTGATTTTAAGTCCATGGATGAATTATTAGAGGTTAAAGGTATTGGGAATAAAAAATTGCAAAGACTTCGTAATCAAATTACATTTACCAAATAGTCGAGGAGTGTAATGTCATCGAGAGTCGTTATTGGTATAGAAATGGGAGAATCAACAACTAAGCTTGTTGAGTTTGATCATGATACAGGTACTGTTTTGGATCTTGAAATAAAAGAGACAGACGATATCGATGAAATTAAAAATTACCTCGTTTCAAAAACGGGAGATGCCAATAAAGATGTTGAGTGTGTCTTCTCCATACGGTCTCAAAATTCAATTGTCCGATCAGTATTAATTCCTAAAGAAATTAAAGATGTGGACGAATATATTCGTTGGGAAATAGAAAATTACATTTGTGATTCACTTGATCAATATTATTACGATGCTCAAATTCTCCCTGTTGAAGGTGAAGAATTATATAAGCGAGCAATGGTTGTGGCTACCCGCAAAGTAGATGTGGAAGGAATCATTAAACAAAGCAGAGAGCTCAATGTGCCTTTGGGTGTTGTTGATATGGATGTATTTGCTGCTATTAATGCTCTTGAGATAATGAAAGAAGATGTGGACTCATCTGGGCATAATATTATTATTAAAGCAGACCAAGATGTCGTTGCCGTAATCTGGGTCTATCAATTTTTAATGGAAAAATTGATAAGTATTCCGGTGACTGTCGAGGCGTTTAGCGAGGGTGAATTCTCCGAAATAACTCAAGCAATTGAACAAGAAATTACAACGGCAGTTTTCGCTATTACGAAAAAAGAAGCTGCAGCAGCTCTTGAAGAAGGAACTCCTGAAGGGGCCGAACCAGAAGCTGAAGAACAACCAAAAGAAGCTGTAGCCGAAGAGGGTGAAGAAATACCAGAAGCTTCAGCGGGTAAAGCGAATGTTTTTGTTTGTGGCGACCTTGCCGAAAACGAAGACTTCATGGGGGCACTTAAATCAGATCTTTCACGGAAGATGGTTAAACTCAATCCCTTTACATTCGCAAAATTGAGTCCTGATTGTGATAAGCCTGCGATGGAAGCGCCAGCAGCTGCAGCACTTGGTTTAGCTATGCGAGATTCTTTAAAGGCTAACTCATGATCGAGATAAATCTACTCAAACAGGATGCGCTCGCATCAGTTGCTCAGGAGCTCGGTGAAGACCTCAGTCACCTCGTCAGTGATTCGGTAGCGTCGGCTCGGAAAAATAAGCGATTAATGATTCTTGCTTCGATCACTATTGTCGCATGGATTATCATTATTTTTGCATTTGCACCTGTATTAATCCAAAAGTTGATGGCTCCTGATGTTATTGAAGGAAGTTTGAGTACGGAGTCTGTTATTGTTGAAATGCCAATCGATGAAATAGGGCTAAAAGATGTTTCAAAACCTCTTCCTCAAATTTCTATTAACGAAGAGAATGTTGTTGAAGAGATCGTTATGGGAATGCGTCAAAGTATCGAACAAAAGAAGAAAAAACCCATACCTAAGCTCCTTGATTTTGAAAAAATTAAAAACCAGAAATTAATGATGTATACTACCTTAAAGAGAGTTGGCGATGCAGCATCACTTAAGGTGACTTTTGGAAAAGTGGTGATTAAAATCCCTGGGTATTACTATCTTCATGGTCTTGCATCAGACCCACTTAATTATCGTCAGTTTAAAAAAGCTCTAAAATCAGTATCATCAAAATTCAAAGAGAACCCTGTAAAAAATGTGGGGCTGGTTGGAAACACACAAGAGTTTAATCTCTATGGCTCAGTAAAACACAGAGAGCTTAATGAGCGCAAAGTGACCTTTGTTGCAAAGGATCAGATTAAAAACTTGAATAGAAACCTTATTGATGTTGCAGAAAATATGAGAGTAAGTGTACAGAATTTGGAGAAAAAACGACCACGGGCTTTGCATGGATATCGAAGTTATTCTTATACGCTCATGGTTTCAAGTGGATTCAATGATCTTACCCGATTTGTACAAACACTGCATCAAAAGAAGATTCCTGTTGGTATTTTACAACTTTCTGTGGTCCCTACTGTTGACCAAAAAATGAATTCTACTTTAGATCTCGTCTATTACGTAAAAGAGTAACTATGGGCACACGTATTACAGGCGGTGAATATCGCAGTAGAAGTCTAAAAACACCACCGGGCAATGAAACTCGACCTACAGGGTCTCGAGTCCGAGAAGCGCTTTTTAATATTATTGATGATGTAGAAGGGGCATCTTTTGTCGATCTCTACGCAGGTTCTGGAAGTGTTGGTATTGAAGCGGCAAGTCGAGGGGCTGCGTCAGTAATTCTTCTTGAAAATGCACGACCTGCTATTCAGTGTATACAAGAGAATTTAAAAGCACTAAAAACGACGACAATAAAACTTGTGTCAATGGATGCAGTAAAATATTATAATTCAATGCCTCAAGGGAGTATTGATGTGCTTTTTTGCGATCCACCATTTGTAAAAGAGTATCCTGAGTTTAATGATGTACGTGATAAACTCGCCCCTGGCGGAACAGCTATATTTCAATATCCATCGAGAGAAAAAATTGCATGGTTGGAATCGGCTGATAAAATTAAACGTTATGGCGAAAGTTGCCTCGCATTTTTTTATAATTAATGGCTATGAAACGATCAATGACTATTATACCTGGCTCATTTGACCCTATAACTTTAGGGCATTGTAACATTATTGAAAGAACGGTAGAGTTGTTTGATTCTGTAACAATTCTTATAGGGATTAATGGTGATAAAAAAGGGCTTTACCCCATTGAGCAAAGAGTTGCAATGATAGAGAGTGTCACTGCGACTCTTCCTAATGTTACCGTTGATACCTGGGAAGGGCTCACGGTTGAGTATCTTAAAAAAAATTCTATTAGGACTATTGTTCGGGGCATTAGAAATAGCATTGATTTTGAGTTTGAAAATCAACTTGCTCAGGTTAATAAAAAGCTCTATCCTGAATGTGAAACCGTGCTTCTAGCAAGCGACCCTAATTTATCAGCAATTTCTTCATCAATAATACGAGACTTACTTAAAAACGGTCATACTATTGCTGAATTTGTACCTTCAGAAATTATCCCATTCCTATAATAAAGGCTTATCGTGATACCATTTAGTGAAATATCTCCTGTTATAAAAAAGCTAATGATAATAAATGTGGTCATTTTTCTTATTGGAATGATTAGCCCGGTATTGAATCAATACTTGTACGCATTATTTGGGCTGGATCCATCAATTCTTCTCAGTTTTAGTCCAGAAACCTTATTTGGAAAGCCATGGAGTATATTCACCTATATGTTTCTGCATGGAGATCTAATGCATCTTGGTGCAAATATGATTTTTGGGCTCTGGATGTTTGGTAATACAATCGCTCAAGATATAGGCGATAAAGAATTTCTTAAAATTTACCTTATATCAGGGACATTTGCTGGGTTGTTAAGCGGGATATTATATAGCATTAGTGGCAATCACGTTCTTGTTATTGGAGCATCAGGTGCAATCTATGCAATCCTTTTTCTTTTCTACAAAAACCACCCCGAATCTACAGTACTTTTAATGTTTGTTGTACCAATGAAAATTAAAGTTCTTTTTATTGGAATGATTGTCATTGAATCATTCTTAGCGGCTAAAACTTTGATCTATGGATCAACAGGTGGTTTGGCGCACCTCACTCATGTAATGGGGGCACTTGGTGGCTTTTTATACATGACCTTTTTATATAAAGGGAATTTGAGTTCGGGGTTTCAATTTCAGGGTACGCAAGAAAATAGTTTTTCAAATTTTACTGATAAGGTAAAACAGACCTTTGCTAAAACATCTGACAAAAGTGAAGAGTATGACCCTCATTCACCGCATGATTCTAATGAAACACTCGATGCTATACTAAAAAAAGTTTCTGAATATGGCGTCAACTCACTGAGTGAAAATGAGAAGCAGTTTTTGGAGAAGGTGAGTGAGCAGCGCCGGAAGCAAAAAGGTGAAGGTAATATCAGTAACTTGGACGATTATCGTTAAGTAATTGTTTTCTGGATTACTTCTGTGAATCCCATAGCAAAACGTGCTCATTAATTCGCCTTTCCCAGGTAGTATTGTGCCAAAATAGTCCTTGAACAGAAGAGGACAATGAGCTACATATTACTGAAATAAAGTCATGAATAATTGGAAAAAATATGAGTAAAACAATACTGGGTATCGGTGCTGCGTTAATAGATCTTTTAATTCAAGAATCAGACAGTTATCTCGAATCATTAGGCTCTCCTAAAGGGGGGATGACACTTGTTGATGTTGATGATGTCAATGGAGCACTCAAAAAGACAGATATCACACCATCAGTGGTGCCTGGCGGTTCAGCATGTAACACTATTGTTGGGGTTGGTAAACTAGGAGGGGCAAGTCGTTTTGTTGGAAAAGTATGTGATGATGCTCTTGGTAAACTCTTTATCGATGGCTTAAATAAAGCTCAGGTTGATGCTCAACTTTGTTTTGGCACTAATCCTTCCGGCCGAGTGCTCTCTGTTGTGACACCGGATGCACAACGAACTATGTTTTCTGCATTGAGTGTTGCTGCAGAAATAACTCCAGAAGATATTTCTATCGAACAGTTTGCAGGGGTTAAACTAGTCCATTTTGAAGGATATTTAGCTTTTAATGAACCAGTATTTAGAAAAGCACTAGAGATGGCAAAAACTGTTGGTGCGTTAGTTTCACTCGACTTAGCATCATTCGAAGTTGTTGGTGCGGTAAAACCTCTATTCGAAGAAGTTATTGAGAAATATGTAGATATCATTATTGCCAATGAAGATGAAGCTAAAGCATTTACTGGCCTTGATGAAGAACCAGCGCTTGAAGAACTCTCAAAATTATGTGCCTTTTCAGTAGTGAAATTAGGTAAAAAAGGGGCCCTCATCAAAAGAGATGGAGAGGTTACTCGAGTGGATGCTCAGGTTGTAAATGCAATCGATACTACTGGTGCTGGTGACTTGTGGGCTGCGGGTTTTTTATATGGTGTAGTCGAGGGTTGGCCAATGGATAAGTGTGGAATACTTGCTTCAGCAACAGGTGCAGAAGTTGTACAGGTTCTTGGGGCTGTTATTCCTGACGCAGGTTGGGTAAGAATTGCAGCCGTAAAAGCTCAATGTGAAAAATAATTACAGTGATAAATAATTATACAATCACTTGGTTGTGACGGCTGGGCTCTATGAGCTCAGCTTTTTTATGGCCCAATGTAGAGCGGTTGATCAACCCAGCTCAATAAAAGAAGATAGGCGAACCCGAGAAAGACTCCAAAATTAATGAACTGAAGCAGGGTTGCTAGTATAATTTTGATAGACCAAAATCCATTGATTGAAGCAGAAAGAATTTTGAGGTACGCCATAGTAAATCCCGTAACTGCAAGACCAAGAATGGTTAAGCTCCCTAATTTCTCGATAGTAAAATAGAGGTGGTGTGTAAGCCATCCAAAGAGTATCGTACCTTGTATAATAGATGCAAAAACTATGAGAAAAAGTATGGTTATAGGGTATTTCAATGAATCTCCTTGCCTCATTTAAATTATTAGAGTACTAGTATACTTATTTTTCGGCTTTTTTAAATGGATTCTTAAGTTTTCTCTTTTTACAAAGGGCAATACAATCCATAAGTTATATTTGACCTATGAAGACTGAATATAGTAATTGGATGCGTGAAGCTATTGCTGAAGCGCGAAAAGGGTGGAACCGTACGCAGCCAAACCCATCGGTGGGTGCAGTGGTAGTACAAAATGGAACTATCATTTCACGAGGGTATACATTGCCAGCGGGGGGTGATCATGCCGAAGTTCAAGCGATAAAACAGTGTTCTAGTCAATTATTGAAAGGTTCTACTATTGTAGTGACTCTTGAGCCCTGCTCGCACTATGGAAAAACCCCTCCCTGTGTTGATGCGATCATAAATGCTGGTTTGAGTACGGTAATCATAGGAATTGGCGACCCTAACCCTTTGGTTAATGGACGAGGAATAGCAATGCTTCGACAAGCTGGGATAACAGTTGTTGAATCTATTCTCGAAGATGAGCTGAGAGAGTTATATTCTGGTTTTTTTACTTATATCAAACACAAACGCCCTAAAATTACAGTGAAAATAGCGCAAAGCAGTAATGGCTGTATTGCAGGGGCTCAAAAAGAACAGGTGATTATTACAAGTGCAGCATCAAGAGAGAGAGTTCATGAATTGAGAGCTCTTGCTGACGTAATAATGGTAGGTGGAGGAACTGCACGAATTGACAACCCAGCTCTTGATACTCGTCTTTCACGAGAGCTTTCCAAAATTGACCCGCATAGAGTACTCCTTGATTATTCAGGGACTACACCTCAGAATTTGAAAATATTCAGGGATGATGGACGGTCGATATTTGTTGCATTTGATGTGAAAAGTAACGTTACATATTCATCTCATGTAACTCCCATTCCTTTGTCAGGGCTTAATCTAGAACAGAACTTGCGAGAACTTTTTGAGAGCCTTTATGAAAAGAAGGTACATCATATCCTCATTGAACCCGGGGCTCAATTAGCTCAAGCCATAATTGAACATGGGCTTTTTGATGACCTCTACTTGTTTACGGGGGAAATGGAAATACCAAATGGGTATCGGTGGAATGATTTTAAGGATAATTCGTGGAAAGAATCACTTGATTTTTGTACATTTGAGCACATTAAAAGCGATAGGCTGGAAATTTATAAAAACCAGCACCCTTCACTGAATAGCATTAGGAGGTAACTATGTTTACCGGAATTGTACAGAGAGTAGGAGTAATTAAAAAGCTCGAAAAAGCTGCAGACTCTTCAACCTTTTTTCTTGAAACTTCAGACGACTATTTTCAAGGTATGGACAAAGGGGCAAGCGTAGCTGTAAATGGCGTATGTCTTACTGCTGAACGAATGGGTACAGACGATGTGAAAGTAACGGCGATTCATCAAACCCTTGATGTGACCAATCTTGGTGATTTAGAACAGGGAAGCGCTGTGAACCTTGAATTTCCTTGTACCGCAAGTTCGTTTCTTGGTGGCCATATTGTTATGGGCCATATTGATGGTGTTGCAAAAGTTACTAAAATTGAAATGATGGAAGCTGGTCGTGAGATCTATATGAAGTTCCCTAAGGATATGATGAAATATATTATTTCTAAAGGTTCAGTAACTCTTGATGGTACGAGCATGACTGTAGCAGAAAAAACGGACGAAGGTATTAAAGTAGCAGTAATACCTGAAACAGTTGATAATACCCGCTTTGGGCATTACGCTGTTGGCACCCGAGTAAATTTTGAAGTTGATGTACTCGGAAAATACATAGAAAACTTTTTAAAAGAGCAAAATGGCTGATATACAATTTGATCCAATCGAAGATATCATAGAGGATATCAAAAACGGGAAAATCATCATCATGGTTGATGATGATGATCGAGAAGCTGAAGGTGATTTCATCTGTGCAGCTGATGCTACTACACCAGAGCATATTAATTTTATGGTTACTCACGGTCGTGGATTAGTCTGTACCGCATTGAGCTCCCGTAAAGTTGCAAAAATGGGCCTTTCAATGATGGCTTCTACTCATAATTCACCGTTTCCGACTGCATTCACAATTTCTGTTGATGCTGTTGAAGGGGTGACTACGGGGATATCTGCTGGAGACCGTTCACTTACATCAAAACTTCTTGCTGATGAAAATGCAACAGCAAAAGATTTCGCATCTCCAGGGCATACATTCCCTCTGAGAGCAGTTGATGGTGGTGTTTTGAAGCGTGCTGGGCATACCGAGGCCTCAGTAGACCTTGCTGAACTTGCAGGGAGAGCAGATGCTGCGGTTATCTGTGAAATTATGAATGACGATGGCACTATGGCTCGTCTTCCTCAGTTAATTGAGCTAGCAAAAGAACATGGATTGAAAATATCTTCAACAAATGATCTTATTTCGTATCGTAGAAAACATGAAATTCTTGTAGTACGGGAAGCAGCACCAATAATTCCGACAAAATATGGTAGCTTTCAAGCCTATGCATACATTGATAAGACAACTGGTGCAGAGCATCTTGCAATGGTGAATGGAGATATTAGTGCTGATGTTCCAATAAATGTTCGCGTACATAGTGAATGCCTAACGGGTGATGTTTTAGGATCCCGCCGCTGTGACTGTGGCGAACAACTTGACTATGCTATGAAATATGTTGCTGAGCATGGTGGAGTGGTACTCTACCTCAGAAACCATGAGGGTCGTGGTATTGGCCTTGCTAATAAAATGAAAGCGTATGAATTACAAGAGCAGGGCTTTGATACTGTGGATGCAAATCTAGAGCTTGGTTTTGCATCAGACCTTCGTTGTTATGGTATTGGAGCGCAGATTCTTGCTGATATTGGTGTGTGCAAAATGAACCTTTTAACGAATAATCCTGAGAAAGTATCAGGCCTTAAAGGCTTTCATCTTGAGGTTGTTTCTCGTATTCCTATAGAGATTCCACGCAATCCTGAAAATGAACAGTACCTTAAGGTAAAGCGTGACCGAATGGGTCATGTATTATCTGATGATTGAATAAAAAATCCTCCTAGATTTGGCTGATAGAGACCTCTATCAGCCTTTTTTTTACTATTTTTTACCTGATTTTTAACATTTTGAGAAGTAATATGGCAAAAATAGTAGAAGGTGAACTCATTGCGCAAAACGTACAGATCGCAATAGTTGTTTCGCGATTCAATGAAATAATTACAAAGAGTCTCCTTGATGGCGCATGTAATTCGCTTACTCGTCATGGAATATCTGATGATTCAATAACAATTATTTGGGTACCGGGCGCTTTCGAGATTCCTCTTGCAAGTCAAAAAGCAGCAACAAGTGGTAAATTTGCAGCTGTAATTACTCTCGGTGCAGTGATTCAAGGAGATACTCCTCATTTTGATCAAGTAGTGAGTGGTGTTACTTCTGGTGTTGCCAAAGTGTCACTCGATACTGGTGTACCGGTAGTGTATGGTGTGTTAACCACCAACACCGTTGACCAAGCAATGGATCGCGCGGGAATTAAGCTCGGTAACAAGGGCGCAGAAGCTGCTGTCACGGCGATTGAAATGATTAACCTTATTAAAAAGATATAATGGCCGCCCCGAAAAGAACTATTTCAAAACGGCAAGCTCGCGTAATGGCGATGCAGGCCCTGTATGCTCTTGATGTGACAGGCTCAACTATTCCACAGGTACTCCCTGGGGTAATTGAGAGTCTTGACCCAAAAGAGGATCAAAAAAAATATGGCATGGATCTCATAGATCTAGCAGTAGAACACAATGAAATGATAACAGAGACTATTACCACTCATTCAGAAAACTGGGACTTAGAGCGAATAGCTGTTCTCGATAATGTTATTATACGAGTTGCGGTAACTGAGCTATTGTACGTAAAAGAGATCCCGCCTAAAGTTGCAATTTCTGAAGCCGTTGCAATAGCAAAAAAATATTCTACAGAAGAATCAGGAAGTTTTATTAATGGGGTACTTGCTGGAATCGCAAGACCTCTTTTCAAAGAGTAACACCAAGGAGAACACGTGAAGTTGACAGATAAAACCGTCAGATTATCCCTCTTTATTTTAGTATTTCTAAATGCATTTATTGCCTATGCCATAACAATGGCACCGACTCTCTCGTTTTGGGATTGTGGTGAGTTTGTCGCAGCAGCGCATACTCTCGGCGTTCCCCATCCTCCGGGCACTCCATTCTTCATGATTATAGGTCGTTTCTTCGATATCATATTACCATTTGTATCTGATGTTGCGGCGCGGTTTAACTATATATCAGTTCTAACTTCAGCCCTCACAGTGAGTTTTGTTTTCTTGTTTGTCTATGACTTCATGAATAAGCTCTTCAAGACAGAAGAAAGTACAAACAAATTACATTTACTTGCCCCTGCGGTGGGTGGGTTAGTAGCATCATTCCTCATCACTTTTTCAGATACCTTTTGGTTCAATGCTGTTGAAGCTGAAGTGTATGGAATTGCAATGCTCTTTGTAATGATTATCTGCTGGCTTGCTCTTGACTGGACGAGTAAATACGATACAGCTCAAGGTGACAAAATTATTATTTTGATTACGTATCTGGCCTTTTTAGGCTCAGGTTTTCACCTCTATAGTTTGATAACTATTCCTGTAGTTTTTGCCCTCGTTCTTATTGTTGATGAAAGCAAACGCTCAATTAACGGTTGGCCTTTATGGCTAGGTGGGGTTTTGCTCTATTCAATCGTATACATGATTGACAAGTTTCTCATAATTGGCCTTATTACTACTATTGCTCTTGGGATTGGCTATGCAATCTCTCAAGTGCCTGAGCTTAAGAAAAATATGCGTCTCTCATTTTGGATTGGTATGGTTGCACTTATTGGGTTTTCAACTCATGCATATATACCGATTCGCTCATCGCTTAACCCGATAATTGATGAAAACAATCCTGAACTCGCTTTAAAAGATGTGTTCACATGGGAAGCCTGGAAACCATTTAATGACTTTGTTGGTCGTAAACAGTATGGTTCTGAAAGCATGCTGAAAAGATCTTTTCATCGAAGAGGTCAACTTCAAAATCAAATTCTTTCGTTTCCCCACATGGGATACGGTGGGTACCAATTTGCTCAGTACTTTCCTTGGAAGGTTGGTGAAGTACGGTATACTAAACCTGGAGAGTATATTGTAGATCCAGGTGAGAATGATCCAGTGGTACGTGGCAGTACGGAATTTGATACACAGATGCTTTTTCTTGGAGATGATTTTACTGGTAAGTTAAAGCAATTTATCATCTTTGCGTTTATGAATGGTGTGTTGCTGTGGGTCTGTTGGTTGATCTATAAGAGAAACAATAAGCTAGGGATCTATATATTCCTTTTACTTCTGGTTACCAGTGCAGGTCTTATTTTCTACATGAATTTTGCTGATGGTACACGCCCTGAACGAGTAGTGTATGAAAATTGGATTAAAAATGGTAAACAGGGAACACCACAACCAGTTCATTTAGAAGTACGTGATAGAGATTATTTTTTCTCTCCAGCATTTATTCTTATGAGTGTAATATACGGGCTTGGAGCTGCACTTCTTGTAAATATGGTGAGTGCACGACGTCGTGAGTATTTAAAGCCTGTTGCTGTAGGCTTAGTAGTTGTTGCATATATTGTTCCATGTTTCTCCAACTACAAAGAGCATAGTAGAGCGAATTTACATGTACCATGGGATTATGCATACAACCTTATTAGTTCGTGTCAACCTAATGGTATTCTCTTTACCAATGGGGATAATGACACATTCCCACTTTGGTTTATTCAAGAAGTTGCACGAGTACGTAATGATGTACGTGTTGTAAATTTGAGTTTGGGAAATACTAAATGGTACATTCATCAGCTTCTTGACAATGAGCCAAAAGTAAAATTAAGCTATACACATTCTGATATTGATAAATTTCTTTCTTATTCATTTGATAAAAATGTTTACCAAGAAAAGTCTGCTCAAGCTTCTGAAAAACTATTACCTCTGTTAAAATCTGCACAAATAGAAATAGACTCATTAAAGAATAGCCTGACAAATGATTTGGTGAGTAGTGATATTCTTTCTAAAAAAATGGCTGAGTATCGCTTTAAATTCAGAAACTACATTGCTATTTCTTCATTTGCTGAATGGGCAAAAAGAACTGAGCGTGATAGAACATTGAAAATTCAAGATAAACTAGTCCTCGACATTACTCGTCAAAATCCAGATCGCCCGATTCACTTTGCTACAACAGTTTCAGTGAATAACTATATCGGTCTAGAGAAGTACATGAAAATGGATGGAATGGTCTATACATTAGTTGACACAACACTTTCTCCTTCAAATCGTAAACTGGATGCTGCAATAACCCGAAGTTTCATCGATACACTCTATCAATTTAGAGGATTGGGTGATGGGTCAACCTATATCAATCCAGAGACTTCTCGTTTGATGAACAACTACAATTCAATGTATATTCATGTAGCATTTGAAGAGAAGAGCGCAATAGAGCGATTAGTTGCTCAGAAAAACACACTACAAAATCAGCTGAATAGTGACTTGGCTAATACATCATTGAGCGAACAGGTTGCGAAGCTCGATGTAGAAATTAAAGAAAAAACAGAAGTGGCAAAAAAGTATCTTGACCTTGGAATGCATCAATTTCCAAAAGAGTGGCGTTCTTATGCCGTAATGTCAGATATTTATAATGCTTCAAAAAATCATGATGCTGCTATAGATTATGTAAATCGTGGTTTAGAAAAAGCGAAGCCTGCAGAAAAAGGGTATCTTGTTCGTCAGAAGTTATCAATACTAGATGCTGCAAATAGAGCTGATGAAGCACTTGCCTTTATTGATACTCGGTTGAAAGACCCTTATGCAGATAAGAATCTTCTTCTTCAATTTCAGGCACGCTTCCAGGCGAAAAAGAAGTAGGGTATTGTGGATCTCTCTATAATAATCCCAGCTAAAGATGAAGCTGAAAGCATTGGAGAACTGATTGGTGAAATTCAATCAGTTCTTACTGATGAACCACGGATAACAGAATGGGAAATTTTATTTATTGATGATGGGAGTTCTGATGATACGTGGAGTGTTATTGAGAAATTGTCTCAAGAATATTCTGAAGTAGAGGGATTTCGATTTCAATATAATTGTGGTAAGGCCGCTGCTTTAGCTCTTGGATTTAAAGAGGCAAAAGGGTATTACATATTTACTATGGATGCCGATCTTCAAGATAACCCAAAAGAGATTCCAAGTTTTATCGACAAACTAGAAGAGGGATATGATTTAGTCAGTGGCTGGAAAAAACGACGTTTTGATCCATGGCACAAAGTACTACCATCACGTATCTTTAATTTTGTCACATCAAAAGCAGCAGGCATAAGGCTCCATGATTTTAATTGTGGGTTTAAAGCATATAAGCGTGACGTTCTTACCTTTATCAAGCTTTACGGTGACTTCCATCGATACATACCAGTTTGGGCAAATTGGAAAGGTTTCAAAATTGATGAAATTGTAGTTGAGCACCGTAAAAGAAAATATGGTTCCTCTAAATATGGTTTGTCACGACTAGTTTCAGGTTTTCTCGATCTCCTCACGTTATTATTTATTCATAAGTTTTCAAAAAAGCCACTCCACTTTTTTGGCCTTCTCGGGCTTACTTTTATCCTCGCAGGCTCTGGAGTTCTTGGGTATTTTGCAATTTATTGGATTATTCATCAAGCACTCCATGTACGACCTCTTTTAGTACTTGGTGCGGTTTCTTTGATTATAGGAATTCAGTTTGTATCACTGGGTCTTCTAGCTGAAATGCAAATCAGTCGAGATGATCATACTGCCTTCCCACTCAGTGATAGAACACATAAGGAAGGGTGACAGTGCCACAAAATCCAGTCTTAATAATTATTCCAACATATAATGAACGTGAAAATATTCAAACAATAATACCCCTCGTTCATAAGTACTGTTCAACTGCAGATATTCTTGTCGTCGATGATGGTTCTCCTGATGGAACTGCTGAGGTTGTCAAAAAAATGCAGATTGAAGATCCTACTATTCATATTCTTGAAAGAGAAGGTAAGTTAGGTTTGGGCTCTGCTTATATTGCAGGATTTAAATACGCACTAAAAGAGCACTATGAGTATGTGTTTGAAATGGATGCTGACCTTTCCCATGACCCTAAGCATGTTCCAGATTTTTTGAAAGCAGCCGAAAAGTCCGATTTGGTTTTGGGGTCTCGCTATAAAGATGGGAAAATTAGTGTAGTCAATTGGGATTGGAAGCGACTGGTATTAAGCTATATGGGTAATATTTATGCTCGGTTGGTGAGTGGCATGCCTATTAGTGATGCTACAGGAGGATACAAGTGTTTTTCTAGAAAAGCACTTCAAGCCCTTAATCTCGATAGAATAAGTAGTGGGGGATATAGTTTTCAAATAGAGATGACCTACAAATTATGGAAAAAAGGGTTTTCTATTGCAGAAGTTCCAATAATTTTTACAGATAGAATTATCGGAGAATCAAAGATTTCTGGGCAAATAATTCGAGAAGCCCTGTTTGTTTTAATAAAATTGCGTTTAGGCCGAAATTAATCATTTCGGCTCTTTTTTATCAAAAACTGCCTAAAAAAGAGTGAAAATTGCTTTATATTGACTTAAATTTACTCAGTGAGAATTTTTAAGAGGTCACTGCCTTAATGAGTATACCAACTGGTCCATATCTGGATTTTGAAAAAGATGTTGTTGCCCTCGAACAGAAAATTGAAGAGCTCCAACAACACGGGATTGATGGGAAAGATGTCGAAGCCCTTCAGAAAAAAAGAGTCGACAAATTAACAAAAGCATACAAAAAACTCACCCCATGGAACAAAGTGGAGCTAGCCCGTCGGGCTGGCAGACCATATACCCTTGATTACATAAATAATATGTTCACTGACTTTGTTGAAATGCATGGTGATCGTGCTTATGGTGAAGATCCAGCAATAGTTGGTGGGTTTGCTAAATTTAATGGGAAACCAGTCATGGTGATTGGTCACCAAAAAGGACGATCTACAAAAGATAACGTATATCGCAATTTTGGTATGCCTAACCCAGAAGGCTATAGAAAGGCACTGCGTTTAATGAAGCTTGCTGAAAAATTTAACCGACCAGTACTTTTCTTTATTGATACACCAGGTGCCTATCCAGGAATTGGCGCTGAAGAACGTGGCCAAGCTGAAGCTATTGCACGCAATTTACGAGAGATGGCTGTACTTAAAGTTCCTCTTCTTGTTACTATCATTGGTGAAGGTGCTTCAGGAGGTGCATTGGGTATTGGGATGGGTGACCATATTTTAATGCTCGAAAATGCATGGTACAGTGTTATTTCACCTGAAGGTTGTGCTGCAATTCTTTGGGGAGACCGTTCTAAAGCTCAAGAATTAACAGGGACAATGAAATTAATTGCACCTGATTTAAAGGAAATTGGAGTAATTGATGAGATAATTCCTGAACCAATAGGTGGAGCTCATTGGCACCCGGCCTTTGTATTCGAAGCGTTAACAGAATCTTTTGAAGAACAGTTAAATCGACTCGAATCCATACCAATTGATGAATTAGTGGAGTTGCGTATAGAAAAGTATGCAGCAATGGGAATTTTTGACGATAAGTAATATATGATAGATACTACACTTTTAGACATTATATGCTGTCCCGAGACCAAACTGGACGTAACTCTAGCTGATTCTACTATGGTAGAACAGATTAATAAGGCTATAACTGAGGGTCGCTTGAAAAATCGAGCGGGCCAAACCTTGACCGAACCAATTGATGGAGCTCTTTTACGAACAGATTCTGTTATTGTCTACCCGGTCAAACAGGATATACCAATTATGCTGATTGATGAAGCGATAGAGTTAACCCAGCTATAATTTATGTCCATAAAAAAATTCCGAAAAGAACTTAATAAGGCATTGGATAAAAATCCAGCATCAATGGTTTTTGTTCGCCTTGCTGACACCTTTCGTGTAGAGGATAAATTAGAAAAAGCTGAAGAAATTCTTCTTGAGGGGCTTAATAAGAACCCTGGTTTTTTTACAGCAAATTTAGCCTATGCAAAAGTTCTTCTCCAAATGGGGAGAATCGAAGAAGCAAAAGACCTTTTTGAGGAAGTTGTTCGTGTCGATTCACGCTGTTTATCAGCATTGAATCACTTGGTCCAGATATCAATGGAACTAGGTAATGCTGAACAAGCGGAATTGTATAATACACAAATTTCTGATTTAGATCCCTATCACTCTCTTGATGATGGACTTAGTATGTTTGATCTCGATGATGAGAGTACTGAACCAATGGAAGGTGGCGAGCTTGTCGGTGATACTGTTTCACCTGATGCTATAGCGGAAGGTGTTGATGAAATATTTGGCAGTGATGAAGAACGAGACTCTGAATTTGCTGCGAGTATCGATGATGACGCAGCCGATATTGGATTAGATGAATCTGAACCCACTGAAAATAATGTTTCTGAAGATGAAAGTGAAATAGAGCCTACAGAAGATAATGATGAAGTAATAGACGTGGGGGATGATACTCCTGTCAACCTTGATACTTCTGATCAAGATGAGTTACTCGAAGACCCATCTCCTGAAGAGGTTCAAAAAGAGCAACTTGAATTAAAAAGTATAGATTCTGCTTTAGAGAGTCAAGGTCTTATCTCCGAAGAAATTTCTTTAGACGAGACACCAGAGGATCCTGATTTCTTAAAAGAGATGAACCAGTTCAAGGATGCAATTGTCTCTGGTGGTATCGAAATGGCGGGATCTGTTCCTGATGAGGCGAGTGACGTTACTGAAGAAGAGTCGCAATCTGATGTCGATACGACTGTTGAAACAATTGTGGATGAATCAATTGACCCTGTATCCGAAGAAAGTGGAGCATTAGATAGCGACAACGATTCTGATCAACTTGAGGTACTTGATTCGGTATTAAATTCGACTGGAGAAGCATCGACAGAGTCAATTGAAGAAGATGAGATCTCAAGTGAGGATATGCTCGATCTTGATGAAGTATCAGATTTAAATAAATTGGATACTTCTTCTGATGACCCTATAAAAGAGGTCTTAGCAGTAGAATCAGATATAGTAGATGAGCCCAATGTAGAAGATTCGTCAGAAGAACTTGTCGCAGAAGAAACTGTAGAGCTAGAAGATTCATTAACAGAATCACTAGTTGATGATTCAGTCGTAGAAGAATTAGTACCAGAATCCAGTGTTGAATCAATTGAATCAATTGAAGAACCCGTTGAGCTTGATGAAGCTGAAACAATCGATTTAGCTACGTTGAGTGAAACTCCACAAGAAGATATTGTTGTTGACGAATCAGTTGTCGATAGCGCTGCTCTTGATATACCACAAGTAGAACTCGCAGACGAACTAGTAGTTTCTGATGAAATAACAAAAGATGATTCGTCAGAAGAACTTGTCGCAGAAGAAACTGTAGAGCTAGAAGATTCATTAGCAGAATCACTAGTTGATG
>JAOPTX010000011.1:0-10736 GCA_051532055.1 Fibrobacterales bacterium | reverse complement strand
GCTGAACCCCTTGTATTCTCACACTTGCAGCATCAGGGATTCGTATAATATCTTGCTCTAACTCTTCTGCATATTCATGTAACTCTATGGTAGAAAAACCATCTGATTCGAGAGCAAGTACAATGCCATACACATCTCCCACCCCTTCGTCTTTTAAATTGGTTTTTTTAACTCCTTCGGCAAAGGTCACACTGTTTATTTTTCTCCGTACCTTATCCCAAATTGGCTGGAGTTCCTGGACATCCTGTTTGAGTTTTATTTTTACTATAGAAAGTCCTGTGCGGGATTCGCTCGTAATAGACTTAATTTCGGGAATGGATTGCAGTTCCTTTTCAATAACTTCAGTAACCATCGATTCCACTCGCTCTGGACTCGCCCCTGGAAAACTGGTTACCGCACTTGCCACTCGAATAGTAAACGGAGGCATATCTTCTCGCGCCATATTTTTATACGAAACTATACCGAGAATAATGAGAGCAGTCAGGGTTACAAGAGTAACCCTGCTTTTATCGAGTACATATTTTGTAATAGTCATACACTAATTCTCTAATAAGGTTACAGTCATACCATCATAGAGTGTCTTCAAACCCGCAGTAGCAATAAGGTCACCTTCATCTCCGCCACTCAAAATTTCGTATCCCGTAGTACTGAGCGTTCCCGTTTTTATCGGTTGACGCTTAACCGCATAGACCCCCTTGGTCCCCGTTGCTTGCAAAGTAAAGATAAACATACCAGTGGGGTCTGACCCTACGGCCGCTATGGGTGCCCACAATATCTCTTTTCGCGTTACATCACTAAAATTAAACGTAACCGAAGCACTCATACCCGGACGAATAGTAATAAGTGGCTCTAATACTTTAATAATCACTGGGTACAGACCCTTTTGTGCCTCTTTTGAAAAGGAAACCTCGGTCACTACTCCATAAAAACTCTTATCAGGTATCGCATTAAACGAGATTGATGCGGTGTCATTCTGTGTAATATTACTGATGAATTGTTCTGAAACCCCTGCAGAAATCTCCATCTCTTTACCTGAGCTGAGAGTAATAGCAGGTTTACCCGCTTGTACAAATTCACCTTCAGCTATTGCAACTCCTGTGATGATACCTGCCTGAGGGGCCTTCAACCGAGTATAGTTGAGCTGACGTTCTTGTAACCGCAATGTTTTAAGAGTACTTTCATACTGTGCTACAGCATTTGCATAGCTATTCTTAGCGCGCTCATATTCCGAAAGTGCCACATTGTTATTTCTATACAGTTTTTTAGTACGCTGTAAGCTCGATGACGCAGTACTTTTTTGCGCTTCTGCACTGCTAAGGGCAGCCTTTGCTTTTTCATAGCTCAGCGTAGCATCGTTATTATCAAGGGTTGCGAGTACTGCGTTCTTGCGTACTTTTTGACCAACCTTTACCGAAAGGGTTCTCAGTTGACCAGAACTGCGAAAACTTACTTTTGCCTCTTCGGCAGAATGGGTCATCCCCGAAAAGGTTTTCTGCTGCTGCCCCCCTACGCGCTTTATGGTATCATATTTAACTGGCCGTGGATTTTGTGACACTTTTTTCTGGTCGTCATCTGAACACGAAAACAGAAGAATACTTCCGATAACCAATGCTACTCCGTATAGATGTTTCATTACTGATTCTCCATATTATGCACATACTCTTGTGCTCGTTTTATAAATACCAACCGCTCTGAGGGTTTCTTCATACTATAAAAGGTTCCCATGCGATACTCTAACTGTAAAAATGAGAGTAGATAATCATACTGTGCATTTTGCTGTGCAAGCATAGATTGCTCGAGTGCTTTTTGGCCATCCAACAACTGTATCACCGATGCAACCCCTTTCTTGTAGAGGTCTTGTACAATCGCAAAACTCTTCTCTGCATTCTCTACTGCAATTTTTGAATAGATCTTAGCAGTTGATGATTCAACCATATCCATTACTCCAGTGCGTATTGAGAGTGAAAGTTTATTTTTAATATGTTGCTTTTGCAGTGCGAGGTCTTTCAACTGTGCAGCTGTTTGCACCTGAGCAGTATAGCTCTTTGTGCCTTCAAAAAGCGGGAGAGTTATCCCAACGCCAACACTCCAACTATTGTCTTCAAAGTCAGACGCAGGCACTCCAGGGATAAAAGACGTTGGGGTACTCCCTTCGCCAGAACGAGCCAAGACTCTATCAAATTTGGTTTGCAGTGCAACTGTTGGCACCCATAGAGAGCGAGTCTGCATAGTATGCTGTCGTTCAAGAGCTTTTGTTGTGTAATTCAGTTCGCTCATCACCGGCGTATTTTTGTGACTCTCTATAATGAGAAAATCGGTAAACGCCTTCAACTGCTGTGGGTTTTTGACAAACTCTTGGAGAGTGTCCATTGAGAACAGGCTGGTATCACTCTTGACAAAGGTACTCCGCTGCAACTCTTCTGTCTCAACTTCATTAAGGTTAAGTATTTGGGCTAACCGCAATACCGTAGACTTTTCTTGAGTCTTAGCCGAAACAATAGATTGTAAGTCATTCGCAACCTGGCTCTCATACCGGTAGACGTCTCCCATTCCCGATTCGCCCAGGCTCGCCTTAGTGCGTGCTAGCTCAAGATTCTGCTTAGACGCTGCAATATTTCGCGACTTTATTTCAACCAAAACCTGCGCTTTTAACACGCCAAAATATGATTGCATCAGTGAGTACACGGCATCGAGTCGTTCCCTTTTTTCTGTCTCTTTTTGAGCATCTGCCAACCACTGGTTAATAGTAATACCTGCAATAATTTTATCTGAATAGAGTACTTGTGTCAAAGAGAGTGAACCCGTCAGAGTTTTCTCTACCGCAAAAGCCCCTGCACGTTCTTCATTGATCTGAACCCCACTAACACTGGCCTCAACGTGTGGTAAATAATTCCCAATAGCCTGTTGCACCTCTTTATCTGCAATAGTACTCTTAATTGCAGCTGATTGAATCGCAATATTCTTTTGGTAGAACAAGTCGAGAATCTTTTCAATACTCCAACTCCCCATGCTACTCTTATTCTCATAGAGTACCGATTTATACATTAATTCAAAGGACGGATAAAATCCTATCCTCCTACAGGTATTGAGATTGATATATGCCTGATCTTGAGGGATTATAGAAACGGCATTGTCTTTGAGCGATACACCACTAACGATATCTTCGACTAACAGCGCTATCTTTCGTGAAAATATCGTTAAGCTCCGTGTATTCGAAAAACTTGCCATGAGTCCTAATTCGACACCGTCGCGTGTAGAGGAGAATGAAGGTATTTTTTGATTATTTATAGATTGAGCCACTAATGAAGTCCAGGTAGATGGTCCCAGTAGTTTGCCTCCTACAGGCGAAACAACAAAAACCGCATCAGTTCCCTTTTTGAATGCCGCTATATTTGAAGGCTCAGGTACCTCTTGCAGGGTAAGAGTAACATCTGTATCACGTGATAATTTGGTGAGAAACTCTTTATTTGAAAAAAGAGCTCGTTCCGTTGGTGCAAATAGTACGGAGAGGTGTTTGAATGGGAATACGGTATGCGCTTCTCGTAGTTGATCTTTAAACGACTGGTATACGGGTATATAGGTGAAGTTCTCCAATCCTGAACTTTTCTCAGCTGTTATGGGTAGATTCTGAAGCTCTGAATCAAATATACCGAGGGCAATCGTCGGTTTTATATGTAGAGAGCGTGATCCCAAAACCCGTACCACACTGGGGCCAGCTGCAAGAAGCACATCAATCTTAGGGTAGATACGTCCGAGTGAGTCCTGTATGGTCTGTTGAGAACTATTGGGCGCTATATGCATAAACTCACGCATATCAACCAAAACGCTACCCCCAAGGAGCTTATCCATATCTCCCTTAAGGGTTTTGAGCATCATGCCAACCTTCCCTTCTAAGGATATTTCACTTATAACCCCAACACGGAGGGTTTTTGGACTACAGTAGACCCACATACTCGCGCCGAGAAGGAGATAGATTAGATTCCTGATGTTCATTGAGTACCTTTATTTGAAGATGATACCTGCGCTCTCTTTTTGGGTTTCACTTTAGGAATTTTCATGACAATGCCAACTTTTAAGAACAGATTGGGCGAGTGTTCTGCCGTAGCGACAACTGTCCCATGATTTTTAAACTCAATATCTTGCATATACATTGAGTAGCCCCCATGCATTTTCATAAAAAACAATCCCTTAATAGGAACGATAACCTCGGGTCCTACTTGCACCCTACTAAACTTTACTTCAATATTATTTATAACAGGTGTATCAAGTTGAATATGGTCGCCTGCCAACTCGACTCGCAACCCCATCCTAAGCTTACTTGGTAAGGAGTAATTAAGACTCACATATGATGGAAAGAGTGCAGAAAACCTTATAGCATCCCATTTTTTATGATACCCTAAGAGTGGTAAGAGCAAGGGGCTTCCTGTTGCTCTCGTATAAATAAGCCCAAACATAAACGCATGCTTTACTGAACGGCGAATCGCAACAGCAGAACCATTAGTCTGCCATACTCGGTTACTCACACCAGAATCAAAATCAGACACAAGACTCGGGAGTACAGCCAGAGCAAAAGTCCATGTATCATCTTTGAGCCAAATTCCCTTTATCCCAAGTTCCATACTATGAAAATCGCGTGTAGACTCAGAAGAAGCACTATTATCATGAGTAAAATAGAGCCCTTTATAGAGCGGTGACGCCATAAGTACAAATTGTTTATTTACCTGTATGGGTATCGTAAACCCAGCCTTGATAGAATGAAGCTGATAGGTTAATTCACGATTGATAGTATCAGCACTCTTTATGCTGTAGGTAATTGGCGGGCTGTAGGTATAGCTGATATGCGCAAGATTATTTTCAAATGCATACAATGAACTTACTAGAGTCAGGAGTATACCCATGCTATAGGAATACAGTTTAGATTTATTTATTTCCAATTTCTTCATTATTCACTCTATAAACGTTTCAGCGTTGTGCGTTAAGTGTACCACATATAAAAACACCGGTCAAGGAGCCCTTATTTGCTCACTTCCGAGGGTACACGGTTCCAAAAAATTGATTTACTCAAAAAACCAAAGGAAACTTCAATATCACGAGCCTCTCGCTGTACCGCAAACTCTGCCTCATACCACTCCTGTTTTTTTGGCGCATATACCAACCCTTCGAAGGTGCCATCCTTTAGCGCAATTTCTTTTTCCTAATGAGTAAGATAAAATCTGTCACACCTACTGAAGTATATTTGCTCTTTTAACTATTACAGTGATACTATGACTAACGAAAATATACACCATCAAGCATTCAAAGAACTCATTCAAGAATACTTCAATGAGTTCATGGAACTCTTCTGGCCCGAAGAATCTAAACAGATAGACTTTTGAACCGTTCATTTTTTACAGCAAGAGATGAGTACCGACCATGGTCCAGGCAAAGGCAATGAGCGAAAAATGGATGTCGTTGCTGGGGTCCGTATAAAGAGTGAACTGCGCCATATCCTTATTCATATTGAACATCAAAACAAACGTGAAAATATATTCCCAAAGCGAATGTTTAATTACTATTGCCAACTGTGGCTCAGACATCAAAAACCAATCTTCTCAATTGGCGTGACTTTATAGATTCTAATAACCCTATTGGTGCGGCACTTATGACCAAAATGGGATATAAAAAAGAGGAGATTCCTCGAATTAAAGCTCAAAAAGAAGTATTTCTAATTCATTCTAGACATTCTATGCCACCATTATTCAATTAGTGGCATAAGAAAGGCTACACCTGAAGCTCTCCGGCCCCCACCATGGACGGTGAAGCTCTCAAACAAAAACATTGGCTTCGCTTGTTTCCTAGGTTCAGCCACCACCTACTCAATCAACCTCATATGCCCCAATAGACCAAGGTGCCGTCCTAACCACTCCTCGTTTATCAGTTGAAAACTGAGCAACCTCTGCCCCTCCTTCAAGTATCGATTTTGGTGTTGATTCAATAAACTGCACATTATTATCAGCGAACGTTGCGCTATCATTATCTATACCATCATAATCCACAAAATAAGGCATATGGTCAAAAAGCATATTACCCGATGCTTCAACATCAGTGAGTGCCTCAACGCCATCTGCATCATATACGGTATCAGTATCCCAATCTCTATAAAACACAGCAAACAACCCTGTACCCGTCTTGTCATACAGAGTCGCGCTATTATTTTTCATTTCTAAAACGTCACTCTGCAAATCGGACTCTTGTACAATTATTTCGAAGTTGACAAAGGCATTATTTTGGATCACCACAGTAGAAGAATCATACAAGTACACCCCTGTACCAAAAGTTACCTTATCTTGTTCAAGGACTACAAAGGTATTATTATAGATCTGAGTAAAAGACCCTGAACGCACCTTTACAGCACTAGGGATAGTGTTACCTGATAACATAATCACATTATTATACACCAGAGGAGTTCCTTCATGTACTTCTATGCCTGAACTAAAAGACCCTCTCAGATTCATTGTATGAATCGTTGAGTTTCTAATTGTGGGAGAACCCCCTTCAACATTTATAGCATTTAAAAAAGATACATCTATTCCATGCTGAGAAATCAGGAACCCATCGATAATAGTGTTTCCATTTAATTCAAAGACCGATGCCCATGTTGGATCACCATACCGAGTCTCAACCTTAGATATATATTTCTCTACATCTCTTTCATCCCAATCATCTTGAGAATATCCACCATACAATTCAATATCCTTATCAATAGTAATCTTAGTCGTGAGAGAATAATTACCAGCTGCAACCATCACTTTTGCGCCATCACCAAAACCCAATGCTGCCTTTACCCCATCCTGTATTTTAAGGAAAGGTGATTCCATTGTCCCTTCTCCATCTACATTTGCGAGAGGAGTGACATAATATACTCCAGCGTCAGCCTCTCCTACACCTGAACTTACTCGCTGGCTACTACTTGCACTCACTTCCACCGCACTTGAAAGTGCTGTGGGAACCTGCATAAATACCGTTCGATCTATATATGCTAATACTGGCATATCAGAGTTTTGCATCTCGGTTAAATCGACCAATTCAAGTATTGTTTCAAAACCCTCTTTTATAAACACAAACGTATAGCTCCCAATAACAAGACCTTCAATGGATACATACCCCAAGGAATCAGAATAAGCAACTACTGTAGTGCCATTATCTATCCAAGACACTTCAACCGCGCCTAATTTCTGCGCAGTACTCAGGTCTACAACATTAAAGTCTATGGTGGCTGTATTTTTACTTTCTGTAATGACTCGAACCCTTTGAGAAGAGCTTACATCATCTGCAAAAACATGAGATGATTGATGTATTACCTCTGAAGATGATACATCTTGGCTCTGTGAAGATGATATATCTTGGCTCTGTGAATACGGTACAGTTGTATCATCTGTCACACTATTGGTACTCGATGTATTTTCTAAACAACCAATAAGAAAGAAATGGATAATAATAAAAAGCGTATTAGATACTGTTAGCTTCATAATGCCCTCGAATGAATGAAATTTGACTCTGTAGTCCCGTATATAATGTATTAAAAAACGGTTATATACGAAGAGCAGTAGACCTAATTCCTACCTGAACCTCAATTTTTCATTACTCAAGTACTGATAGTATAACGATGTGAATACGATGCATATAAAGAGTGCACAATCCTCTTTGTAAGAATTGAATTATCTGAATCATAAATATGCCATTCTATACCATCAAAGCGGTATAAACCACCCTCATTCACCTTTCACGATCTAATCGTTGAAAAGGGTTAGCGATTGCTAACCCTTTTATAGTATAGGTTAAACAAACCCAGTCCAGATGTATGACATCCAACTTCCTAAATACACTCTTTCAAGTGCAACAATAAATACATAATCACCACCACCATATTGGTTAAGATCTTTAGTGACAATTCTCCAATGGAAGGTATAATCACCATCGGTGGTAAGAATGTTCTTACCCATTGCAATGTTGTAGCGACCTGCATACACTCCAACGGCCTTAATTGCATTGGATACTTCATTGGTCGTTTTATAGTAAGAGCCATTGTAATTGGGTCTGACTCTATGGTACCACGTACTCATACCCTGATTCATATTAAGTGGACCTGTTGAACTTTTATAGTTTTTAACTGGATAGTAACCTCTGTCCTCAAATGCCCAACCTTCACCACTCTCATGCCATGGATATCCAATAAATTGAATACCATGTATATTGTCTTTTATCATATCTGCTACAGGTGTAAAACCATAGCATAAATAAATATAGTCACCACCAGCATTTGAGTTTAGATCGGAGACAATACGTCTATTTGCAGGTGGAGATTTTGAGCAACCCATTTGAGATGACCCGCCTCCCACATATTGTACCGATGTCAATCGACTGTCTGTTGTTAGTCTATGATCTTCGGTAGTATTTATTTTTGAAAGTATATTTCCAGAGTCATCTGGGTCGAGAGATGAAGTCAGTGTGAAATCATCAATAATTGTATCAATATCATATAATCCTTCACCAGAGAATTCACTCCTCAGAACTATTGCTTTATTATAAGGGTTGGCATTTTTTGATTCATCAATACTTGGGTATTCATTTATTGACAATTCAGTTTCATCATTGTTTACAGTACTTGAGATACCTGTAGTCGAATCAGTACACGATGTTAATTGCACCAAAGAGAATAGAGCACCTGCTAATAGTAGGCTCGCTTTCATAATTTTTAATCCTTTAAAGTTAATGGTTAGTATTAAGCCGTTAAGCATCTGAAAATGTAATAGACTCTTAAGTTGTTTAAATATGATATGATGGTAACATGCTAATATGTGTACTCTGCCAGTAAACACTTATTGATGTGTTCTCTAAATAATAACCCAAAATTCTAAAATTTATTAATTGCTTATATTAAGACATTCTTTCTTTGGACGTTGCAGCAATTCAGATTAGAATTCGCCAATTCCCGTAATGCCCCATGGTTTCATTAGATAGTTTTTAGTTTTTTGACCAAACAATAGTGATAAGTCAACAGAAGTCAACAGCATTATTTGGTTCCTGCCTAAGAATACCTCTCTCTATCTGTAAATAAATGATCTTATAGATAAGGGAATCACACAATACATTATAAGATTGGGAGCAGATATGAATAAAAGTTCTTTGGTACTACCTTGGTTTTCAATAATTTTCGTCCTATTGTTACTCGGGGCATGTGCTGAATCCGTGGATCCAGAAATAGCGTCTGAAGGCACCGGTTCCTCCACTGACAGTAGCGCGCTGAGTAGTGACGCTCCATTGAACACTGAACCCGAAACACTCTCTTCAAGTGAAAAACACACCTCTGGTGTAACAATGAGCAGTAGCATACAAAGCACTACCACAGAGAGTAGTAGCACAGAGAGCAGCGCTACACAAAGGAGTAGCACTCTCAGTAGTTCTCTCATGCTCGAAAGTTCTGTAGTTGCTGAAGTCTCTAGTGCACTCGGAGTCTCCTCTTCTGACAATGAAGAGAACAGCTCAAGTAGTGCTGTAGCATCAGACACCACTGTTGTACCTAATGAAAATCCCGATTTTTTAAATTGGGGGCTCCCTGGCCCAACAATCCCTCATGGGTTTGGAGTCAATATTCATTTTAGAAAAAACAGTAAACAACTCACCCAAATTGCTGCTGCAGGAATTAAACTAATACGAATGGATATATTTTGGCATATCGTTGAAAAGGAAAAAGGAACATATAATTGGGAAGCCTATGACTCACTTGTAGCCGGATGCGAACAGCGTGGAATCCAACTGCTCTTTATACTTGCCTATTCAAACGAAAACTATGAAGAATATGGTAACTCTGTCTGGACCCATGCAGGGAGAGTTGGCTGGACCGACTTTGCGGTGGCAGCAGTTACACGGTATAAAGAGAAAAACATTATCTGGGAGCTGTGGAATGAACCAAATATCTATAACTTCTGGGCACCCAATCCTGATGTAAATGCCTATATGAAACTTATGGATAGGGCGGTCCCTGCCATAAAAGCCGCACATCCCGATATTGTACTGTTAGGCTCTGCTACATCGCATATCGATATGAATTGGCATGAAGATACGTTTAAACAAGGGTTTCTCAACTATATTGATGCAGTATCGGTACACCCCTACCGTGCTCAAGACCCTGAGACTGCACAGTCAGAGTACGATGGTCTGAGGAGTTTAATTCGTCAATATAACGGCGGAAATGACAAACCGGTTGTATCGAGTGAATGGGGATATTCAAATATCAATTGGGATAATAATCCTTTGAGTGATCATGAACAAGCCCGACGGTTAGTAAGAATAATGTTGACCAATATATCAAAGGGAGTCAACCTCAGTATCTGGTATGACTGGCGGAATGATGGTGAGGATGGCGGAAATAGAGAACATAACTTTGGACTGGTAGAAAGAGATTACACTCCTAAATTGGCCTACTATGCATACCAAACATTAAACACCGTACTCAATGGGTATAAGTTTATGAAACGTATTGATAGCGGGACTCCAGGAGTATACTATCTCAAATTCGGTAAAGGAGACGACCGAATCTATGCATTCTGGAAAGAAGGAGCGAGCGAAACTCGCGATATTTATAACTCACTCGGCTCGGTTGAAATAGTAGATATGTTCGGCGAGCGTCAAACTGCAACATGGAGTGGCGATTCATTCAAGTGGAAGTTTTCAAATTCTCCGAGGTATATGATTGT
>JAOPTX010000010.1:126174-199259 GCA_051532055.1 Fibrobacterales bacterium | reverse complement strand
AACTTGATGCTGACCTCGTTAAGCAACTTATTGAAAATGAGCAAGAAGACGAACAAGCAATCTTCAAACAGCGTGAGCTTATCTCTCTCCTTAAAGCAGCATGTGAGAAAATTGCATCTGAAGATTCATCACGTCTTATTGATGTTGCCGACAACTTAGCACAGAAATCTGTTTGGGCTATGGGCGGTGACGGATGGGCATATGACATCGGATACGGTGGACTTGACCATGTACTTGCCTCTGGTGAAAACGTAAACATTCTTGTTATGGATACTGAAGTATACTCAAACACTGGTGGACAAGCTTCTAAAGCAACACCACGTGGTGCAGTTGCAAAATTTGCTATGGGCGGTAAACGTCAAGGCAAAAAAGACCTTGGTCTTATTGCAATGAGCTATGGCAACGTATATGTTTGTCAAATCGCATGGGGTGCTAAAGACGCACAGACTTTGAAAGCAATCAAAGAAGCTGAAGCATATCCTGGTGTATCACTAATCATTGCATACTCTACTTGTATTGCACATGGTATTGACATGGCTAAATCAGCAGACAACCAGAAACTTGCTGTTGATGTAGGTCACTGGCCTCTGTATCGCTTTGACCCACGTCTTGGTGATGAAGGTAAAAATCCATTCCAGCTTGACTGCAAACCACCTAAAGGTGAACTTAAAATGCAAGATATCTTTAATGCAGAAAACCGCTATAGAGTTCTTGCTAAATCTCAACCTGAGATTTCAAAAGCACTTGCAGATGAAGCACAGAAAGATACGGAACTTAAGTGGGCTAAATACATGAAGCTTGCTGAGTAACACAATATTTCTTAAAAAAACTCAAAGAGCACTGAGAAATCAGTGCTCTTTTTTTATTTATTCTTTATAATAACAATAATGCAGGCGTTCTATTATTCGACAGTTTTCAATAACAATTCTGTGATATATTTCAATATAAAGCAGTTTACTCTAAAAGTATTGTTATTTTAACCTAAATAGCTCGTATGATTATTGGCACGTTATTTGTTGTTAACTAGGTAACTAAGGAGTTGAATATGAAAATCGATAATAAAAAATTTGCTCACGACTACGCTGAAATAATGCGTTTAACCGACATGGAAGCTTTTTCTCGTGCAAAAACAGAAGTAGAGCGCGTATTTAGAAATCACCTCGGCATTAACTTTGATGCAATACATCAACAGAGCATTCAATCATTTTCTGAAACATTCAACCAGCTCCACGACGCAGAGACCTACTACATCGCTGGTGAGATATTAAAGTTCGCTGCAACGGTAATAGCACAACTTGATGAAAAAGAAGTTGTGACATCTATTAAAGAGAAGGCACTCTATCTGTACTGCCAAGCCCTTTCAGCAAATGACCCTCGAATAAATACCGTTGCAGAAATGAACCTCTGTGAAGTAACGGCAGACATGGACCTCAACACACTCCCTGCCTTCTTATTCACTAAACTTGAAGTACTTAATTTGCAGTGTATGCCACTCTCTACCTCGGTAGAAGAAGTATCAACTGTAGCACAGTAATATTCGCAAACGTTATACAGAAAGAGCCAGACTNNAGTCTGGCTCTTTCTGTATAACCACTACGTTGTCAAACCAAATAAAAATATCTACAACTCATCGAGTAATAACTTAAAGTTTTTCTCAATTCCCGCAAGCCCTTTATCAGTAATATCGAGTAAGTCCAGGCTTTGACCCATGCTATTACTCCAGTAGTAGTAAGACTCATTATGATAAAAGCGAGAGAATATATCACTTGCTAGGTGCTGTAAGGCGATTAAAACCTTTACCTCATGAGTTATGTCAAGAGCATGCAAATCAGTATGGTGGTGATATTTAACACCTAGAATGAGATCTTCTGGTACAAGCCACTCTTTAAGAAGGTGCGCTCCAACCTGAGCATGGTTATACATATAAATATCTTCTTCTTGAGTAACATGATCTTCTGAAACTTTATCGGCGATACCGGCATAAAACTCCGCATAACTCTGCTCTTTCCTCATAATTGCAGGTACACCACAATCGCATATGAGACAAAAGGTATAGGCTAAATCTGAAGAGATCCGGGTATAGCTCGTTGCAAGACTCGATCCAATAAGGGCCTTTATACGGTTTGTCTCCCAGAACTGATTGAGCAAAAAACTGTCTCCTTGACTCAACGACCTTTCTAAAGAAAAAGCAAGTACAAGGTTCTCAATATTTTCTAATCCCAGCATTGATATTGCATGGTTCACTGAACGTACTTCATACTCTAAACCAAAAAATGATGAATTTACAGTTTTAATTATAGCCAATGCCAAAGCCATATCATTTGAAATGATATTTCCAAACCCCTCAAGGTCAAGTTCATCACGTTCTCTTTCTCTAACAAAACGTAACAGTATTTCTGGTTTTGGTGGAAGCGGGATATCCAGAATCAACCCCTCAATAAGTTTTTCACGAACACTATTTATCGACATAGCTAGTTACCCTCTAGGTACAAAGAAAACGAATACAGCATTCAGTATATCATATTGCAGGTGGAAAAGCGAGAAAAACTAAGTGATGTCGTTATTTTTTACACCTTACACACGTATAACGGTAAGCAGAAGGCAGTCATACCCCCAATCTTAATGACCATCTTATGTATCGAGAACCAGTCAAGTACCCTATTCGCAAAAATCTGCAAAAAAGCACCCATATTAAATAAAATACAAAAGGCTGCCCTTTAAAAGAAACAGCCTTATTGTATTACCTATATAGTGCGCTTAACTGAGTAGTTGTAGCACCTTTATACTGCTTGAACCTCTACTTCATTAAGTAAGTGATTCTTAATTTTACGATACGATTGGAGAACATCGGTATATGAGGTACTGACCATTGGATTAATTTTTTGCTCTGAGGCCATTTTCCAATAATCATTTCTCAGTGTTCTAATTTTACGCGTTATCTGATCACTCTTTTCAAGAATCTCAGCAAACTTATCTCGAACTCCTTCTTTAGATCCACATTCCATGACGTAATCAAAAAATGATTTAACCGTATCATGGAGCTCGATGATATTACTTACCTGCTCCGAAGAAAAGCGAGTGTCATTCTCTTCCAAACGAAGTTTTAATTTTAGAATCTGCATTACATAATCACTCACGGACTCAAGTTCATCACACATTCTCAAATGGTCCTTCGCAGTCTCAGCAACATCTTGAGGGATTTGAGTACTTAAAAACTCAGTAAGAAATTCAGTTACTTCCTTTTGCATAAGATCAAGCTTATCTTCATCCTTAAAAACTTTTTTAATATACACATCTTTCTTTTCAGAACCCGAGAATATCAATCTTAGATCATCCATCATCTCTTTAGCACTCTTCTCCATCTTATCAATTTCAATTTTTGATTGCTGTATAGATGCATAGGGAGATGAGAGCATTGAGTACTGCAAGTTTGTGACAAGGTCTTTTGAAGCTATTTTCTTATCCTTCACAATCTTCATTAAGAAATTTCCTATCACCCCAGTAAAAGGCAGGAAGACCACTGTATTCACAATATTAAAGACCGTATGAGTCATAGCAATACCTGCAAGAATTGGAAATTCTTTTACCCCATTTACCTCAACTTCGGGAACAAGCATGCGAACAATATCAAGATATTGATAGAATATCACAATAACCCACAAGGCCCCGACGACATTGAATATACAGTGGAAATAGGCAACACGCCGTGCATTGGTGTTTACTCCAATAGACGCTATGAGTGCTGTAATAGTTGTACCTATATTCACACCTACGACAAGAGCAGCAGCAGTTTCAAATTCAAGAACACCAGTAGACGCGAGTCCAATCACAATACCAAGGGTAGCTGAAGAGGACTGTACTATCATGGTAAGAACACATCCTATAGATGCCAATTTAATCACATTGACAAATGAAGTCGCATTTACCATGGTAAACCACTCGATAAACTCAGGCATATTTTTAACTGGCTTGAATCCATCTTTCATGAGTTCAAGACCAAAGAAAATCATTCCGAGTCCCATAAGCGCCAACGCAAGGTACTTAATTTTTTCACGCTTCGAGAAGAGATAAATAAAAACACAAACCCCAATAATTGGAAGGCCCCATTTCCCTATTTTAAGCACCATGATCCAACCGGTTATAGTTGTCCCAATATTAGCACCGAGTATGACCCCTATCGCCTGATTAAGCGCCATTATTCCCGAATTCACAAAACCAACCGCCATCACGGTCGTAATAGAGCTTGATTGAACCACTCCAGTTACAACGACACCAACGCCCGTTGCAAGTAATCTATTATCGGTGACAAGGCTAATCATACGCTTAAGAGTCGGTCCAGAAACTGTCTGGAGACCATCAGAAAGAAAACGCATACCTAAAAGAAATATACCTAACCCTCCGATCACAAAAAAGATCATCAATTTAAAATCAGGCCTTTTCACAACAACAATCTGTAATTCAGTGGGAACTCCACTTTGAGTTATTACTGTTGATGAAAAGAGAGAGTGTTGTTTTTTAAGCACAGCAACAGAATAGGTTCCTTTCGGAATTTGTGCAATGGAAAATCGTCCATCGATATCCGAATGAATTTGTTTAAAAACAGTACCATTACATTTGTAACCATACTTAAATTCATCACTTGATTCTGTTTTTACGAGAGAGCCACTACACAACAGTAGTGATACTTTTTCCACCGCATGCTTGGCTTTAAAACCTTGTTTATCATTAAAAGCTCTTACCACACCACGAATACCTACATGAGACATGGTATCGACCGTAAGAGAAAATTCACTATCAGAAGTAACTAACTCAACATTTTTTGGAGCATCATTTACCTCAATACTCTCTGCAAGAGTATCACTGATACTTGAGCCTCTCAGTGATACATTTTCACTCGCACTACTTATACAAGTGAAACACAAAAGAAACGCTAACGAAATAATTTTATTGTACTTCCCAATTTTCATTTTCATCGCTCATTAATCATAATTTTGCAGAATTATAGCAATACCCCATACTATCGCCCACTATTCTTAATGGTGCATCGAATAAAACAATAAAAGAGCCCCTAATTAAGGGCTCTTTTATCTGAAAACAGATGAAATCAATGAAAACTAGCGTTATTTTATAACGTTTGTACTTCAGCCTCATTAAGGATATGGTTCTTAATTTTTCGATACGATTGAAGAATATCCGTATAAGTAGTACTTACCATAGGATTAACTTTTTCTTCAGAAGCAATTTTCCAATAATCATTACGAAGTGTTCTAATTTGACGGGTAATAGCATCACTTTTATCTGAAATAGCAGTGAACTGTTCTTGTACCTGTTCTTTGCTCTCACACACCATAACAAAATCAAAGAACTCTTTAACGGTATCGTGTAACTCGATGATACTATTCATTCTATTTTGAGATAGGGCAACATCATTATCTTCAAGACGCAGTTGTAATTTTACAATTTGCATTACATAATCAGATACCGACTCAAGCTCATCACACATTCTTAAATGTTCTTTAGCAGTCTCAGCTACATCCTGTGGAATCTGTGTACTCAAGAATTCTGTCAAGAACTCGGTGATCTCTTTCTGCATAACATCGAGTATATCTTCATCTTTAAAGATCTTTTTAATAAGAGTATCTCTATTAGAATCATTTGAGAGCACTTTTTTAAGGTCATCCATCATCTCTTTTGCTGCTACTTCCATCTTATCAATTTCAAGCTTAGACTGTTGTACTGACGCATATGGAGTACCAATCATAGAATACTGAAGATTGGTAATCATTTCTGCAGGCTTTACCTTAGCGTCTTTAACAAATTTCATGAGGAAGTTTGCTATGTAGCCTGTAAAAGGAAGAAAAATTAAAGTGTTCACTATATTAAAAATAG
Organism: Fibrobacterales bacterium; assembly: GCA_051532055.1. GTDB lineage: Bacteria > Fibrobacterota > Fibrobacteria > Fibrobacterales > JAOPTW01 > JAOPTW01. The sequence continues at coordinate 193,370 of JAOPTX010000010.1, read as the reverse complement.
TATGAGTCGATGCTATACCCGCAGTGATATAGGGATACGTTTCTGAACCATCTTTCATTACCATCATATTAGGGTCATGCCCTACAACACTTATAACGAGCGGTAGATAATATTGAAAAATTGCCGTTATCCAGAGCACCCCCGCTACATTAAAGAGTGCATGAAAGTATGCCGCTCTCCGTGCATTTGTAGTGGTGCCAATTGAAGCAAGAAGCGCTGTAATGGTAGTACCAATATTTTCACCGAGTACCAGAGCGGCTGCAGTTTCAAAGCCAATAACTCCTGTAGACGCAAGACCTATTGTTATACCGAGTGTTGCAGAAGATGACTGAACAATCATGGTAAGAATACATCCTATAGCTGCAATTTTTAAGACATTCAAATAAGATGTTGCTTGAAAGAGTGCGAACATTTCTGAAAACTCAGGCATTGATCTGATAGGCTTGAAACCATTTTTCATCAGCTCTAACCCAAAGAAAACCATACCGACACCAATAAATACCAATGCAAAATATCTGAGCTTCTCTCTTTTAGAAAAGAGAAATACAAAAGCAAACACACCAATAAGTGGAAGGCCCCATTTACCAATTTTCAACACAAGAATCCAGCCCGTAATGGTCGTACCAATATTAGCACCTAATATCACGCCTATTGCCTGATTCAATGCCATAATACCAGAGTTAACAAATCCAACTGCCATGACCGTAGTTATTGAACTCGACTGAACAAAGCACGTTACTGCAACTCCCACACCTGTTGCAAGAAAACGGTTATCGGTAACCAATGAAATCATACGCTTGAGAGATGGTCCAGAAACGGTCTGAAGTCCATCTGACATATAGCGCATCCCAAGTAAGAAAATACCCAGCCCACCAAGAACCGAGAATACCATTTTCATCACATCGGCTTCAGAAGCCATGATGATAGTGAGGTCTTTTACCTCTGGTCCAGCGATAGAAATTGTAGCCCCATTCAGTTCATGCTTTTTAAGAGAAGCCGATACTTTAAATTCTTTTCCCGTAAGGCCTTTTACAGTAAACTCTCCATCACGATTACTTTTTGTGGTAACCTCTTTACCCATTTCATCTTTAAAGGTGAGCTTTGTGCCCTTCAGAGGTATCTCTTTTTTATATAACCGAACGACTCCAGTAAAAACATTCTCTTTTTGTAAAGAAAGATCTACAGCCTTGGGAAGCAATTCAAATGAGTGATTTGGCGCAACTACCAAATCATACTCTTTCTCTTCATAGACAACCTGTCCTACAGGCTGAGACTCTAAGTTTAAAGGAAGGGGCTGTGCCTCTGTTGCCCAAAGGTTTATTGATACGCTCATGACTACCATGAACATCACACACAGTGTGCGAAACGCATTAGTCGAAATTTTCATCTATATTATCCTTATTGCGAACTTCATACAATGAAGTTTTGGTACTTAACTTATCTCGCAATAGTATAGAATAGAATTGTTAGATTTCTATTAGAAACCTAACAATTACTGATTAGGATCGAAAGAAGCTCAACAAATACACCCCTAAGACTTTATATTAAATAACCTTAGGGAATTTCATACTAAATCTCGAACCGACATCTACTTCACTCTCAACATCCACAATTCCACCATGGATCTGCACAATATGTTTTACAATTGAGAGTCCAAGGCCAGTTCCGCCAACATTTCTACTCCGCGCCTTATCGACTCGATAAAAACGTTCAAATAAGTGCTTTAAGTGCATTTTATCAATACCAAACCCTTGATCCTCTACTACAATAGAAATGGCATTCTTTTCAACAACCGAGCTCATCGTGATTACTTTTCCATCATCAGTATATTTAATCGAATTATTAATCAAATTCACCAAAGCCTGTTCAATAAGGTTCGCATTTACAGAAAGGGCAATACTCTCATCAATAGCATTTACAAGAGTGATGTTCTTCTCTTCTGCAGCAATTTTTGTTAACTGTATTGCAGAATCAACTACCTCTTTAATGCATTCTTCTTTTCTTATGAGCATATCATCACTCTTTTCGATGCGTGAAAGAGCTAAAAGGTCTTCAATAATCGCGGCCAAACGACCTGCTTGCTTTTGGATAACCCCAAGGAATTTATCACGTGCTGCTATATCATTAATGGCACCATTAAGAAGGGTCTCAATATACCCTTGAATTGAAGTAATGGGAGTGCGTAATTCATGTGATACATTTGAGACAAATTGAGACCGCATGTTTTCTAGTTCTCGGATTTTTGTCACATCATTAAAAACAAGAAGCGCACCGATATCGTTGCCATTGACATCGAGTAATACTGACCCACGAACATGAAACACTCGTCCTTCATCACCATTCGTTATTTCAATATCAGCATCTACCGGGTTTGAGGTTTGGTGAATATGTTGTAATAATTCATCCAATTGATTTTCACCTATAATATGGGTCAGCTTTCTCTTCTTTGCCCTATCGTTTGTTAATAAAAACATTTGGAGAAATGAATTATTGTACCGAGAGAGAATCCCTTTCTTATCTATCGCTACAATGCCAGCATTCATACTCGCAAACACCGCTTCCAATTCGTTCTTTTGATCATTAGCGACAGTAATACGTTGCATAAGTTGGGATGACATTTCATTCATAGACTGGGAGAGTGATGACATTTCGTACCACTCATAGTCGGGTAATTTATGTTGTAAATGACCTTCAGCTATAACTTGAGCGCCTTCCCTCAACGTTGTCAGTGGATCAGTAATACGTTTAGATATTATTATGGCAACAAATATTGCAAAGAGCAGTGTAAAGGTCCCGGCAAACACAACTCTCTGAGTATAGCCAGCAATAAACGATTCAACCGCAGTCATAGGAACAGCGGTTCGAATAACAACATCGGGAACCTCAGAGCGCACTGCACTATAAACCATTTCTTTATTTATGGTATTACTATAGCGAATAGCTGAACCAGTACCTGACTTCCGAGTATCAATAATTTCGGGACGATAATAGTGATTATCCATCAATTGAATGTTTTTGTGAGAATCAAAAATTACGAGTCCATCACCTTGAATAACAGTAACCCGTGTTTCGGTTTTAATACTCAATATATTAAGCGCTTCAATATAACCTTGGGATTCATTATAGAGTTGAGAAAAAACTTTATCAACGATAGTAGACCGGGCTGTAAGATCTTTTTCAAGACTAGTAATTGAAGTGTCACGAATGGTAAGTGTTGAAAACCAACCAAGTGTGATAATAGATATTACTATTATCAAAACATATGAAGGAAGAATATCCCAAAAGAGGCGTCGCTTTTTGGTATTACTCGGAGAATTTATACCCTACTCCTCTAATTGTTTCGATAAGTTTACCGGCATCCCCCATCTTCTTACGTAAACTTACGATAAGAACATCGATACTTCGGTCGGTGACAAAATAGTCATCTCCATGGACCGCAGAAATAATCTGATTACGTGTATAGACCCTTCCTGGATTAGAGATTAAGAAATAGAGCGCCGAAAATTCTGATGCAGTGAGGTCGAGTTCATTATCCCCATAGGATACTTTACGTTTGCTATCATCAATTGTAATTTCATAATGGGAAATTATATCGGTCACCATCTCACTTTTCTGTACCGCTTTTGAAAATACTTTCCGTATTCGTGCAAAAAGTACTTTTAAACTAAACGGTTTAACCACATAATCATCAGCACCAAGTTCAAGCCCCATTACAATGTCTAGTTCTTCACCTTTTGCAGAAATGAGGATTACTGGTGTGTGGGGTGCTATTTTACCATTCCTGATTTCTTTCAAAACATCAATACCATTTTTTCCGGGCATCATTATGTCAAGCAGTACCAGATGAGGAGTATCATTCCAATACTTTTCGAGTCCTTTTTGTCCATCGGGAGCATCTATTACCGTATACCCTTCTTGAGTAAGGTTGTAGCTGAGTAACTCTCGGATATCTTCATCATCTTCTATTATTAATATTTTCTTCATTGTACATCCTTATAATTAAAAAGATATCAATAACCTGTAGATTAGCCAATAACTAATCTACAGTGTTACTTTCTTATTTTTGGACTGCCTTACCATTTTAGGTAATTAAAGCAAGTATTTCTTCGGCTTGAACGAGTGCTTTAGCGAGGAGTGGCGCATAGTACTGCGGTTTAGTAAACTGCTAACCCTCATGAATCATCCAGTCCACCAAAGTTACGAGGGATTCCACTTGTACTTTTGTTCGCCCATCATAATTCTGTTCTAATTAACTCTGCTCATAAGGTAGAAATGCATTGTTAGAAATACATGAGCCACAGGTTAAATATGGGGAGGGGGCATGTCGCAGAGGTTAGATATGTGAGATACCAATGAGAACAGTTAGAATACTGTTAGAATGCTGAAATACTGCGCACCCGCGATTACAGGAATACTCTTGTATAATTAGAGTAAAAGACGATCTACAATTTATGAATTAAAAGTAGCTTCTTCATAAAGACTCAATAAATTACTTTTAAGTTGGGACACTAATTCGTCTCTTATTCCCAACACAGAAAAGACCTGAGGTTTTACACTGCGCCATTCAAACGAATCATTATTCCCTTTATATGATCCATACACATGTTCAGCAAGATAGTGAATTGCCGTAAATACAATCGAATCAGCATTTCCTCTATTAAACTCATACCCAAAATTTTCAGTATAGGTATGATGCAGCTCTATCCCTTTACTTAAAAAAGGTGGCAAGTTCCAGTGATGTGCTATAAATTCACCCACCACACAATGATCAATGTAATAATTCTTATTTTCAACATCTATTACACATGCAGATTCACTAAAACTATGTTCTATATACAGTTCGCCATATCCACTGTTTACTGCTGCAATTGCTGGCACTGCTATATCACACACCATACTAAAGGTAAAAGCTTCATCACTCGGTTTATTCGTTATCGTATGAGCAAGTGCCGCACTAATAAGAGAGACACCATAGGTCTGTTTCCAAAATTCTTGCAAGAAAAGGTCGTCAGAACTATCAAATGCACTTTTTAATGAAAAGCACAACAGAAGGTTTTTAATGTTATCGAGACCGAGCAACACTATTGCTTGTTGAATCGAAATAATTTCTTGAGACATATTTAAAAAGGGTGAATTGACTGTTTTAAGTATGGCTGTACTTATAGCTAAATCCTGAGTGATGGTTTTTGACAAGACTCCAATATCAACCCCATCCTGATTCAAGGCATGTAAGAAATTTATGAGGTTAGTCGGCTTGGGGGGAACCGGTATATCCTCTATCATTTTTTTAAAGAGACTACTATTTTTTATTGAAGATGTCATCACAGTTTCAAGCTAAACTTTCATTCAACAGTATACCATTAGATCCTTACTAAAACCTATTGAAATCCTTATTCCCCATAAAGTCAGATACATTTAATAAACAGTCGAGATAAATCTAATGGAACAATACCAAATAAGCCTATTAACTCGATGAGTTAAATAAGTGACTCTTAATTACTCGATTGTGGATTCGACACCTAGGCGAGCCATAAAATAGTTCTCCCAAAGCATGAATCTCCACATGTCTTTATACATCACCACATTATAACAAGCTTTTTTAATCCCAAAACGCCATTTACAGCTAAACCAACCATAAACTCAATTTTTTAAAATAAACCAATAATTTATAGCAGAATCTCTCTCATATTTTTCATTTCTATGATATAATAAAAACGCACATTTTCTAGAAAGATGTAGCTACGAAATTTTCAAAATACACCAGGGAAAGAATGTATAAAGGGTTACGAATTGGATTAGCGTTGGGTGGTGGTGGAGCTCGTGCTTTTGCACATCTCGGCATTCTCCGCATGCTGAAAAAGTCAAACATCGAAGTTGATATTATCGCTGGTTCTTCAATGGGCTCACTAATCCCCATTGCCTATATGCAACATAGCACCTTTGACAAGACCAATACAACGTTTAAACAATTTGTATTACGGTTTGCCCAAGAGTTTAAAAAAATGCAATATGCCGAAGCTCAAGAACACACCGCAATGCCTCTTCATAAACGAATGGTAAAGCGTGTCGATCAAGCATTCAAGTTTTTCCACCTCGTTACCAAGCCTAATGTTGAAGATGCTACTATTATAAAAAATATCGTCGATCAATACATACACCCTGGTAACCTCGAAACACTTCCTCAAAAAATGTATGTCTGCACCGTAGACGCTGTCACTGGACAACAAGTACTTATTAATAAAGGCAACATACAAGAATCGATTATTGCCGCAACAAGTATTGCGGGATATTTCCCTCCAATCCCACTAGGAGATAGACTTCTTACAGATTCCCAACAAGTATATCCAGTCCCCATACAAGCCTTTTACGTTGACCCCGTTGACATTATTATTTCAGTTGACGTCACCTCAGTTCCTACTCAACATTACGTGCCCAACACCGGGCTCGACATGCTTTTCCGACAGGGTGAGCTCATCTATCACCATATTCACTCTGAACTACATTATTGTTCCGACATTGTTATACAGCCAGATTTACAAGGAATTCATTGGACTGACTTTCACCAATTGGATTCTATTATGCGCGCAGGCGTTACCGCAGCTAAAGACCTCATTAGTGATATCGATCAATTAGCAAAAAACAAATCAAGAATTACACCCATAGAAAACCGCCCATGGCACACATTTGGCCACTCTGGGCTTGAGCGAACAATTGTACGCTCATTTGAACCCTATATATTTGGAGGCTCCAATGCATGATTTCAATACCATACCCGAAATGATTCAGCAGGTATTAAATCAATACAGTAATTCCAAAGCACTCAATATCAAAATACTTGATCGCTGGGAAAGTTACTCAACCTCAAAATTTGTTGAACGCATTCGGCGTCTCGCTCTCGGCTTCAAACAATTAGGTATTCAACCAGGCGATGGTGTCGGCATAATCTCCCGTCCATCCCCCCAATGGCTTATGGTCGATGTTGCTATTATGATCAACAAAGCGGTATCCATACCGATGTTTCACAACATTTCTCATGAACATTTTGACCACGAAGTTAAAGATGGCAATATTAAATATCTCTTTATCGATGGTGACGATGAAATTGAAGATCATATCAAATCTGAGTTTGGGCGTTTTAAAACAGTCATTTCCAATAGCGTGCAAGTTCAAGGAACTAACATTGTCAATATACAGGACATACTGCTCTCAGGAGATGAACTCTCTGAGAAGGAACCAGATCTCTATAGCAAAATGCGTGATTTGGTTTCACCGGAAGATATTGCAACAATAATTTACACAAGCGGCAGTACAGGCACCCCCAAGGGTGTGGTACTTACTCACCAAAGCTTAACGATGCAAATACATGGTTCTGCTCAACGGTTCCCCATTGATTCTCACTCTGATACCATATTAAGCTGCCTCCCTCTCGCCCATGTATTTGAGCGAATGGTTATGTATTATTATGTAAGTTCAGGAGCGAGTATCTATTTTGTTGATGATGTTAAAAAAGTTGGTGAATTCATGAAAGAGGTGAAACCAACTATAATGACAATGGTACCGCGCATACTTGAGAAAGCCTATGCTAAAATTCTTGCCAAACCGAATACCGAACGAGGTATAAAAAAACTCCTTCTTAAAATTGCCATTGGATATGCTATGCGTATCGATCTTGATCAAACAACGCTACAATACCGAATACTCAACAAAATAGTCTACTCTAAAATTAGAGATGGACTTGGTGGCCGACTCAGAATGACAATAGTTGGGGGCGCAGCACTTTTCCCAAAAATTGGACGATTTTTTACCAACATTGGAGTTCCCGTTTATCAAGGATATGGCCTTACAGAGTGCTCTCCTGTTATTGCTGCAAACTTCCCAGGGTGTAATAAGCTTGGCACGGTCGGGCACCCCTTCCCCAATGTTACCATAAAAATTTCTGACGATGGTGAAGTGATCGCACAAGGTGAAAACTTAATGCAGGGATATCACAACATGCCCACGGAAACAGAGAAAATCATAAAAGATGGATGGCTCCACACCGGTGACCGGGGTTCATTTGATGAAGACGGATTCCTTGTTCTCCTGGGTCGCATTAAAGAACTCTTCAAAACATCCACAGGAAAGTATGTATCACCTCTCCCCATAGAACACCGTCTCTGTCTTACTAAAACAATAGAAGCAGCAGCCGTTATTGCTGATAACCGAAAATTTGCCAGTTGTCTTATTTTTCCTGACTTCGAAATAATCCCACAAGTAAAACGTAAATTTAAAGCGTCCAAAATGAGTGATGACGAATTTATCAATTCAAAAATTTACCGAAACCATATCGAGGAAATCATACAACGAGTAAATAAAAAGCTCGATCATTGGGAACAAATTCAAGCATTCACTATTATACCTCAACCCATTTCAATTGAATCAGGTGAACTTACTCCTACTATGAAACTCCGTCGTCATGTTATTGATAAAAAATTTAGTGAAGAAATTTCAGCCATGTATCCAGAAATAGAGGTGTAACCATGAAAGAGAGAATAGCAATAATTGATGGACTCCGAACCCCATTTTGTAAAGCGGGAACTGACTTCAATGGAACACCTGCCGATGACCTTGGAGCTCACATTCTTAAGGAATTATTAGAACGGGTCCCAATTGACCCACATCTCATAGACGAAGTTATCATTGGGAATGTCGGACAACCTTCAGACAAAGCAAATATAGCTCGCATTATTGCTATTAAAGCAGGCCTTCCTCTTTCGATCCCAGCCTATACCGTCAACCGAAACTGTGCTTCGGGATTCGAATCACTCACCACCGCAACCAACAAAATACTCGCAGGTGAAGCGTCCATCATGATTGTCGGTGGGGCTGAATCAATGAGTAACTATCCCCTTCTTTTTAATAGTGCAATGACCAAGTTTTTTGGTTCACTCCAAAAAGCCAAAGGAACTCTCGCAAAATTAAAAACCCTTTCGACATTTAGACTCTCTCACTTAAAACCCGATATAGCCGTCATTCAAGGACTAACAGACCCTACGTGTTCACTCAATATGGGGCAAACTGCTGAGGTACTTGTTCGAGAATTTGGCATAACTCGGGAAGAACAGGACCGGTACGCGATGGAGAGTCATCACAAAGCAGCAAAAGCCCAAGAGACAGGGATACTCGCTGAAGAACTGATACCCACTCCCAATCCACCGAGTTACAAAAACCTTATTGACAGAGACACCGGAATCAGAGCTGAACAAAATATGAAGGCACTGGGTAAGCTCCGTCCTGTTTTTGAACCAGTCAGTGGTTCAGTCACCCCTGGCAACGCTTGTCCACTTACTGATGGCGCGGGAATGCTCCTTATCATGACAGAATCACGCGCCAAAGAACTCAATTTAACTCCTTTAGGGTATTTAAGTGATTATAGCTATGCTGGACTCCCTCCAAATAGAATGGGACTTGGCCCTGTTTATTCAACTGCAAAGTTATTACAAAAAACAGGGCTCTCTATTTCAGATATAGATCTCATAGAAATGAATGAAGCATTTGCATCACAAATCATCGGAAACCTCAAAGCTTTTGAGTCAGACGACTTTTCTAAACACTATCTCCATTCAGATACTGCAGTTGGCGCTATAGATCCTGATATCATTAATGTTAATGGCGGCGCAATCGCTATTGGGCACCCTGTTGGAGCTACCGGAACGCGACTTGTTCTCACTCTTCTTAAAGAGTTAAAACGAAGAGGTGCTCAACGAGGCATCGCAACCCTTTGTATTGGCGGCGGACAGGGCGGGGCCCTCTTACTGGAGGTAGACCATGAGTAATGTAACACTCGACATAGCTGATTCAGGACTTGCAACTATCACCTTTAATCAAGCAGACTCCCGAGTAAATACTCTCGGAAGCTCCGTTCTTAAAGAACTAAAAACCATACTCGAAAACATCAAGGGGCGCGCTACTCTTAAAGTCGTCGCCTTTACCTCTGCCAAAGAAGGCTGCTTTATTGCAGGTGCAGATATCTCAGAAATTAAAGATATTGTAAATCCAAGTGACGCAATGCAAAAAGCGCAATACGGCCAAGACATCTGTAATCTTATTGCATCCCTCCCTTTTATTACTATAGCCCTCATTGACGGTGCATGTTTAGGGGGTGGTATGGAGTTAGCACTCGCTTGTGATCTTCGTATTGCCTCTGATAACCCAAAATGTAAACTGGGCCTCCCTGAAGTATCACTCGGTATTATTCCTGGTTTTGGTGGCACTCAGAGACTCCCTCATATTACTGGCCTGACTACCGCACTTGATCTGATACTTGGTGCAAAAGTATTTGACACCAAAAAAGGGTATCGATTCAAAATAATTGATACGTATTTCAAAAAGGAATTTTTTAAGGATGAATCTGAAAAAATCCTACAAAATCTACTTGAGGATTCTTCATTCTTAAAAAAATCACAAAAGAGACGCACTAATAAAGTGCTGATACAAAAAGTATTTGAAAGCACATCAATGGGCCGAAAAATAGTGTATAGCAAAACAAAAAAACTACTCTTTGCTAAAACGAAAGGTCAATATCCTGCACCACTTGTAGCTCTTGCTGTTATTGAGCAAACCTACCCAGTATCTTCAAACGGGTACGCTATAGAACGAGAGCATTTTGCAAACGTTGCAGTTACAGACATTTCAAAAAACCTTATTCAAGTATTCTTTACTTCTGAGGCACTCAAAAAAGAAACGGGAGTACCCGAAGATGTTGAAATAAAACATATCGATTCTGCTGCTGTTATTGGAGCAGGAATCATGGGTGGTGGCATTGCCTGGGCCCTCAGTATGAAAGACATTTCTGTCCGTATGAAAGACATTACGTGGGGGGCAATCAATATTGGTTTTAGTTCTGCTGCCAAAATGTATGGCCAGCTTATTAAAATACGGAAGCTCAACAAACACCAAGTTGCTGTTAAGATGCAGCACATTGGTGGAACACTAGATTTTACCGGATTTTCAGATCGTGATATTGCTATAGAAGCAGTTGTCGAAAATATGGAAGTCAAAAAGAAAGTCCTTAAAGAATGCGAAGACCACCTCCCCCCGAATGCTATCCTCGCATCCAACACATCATCCCTCTCTATTACCGAGATGGCTTCGGCACTTGAACGGCCGTCAAAATTTGTTGGGATGCACTTTTTTAATCCTGTGAACAGAATGCCCCTTGTAGAGGTGATTGCAGGGAAAGAGAGTTCGAACTCGGTTATTGCCTCGGTCGTTACCCTCAGTAAAAAACTTGGCAAAACTCCCATTGTCGTTCAAGACTGTCCAGGATTTTTGGTCAACCGCATATTAATTCCCTATCTCAACGAAGCAGTAAAACTCTGGCAGGAAGGCGGTGACATCGAAGAAATTGACAAGATAATTCTTGACTATGGAATGCCTATGGGTCCCTTTACCCTTACCGATGAGGTAGGCATAGACATAGGGTATCATGTTGCAAAAATTCTCGAAGAGGGATATGGTGAGCGAATGAAAACAGCTCCAATATTTGATTCACTTATGGCTAATTCTTCTCTCCGTGGTAAAAAAAGTGGTAAGGGTTTCTATCTCCATTCAGGCAAAAAACAATCCGTAAATCCTGAAGTAATAACGATTAGAAATGAATTCCTCACCACTACCTCACCAATCGACACCGATACTATAATTAAGCGCTGCATATACTCAATGATTAACGAGTCTGCACGCTGTATAGAAGAGGGTATCGTACAAAGCCCCGAATATCTTGATATGGCAATGATACTTGGCTCCGGGTTCCCCCCATTCAGAGGTGGCCCACTGAGATATGCAGATAGTATTGGCCTTAAAAAAATTGTTTCAGAACTTGAACTCTTAACCCGGCAATACGGCTCTCGGTTCGAGCCCGCACCACTTTTAACAGAAAAAGCAAGTAAAAACCAAACCTTTTACCAGTGAGGACTGTATGTCTGACAATACAAATGAACCACAAGAAATAGAAGACCCAGAAATGCTCATAGATACCTCACATATGTCTGAAGGTAAAGCATCAGCACTCAACCTGACCGAAGATGCACGTGAAGAGGTTTGGAAAAGTGCCAGTTTTGCTGGCAATATCTTTATGGGGAACCTTGACCTCGATGCAATCTTTCCTTTTCCGATCCAAAGTGAAAGCGAACGCCACATTGGAGATACTCTAGTAAAAGAAGTATCAGTGTTCTTAAAAGAAAATCTTGACGCCGAAGAGGTAGATGAAACCAGAACGATTCCCGATGAAATTATCGAAGGATTCAAAAAAATGAATCTATTTGCCATGAAAGTTCCCAAGGAGTATAATGGCCTGGGACTCTCTCAGGTAAATTATGGTCGAGTCATGGCCGCGATTACATCATGGTGCGCATCAACTGCCGTCTTCATATCAGCTCACCAATCTATTGGTATTCCACAACCGTTAAAACTTTTCGGCACTGAAGCACAAAAAAAGAAGTATCTCCCACAATTTGCTGAAGGCAAAATTTCAGCCTTTGCGCTCACTGAACCGGGTGTTGGCTCTGACCCTGCTCAGATGCAAACCACTGCGGTGTTAAATGAAGAGGGAACTCATTATGTCATTAATGGTACAAAGCTCTGGTGTACCAATGGACCCATTGCCGACCTAATGGTAGTAATGGCTCAGACAGAACCCAAAGACATTAATGGTCGTGAGGTAAAGCAGATAACTGCTTTTATCGTAGAAAAATCATATCCTGGTATTCAGGTAACCCATCGTTGCGACTTTATGGGAATTCGAGCGATTCAAAATGGAATCATGACATTTACCGATGTTACCGTACCGGTCGACAACATTATTTGGGGCAAAGGTAAAGGACTTAAACTTGCCCTTGCAACACTTAATACTGGTCGCCTAACTATCCCTGCATCAAGTGTTGGTATGGCCAAACAGTGCCTCAGTTATATGCGTCGATGGGGTAATAAGCGAAAACAATGGGGAGCTCCTATCGGAGAACATGAGGCAGGCGCACAAAAAATATCTTTTGTCGCATCCACTACCTTTGCTCTTGAAGCGGTATCACTCCTCACATCAGCCTGGGCTGATGACCCAGATAAAGATATTAGAATTGAAGCCGCTATGGCAAAACTATGGTCAACAGAACGTTCATGGGAACTTATTGATACCGCACTCCAATTTCGAGGAGGAAGAGGTTATGAGAAAGCGTCCTCCCTCAAAGCTCGAGGCGAAGACCCATTCCCTATAGAAAGGATGCTTCGCGACTGTCGTATTAATCGGATCATTGAAGGTACTAGCGACATCATGCAACTATTTTTGGCACGAGAAGCAATGGATCCCCACCTTAAAATCGCTGCAGACCTAATTAAAAAACACGGTCCAAAAAACAAGAAACTCCACGCCGGGGTACAGCTTGCATCCTTTTACGCCAAATGGTACCCTAAACAGTGGATCAATTCTAGTCTCTGGAATAGCCATACGGATAAAGGAAAGCTTGCGAAGCACTATAAATTTGTAGAATCCACCAGCCATAAACTCGCCCGAACTATCTTTCATTATATGGGACTTTACCAAGAGAAACTTGAAAGCAAACAGATGGTACTGGGACGACTTATGGATATTGGCACTGAACTCTTTGTTATTGCTACAACCTGTTCATACGCCATATCACTTTTTGAAAAAAACGGTGATGACATGACCCCACTCTACTTAGCTGATGTCTATTCCCTCGATGCCGAGAATAGAGTGGCTAAGCTTTTTGATGACCTCTCTGACAACTGTGACCATAAACGAGTTAAGCTCGCAGCGAGTGTTCTTGAAGAAGATATTAACTGGCTTGAAGAAGGAGTCATTTGGACAGATAGTGCTGACGAATAGGTACCAGTAGTATTATTGAGATAGCTGAGACCTTCAATTATTTGAAGGTCTTTTTTTTTGAGTACCTCTCATTTATTCAATATCCTATTTAATTAAAGGCTCTTTATACACCAAAACAACGTTCAAATGTGATTAATACACAAGGATCATTGTGGCAAGCCCATTATCCATAATAAATTAGCAAAGGCCAAATTTTTAATTTAATCGGCCATAATCTGCAAATTACCGCCGGAAAGATGTTATTGATTACAACTTTGCTATATTTAAATTTGCTATTTAATTCATAATGAATGTCGGATGAACAAAGAAAACAACATTTGTAGAGAGGGTATTGTTAATTCTGTAACAGGCCTTAGTGTTGCAGTCACAATAGTTCAACCCGCTGCCTGTGAAACATGTCAAGCCAAGTCAGTTTGCAATTCAGTAGAATCCACCGAAAAAGTTATCGATGCCCTCGCAGCAGAAACCCTTATTCCGGGTGAACGTGTTATTTTAGAAATGGGTGAAAGGCAAGGTTGGCTTGCTGTATTATATACTTTTATTATCCCCTTTTTCTGTATGCTCGGTGGGCTTATTATTACCTATATCGTATCGGGCAATGAGTCACTAGCAGCGCTCATCAGCCTCGCGACTCTTATCCCATATTATAGTATGCTCTTCCTCTTTAAAAAACAGATTACCAAAAATTTTGTCTTTACCGCCAAAAAGAAAACATCGTAAGAAAAGGAAATACCGTGATACTTTCAACCGTACTTACCCTCGGGTCCATTGCACTTGTTGCAGCCATGGTACTCTATATTGTTGCAAAGAAATTCCATGTTTATGAAGACCCACGAATAGACTCCGTTCAAGAGCTGTTACCCGCTGCAAATTGTGGTGGTTGCGGTTTTCCAGGATGTCGTGGCTTTGCTGAGGCACTTGTAAGAGGGGCAGATGAAGGTGATATTGCTGGTTTAAGTTGTCCACCAGGTGGAAATGAATGCGCAGAAAGCGTCGGTACATTCCTCGGTATGGCTGTAGAAGCTGGCTCGCCTACTGTTGCAGTTCTCAGGTGTGGAGGCTCATGTGAAAAATCTATTGCCAAAGCCGAATATGATGGCCCAATGAATTGTTCAATTGCCCATACCCTTCATAGCGGTGAAGGCGGATGCCCAACAGGATGCCTTGGTTGCGGAGATTGTGTTATTGCCTGTGACTTTGATGCAATGTACATGGATGAAGAGACTAAACTCCCTGTGATACTTGAAGATAAATGCACTAGTTGTAATGGCTGTGTTACCGCATGCCCTAGAGATTTGATTGAGATTCGTCCTCTTGGTAAAAAGGGAAAAAGAATCTGGATCAACTGTATGAATGAAGAGAAAGGTGGGGCATCTAAAAAGAATTGTGAAGTCGCCTGTATTGGATGTTCCAAATGTGAAAAAGCATGTCCCGATAATTTCAATGCAATCGAAATGATCAATAACCGGGCCTATATTGATCCGGACAAATGTACCGCATGTGGTATCTGTTTTCATTACTGCCCCACTGATGCTATCTCAGCAACTTGGGAGCCTAAAGTTCCGAAAGCCCTCAGAGAAGAGCGTGAAGCTAAAGAGGCAAAACGTAAAGCCAAAGAAGAACAACAAGCTTCTACCGAGGCGTAGGATAATATACGGAGAATGGTTTGATATTTAAAACATTTAAAATAGGCGGTGTACACCCTCCAGAAAACAAGTTTTCTGCCGGTGCACCCATAGTAGTATTGCCCACCCCAAAACAAGTGAGCATTCCTCTCTCGCAACATATAGGCGCCCCTGCGTCTGCTCTCGTCAAAAAAGGTGATACCGTTAAAGTTGGCACCCCTATCGGTCAGGCAGCAGGATTTATCTCAGCCAATATTCACTCATCAGTATCGGGTACCGTTGCAAAAATCGAAGAAGTCGCAGCTCATAACGGCTATAAAAAGACAGCAGTAACCATCAAAGTTTCAGGTGATGACTGGGAAGAGAATATCGACAGAAGTGATACAATACTCCGCGATATAACACTCTCCCCTCAAGAGATTGTTGCACGTATTAAGAGTTTTGGTATTGTTGGTCTTGGAGGGGCGTGCTTTCCCTCTCACGTAAAATTCATGATACCCGAAGGGAAGAAGGCCGATCACCTCGTAATCAATGCAGTAGAGTGTGAACCCTATCTTACTGCCGATCATCGTATTATGCTTGAACGCACCGAAGAGATTCTCATTGGTGTTGAAGCAATGAAAAAAGCATTGCAAGTCGAAAAGGCAGTGATTGGTATTGAGGGAAATAAGCCTGATGCTATTGCTATAATGACCGAGCTTGCCTCTTCATTTCCTGGAACTAAAATAGTTCCTCTTAAAGTTCAGTATCCTCAAGGTGCAGAAAAACAACTCATTAAAGCTACGGTTAATCGTGAAGTGCCCAGTGGCACTCTTCCTCTAGAAGTGGGATGTGTCGTGAGTAATGTTGGTTCCGCTCTTGCAATCTATGAGGCCGTTCAAAAAAACAAACCACTGATCGACCGCGTAGTAACAGTAACCGGAAAAAATGTTTCAAACCCTTCTAACTTTCTTACACGAATTGGCACTCCGATGACTGACCTGATCGAAGCAGCTGGTGGGCTCCCAGAGAACACTGGAAAAGTAATCAGTGGTGGCCCTATGATGGGTGGAGCATGTACCAACATAGATGCCCCCGTTGTTAAAGGCACTTCAGGAATTACTATCCTGGATGAATCAGATGCACGCCGCGGCACCGTAGATAACTGTATACGGTGTGCAAAATGTGTTACCGTATGCCCAATGGGTCTTGAACCACAGCTACTTGAAAAGCTCTCTGCTAAAGGTTTTTACGAAGAAGCAGAAAAAGATGATATCACTGATTGTATTGAGTGTGGCAGCTGTAGTTATGCCTGCCCCTCCAACCGTCCTATTCTCGATTATATTCGACTAGGCAAAGGAAATGTTATGCGTATTAGAAGGGAGAGAAGTTAAATGGCTCAAAAATTTATTGTATCTCTTTCACCTCACGAAAAAGCAACGCCATCGGTTACTACGATTATGTGGGGAGTGGTCATAGCTCTTATTCCTACCCTCGGCGTTGGGCTCTACTATTATGGTATCCAAGCACTGGCCGTCGTAGCAACCTCTGTAGTCTCATGCCTCGCTGTTGAACACATTCTTCAGCGGTATCTATTAAAAGAACCTTCAAAAATTTCTGATGGATCAGCGGTGATTACCGGACTCCTTCTCGCATTTAATGTACCCAGCATCACTCCTTTGTGGCAAATAGTGATTGGCGCCATTGTTGCAATTGGCGTTTCAAAAATTGCTTTTGGTGGCTTAGGAAATAACCCTTTTAATCCTGCCCTTATTGGGCGTGCGTTTATGCTCGCCTCATTCCCCGTACAGATGACAACATGGGCACAGCCCGGTACAAACCAACTGTCTTTGTTTGATGCTACAACTAGTGCGACACCACTTGGACATCTTGCTGAACAAGGCACAGAAGGACTCCCGGCGCTTGTTGATATGATTATCGGTAATATTGGTGGTTGTTTTGGTGAGGTAAGTGCCGTAGCGGTACTTCTCGGGGGCTGTTACATGCTCTACAAAAAAATCATCACGTGGCACATCCCAGTCTTCTATCTTCTCGGACTAATTATTATCAGTGGTGCCTTCTGGCTCGTTGACCCACTCACTTACGCAAATCCAATGTTCCATATTTTTGCTGGTGGTGCAATGCTTGGCGCCTGGTTTATGGCAACCGACATGGTTACGAGCCCAATGACTCCCAAAGGTCAGATTATTTTTGCGCTTGGTGGTGGTATACTCTGTGCACTCATTCGTATTCTCGGTGCATACCCTGAAGGATGCTCATACTCTATCCTTATAATGAATGCATTTGTTCCCCTCATAGATAAAGCTTGTAAACCCAAACGCTTCGGAAAGGAGGTGAACTTTGGCTAAGAAACTCGATTCTACCTTTTTAAATATGGTAGTAGTACTCACTGCCATTGCAGTAATTTCTGCTCTTGCACTCGCAATTACTAACGAAAAAACAAAAGACCTTATTAAAGAGGTTCAAAAGAAAAAGACCCTTGCAGCGATAAGTACCGTCGTCCCAGGGCTTAACAACGATCCAAGTGCAGAGCAGTACACTGTCGAAGGCTTTGAAGGACTCACCTTTTACCCAGGCAAAAAAGATGGTACTCTGATTGGCACTGCCGTCGAGACCTTTGCCGATGGTTTTACCGAAGCAGTATGGATCATGGTTGGATTTGATAGTGATAATAAAATCATAACAACCTCAGTACTTCGTCACAAAGAGACGCCGGGCCTTGGCACAAAAATGGCTGAACCAAAGTTTAAAGACCAGTTTGATGGTAAAGACCCGTTAGAATATACACTGAGAGTTACAAAAGATGGTGGTGCTGTTGATGCAATTGCTGCAGCAACAATAAGTTCACGTGCCTTTAGCGCTGCGGTTCAAAAAGCCTACGATGCCATGCTCAAAAAAGGGACTCTCATAGAAGAACCAGCAACACAACCTGAAGCTGTACCAATAACCCCTCCCACTACTGACTCTACACAGGAGGTAACTCAATGAATTTATTAAATGTATTTCGACGTGGCTTCACTACAGAAAACCCAGTCTTTGTATTACTCTTAGGCATGTGTCCTGCACTCGGTGTAACAAGCTCTGCAATCAATGGTCTTGGTATGGGACTTGCTTCTACTGCAGTACTTGTTGGTTCAAACTTTGTAATCTCAATCATTAAAAACTTTATTCCCGACAAAGTACGTATCCCCGCATTTATCGTTATTATTGCAAGTTTTGTAACCATTATCGACCTGCTTATGGCTGCACACCTTCCCGACCTCCATGAGCAACTGGGACTTTTTATTCCTCTAATCGTGGTTAACTGCCTGATACTTGGTCGTGCAGAGGCATTTGCATCTAAGAATTCTATGTTCCCTGCTGTTATTGATGGATTAGGAATGGGCCTTGGGTTTGCATTTGCACTCACACTTCTCGGCGCTGTTCGTGAAGTACTCGGTGCTGGGTCAATTTTCGATTATAAATTTGTCTCGACAGACGCTACAACAATGCTCCTCTTCATATTACCACCAGGTGCCTTTATTGCACTTGGATTTTTAACTGCGGCGTTTAACAAATTCGCCAGAAAATCTTAAGGAGGCATCACGATGGAAATTATTGCACTCATAGTCGGCGCCATATTTGTAAATAACGTTGTTCTCGTACAGTTCCTCGGCATCTGCCCATTTCTTGGTGTAAGTACCAAGGTAAGTACTGCGGTAGGTATGAGCGCTGCGGTAACCTTTGTAATGGCTCTTGCTACTATTGTCACCTCGCTTATAATGAACGAGATACTCATACCTTTTGGTATTGAATATCTTCAAACGATATCTTACATACTCATCATTGCCTCATTAGTGCAGATGGTGGAACTTATTATGAAAAAAGTGAGTCCTCCACTTTATCAAGCGCTGGGAGTGTTCTTACCTCTCATAACCACAAACTGTGCGATACTTGGCGTCGCCATCCTCGCATTCAAACAACAGCTCGGAATTTTTGAGGGAATCATCTATGCCATTGCATCTGCTATAGGCTTTGGTTTAGCCCTAATTGTATTTGCAGGAATCAGGGAAAAAATCGAACTCTATTCAGTACCAAAAGCAATGCGTGGTGCACCAATTGCCCTCGTTACAGCAGGACTCTTAGCACTCGCATTTATGGGTTTTTCCGGTATGGTTTAACGTTTAAAATCACTA
This sequence comes from Fibrobacterales bacterium, assembly GCA_051532055.1. Classification (GTDB taxonomy): domain Bacteria; phylum Fibrobacterota; class Fibrobacteria; order Fibrobacterales; family JAOPTW01; genus JAOPTW01. The sequence goes on along the minus strand of JAOPTX010000010.1, from coordinate 173,694 downwards.
TTTTATAGTACCTAAAAGTCGTATTTCAAGTGCGACTTTTTCACAGGCCTACAATTGAGATTTAGTTTCAGAGTCAACTTCAAGCTAGCCTTATTTTTTGAAAAAAGCACATTTTCAGCCACCTATTTAGAACGGTTATTACCTATATTTTACCTATCAGAACAATCAATAATGATATTATAGTTCAACAGATTATCATATCAAATTAATGTACAGTGAGGAAAATATGGCAGTAACTATTTTAAAAGATAAATGTACCGGTTGCGGTGATTGCGTTGAAGTATGTCCAACAGATGCTCTTGAAGTAATTGATGGACTTTGTATCGTTGACGAAGACGAGTGTACTGACTGTGGTGCTTGTGTAGACGAGTGTCCAGAAGACGCTATCGAAGAGTAGTTCTTACTCATTCTATTTTTGAAAGCCTGCTCAATGAGCAGGCTTTTTTTGTGGTCACTTATGAAAGGGATCAGGGCAATTAAATAGAATAGTTACATTTTGATATACTATGAGCCATACCAGCACTTCCTTAAAACACTGAGCTATATCTAAGTAATGTTTCTATTGACTTATAAAGCCCACTCACTGAGTAGGCTGAATTCCTTTGAAAATTTGAATTAATAGCACTCAGTGTAACAAAAGTAAAACTCCACTGAATACGTTAATAATATTGATACTATTTCGCTTCTATAAAGCTTTGAAATACCAAATCTGTCGGATCACTATGATCATACTGATACATACCTTTGGGCCCAACGAGTGTCAGATTCGTCTCATCAACAATGAGGTCGTTCACTTCAATGGTATCAACAATATTTACCATCTCGAGCTCTGGAGTATTGGTAATATCAAACACCTTAAGCCCTGCACGACCATCACATACATAGAGTGCATCATCATGAATACCGAGCCCTGACGGATTATCCATTTCATATGTTTCTAATAATTTTGGCTCATAAATATCAGATACATCAATTACTTCAAGCTCTGTATCCCCCCAGCGACAGCCAGTACCTGTTCGTAAGGTCACGTACGCATAATCACCTTCGACAACCACAGGATCACAGCTCGTTACATGACTAAAGCGTGATGCCATTTTTGGGTTTGAAGGATTCGAAATATCATAGATATACATTGCATTCATCGATCCTACAAAGAGCATGTCTTCTTTCATATAGATAGTCTCAATGCCACTCCAATCAATATCTGTTGTAGAACTATACTTTGGGTTAGATTCATCGGTTACCCAAAAGGTGATAAGCTCACGATCAGTTACGGCATAGAGATATTCAGCAGAAAGAGCAAAACGAGCCAGAGACCCACCTTGACCAATAACAACACTTTTTTCAACATCATTCGACATTTCACTACTACTCTCTGCTGCGTCATCTGTCATTTCCAACACAGGCATCATATCATAGTCCCATTCTCGATAATTTTGACACATAACATTTACGGTTGTATCAATATCCCAATCAACAATAAGACCAGAATCTTTGGTGAGCATCTCATAGCCATTTTCATATCTACCCGTAAGAACATCAGGAATATTTTTCAAAAGCTTCACCGCACCGGGGCTTGAGAAATCCAGGGCGACTAATGTTGCATAACTATCTGCAAGGAGGGTGTTATTTTTAATTGCAATATCTCTATTACCTGGAATATTAATAAAGCTAATATATTTAGGGTTGACAGGATCACTGTTATCATACACATGGACTCCTTTGTCTACCTCATTAATAAATTTCCATTTTTCAACTTGATAAATTTTACCCGTTGTTTCAAGCTTAATACCACTCTCATTACCGATACTCTTTAAATACTCTTCATAAGCCAAATATATTGGTGTGTTAACGATATTTTCCCATGAGTAGAGCTCATCAGACTGACACGTCCCTTCATGATACAGTGTATCATTTGAGGTATACATACTATCAACGTTATATTCATAGTCAGAGGAACTACAATAATCACACTCCCATGACGAACTTGATTCATAGATAACCACTGAACTAGAAGAGGGATCTATCTCTACATCTTTACAGTATTCAGCTCCACCAAGTACAATACACTCTTCTCCTAATTCAATAGATGAATAATCTATTGGTAAATCTTCTTCTGAACTAGAATACCCAATAAGATCGCTTGAATACACATTATCTCCTGGCTCTTCCTCTTCCGATGAACTTGTATTCTCTTTACAAAAAGTAACCCCATCAACTATAACACAATCCGCAGTACTTTCCACTGGGGGTGTCGATGAATCATCCGAAGTTAAGCACCCCGTAAAGAGTAAACCCGCTCCTAAAATCGCAACTAAATTTTTCATAATTTCCTCTGTTCAATAAATAGGTTGTTTCTCTAAGTATAGACAGAATAAGAGACAAAACATAGTACATCTATTAATTACTCAACATAAGCGCTCACAAGTCAGGAGCACTAACAGCCATATCTAGTTCAAGTTTAGGTACAAAAAAAGGCCAGTAAATTACTAGCCTTTTAAAAAGTATGGGTTCGTAGTTATTCTGTAGGAGTAAAAGAGATCTCTACTGGATTATTTACATCTGACAAATCATAGGTATAGACACCACCTTCACCACTCAAAGTCGCTACAAGACCAGCTATCGAAACAGTCTCAACAACTATTGAATCAATTTGTGCAATAAGATCTAACTCTGCACCTTCAACAGCATATATTTTAAATCCAGCACGACCATCGCACACATAAAGGTACCCATCAACAATTTCTATATCAGATGGTCCACCCATTGAATAGACCTCTTCAATAACGGGCTCTGATTTATCACTAATATTTACTATTAGCAAACTATTTTCCCGATTATCACAGTTCTTATTTCTGGTCCGTCCTGCATAGATATAGTCTTCAACAGCGATAATTTCATCGCAACGTGTAATGCCAATTAACGGATCCCTTATTCTTGGGTTACTCGGCTTTGAAATATCAACAAGCTGAATTTCTCTATCACCCGCCAAAAAGAGTACCCCATTTGAATTATTGATTGATGTTATAGACCATTTATTTACTTCATTTTGAGATAGATACTTAGGAGAAGTCTCATCTTCAACATCAATAGTAACAAGCACACCTTGTTTGAGAACATACAGGTAATCATCCCCCAGCACAAAATTATTTACATCAGCACTTGTATCATAATAGGGCCATGTAGATTCTGATGTCATACTATTGTTACTCATCGCATAATAATAATCATCGCTACTATTTTCTTCTCTACCATAACTACTCTCATTATTGTTTGCATAGCGCAAGCCATTCCTGCAATACACTTCGGTAGTTTTCACCTCAATCATCTCAGTCACTAGTCCTCGTTCTTTTGAAACTACCATTTCTCCCTTATAATCTTCACTTATTAATATTTCAGGAATATCTTTTAAAAGCGTCACCGCTGTCGGTGTTGTAAAATCTATTGCAAGCAATACTTCATAACTGTTTGCTAGAAGAATATTATTTTTTATAACAAAATCATTGTTACCTGGTATCGAAATGAAGGTAGTGTAAATTGAATTCTGAGAGTCAGTATTGTCATACACATGAATTCCTTCATTTACCTCGTTTACAAGTTTCCATTTACCATGTATTAAAGTATAACCCAAATTATTTGGAGTAACAGCAGGTACATTTTTAATCAATGCCAGGTATTCTAAATAGGGCGTATACACTTCACTATTTCTAATATACTCATTACTCTTTAAGTCATCAGTGTTACAAAAACCAACAGTATACACCGTATCTCCTGCAGTGTATTCTTTCTCAACCCTATAGTTATATTCTGTAGTATCAGGGCAATACCATTTATTCTCTTTAAAATTATACGCAGAATGTACTTCAAATTCTTCACCTTTAAAGCATCGATCAGACTCACTCACTTCATAGGCATTATCAAAATCAAATGAGGACTCATTCACTGAATAATACTCGTTACTTGACGATGCGTATGTCCGCTCATCTTGAAGGCTATAATCTACAGATTGTTCATTATAAAGAGAGCACCCTACAAATACCAACGGCAGGGTAAGAAGTAACTTTAAATAGTTCATATATAGGTTCCAAAAGTTATAAAGTTCACGCTAAAGTCTACAAAATAACACCCATCAATCCTAATAACCAAACACCTTTTTACATTAATAATAGTATGTTCCATATCTCTAAGAAATTTTGGTACAAAAAAGGCCAGCAATAAGCTGGCACCTTTTAAAAAGTTTTGATACATATTACGGTGTTGGAGTAAAAGAGACTTCTACTGGATTCTTTGCATCTGACACATCATAGATATAGATTCCATCTTCACCAATCAAAGTTGCTACAAGATCAATTACAGAAACAGTCTCAACAACTATTGAATCAATTTGTGCAACAAGATCTAACTCCGCCCCTTCAACAGTATATATTTTAAATCCAGCACGACCATCACATACATAGAGAAACCCATCTACGATTTCAATATCAGTGGGTCCATCCATTGAATAGACCTCTTCAATAACGGGCTCTGATTTATCACTAATGTTCACTATTGTCAAACCATTATTTCGACTATAACATTCTTTATTTCTAACACTTGATGCATAAAGAAAATCTTCAACCACAATAAGCTCGTCACAGTGTGTAATTCCACGTAAAGGGTCGCCAACACCTGGGTTACTTGGGTTCGTTAAATCAACAAGCTGAATCACTTCATAGCCTGCTAAAAAAAGCATCTCATTAGAGATATAGATCGAAGTAATATCCCAATCATTAATTTTATTTTGAGAAAGATACTTAGGTGAAGTCTCATCCGCTACATTGATTGTAATCAGTACACCTGGTCTAAGTGCATATAAGTAGTCATCACCGAGTGCGAATATTTCCGCAATGCCATTTTCTTCATAATAGGGCTCTATCATCATATCATAACTACTGTAGGCATAATCATATGTGTAGCCACTGTACTCATTCTCAAAATAATATGCATTACTACTTTCAAAGCCATTGGTAGTATACAAACCATTTCTACAATACACTTCAGTTGTTCGTACCTCCGTTATACCAGATATAAACCCTAAATCTTTTGACACCATCAACGACCTTCCATAACTACTATTCACGAGAATTTCAGGAATATCTTTCAAAAGTGTTACTGCTGTTGGCGTTGTGAAATCTATTGCAAGCAATACTTCATAACTGTTCGCTAAAAGGGTATTGTTTTTTATAACAAAATCTTTGTTACCTGGTATTGTAATAAAGGTCGTGTAAATTGGATTCTGAGGATCAGTATTATCATACACATGAATTCCTTCATCGATTTCATTCACTAATTTCCAGGTACCACTATTCAAAGTAACCCCAAAATGCTTAGGGGTAACAGCAGGAGTATTTTTAATTAATGCGAGATACTCTGTATAAGATATATATACTGGAACCTTTCTAACGTACTCATAACTATCTAGGTCATCAGCATTGCAAAAACCAACATTATGCACAGTATCTCCGGAAGTATACTGCTTCTCAACCTTATAATTATAACCGGTAGTATCAGGACAATACCATTTGTCTTGTTTATAATTATAGGTAGAATATGCTTCAAATTGTTCGCCATAAATACATCGTTCGGATTCACCGACTTCATAGGCATTATCATAATCAAATGAAGACTCTTCATACCCCCAACCTGAAGATATTTCGTACTCATACCATTCAGAGGAATACTCCTCACTTGAAATATTCCATTCACTTGAATAATACCCCTCACTTGATACATCTGATATGTATTCGTCTGGCTTATTAATATCTTGAGAGCTTATATCAATAGTTGGGCAGTACTCATCCCCATCAATAATTCTACACAGTGAAGTACTACTCGAAGTCAGCGATGTGTCGGGGGTGACATCAGTTTTAGGAGATTCATCCCCTGGGTCATTTGAAAGAAAACACCCTGTTAATATCAGCAGCAGGGTAAGTATTAAAGTTAAATTTTTCATAAGTAGGTCCCTTAAAATTAAATATTCACCCTAAATCTTAGATAAATAACCCCCGCAACACCAATAACTAAATATGATTTTATGTTAAAANNCTTTTAACATAAAATCATATTTGCTCACATTCGTAAGGCTTTTTGATTTGAGCAACGTATTAAATAACAGTGAAAACATCCCAAAGATCTCAATTAAGCTATATATATAAACTTTTGTAAAATTACTGTGCTCACAGATTGGGAGCGGTATTAGCAAGCTATATTAGAATCAACCGGTTCACACGGTATATTAAACCTATACTATGAAAGAGAGTACATTGTGGTAACTATTTTTGACTACTCTGATTACAGAAGCTATTTAGCTGACTACTATGCAGAACAAAAAGAGTTAAATGCAAAATTTTCCCAACGGTATTTTGCACAAAAACTCGGCATCAAGTCATCTGGATTCTTCTCGGACGTCTTAAAAAGTAGACGCAATCTCTCTCAAAAAAATATTGAGCAGTTTACCACTGCTTTAAAGTTAACCGGAGAGGCACAGTTCTATTTTGAAAACCTCGTTCTCTACAATCAAGCTAAAACGGTTGAGGAACAGAAGAAATATTTTCAAAATCTGCTCTTGTGCAAAAAACTGAGTATGGAAGTATTAAATCGCGACCAATATACATTTTACTCAAAATGGCACCACACTGCCATTCGTGAAATACTTTTCTATTTTAAATTTAAAGATAACTATAGAGAGCTTGCCAAATCCCTCATTCCTGCCATATCAGAGAGCGAAGCTAAAGAGTCAATTAGCCTATTAACAAAACTTGGGCTAATCGCTCCTGATGAGAATGGGTACTATACACAAACTAATGATACAATCTCAGCCGGTACTAAACCTAGATCTGTTGAAATCGGCAACTTTTTAATGGAGACCTCTGCACTTGCATCCCAGGCTATCAATACCATGCCTGCAAAAATGAGAGACACCTCAAGCCTTACCATTAGTGCATCAGATGAAGGGTTCAGCAAAATACAAGCTGTAATGGAAAAAGCGCGAAAAGATATTTTAAAAATTGCGCAAAATGACACGCAAGAAAACAGAGTTTACCATATGAATTTTCAATGTTTTCCACTCACCAAAGAAAACCACCAGGGCACAGTATGATACAACTATTCGCTCTTCTCATAATAGCACTATTAACCTCAGGCTGTTCTGCTGTAGGTGACCTTTTTGCAGGTGGCGGCTCAGATATTTCGAATCCGAGTACTCAATTATCAGAAGGAAGCTCTTCAGACAATATAAGTGATCAAAGCTCATTCGATAATTTATCTGGAAATATCACTGATGAATCATCAGGCTCAAAAACTGTGGACCTCGAAAGCTCAACTGAGGCTGATGAGGACTATTCTGATTCGTCAGAAGACAGTGACGATTCCTCTGAAGAACATGTTACAGAGATAAGTTCTCAGGAAAGTCATTCCTCAAACCATAATGATGATTCAGAGTCAATTATCTCGAGTGTCGAAAGATCTGAGGACCAAACTCCCTCTATCTCTTCAGAAGAATCAGACGAAGCTTCCAGCTCTTTCCTCACTGAGGCCCCGACCGATTCTTCTGACAAAGAGTCGGGCGACGGCTCGAATACCATTATCTTGGGTGAGGTCTCAAGTCCTTCACTAGCACCTCAAGCAAACTCAGAAATCATATCCGATACTATTAATGTTGGTAATTCGACCGGTATTCTCCTATCGGGAGCTGATACTCTTACTTTCGAGCTACTCGTGGACAAATCTCAAACCTACGTCCTTTCGCTACGAGTAATGGGGGAACCTAATGATTCGCCCTACATCCTTGAGGTACCTCTTGCGTCAACTGAGAGTACTTTTGAAACAGAGACAACATTCCAAATACCAGCAAACGGTAAATGGAGCACTATTGAAGAACTCCTTTATCTCGATGCAGGTGAGTACACCCTTAAATTTATTTCACCAGAAGAGAGTAATTTCACTATTAACTACCTCCTCTTTGAGTTAGCTCCTTAACACATTTCTAGCTTTTCAATAAAAAAATACTCGGCCACCCTACATAAGTTGGGTGGCCATTCTTATGCCACCGTGAGTATAATAACGGTGATTGTACTTTTACGTTAATATTTTCACATTTAATAGTATATTTAGAGCTTTCGCTTCCCATTGTGATACCTCATTGGGCAAAAAAAACACCCAACACCATCTAAAGGAGCACTAATGGATAATATATCAGCAAAGAGCATAGAGCGACTCTGTCGATATCGGCAGATTCTTATGAACTTTATCTCTCTCGGTAAAACCCATATATTTTCTCATGAACTCGCTTCCGACATAAATAGCTCTCCAGCCCAGGTTCGCAGAGACCTTATGCTCCTCACACTCACTGGCTCACCACAAAAAGGGTACCTCATCAAAGAGTTTCTCCAGGAAATTCGTAAGATTATTGATAGCGATCAAACACAAAACGCCTGTATGATCGGAGTGGGCAACCTGGGTCGTGCTGTACTTACCTATTTTTCGAACCGGAAGCCAACAATTTCAATTGTTGCAGCATTCGATGACGATCCCCAAAAGATAAACCGCGTCATTTCAGGATGTAACAGTTTTCATATTAATACTATGTTGGACGCCATAAAAGAACACAATATAACTATTGGTATTTTAACAGTCCCTGCATCAGATGCCCAAGCTATAGCTGACACCCTCATTAATGCTGGCATCAAGGGTATAGTCAATTTTGCTCCCGTTCACCTTAAGGTCCCCAAAGATGTCTATTTGGAAAATATAGACATAACTATGGCTATTGAAAAAACAGCCTATTTTGCCAAAGCAAACCAAAACATCCCTGCTGAATAGCCCCCTATTTATGTTACTTTTTCACGTTTTCAATCTGTTATAAAGTTGTAATTTTGTTGACCCCCATCAAAGAAAAAACGGCCTTTTTAGGTATCTTTACAGCATAAACAAGAGCACTCATTACAAAAGTGGAACGCCCATGAGTACAGAATATAAAAAGATAATTGACGACGCGAAGATACGCGAAGAACTTACTAAACCTATTGATACATCTGCAGAAGCAGTACATGCTGTCCTTGAAAAAGCATCAAAACTTAAAGGCATTGATTACCAAGATGTTCTCACACTTCTTAGGGTAGAAGATGAAGAGCTTACCCAAGAGATTTTCAGAACCGCAAACTTTGTGAAAGAAGCGATTTATGGGAACCGCTTGGTACTATTTGCACCAATGTACATTTCGAACCTTTGTAACAATGAATGTACCTATTGTGCCTTTAGAAAAGACAATACTAAATTAATACGTCGTTCACTTGAACAACACGAAATTAAGCATGAGACTGAACAACTTATTGCCCAAGGCCACAAGAGAATGTTACTTGTTGCTGGTGAAGCCTATGGTAAAAAAGGCCTGGACTATGTCTTGGAGTCAATTAAAACAGTATACGCAACAAAAACGGACAAAGGCAATATTCGTCGCATAAATGTTAATATTGCCCCCCTCACTGTCGAAGAGTTTAAAAAACTCTACGCCCATGATATTGGTACCTACCAACTCTTCCAAGAGACCTATCATAGAGATACCTATGAAAGTGTCCATGTCAAAGGCCCTAAATCAAATTATGATTTCCGCCTTCAAGCAATTGACCGTGCGTTCGAAGCCGGTTTTGATGATGTAGGGATCGGCGTACTTTTTGGTCTCTACGACTGGAAGTACGAAATACTTGCACTTCTTCAACACATAAATCACCTAGAGTCTACTTTTGGCCTAGGACCACATACTATCTCAGTACCGCGTCTTGAACCTGCACACGAATCAGACATTAGTGAACAACCTCCGTTTGCAGTGAGTGATGAAGATTTCAAAAAAATCATATCAGTTCTCAGACTTGCAGTACCGTACACCGGCATTATCCTCAGTACACGAGAAAATGCTCAAATGCGACGTGATGCGTTTTCACTCGGAATCTCTCAAATTTCAGCGGGCTCAAAAACAAACCCGGGTGGATACGAAGGCGAAGAAGGAACATTCGAAGAAGAAGCAGAAGAAGGAATGGCAGGACAGTTTTCACTTGGTGATGAACGCCCTATGCTTGATGTCCTCAAAGATGTTGTTGATGCCGACCATGTACCATCTTTCTGTACCGGCTGTTACCGCCGTGGACGAGTGGGCGCAGACTTTATGGACCTTGCAAAACCAGGCCTCATAAAAGACCACTGTCTCCCCAACGGCCTCCTTACCTTTGAGGAATATCTACAAGATTTTGCGGATAAAGATCTCAAAGAAGATGGAGAAAAGCTCATACAAAAGATGGTTGATAACGATATTGCAAAAGAGAAAACCAAAAAACTAACCAAACAATATCTTCAAGATATTAAAGACGGCGAACGCGATATCTATTTCTAACCACCCGTTCCTTAAGGAGTTTCATGTCAGGTATTCAAGATATTCTCTACAAGAGCCACTTTAATCAAAGTGATATTGTGGCTCTTCTCTCAACCACTGATCCCGATGAGATTGAGCTCCTTAAACAACACGCCTATAGAGTTAAAAAAGAGAATGTAGGTACTAAAGTCTACTTAAGGGGACTCGTTGAGTTTTCAAATACCTGTGCAAAAAATTGTTACTACTGTGGTATTCGCCGAGAAAATGATAAAGTACGTCGGTATACTGTTACCGATAATGAAGTCCTTGATGCCTTTGACTTTGCATGGAAAAGTGACTTTGCATCAGTGGTACTTCAGTCAGGTGAGCGTTCCGACCCCCGCTTTACCCAACGCGTAGAGAGACTTCTCAAAAAAATTAAGAAACGGACCAATAATGAACTGGGCATCACCCTTTCATGTGGCGAACAAAGCCTCGAAACCTATAAAAAATGGTACGATGCTGGCGCTCACCGATACCTCCTTAGAATAGAAGAATCAAATCAAGAGCTCTATAAAAAAATTCACCCTACAGATGAATTTCACTGTTATGATGATAGAATCGAAGCTCTTGGCAATCTCCGCAAAGCAGGATTTCAAGTAGGCACTGGATTTATGATAGGCCTCCCCTTTCAAACTCTAGAAGACATTGCCAATGATCTCCTCTTTATTCAGGAATACGATATAGATATGGTCGGCATGGGTCCCTATATAGAGCATGAAAGCACTCCTCTCTGGAAACATCGCGATACACTCTTAAGCAAAGAAGAACGTTACATCCTTGCTATTAAATGTATTTCTGTACTGCGTATCATGATGAAAGACATAAACATTGCATCCACAACAGCCCTTGAGACACTCCACCCTGATGGCAGAGAACATGGCCTCATGGCTGGAGCAAATATTGCGATGCCCAACCTTACTCCAAAACAGTATCACGAAGAGTATCTTCTCTATCAAGGAAAACCCGGTCTCTTTAAAGAGAAAGAAGAAGCCAAGGAGACAATAGAGCGTAAAGTCGCTCATATTGGTGAAACCATTGGCTATGGCGAATGGGGAGATTCTAAACATTTTGAAAACCGTCAACTTAAACAACCGTAACCCGAGGCCCCAATGAGAACTGAGAAGGATTTTCTAGGTGAAGTATCCATCGACGATGGAGCCCTATACGGTATACATAGCATTCGTGCTCGAAGTAACTTTCCCCACAGCACACCATTCCCAAAAAGTTGGTATCGAGCAATTGGTTTAGTAAAAAAGAGTTGCTACGAAACCTATCAAAAGTACACCAGAGAGATGGGCAAAAAGTACCCAGAAACTGAGTCATCATTTATTTCTAGTAAAACGGTCGACGCTCTAACCCAAGCCGCTGCCGAAGTTCAAACCGGTGCCCACTTTAAAGACTTTATTGTACCAGGTGTATGTGGCGGAGCCGGGACGAGCTTCAATATGAATGTCAACGAGATCATAGCGAACCGTGCACTCCAGCTCCTTGACTCAACTCCGGGAAACTACTTAGAAATTGACCCTATTGAACAGGCCAACATCTACCAATCCACCAACGATGTTATTCCATCTGCCCTTAAAATAGCAGTCATGACCCTCCTTATTGATCTTGAAAAATCTGTTGACCTTATTCGTCAAAGTTTTGAAGGCCTTGAACGCGAATACCGCGATACCCTCCGAATCGCCTACACTCAGATGCAAGAGGCTGTACCTTCTTCTTACGGAAAACTTTTCAGCACCTACCAAGAAGCCCTTTCACGTGATTGGTGGCGCATTTCCAAGTGTATGGAACGCATTAAGGTCATCAACATTGGGGGGAGCGCCATTGGCACTGGAATTACTGTTCCAAAGTATTTTATTTTTGAAGTAATTGAGAACCTTCGACACGAAACACAACTCCCCCTGAGTCGTGGTGACAATTTACAAGACACAACCTGCAACCTTGACCCTTTCGTGGAGGTACATGCGATCCTCAAATCTCTTGCAGTTAATCTTGAAAAGGCAGCAAACGACATACGTGCACTCAGTGCAGACACATTTCATGAAAGTGATATGACTATCCCTGCACGGCAAGTAGGGAGTTCAATAATGCCCGGCAAAGTGAACCCTGTTATTGCCGAGTATGTAATTTCAGTGAGTCATGAAGTCTATGCAAATGATGCAAAACTCACCGCACTCTGTGGCATGGGATATCTTGATCTCAATGCTTATATTCCAACCATTGGAACTGCAATCATCAGTACCATCGAACAACTCACTGCATCCTGTGACACCTTTCGAACCAACTTACTTGAGGGACTCACTATTGATAAAAACCGTTCTGCTGAACGCCTCCTCAGAAGTCCTTCAATAGCGACCGCCCTTGTCCCATACATTGGATACAACAAAGCCTCAGCAATTGCACACCTCATTAAAAATGACCACATTACCATTCATGAGGCTGTTGAAAAAACAAACTACTTACCAACCGAGTCATTGGATGATATTTTAAACCCCAGCAAATTATTGCAACTCGGCTTTGTCTATAGTGACATCAAAAAAGCACACGAACAATAATAAATCACTCAAGCATAAGTTTTGAATGATACGTATACTGAGAGAGATAGCATGGCAAATTTGAAAAGTTTAAAACCTCACATCGGAATTTTTGGCAAACGAAACGTTGGTAAAAGTTCATTTATCAATGCTCTTTCCAACCAAGATATTGCTATTGTTTCTGACTATGCAGGTACCACAACTGATCCGGTCAATAAAACCATGGAACTTGCAGAGGTTGGCCCCGTCATCCTTATCGATACCGCAGGAGTTGATGACGAAGGTGAGATTGGACAAAAACGAATTGAAGCCACACAAAAAACGATTCCAAAAATTGATATTGGTATTGTTATTATCTCTGAAAACAGTTTTGATGAACACGAGCAAGGGATTATAAAACTCCTCGACAAAAAGAATACTCCGTTCATTATCATTCACAACAAATCAGATGTAGAGCCTCTCAGCAAAGAGCTCAAAGAACATTTAACTGAGAAAACTACCGCAGATGACATTCTTGAATTCAGTACTATCGAACGCACTAATGTTCGTGAAGTTATTGCATCCATAAAGAAAAACCTACCCACATCATCCTACAACAACCCCTCTATTCTGGGTGACCTTGTCAGTTATGGTGATGTGGTCGTTTTAGTAACTCCTATTGATATTGAAGCCCCTAAAGGGCGCATCATTCTTCCACAGGTACAAACTATTAGAGACGCCCTCGACAATGAGTGCATGGTCGTCATGATGAAAGAGCGAGAGCTCGATATCTTTTTTAAAAAGTATAATATGAAACCGAAGCTGGTTATTACTGACAGTCAAATTTTTCTGAAGGCTTCCGCATCGATACCCAAGGGTATCCCCCTCACAAGTTTCAGTATACTCTTTGCTCGCATGAAGGGTGACTTCAATATGTTCATTGAAGGAACGCGCCAAATTTCAACATTAAAAGAGAATGACAATGTTCTCATACTCGAATCCTGCTCACACCATGTAACGGGTGACGATATTGGACGGGTTAAAATACCTCGCTGGCTCTCAAATTTTACTGGCCTTACACTCAATTATGATATTGTAGCAGGGTTTAATCAAGCACCTAAAGACATTAAAGAGTACAGCCTTATTGTGCAATGTGGTGGTTGCATGCTGACACGGAAACAATTGATCAACCGCGTCAAACCAGGTGTGGATAATGTGATACCTATTACCAACTACGGGATGACAATTGCCTATTGCCATGGTATATTTGAGCAAGCAATCGAACCTTTTATGCAGACCGGAAAAGAGCAAGAGCGTCACCTCGACTACCTCTAACCCTACACTCCGGTTACAGGATTTTTATGAGCTCAATAAAACCAATAATTCTTATTACTATGGGCGACCCTAATGGTGTCGGCCCAGAAGTATGCATTCGCTCTTTCAACGAAAGCTCACTCTTTGACCTCTGTACCCCCATAATTATTGGCGACCCTTTAGTTCTCACCCAAGCATCTGAACTCCTGAAGGGGACACTCCCCATTGTGGCCATTGATTCACTCACTAGTCCAGTAGAGCCCCAAACAATTCCGGTACTTTGTCCAACACCTTTTAGTGAAACAGTGCAACCGGGAACGATAACGAAATTGGCTGGTGCTGTATCACTGAGTTATATAACTACTGCGGTGAATCTATTAAAACAGGGGCATGCGGCAGCAATGGTTACCGCTCCTATCTGTAAAGAAGCAATTGAACCAACCATTCCAGGGTTTCAAGGACATACTGAATATATTGGCGAGATGTGTGGTGACCCACATCCAGTGTTAACACTTATTGAACCAGGATGGGTTATCTCTCATGTATCAACCCATGTCTCTCTCAGAGAGGCTATTGACAGAGTTGAGCCAATCCGTATTACAAAAACAGCAGAACTTCTTAACAACCTTCTTATTAAACTTACAGGAAAAAGCACTCCAAAAATTGGCGTAGCTGGACTCAACCCTCACGCTGGGGAGGGCGGCTTATTTGGGCGTGAAGAGATTGAAATTATCGCTCCTACCATTGCTGAATTACAACAAAAAGGTATTGATGCGCACGGCCCCTATCCTGCTGATGTGGTATTTCCTCAGATGAAAGCGGGCACCTTTGATGGGGTTGTCGCAATGTATCATGATCAAGGTCATATTGTAACGAAGACTCTCTCTTTTTCATTAGGTGAAAAGCGCACCCTTAACGGAGTCAATGCCACTCTCGGGCTTGATATTATTAGAACCTCAGTAGATCATGGCACTGGGTTTGACATCGCTTGGCAAGGCATTGCTCACCATGGAAGTATGCTTGATGCTATAAACTGTGCTATTACCTTAAGTAGGCCATAGGATGGAGCAGCTCTTTGAATTAATTGATAACTATTTTGAGGAGATACCCGAAGTACTCCACTGGGGCACCGCCACTCCAGAGCCAAGCACCCACTCCGAAGCTCTCCAAACGTGGCTTTCACAAGGAAAAAATGGTGAAATGCAATTCATGGAAAACCACATAGAACTGAGGACCGATCCAAAGCAGTTTTTTCCAGAAGCCCAAAGTGCCATTATTTTTCTGCACCGCTACCCTGACTCGATTATAAAAGGCACCCAAGATGTAGAAGCACATATTTCTGCCTACGCACGTGGTACCGATTATCACACTATAATGAAATCCCTTATCTTTAAGTTAGGTGATCAATTAAAGGAAATTGATGCAACAATCTCCATGAAAGCATTTGTGGACTCTGCACCAGTAAATGAGCGAGAGCTTGCAGTGCGCGCAGGCCTCGGTTGGCTAGGTAAACACAGTAATCTCATACACCCTAAATCGGGAAGCCAGTTTTTTATCGGTGGCTTTTTTATAAATAAAGAAGTGACAAAAGATGTACGTACCTATCCTGATGGCTGTGCTGCCTGCCGTAAATGTATTGACGCCTGCCCAACACAAGCTATCGAAGACAATCGTTCCATTGATGCACGCCGCTGCATCTCCTACCTCACCATAGAAAAAAAAGGTGACATAGATCCTGAACTCGCATCCAAAATGGGTACCAATATTTTTGGGTGTGATATCTGCCTTGAAGTGTGCCCGTGGAACAAAAAACACCTCGGTGATACTCCCCTCTCTCAAGATTCTAAATTTGTGAATACCTTTGAAGAGTGGGATAAGATACTTGCTCATGGGGGTGGCTTTAAGCGCCTATTCAAAGATACCCCACTCTATAGAGCAGGAAAACCCAAAATGGCTCGCAATATTGCCATAGCCAGACAAAATCTTCTTAATAAACAGGGAAAATAGTACCTTTTATCTATGACATCCAAACAACTATATCTAAGCTATACCCTCGTATTCGTACTTCTCTTCTCCTGTACAACTAGTTTTTGTAATGATACGATTACCATCGCAACGGGTGAATATCCACCATTTCTCTCTCAAGAGTTACAATTTTCCGGAGTGGGACTCAAAATTATTTCAGAAATATTTGAAAGTGAAGGCGTTACTGTTATTTATGGCTTTTTCCCTTGGAAACGCAGTTACCACTATGTTGCGAGTGGAGAATGGGACGCTTCTGCTACATGGTCTTATAAAATTGAACGTGAAAAAGACGTTAAATACAGCGACCCCCTCTACCATTCTACGTATGTTCTCTTTCATAGAAAAGAGAACCCCGTTAACTGGAACACTCTTTCTGATCTTAAACAGTTCTCTCTGGGGGCAACAAAAAGTTACACCTATACTAGTGAATTCTATAAGGCAATTGAAGACAGCATACTCACAGTAGAATTTGCCGCTTCTGATGAAATGAATCTCAAAAAATTGGTTGGCAAACGATTTGATGCCGTTCCTTTAAATATTGATGTAGGTTACTACTTACTTCACAGTAAGTTCACCAAAAAGCAAACTCTTACCATTACTCATAGCCCTCAGAGATTCTCATCAAAGCCAACACACCTTATTTTTTCAAAAAAGAATCCTCGCACTCCAGAGCTCCTCAAAAAGTTTAATCGAGGTCTCCAAAAACTTAAAGATTCAGGGGCTATAGACCAATACCTCAAAGAGTCTCGCCGTGGACTCTATATGAAAATTCTTGAGTAAAAGAACCCCCATGGATTACAGTGAAGTAACAACACTTCTTACCTTATCGTCAGAAGACCTCCTCAAACGGTGTCGTTCCTCGAACTACCAATCTCAAGGTGCGGGTGGCCAAAAGCGCAATAAAGTTAAGTCGGGTATACGACTCACTCTTACGGGTACCTCCTATGAAACAACGTCATGTGAGCAGCGAAGTCCCAAGGCCAATACCGTTGATGCTGTACGCAAGCTAAAGATCTCTATCGCCCTCGGTGAACGTCATACAATAACAGACTTCACAACCATTCAATTCCCTGGAAGTGAGACACGAATTAGTATTAAGAACCCTCTCTACTACCTTTTCATCAAACAGGTACTTGATGTACTCGTCATGCAAAACGGGGAGCTTAAAGCCACCGCACAATTATTCAAGCTCACGTCGAGCGCTCTCAACCGAATATTCCATAAAGAGAAGAAGTTTATAGAAAAAGTACAAGAAGTACGACGAACCTTCGACCTCCCTCCTTTGAAGCGCTAATCAAAATCTATCTATTATGAGCTTCATGAGCCACGCTCAATAAGAATCCTCATATAATTAAGCTTAAGTCACCTTTCATCATTCTTTCACTATATATGATCAAACAAAAAAAGGCCAGAAGCAATCGCTTCTGGCCTTTAAAATACTTTGTGACTCTGTTACTTGATTATTGGATTTTATTCCAAGTCTTCATGTACCAATAGTATGCTTTGCGTGCGTCTCGTAAAAATGGAGAACTTCTTCCATCACCTTGACCCATAAGCCCTAGCCATTCTTCAGATGACCAGCCATCTTGGAATGCCATTGGAGAATCTTGTACTTGGTCATGCATGTCTGCAGCACCTTGATTTGATTTCCACCATTCATCAAGCCACTCAAATGCAATACCACCAATAGAGTTTCCTGAGCCAATATGACCAGCACGGTTATAGTAGATATCACTCCATGTACCTTTATGGTAACGAGTTTGAGATTTTTCGTCCCAAATAGATCCCACTTGTGCAAAGTTCAACATGTCTGAACCGTACTCAGTGATCATTACTGGGCGGTCAAACACATCACGTACCTGATCAAAAAGAAGTCCAAAACCCATCTCACCACGATATGAATTCACACCGACAATATCAATACCATGTGCATACTGCTCATAATACTCAATAAGTTGTGTTTCAAGGTTACCGATAACTACTGGATGATCTGGATCAATCTCATGGATCATTTCTGCAATCTCAGTAAGGAATGTACCGAACTCTTCAGGCTGCTCACCTGCTAGAGTTTTCGTTGCATTGATACCACCATGACCATTGTTCATGTTATTCTCATTACCAAGAATCCAAAACTGCATGTAGTCTTCATCTTTATTGTCAGAAACAAGATCTCTTACAAGATTTCTCATTTTTGTTTTCTGTTCTTCATTAGTGTAGTCAGTTCCTGTAAACCAGTCTGCACCAGAACCTACAGTATATGCACCAAGGAAATCACCAATCATAGCTTTAATACCATAGGTTTTCCAAAGGTCTCTCAGAAGTGGCTTGTTGAGTGACGGATGACATTTATGATCATCAGGGCGATCAATTTTACAAAATGTTTTTGCTTTCTCTTCACTGATGTAATGCCACGTAGTATTTCCGTTCACTACTTCTTTGTATGGCTTGTAGAAGAAACGAATTGAGTTTGCACCCATGTCTTTCAAGAGTTGAAAGTCACCAACAGATGGCTCATCAGCATCTTGTTTGTTATTTCTATTTTTATCTACCCATGCATCGTATGGCGCATCAATTTTACCATTTTTATCTTCATCCTGGAACTGCCAGTTTTCGATACTTTCATTGTATGCTGATTCACCAATCATAGTTGGGTCATAGGTAATTGCTTTAACGGTAGTCGCTTTACCGTCAACAAACAGCTGCCAGTGACCGTTTGAATATTTTTTAAGGTGTACTTTCGCTTTACAGTTATAATCACCAGATTTTTTACCACCACACCGTTGCTCAACAACTTTAAGTTTTGAAACATCAACAGGCTTAAGTTTAACTTTTGGTGCTTTCACAATCTTACCTGGATCAATGATTTTTATATCATTCTCAATAGTAAGGTCATACTCATTTGTAATTCTGAGTACTGGCCATCTATGTTTTTTAAGAAGTGGTCTATGCTCTGCGCCAATTTGTGGGAAGTCTCTGAGCATTACGTGAATAATATCAAGACTTGCTTTACCCGCATACCAAAGGTATGATCCATCAGGAGCGTACACTGGAGTTTCAGGGAAGTGAAGAAGAACTGAGTGGAATGCTTTAACTGCTTGCTCAATAAGACGGGTATCTTTTTGAGCGGTACCAGCTTTACGAAGACCTTCAGCCATGTAGAACATTTTAACACCAGGAGCTTGGTCGTTATTTGTCGCCCATTTAAAGTACTGGCTCATTGGAACACCTGCACTGGTATGCTCCCAAGCATGCCCTTTCAGAAGCCCCGCTTCGTCGAGTTCTTTATAAAGAGGGTTCTCTTTTACATCACTTACGTTCGGCCAAACACCTTCACCTACTGCAGCTGCGAGCCCTGCAGAGTCTTCTAGAGTGTAGTTATAATCATTGGTTCCCACTTTCTCAAACGTTCCAAACTTAGAATAATCAATATCAAGAATTGATTTACCGTAGTTGGTAAGTTTAAGTGGTTGTTTAAAAAGCTCGTTATCAATTTGAACTTCCGTAACACCCAAATTAAGTCCACTTGCTTTACCAACAATGTCACCAGCAATTTTACCTGGATTCACATAGAGTTTACCATCAGCTTTTTCAATAGCATATGGATTACCTTCATAACGCAGGCCGAGCTCTGGATTTTTTCCAATGAGAATTTTAATGTTATTTATTGCAGCAGGAGCAATCCACCAAGTGGTTTTACCATCAGCAAGGTATCCATATCCACGAGGAAATGTCAAAAGACATGCGTAGTAAGCTTTAATAGCTTGTTCTACATAGCCGCCTTCAGCAAGAGCTTTTGCAATAAAAAGCTGACGAACACCGAGGGCCTCCCAGGCACGTGGCCATCTAAAGAAACGAAGCTCATATGACGCCTCATTTTCAAGATCCCAATGATCACGTTTGAAGTCCTTACGGCCTTTGATTTCTTTATGCAGAGGATTCTTCTCTACACCATACATGTTAGGGTAAATGCCTTCACCAACCGCTTTTTTAAGACCGCGAATATCATCTGCTCGATAGGAGAATTCTGGGGTACCAGCATTGAGGTATGTCCCATACTTATCGTAGTCTACAATGATCTCAGATCCGTAGTCACGAAGCTGAATTTTTGATTCTTCTTTTGATGGTGGTGGAGGATTTCCGCAACCTGCGAAAATACTTACCAGACCAACCACTGCGAGGATTGATATTGGACGCATTATACAACCTTAATATATTGATTTAGGGATAATTTAGCTTGTTTATGCGAAAAGTCAAACGCTATATATGTTACTAGGGGTAAGAATGTGACTTTTATATGGCTACACTGTTTACAATACAGAAACACCTGTTGTATTGCCCTTTTGTGAACAAATATTAACACTATTTCAACTCATTTTCTTTCCTGGATTTCTAAATTATTTGCCCTATAATTTATATGGCATCTGGCCTCTTTTACAACTCATTTTTTTTCATTTATGATAGGCCACACATTAAATGCCACAACTATTCAGGAGAAGTCACTATGAATCGTCCATTAATGACGCTATTTATTGTCTGTTATGCTCTCTTTTTTACTCAAAGCTGCATGGATTACAGCCCAACTCCCGACTTTCAGGAGTACCAAGTTGATATCGAGAATGATACCGACCTACCAATCCATACTGTAGAAGTTTCAATAAACGAAACCACAAGTCACATATTCACCTCCAAAGACGACTTTGAAAGTGATGATTCCTCAATTGAGATAACCTTCGACATCCCTAACTCTGAAGAAAAACCAAGTACTGTCGAAATAATCTGTAAGTCTTATGGACTCCCTACCACTACAATAACTCGAACAATTTCAAAGAATAGAATTAAAAAGTCCCAGTCCAATAGCCACAGCTTTACTGAAAACATTGCATTTTTAGAAAAACACGAAAAAGCAATGAAGAAGGAGCGAATTTCGAACCTCATAGATTTCCTCGAAGATAATGACAACCAAGAGGAACTCGAGGAAATTTTCGGGTCAGACCTAAACCAATTAAATCGATTAAATACCTTAGGCACCTTACTCGCTGAAGAGCCCAATCAACAACACCAATCCTCTGAACTTTTTTCTAGCGAAGAAGAGGTTGAAAATGAAGAGCTTGACGAATCTGGAAGAAGTTCGCAAGACCAACCGACTGAACCCTATTCATCAGAAGAAGTCACCCCTGAAAGCTCTTTTGTTGAAGACACTAACTCTTCAAGCTCCAATCCTCAGCTTGATTTAAAGTCGTCGTCGAGTTATTTAAGTTCATCTGAAGAAGTAAACACCTATACTATTACGGTCAACAAGGGCTCCAATGAAACTGAATCTATTTCAATTAATGAAGAAACAGAAATCAAACTCTCTATTGAACCCATTGCCCCTGATGGCTATGAATTTAAAGAGTGGGATAGTGGACCAGGGTGTTCTCTTAAATATGAAACCAATGCACTCAACACCAAAATAGGCTGTACAAAGAATGAGGTCATAGACGCAATATTTACGCCTAAGGCCTACACTATTGTTGTTTCTGCCAAAGGTACCTGTGGAACAGTGAGTAATGAAACACTCTCTTATACTATGGATAGCGACAACGTCATTATTGAAACGGATATCGATGAATATTGTGACCCTGATTACACCTCCGATGATCTAGAACTCAGTGAGCACATTATTACAGGAATACAGGACGGCGCCTTTGTAAAACCTGTCCTCACTGCAACAGTAACATTTAACGAAATTACTATCCCACAAACGACTATATCTATTACCTGTCAAGCTGATAACATCGATATTAACTGCGCGGATGTATCCGACGAGATTCCTTCTTCTGTTACCATTAAAGAGGATGACGCCCCAAAGAGCATTACCACAACAGCCGCTTGGGGATTCACCTTCTCAACTCTCGTAGAAGAATCCAATGCAGATGTCTCGGGCTCTACTATTGGTTTCAAAAAATCAGGTGAAGGCCAAGTGATCGCCCAATATACTCGAAAGCTCTTTACCGTAACCTTTAACTCTACACCGTCCAACTTTTTTAGTGAAACTGCCTCGGTGAAGTACCAAGCCCCTCATCAAATCACTGCACCTGACGCCCCATTTGGGTATGAATTTTCTCACTGGGAATTTGATGATAAAGACTGTACTATCCCTGGTGCTACTGGCCAGTCTATTACGTATAGTTGTTATACGAATACTATGGTTACCGCTGAATATACTGAACTCATTAATGGTGAATTTCCCGACTCACGAGATAGTCAAATTTATAAATGGGTGAGAATTGGTGAACAAATTTGGATGGCGGAGAACTTAAATTACTCTATCTACGACACCATTAGTTCTTTTTGTTATGAAAGCCGCTCAAGCAACTGTAATATACATGGCCGAATGTATTATTGGCCTACAGCAATCACCGGCCAAAAGTACACCCCCTATACACATCCTGTCGTATCTGGTGTAAGAGGTTCCAATGACACCCCAAGTAACATTCAAGGTATCTGCCCAAACAACTGGCATTTACCGAGCAAAAACGAGTGGACCCAATTAATTGATTTTGCAGGACCCAGCGGGCAACAGTACATCCTACATGAAACTAATACCACTGGATTTTCTGTAAAATTAGGGGGATATTTTATAACTCGCTTAGCCTGGGAGGGTATCAACACAAACGAATATTGGTGGACCACTTCTGACAACGCCCCCATGGGTTCCCAGCATAGTATATATATAGTACAACTATCTAAAATATCAATTTCATCAAATTCTTTAGACGAGTTTTTACAGCAATATGTAAGATGTATCAAAGATTAACAAAAATTTTAATATTGATACACCCACTATAACTTACTGAGCTAACACCCGCTTAAAAGTACTTGGTACAAAATGATAAGTTTACAATTGTAGCTAACAGAGATTTACACTGTGATTTGTAAATAGCTATTTACAGAAACTCATTGCAACCAAAGCACCTATAAAAAAGAGCCTCCATAGATTAAGGCCCTTATAGTTAATTTAAGTAATGATTAGTAATGCTATTTATTCACAACGAGTACCATTCCACGTTTTATTACCACACCATGCTGGATGCTCATACTCATCTTCACCATTCCATTTATAATAACGGAAATACTCATACTCAGTAGTTGGCTCAATTCCCCCATCCAAATAGTCAGCAGGATAATTACCTGTCAGTGGTCCAAAAATCCAGAAGTTAAACATTATATGCATTGGCTCATTAGGAATCTGATCTTTATTTGTAAACTCTCTTATCAGCACATCATCTATATACCATGCTATCCTATCTGGTGTCCACTCAATTGCATACTCATGAGTTTCTGTATGGACAAAAACTTTATCTTCAATTTTAACAAACTCTTCAAAACCTTTTGCCCCATTAAAGTCAGAAGCATCTCCCCCATAGACTAAGTGGGCCCAATTCTCAGCTCCATCCCAATCGATAAGCATATTTGTCGTCGGACGATCCTTATTCCCACTCATGAGCTCAATATCTATTTCCAACCACCGGTCATCACTTGGCACTCGGTAGAGAAACATTGTAGAAAGGTAATACTCAGCATTATCTGATACTTTAATCGGCGCTACAAATCGTCCATACAAATATTGCCTATGTGACCGTAATTCTCCTGAAGAAAAAACTCGCTCAATTACTTCTTTCCCATCTGGATTCCTCGTATTTCGTTGCGACCACGAAACTTTTTCCGATGGGTTATCTCGTCTCATTGTAAGAACCATTTTACCATCATTAACATCTGTATTTTCTACTTCAAAATTAGATTCATTATCCATCCAGCCACCATCAGACTTTTCCCACATTGAGTCATCAAATGTATCGAATTCATCTTCAAATACAAACGTAAAGTCATCATACATCGGCATATCTGTATCTACAACAGCTTCACTTGACATTACGTCGGAAGAGCTTTCATCAGTCGATACTGTCCCGGACGAATTTTCCTCACTCGACATCACTATTGAAGAGGCTCCCTCACTAGACAATTCTTTACTACTTGATTCAACAACGACACTTGAACTACTAACCTCGGAAGGCTTAGATTCAGAGCTCCCACCTTCTGATGACTCTTCCCCAGAACTATCCATGGTAATTCCTTCGGAACTTTCAGAAGATTCCTCAGATGAGAGCACTTCTTCACTTGACCCCCCAACAGAAGACGAATCAGCAGGATCCGCCCCGAGGCACCCCACTAAAAAAAATGATGTAATTGATGTTAGTAACAGCAAACGTATGTGTGTCATCTCTACCCCGATAAAAATGTATATGTGTGAGATAAATATAAATTAAGAATTGTGCCCTAACAATAGACTTTATGTGTTTTTTACATTATGAACTTCATTAAACCTATACTCACACTAAATAAACCAACTTATGCCATCATTTGAATATTGAACTCAGTGTAATTAATAAGTAAAAAGCAAAAAAAGCCCCTCGGAATCCCGAGAGGCTTAAAAATCTTCAAACAACTAAATATTTTTATTCGCACTTACCTTGTGCATCATTCCATGTTCTATCGCCACACCAAGCCGGCTCTTCATAATCATCCTCACCATCCCACTTATAATAACGGAAGTATTCATACTCAGTTGATGCGTACTCACCATTTTCTAGATAGCCATCTTGAGTTGCACCAGATAATGCTGTGAGTAACCAGAAGTTAAACATAATATGAATACCTTCATCTGGTATAAGTGTTTTATCAGTAATTTCACGAAACTGAACACCATCAATAAACCAAGCAACTCTATCTGGAGTCCACTCAATCATATATTCATGAAATTCATTGTGGGCAGCATCTTCGACACCGTTCGCTGCTTGAATCAAATCATCATTACCATCTTTAATAAGATCATTATAATTTTGAGCCCCATCCCAATCTATCAGAAGATTAGATGTTGGTTTACCAGGATGATTAGTCATAACTTCAATATCAATTTCTAACCAAATACTATCACTTGGAATATTATATAAGAACATTGTAGAAATGTGATTCGGCGCTTCAGACCTAAAAGAAGATACAAATCGACCATATTTATACTCTCTATGTGAGCGCACTTCTCCTGAAGAGAAATCTTTTGAGCCCACAATTTTTCCTCTTGGGTCACGTACTGTTCTTTGATCCCACGCAATGCCACCTTTAGGGTTATCACGGGTCATATTAAGAAGAAGCTTTCCGTCTTCTACTGAAACATTTTCCGGCATAAACAACACGTCATTATCTGTCCAACTTCCATATGTTTTAGTCCACATACAGTCATCAAAAGAATCAAACTCATCTGCAATAACTAGAGTAAACCCATCATAAGTATCGTATGCGCCCCCATCAACTTCAGGGGGTACACATTCAGAAACAGTGTCTTCAGAACTATCAGCGCCATCAGATGATTCTCCATTTTCTTCCGATGATTCTATAACTGCTTCTGATGATACATCACTCACATCTGAAGATTCATCACGTTCGTCCGAAGATTCTACAACTGCTTCTGACGAAACATCGTTCGCATCTGAAGATTCATCACCTTCTTCTGAAGATTCTACAACTGCATCAGATGAAAGAATATCGCTACCATCAGGTATAGCATCAGATGAAACCATTGCGTCTGAAGATTCTTCAAAACTTGAGTCACTTGTTTCTGGAGTTGTATTACCTGCACTTTGACATCCTACAAACATCAATTGCGATCCTACCAACATCAATACCGATGTAATAAACCACTGTCTTAATTTCATTCTTAATCCCCTCGATTATATATGTATAAATATGTGTGCATTGTGTGTGGTGTTAAAGATACGTTCAGACCCTTCAATTCGCAAACGTCACTTTCTTGTAGAACACCCCTTCTTGCACAATCTGTTTACAAGCTGTTTACAAGCAGGAATAAGGCCTCAAAGAGCACAGGGTAAACCATATTTTACTAGCCTTTTCTTTTTGAATTACTTATTTATTTGGCCATACACAACATACACACACGCACACAATACACTAAGGGTACACAATGAATATGTTAAAAGCTTTTGCTACAACTGCAATTGTTCTCTTCCTTTCATCATGTTATGAAGCTCCGCTCTTTACAGAGCCTGGAGGAGGACCGTATCAGCTCACATCCATCGACAAAAGAATCGCAGCTCCTGATGGAACCATTCCAGAAGACAGTACTTACAATAGCAATCAAGAAAAAATACCCGTCATAACCCCACCTTTTATGGCAGATCATTACTTTATACCAGAAGGCTGGTTGAACCCTCGCTATGCCAACAACACATTAAGCAAAGATAATCCTGAGTTTGAAATGCACCTTTCCAAAGGTACCTGTCAAAATTCAGAGCCCATTCATACAGATAAATCAAGCACGTATACCCCAGACAGTAAACTCTGTAATACCATTAACTACCATTCAATAAGTGATACATTATATGTGGGCATGTACTGGCTCAATGATGCTAACTGGGGTACTGATGCACAAGGAGCTGAACGTCCCGTAAATTTTAAAATTAAAAATACCGCCAAAAAAGTAACCTTTTGGTTGAGAGGCACTACTAACATTGACACACTTAAAGCTTGTACAGAAAACCCTCAATTTATAGAGGTCGGCGAATGTGACTGGCTTAGACATTTGAATCTTGTTGTTGGCAATGAGACCAATGAAACAACCTATTCTGGATTCACCAGTTACCCACTGCAAAGTGCATGGTTTAACTCACAGCAAGTTGCCCTTGATACTAAATGGCATAAATATGAAATGGCCCTCCGTGAGCAAACCGGTTATCACTGTAGTGAATTCGACTTAGATTGTGATAGGCAACTCACCGGTTATGCTACTGATTCAACCAGTCAAACCCAGTATAATGCCTTCGGTTGGCTTACAGCAACATCTGTAACTCAAATTGTAGTGCCCGGATATCGGCTAGAATTTAATCTCGATAGCCTTATGTATACTGACGAAGAAATGATTGGAGACAACGCAACATTTAACGACATAACTCCAGAGGACATCTAATGAAAAACGTTACTCTATTACTCACCCTCTTTACCCTTACAATGACAACTCAAACAATATTTGCAAATTCATTCTCTTGCTATGGTGAGGCCGAAGGAATTTTTAAAAGTGCCGACCTTATAGATGCTGAAGTGTTTGTAGAAGCTCAATTAAAAATTGAAGACCAACTGGTAGGCCAACAGGTCTGCGTTGTTGCCGAATTAATGAAACGCCTCGGAGACTCACGTGCATCTGAGTACTACGAAAAAGCAATAGCCCTTGACCCTACTGAACCAGGTTGGGAGTTGTGGTATGCCAACTATATAACGCAAGTTCGCGGACCAATGGTCCCCCTGCGAGAAAAAGGTAAGTGTCACTATCTAAATGCAATTACAAAATTAAGAAATAAGTATGGTGGCTCACTTGATTCACTATCTGAAGTAGACGCAAACCTTTTTAGCTGGATCCAAAGAGGGTACAGTAAAATGTATCAAGAGGATGGTATTGCTCTCACTCCGTGGACATGGTCTATACGCAATAAGCACCTTGATGTATCAGACTACATGCTCCCCAACCTTTTTATAACATATATCGACCGCTTTACTCATGGTCTCAGTGAATTTGACAAACCAGATTATGCACGGAGCCGTGCAAGTGAAGCTCTCTGGGTCAGAGACGCACTCTGGAGAGACACGCTCACTCAACAAGACCTTGAACGTATTGCAACACACAACAACGGCTCTGATATTCACACCCGCTTGATACGGACCCGGCTCCGTCACCCTATCATCAGTATTGATGCATATATTAAACAGGTTTCCATCACCAATGGCATGGTTTCGAGTGCAATGTTACTCAACAGTACAGCACCTTCTGACAAGCTTAATAACTGGCACGATTTCAACACTATCACCAGCCAAGATTATGGACTTCTTCTTCACAGAAGTTTTGATTTCTACCCACTCTTTGACCTCTACTGGGAGGCCGGAGTAACATCTCAGATGAACAAAGGCTTTATCGAATGGTTTCCTGAGTCAAAAGGGTACACCATGCAGTTTGATACCAAGATGAAGCTTTCGCGTTTTATTGGCCCCAACAAGCTGCAACTGGAACTCTTTTATATGAATCAAAACATTCAAGACTACACCTACCCCACCTCTGTAAACTGGCAACCAGATGCTCAAAAGCACATCACCCCAGGGGTTACTCTTGAGCGCGACCGATACATGGCAGGTATTAAAGTAGATTATGCCCTTTACACCCCCATACGGTTCCCTTTTAAAAAGAAAGCTCAATATACACGAGGTTGGCACTGGTATACCGGCATTATGTTTGATTCAGAGCGCTGGTGGGCCGTTGATGATGGCATACTTCAGAGAGCAACCAAAGAGGTAAAACAACTCATTAATAATGGTGATATGGCTCTACAACAGACACTTGACTCACTCGAAGAAAGCAAGAACTATAGAGATAGTATTCAGACGGTCATTACTAATAGTCTTGATTCGTCTAGGTCCATTGTTCAAAATACCGATGTTTATGTTGGTACCAACCTCAAAGGGATTGGCAATTTTGACCTTCAACTGCAATACACTTTCTTTTACACAAAACCATATGTAGAGGATTACGCACTCTGGTCTAACAAAGACGCTCTTCAGTACAACCAAATTTTTGGACATGTATTATATCGAATTATAGATGAAGATGTCGTCCCTGGAATGCCTCAGTACTCATTAATCTCTCCGGTATTTTTACAACTCGGGTTTCCACTCTCTTATGATTTTGCAATAAATGGCCCACAGGGATATGAAAATAAATTCGACACCTTTAAAGCACAAGGTGAAGTTCAGATGAAGTTTCTTATTAATCCCCTCGGAACCTATATTATATTCACTGTTGGAGGTGGGTACCAATATTATAATCACCTTGATACTGGATTTGCACTGTATAGTGGGAGTGTGAATATGGGATGGAAGTTTTAACGTTATTACATTTGACGACATAACTAAACCCACATAACTGCACAAAAAAAGGGCTCCCTATGTAGGGAGCCCTTATATATTTTACAAAAGTAAAATTACTTAGTCATATCCTGAAGTACTTCAGGGCTATAATTTTCCATATCATCCCAAGCATAGTACTTGACATAATCAAACTCAATCCAAGCAGGTAGTTCATCTTCGCCTACTCCACCAGAACCATCCCAACCAGGTGTCCAAAAGTTAAAGAATAATGCTAATGGCTCTTCAGCAACCTGTACCGGTCCAGCACCATTATCAGTTTCTTCTGTATAGGTACGAATCACTTCACCATTACAAGTCCAAACAATTTTATTTGGTTTCCACTCGATTGTATAAGTATACCATTCGCCATTGTTTGCATCCCAGTTTGGTACATTTGAGAAGTCACCAGGCTCTTCTGCAGTAAACATTGGATCAAACTCAACAACATCATCATTAATACCATCCATATTTTGAGTATTAATAACATTAGTAATGATACCTCCATCTGCTTTATTAGGAACTATTTCAAGATCAATCTCTCTCCAACCATCACCACGTGGTATTTTGTAAAGAAACATTGTGCCAAACACATTTTTTTCATCTGGAATCTCTTTCAACCGTACTTTAACTTCGTAAATACCATAAAAGAAATCATTAACATGTGTTCTAAGCTCACCGCCAGTAATATCTAATGCAGGCATTTCAGCACCATTCTGAGCAATTGAAATACTAGCTGCTGTAGATTCCCATTTTTGATGAAGAATTAACGACCCATCTCCTTCAGTCTTGACTTCGATGTTTTCTTTAACAAAGCGAGTTAAATTACCACTGAAGTTACCATCACCCCATGTCCAGATCCAATCCATTCCTTCTTTATCTTTGGTCATCATATTGTCTGCAAACGGAATCTCTCGTGTAAATTCCTCATAAAAATAAAGAGTATGTCCAGGGTACGCACCAAAGGCATCTTCACATTTATCTCCACAAAGCTCAGTATTGTAGACATTCCCGCCAGTAGATGAAGATACAGGGTCTGAAGAACTTGAATCTCCTGCATCACTTGATGTCTCATCTGAAGATGATACATCAGCTACAGATGATTCTGGTTCATCTGACGAATCATCATCTGAAGATGGAGATGAATCATTCCCTTCTGAAGAGGCATCGATATCTGCATCTGAAGATACTGGTTCTTCAGAAGAACCATCAGGGTCCGCATCAGAAGACATTTCAGCCTCAGAAGATGTTGTTACATCTGAACTCGAGTCTTTATCTGCTGTATTGTCGTCATCTGGTCCACTAAAACAACCCACCATGACAAATGGCAATAAAAGTAATAATACACTTAGATTTAATTTCATCTCTTTCTCCAATTGTTTTGCATCAATGCAATCTTATATTTTCTAAGTATAAATTAGATAAAATATGTGATAATGAAAACCTCTTTTTCTTACTAATAGTAATTATTGTCTACAGCAAAACCACAACTAAGCCATTGATTTATAACATGTTAGAACAGAATCCTTTTCTCAATAGTGACATTTTTTAGTAGCATTCAACCTCATTTTTATCTATTTATAATGCGAATCAAATTTCAAACGGAAGTACAAGGAACTATTATGAAAAAGCTAGCATTATTGCTATTTGCAGTTTCTACAGCTTTTATAGCTTGTAGTGAACCCAGCACAGGAACTCTTGAGTTGGATACCATCAAGGTAGACTTGCCATATGAAACTATAGAAACAGATGTTGCCATACGCTCCTCTAAGGGAGGAGTCCAAAGGGACTCTGCTGATGAATTAATGATCATCAAAGATACTGTAGTCGAATATATACCCGTACCTTTTTACTTAAATCATTGGTTTATTGATGAGGGCTGGATGGGAGCAGGTCAATTTGGTGATATTGGTGTATCTAAAGGATGCCCAAGTTATGAGACCAAAGATGGCGGCTATATAGATGAGGAAAAAGTCAAAAAGGGGAAGCTTTATGTACCCGACGAATCACTATGTAAGCAATATACTATTGCCCCCAATTTTAATGATGATGATGATGAAACCGTTGATGTAAAAGAAAGAGATCTCAACAACTGGGGTGGCGTTGCTTGGCTCCAAGGAACAAACTGGGGACACCGCTATGATGACCTTATTCGAATTGGTCCCGGAGCTAAAAAAATATCATTCTGGGCTAAATCAATTAGAAAAGATGCCGACCTCCATAACCGTACAGAAGATAATCCTAAAGACCTCTGGTTTGTCCAAAAAGATGAATCAACCACTATTACATTAGAAGATTACAACCACAAACTCACTGTGGCAGTATGCGGTAACTTAACAACATCATGTGATTTCAATCCAACATCACTCGAATACGTAATAGATCTTTCATATGAATGGCAGTATTATGAACTTCCACTTCCAGAAACTATTTATGTGACTGAGCTCAACCAAGATACATTTGAGAATGATACACTCTTTTCACACCCATTATCTTCGCCGAGACTTGTATCAACGGGATTTATGTGGACAAATGCATCAGGCGCCATTCCAGCTGATGATCCACTATCCTTTTATATAGACCGAATATTATACTCAGATGAGGATATTGATGAAGACTTCCAAATGACTCGATCAAAGTCTGAATGGGCTTCAGAGCAAAAACAATGGACTACTAATTAGGAGCTAAACTATGAAAAAATTATTACTTACCCTTTCTTTTCTTCTGGCTTCTGCTACAACACCATTTGCAAACTCATTTTCATGTTATGGTGAAGCCGAAGGTATGCTTCTTGGAGCTGACCTTTCTGACGCTGAAACATTTGTAGAAATGCAATTAGCCAACGAACAAAATCTCATTGGTCAACAGCACTGTGTCATTGCTGAACTAAAAAAGCGGCTTGGTCACAGCGATGCCGAATATCATTATGAAAAAGCAATCGCCATGGACCCTGAAGAACCCGGTTGGGAACTTTGGTATGCAAATTACCTTACTCAAGTACGTGGTTCAATGGTCCCTTTAAGAGAACAAGGTAAAATTCATTACTTGAGAGCTATTGAAAAACTCAAGAATAAATACGGTGGATCGCTTGACAATCTCAACGAAGTTGACCAGAACCTTTATAGCTGGATACAACGCGGCTACAGTAAAATGTACCAGGAAGATGGTATTGCTATAACTCCATGGACATGGCCTTCACGACATAAACATCTCGATGCATCAGACAATATGCTTCCAGAGTTATTTTTCACTTATACACAACGCTACACTAAAGGGTTGAGTGAATTTGACAAACCTGATTATGCGCGATCTCGTGCAAGTGAAGCGATATGGGTAAAAAATGCTCCATATCAAGGTAATTACCTAACTCAAACGCAATTAGAAAGAATTGCTACACATGATAGTGGGTCGGATTTCAATAACAAACTTGCCAGAGTACGTCTCAGACATCCTTTCATCAGTGTTGATGCTTATATGAGGGAAATTAATATTGATGATGGTATGATAGTTAGTTCAATGCTTTTTGCAAATAAAAACCCTGTACATCAGCAAATTGGATGGAATGATTTCACATCACTTTACATTCTTGATAAAGGCGTGGTACTCCACAGAAATTTCAATCTATACCCTTTGTTTGATGTGTACTGGGAAGTAGCGTTAAGAGAACAAACTCGCCAAGGCTTTATAGAGTGGTACCCTGAGGAATCTGATTACTCAAATCAAATTGATACTAAAATAAAATTGTCTCGATTCATTGGGCCTGACAAATTGATAATTGACCTTTTCTATATGAATCAGAATATTTCTGATGTAACATATCCTGTAAGAAAAGTATGGGCAACTGATGCCGGCTATACTCAATTAACTGGAGCTCAAGATGTAATTCCATCTACAACCCTTGAACGTGACCGATTTATGTTTGGCGTAAAATTTGACTATGCCCTGTATCGCCCTATTCGTTTTCCATTCCAGAAAAAGGCAATGTATACTCGCGGCTGGCACTGGTATGGTGGAGTAATGTTTGATAGTGAAAAATGGTGGGCACAAGATATAGAAATAGCAAAAATCGAACAAGATATCCTTGACAGTATTAAAGATTTCGACCCAAGAGACGAAGACGATGCAATTGACGATGATACTCGTGACAGTATAATTGATGCTAATGATGACCTTGCTAAGTATTATAGTGATTCACTAAAGACACAAAACATCGCCTCTCGTGACTCAGCTCGGGCACGCATTCAGAATACTGATATTTATTTTGGAACACACCTCAAAGGAATTGGCCCATTTGACTTCCAGATCCAAGGAACATACTTCTATACAAAACCTTGGGCTATTGGTGATGTTGACGAAAGCCTCAAATATGCTCAAGTATTCGCACACGTGCTCACGCGCTTTATCGACGAAGATGTTGTACCTGGAATGCCAGGCAGTGCTGGCGCCATTATTTCACCAGTATTCCTTCAACTCAGTGTTCCTGCGTCATACGACTTTGCCATTGATGGCCCTGTTGGCTACGAAAACAAATTTGACACATGGAAAGCACAAGCAGAACTTCAAGCAAAACTCATGATTAACCCAATTGGTACTTACATCATCCTTACTGGTGGTGGCGGATACCAACACTATCCGAACCTCGATATAGGCTTCCCAATCTATAGTGGTTCAGTTAACCTAGGTTGGAAGTTTTAAGCTTAGAATCAATGATTTTGATCGAATTTAGGTGCACTTTGTGCACCTTTTTTTTTGCATTTTTTTTATATTGAGAATGATCAAAAAAGTCAAACACGGTTACATTTCTAGGCCTGAATTTTACAGGTTTGATTTTGTTACAACTTATTTGACAAGAAGAATCTAATTTGGTGCCTTTCACGATGAGATAAATGGTACCCTAAAGAGTAACCACTACAAGGAGTGAACTATGAATATTTATGAATACGCTATGAAGATGGAGAAAGACGGCGAAGCATATTACAGAGATCTTGCAAGCAAAACAACCAATAAAGGCCTCATTACCATCCTTACTTTGCTTGCAGATGAAGAAGCGGTTCACTACAAAACTCTTGAGCAAATGAAAGCGGAAGATCCTGAAGCCGACATGGCTAATGCTGCGGTACTTACTGAAGCTAAAAATGTATTTGAGTCAATGAAAGGTGGCGATGCTAAAGCTTTTAATATCGATTCGGCACAAGTTGATATGTACAAAAAGGCCGCAGAGATCGAAGATGGCGCAGCAACTTTTTATGAAGAGAAAGCTGCTGAAATGGATAATGCAAAATACAAAGAGCTTTTTCTCCAACTTGCAGAAGAAGAGAAAAAACACGCACACCTTCTTGAAAATATCGTAGAATTTGTAGCCCGCCCACAACAATGGGTTGAGGACGCAGAATTCTCAAACCTTGAAGAGTACTAAGACCACTTAGTAATCCTATAGTTATAAGAAAAGCCAGCTCATTGAGCTGGCTTTTCTTATTTTAAGGCCTCTGTATAGTGATTATTTTATCAATGACATAAACTCTTCACGTGTGTCTTGATTCTCTCTGAATACACCCTTAAGCTGACTTGTAAGCATTTTAGAACCCGGCTTCTTAATACCACGCATGGTCATACACATATGCTCACTCTCCAACACTACTGCAACCCCTTGTGGATCGAGCTTTTCTTGTATGAAGTTTGCAATTTCACGAGTCATTCTTTCTTGGATTTGTGGTTGACGTGCAAAATGCTCTACTACACGAGCGATTTTAGAGAGCCCTACCACTTTGTCTTTAGGAATATATGCAACATGAGCTACCCCTTTAAAAGGGAGGAAGTGGTGTTCACACATAGATTGAAACTCGATATCTTTCACAAGAATCATCTCATCAAAATCTTCAGCAAAACAAGTCTTCATGAGATCATTCGGGTCTTTGTGCAGGCCCGCAAAGAGTTCTTCATACATATCTGCAACTCTCCGCGGAGTATCGAGTAACCCTTCTCGGTTTGGATCTTCACCCACACCTTCGAGAATCATTTTAAAGCCTGCTTTTATTTTTTCTTTATCCATCTAATCATACCTTTTAATCACACGGCGTCAAATACAGTGTGACACTACATTATACTCTTTTAAGAAGCACCTTTGAGTTTCGATCTCTATTATATGCTTCAAACTTCTTTTTAGGGAGTGCATCAACATCAGCGTTTTCAAAACCAAATTCATAGAACCAGTCAGCCGCTTGAGTTGTAAGAATAAAAAGTTCAGTAATCCCTTTCTTTTCTGATTGCTCGATAATAAATTCGAGCATATCTCGCCCAATCCCTTTGGATCGATACGTTTTATCTACAGCAATTGCAGCAACCTCAGCCTTACCCTCTTCTAAAACATGAAGTGCTCCCGAACCATGAATACGCCCATCCACTTCATAGACATAATAATCATCTATTGAAAGTGCGATACTCTCTTCGCTCCGTTCAACCAAATACCCTTTCTGTACATAGTACTCCATCAACTTCAGAAGGTCGGGTACATCACGAACTGTCGCGGCTCGAATTGCGTAATATTTATTACTAAATACCATGGTACCGCCACCCAAACTAGAAAATACCTCTTGAAGAATGGCACCCTGACGCAAACCGGAAACAAAATGGACACGCTTTACATCATTATAACAAACCGATACCGCATGCTCCAAACACTCTTTAGTTCCAAATCGTATGGAATCTTTATTTTCAGCGAGAAGCTGCTTCGCTTGCTCCAAATTCAAACTTGAAGCAACCCCTGTCTTACGAACATCAACGTCATCAGAAATACTCAAACCTTCAACATGTATCCCATCTTGATCAGAGATATAAAAAACTTTAGCAACATCAAGGTCTTCACAAAGACGAAGTAACAACACATTAGAGTTTACATTATAACTTGCACCGGTACTATTCCATCCTAAGGATGAGAGTACAGGAAGAAACCCATCATCAATGAGATTTAAAATAATTTTTGAACTAACCTTTTCAACAACACCAGTATATTGATAGTCAATACCATCAACAACTCCCATTGAACGTGCTTTTACCCAATTCCCCATCAGTCCCTTACCGCCATTAGCTGCAAGATGAGAAATAATATCCTGAATAACCTCCATTGCCGCAAGCTTAACCATGGGCAACGCTTCTTCCGTTGTAATACGAATTCCATCATACATTGTAGTTTGTATGCCATATTGGGTAAGATGTTTATTAATGGTCTCTCGAGTCCCTGGAATGATCAATATTTTAACTCCAACATTGTGAAGCTCCACAATATCTTTCATGAGTATGGGAAAGAGTGATGTCTCTCTAAGGCAGTCATCAATATGAATAACAAATATTTTATCCTTAAAACGCTTAATATAACTGAATACCTCGCGAATAGCATTCACGGGTTCAAAGCTGGTTTTTCCGGCAAGAGATGACATTTTTGCTCAATAAATGGGGTTTAATCAAAATATACCTAAATTTTACCGTTTTTGCCGTGGTTTTGCAACCCCCCAATACTCACACCCCCATTGAATAGTATAACCAGACTAAAAAACCTGCATGACACTCAAGTAATATTTAAAGCAAATAGTAATTATAAGGTAAATCATTACCCGTACAGCAATATCTCTACACTTTAAGAGTGAATAAATTTAAAATTACATAGATGGCACCTCAAAGAATTCCATAGTACTGAATCATCTAGATACCTTATACTATGAATAGAAAATAAATTTTTTAAAGGTCCCCTAAAGCGAGACTCAGTATATGAAGGAATTTAAAGAAACAATAATCCCTCTTCCCTATGATGGAGATCCTGACCTTATTGTTCAGGTCATTGATAGTGCAGCTCAAAAAATGTACAACCAAGGGTGGTTTTTTATTGAATCTCGCACTGATGAATTAGTAAATAATATTACCCTCTTTTTTGAGAGAGATGTGGAGTTACAATGAAAATACTTATGATAGTTAGTACAAGCCTACTACTGTGTTTAATGGCTTGTAGCAGCCAATTTACCATAACAGACTTTAGTGGCCGTACCATAACCCTCGACAAGGTCAATATTGGCAAATCCAATGAGCTCTTTGGGCTCCTTGGTGAAAGTGAAATCACCATACCCCTCGAAGATATACTCACTTTAAAAATCGATGCGACGTATAAACGCGTCCATAATAGCCGTGTACTCTATCGAGCAACAGTAACATTTATGGAAGGTAAAAAACCTGCGATCTCCAGCGATTCAACTATCGTCGATCATTCTCTATATATTGATATAGGCCACAAAGTTAAAGGAATGACCGAAGTTGGTTCAGTAACCCTACCCCTGAAATCAGTAAAAGGAATTACTCAAGTTATCGAAAAAGAGAAGGCTCCTGAACCAGAGCAGACCCCCACTGAAAAAGAATCTCAAACAGAATCCATCCCTGCTGATGCAGGTGTTACGAATGAGACCCCTGGAGAAGAACCTCCACTACAACAACCTTAGAGACGCCTATGATCACCCATAAAGTCGTATTACATTCGATTGCACCTGAAAGTGATCTAAAGCGAATCATTATTTACATCAGTGCCTTAAAAAGCTCTACTACCAATCAAAGCATCGACTGGGTGAAAAACCTCCCCCATCCTCTTTTTACCCATTGTTCATCTGATACAGCTCGAGAAGTTACCAATCAACTTACTGAGATGGGAGGGATCGTTGTTTGTACACCTCCACTAAAAACAAAAAAAGAGAGTGGAGTAGTTCAACCTGAAACGATAAAAATAAGTGCCACAAAGAAGGAACTGAAAGGAACGTGGCACATCTCCTTTGCCATCATTTTCTTTTTGACCATTATTGGTCTAGCAGTGCTTGTACCTACCATTTATTGGGCATATACCAGCTCACGTTCTGCTGATGAAAAAAGCTACAAGGCA
Source organism: Fibrobacterales bacterium (assembly GCA_051532055.1). Classification (GTDB taxonomy): domain Bacteria; phylum Fibrobacterota; class Fibrobacteria; order Fibrobacterales; family JAOPTW01; genus JAOPTW01. The sequence continues at coordinate 135,485 of JAOPTX010000010.1, read as the reverse complement.
GCCAAAAAAGGAACTCAGCTTATAGGCACAAAACAGTTTGATGAAGCAAGTACTCTCCTCAGAAAGAGCATAAAAGACAATCCCTATAATACGGCACCCTACATTGCAGAAGCGATGAATCTCATGTCGAAAGCACGGGCTCAGATGGACTCAACCAACTGGAGTGCCTATGGGATTCGAAATAAAAACTCTCGAGAGAAAGGTGGATATGGCAATCTACCACGAGCAGGGCAAGACAGAATGCCTATTGCAGAAGCAACACAGGCTATCCAAATTTTAAAGAAGGCACTAAAGCTCGAACCGAGCAATCCCGAAATATACCGATGGCTCGGCTATATTTATCAGCAAAAAGGACTCTATAACAATGCTGAAATGTATATGAGAAATGCCGATTCCATACTACCCACTAATGTTCTTTATAAAAACCTTCTGGGAAATTTATATATCGAAACCGAACATTTTTCAAAAGCTGACTACATTTTTAGAGAAGCTCTCGCGCTTGATTCTAACAATATACACACCCTAAAAAATCTTGGTTTTCTTAACCAATTCTACCTCAATGACACAAACCTCGCCTGGCGCTACTATTATAAGTACATGCAGAAAAATCCTCAAAAACAGAATGATTTTGATGTGAATATTATAAAAAAAGAACTGATGCACATTGTATGGAAACGCTACAACACCCCATTTTTTAGGCGTGGGACCAGTGAACCATTTAAACAATACGAGTCAAAAAGACGCTCTCTCCAGAAACAACTAGAACGGAGTAACAGTGCAGAAACAACCGAGAAACTTGCCTTACTCTTTGCAAAAAATGGTAAATACCCTGAAGCAAAAAATTATTTTCAAAAGGCCATAATACTCGACAATAACCGTACGACAGCATACATCTATCTTACCCTCCTGCATGCTGCTGAAGGCGAGCTTCCAATTGCCCAAATGATGCTGAATAAAGCAAAAGATCAAGGTAGTAAAGACCCGTTTGTATATAAAAATCTTGCGCTCTTTGATAAATTTTACAATAACAATCCATACAATGCTAAAGAAAATTTTGATAAGTATATACGCTTCGGAGCCGATTCTTATAAACACCATTTACAAAAAGAGTTTGAGGACAATTAGTTTTCTCAACAGAGCTCACTCACTGCCCTGTGCCCTCTGTAAATGATAGATAAATCCTCCACGAGAAATATCGAGTAAACGAGCCGCCTGAGATTTATTCCCCCTACATCGCTCGAATGCATCTAATACCTGCTGAGCAGTAATACCACTCTTCTCATGCTTTTTTCTTTTTGAACTCAGTACCGTTGACTGATCGCTTGGTATAAGAAGACACGTTGGTTTTTCTTGCATAAAATTATGAAGCCCCAATCGACTCGTAACGAGAAATCGCTCAATTACATTTCGCAGTTCTCGAATATTACCCGGCCAGTTATACTGAATCAACTCTTCATATTCACTACTACTTAATATTTTTTCTTCAACACCCAATTTTTCAGCAGACTGTTTGAGAAGTATTGCCGTGAGAGTAGGCAGGTCAACAGTACGATTTCTTAAAGGGGGAAGTGTCACTTCAAAAACATTAATACGATAGAAAAGGTCTTCTCTAAAACGCCCCTCTCTCACTTCTTGATACAAATTTTTATGCGTGGCTGCAATAAGTCGAAAATCCACCTTCTGTTCTTCATAATCACCCACTGCCACTATGGTTTTTTCTTGTAATGTTCTGAGTAATACACTCTGCGCCGCAAGGGGGAGTTCAGCAATCTCATCCAAAAAAAGAGTTCCGCTATCTGCCATTTTAATTTTACCAGGAGTATCCCGGTCAGCACCAGTAAAGGCCCCCCGCTTAACCCCAAACAGTTCACTCACAATGAGGCTCGGGGAAATTGCACCACAATTTATCGGTACAAAATTCCCTTCCCGACGAGGGGAATTATTATGCACCGCACGTGCAACTACTTCTTTACCTGTTCCTGTCTCACCATTGATAAATAGAGTGCCATTACTTTGAGCAACGGGTGCGAGCAGAGAGATCACCTCTTGCATTGGAGATGATTCAGTACAACAAATTTCTGAAAATTGTCGAGTAGAGTTACGAGAATATTTTGGAATATATTGTTCAAGATACCGAACCACTGTTTCGATTGATACAGGCTTTTCAAGGAAATCAATGGCTCCTTTTCTGACCGCCTCAACAGCAAGTGGTATTGATCCTTGACCTGATACAACTAATACAGGAACTCTTACCCCCCTCTCTTTAAGTGCTTCGATAAGATCTATTCCAGAAAGACCTGGAAGCATTAAATCGCTAATGATTACTTGGCTATTGACATACCCTTCACAATTGAGAAAGCGCTCAACACTCCCATAGGCATCAACAGTATAATTACATCCCTCTAATTCCTGTTGCAACAGAACTCTCAAGGGCGCTTCATCCTCAATAATACATACTCTATATGGCATGCTGTAACTCAAATAGAAACGTAGTACACTCTTCAGTAGAGGCAAAAAGAGAGAGGTCACCGCCCATAGCTCTCATACGTTTACGAGCACCATAAAGTCCAAGCCCAGTACCCTCACTATTGGTAGTAAAATAAGGGACAAAAAGTTTATTCTGATGGACCACAGGAATATAAGGGCCGTTATTTTGAACAACTATTCTAACCCTCTCAGTATACTCTTCCACTGAAAGTACAACCTGTCCACCACTACCACTAGCTGTTACCGCATTATCTATTACCACGATCATACTTTGCATTAAACGTACTCTATCACATTCTATTACCAGAGAAGCCTCATCAAATTGTATCGAATCACACCGTGGGTCCCCTCCGTAATACCATTGTAGTTCTTGAAAAAGCTCATTCACATTCCAATAATTTATAAGTACTTTAGTAGTTTGAGAGTGACTCAAGAAATCTGATACCATCTGCTGGGCATGCTCTACGACGGAATGAACCCCTAGGTTATCGCTATTACCTTTTAAAAAAGTGAGTTGTTGTAATGGGCTTCTGAGTTCATGTACAAAAAGATCAGTCAACTGTTGTCGCTCTTTTCCTTCGTCAATCTGCTGACGTTGTTCATTATTATAAAGAACTTGCAATTGCTCTGAAACCCTCCTAAATAGTCGCATCACTTTAGCTGATCGTTTGACACCTCCCAATAACTCCGTGAGCTGAGCTCCTTGAAGAACCCAGTGATAGGCCCCATTATTACTTGCAACAGGTATACCCGCACTCAAACACTCTAAGGCCCCTTCGAGACTCTCAGAAAACACCTGCCATCTCTTGAGAGAAAAACCAGAAAAAGGCACTGTGGCGTAGGGACGTAAAAACTTAGTGACTTTGGGTTGGGAATCAAGATAAACGATTCCATGTTTTGAAAAACTTGTTGATTTGCCATCTATATCAATAATGAGAGTCGTCTCTATGCCCCATCCACTGAGAACTCTATTTATCGAGTGGACCAATTCGAGTGATCGAGCATCAAAAAGCCTTGCTGATCTTTTCTCTTTAAGGATTGACTGTAATAAAACAATAGGTCGTTTTTGGGTAACCATTTCTCTTCTCCAGAAACTTGTTACCCATTAGACGACCCGATTACAAAAATTGTTACTTAATTCTATTCACTTTCAACTTTAGTTCTAAAACGTATTGTCAGAGTTGGGGCCAATTCGGGATTTAAATCATAACTTGTAACTTCACGAAACCCGTTACATGTTAAAACCAGTCCTAATGTATTATAACTTTCCCACTCAGCACTATCATTTTGAAGAATTCCAATGAGCACATCTTTGATATTTTCTGAACGTCCAGCAAGGCTATCTTTTGGCCCCCAAGTACCAGAGGATATCCATTCAAACACTCGTGCGTCTTCCTGAACATCACTCGATAACCCAACTAAGCCTAATGAATCGATACTTTTAAGAGTATCGAGGGACAGACCTTCGGCATTGCGAACTCCCCTCACCGTACAGTTACTCTCTGTACCAGCACTTGTGCCCCAAAACTGGAGATATGCCTCTTCAATTGAATCAGATTTACTCAGGGGAACATTATCAAAAAGGAGAACTACCCATGCAGAAGAACCTGTTTCAGAGCCAAGGTCCAAAGGAGTATCTGGTTGAGTCACCACTAAGCTATCTTCATTCTCGTAAGCATCATTATCAGCTCTATCAATTTGAAAGGATAATTCAACTAATTTATCGCTATAACTTACAACACTACTTGTTGCAGCCTGTGAAGAACTACTCTCGCTTGAACTCAGGGGCGTAACAACCACACCACTCTGTGAAGAGCTTTCTGCAACAACTTCACTGCTGCTCGATATCATACCCTGACTTGATACTACGGTTGCTGAACTTGAAACATCTGCCGCTCCACGCACTTCTGTAATACTATCATAGCCTAACGCCATAAAAGTGAGAAGGTCTCGTTTCTTTAGAGCCATTGGAATGGTGTCAGCAAACGGATCATACGCTTTATAAAGTACCCGTGCAATGAGTACGGTATCCACTTGAGTCTCTTTGTACATCTGTATAACAAAAGGACGTTTTTTCCCACCTTCAGGAAAATGAAACACTCCTTCAGCATCAGTATACAGGGTACTGGTAATTGCACTTTTAGCTACAACAGCACTCTTTGCTGCAATTACTCCAAAATCATCTTTAATGAGCTCGACCGAAACCCCCTCTACTGGCACTCCTGTTTCGTCAACAACGATACCCGCAATACTATCTTCTGTTGTTGTGTAAGTACCGGCATTTTGATCTATGGTATCTGAAACAGAGCATCCACTCCAAAGAAGCGATATCCCCAATATCGAAGTATATACTAATTTTATACTCATCTTTTCATCTCCTTGGTAACGGGAAACAATTGTAGGTTCATTTCATAAACCCTACCTTCGTTCTCGTCCGCAATAATTATTTCTTCTATTTCTTTGTGTACCTTTGCAATTTTCTTTTTTATCTCTTCAAATGCATTGCTTGATACACTAAATGTTTTAGTTGATACTGAACGTTGTCCTCGTACAAATCTACCGAGAGACTCTTTAGCGAGATCCATCATCTGAAACTGAAAATTATGTATGTGAAGCGGGCCAATTTCCGAACCCGACATTACTCCCGAGTCACATGCCTTCCAAAACCCATCGGTATTTTTAGCAATAAGGCCGAGATTACTTAAGGTTCGAATAGCGCTTTTTACCTCTGAAGTACGGACCTGTGGCTCTAAATAGTATGCCATGTCTCCATGATTATCATCACCAATATTCACAATGGAGAGTGATTCACGGATTACAACATTAAACCAGTGAGAATAATAATCACGTTGATCATTTTTAAGTCGTTTTGTCTTATTTGGCAGATACGGAACCATCTGATCAAAAATCTGTTGCTTTGCTTCAACAGTTTTTGCTCGGTCGTAGAGCACCATCAGTTCGAGATATTCAGTCTCTTTCTCACTGAGTGCTAATCCTTTTGCGTATTTCGGTATAAGACGCTGAGTCATATTTACGGTACCATCTACGATTCTCGAATATGAGCCCGAAGAATTAAACCCGGCCTTCTTCATAAAGTAGCGATAAGAAAAATATGGTTTTGCCGCTTTTTCAGTCTTGTAATAATCGTCAAGATATTTGCGGTAATCAAAGTAAGTGTATATGCTGATGGATTTCATTGCCCCAACCCCTATTAGAACTCACTAAAGATATATTAAAAGATCAAACATGCAAAATAGTGTTTACTTTTTTTGAACAATAATTGCTTATTTTACACATTGTTTACAGTTTTTTAGTTTTTTATGCCAATAATATCGATGATTTTTATGAACAGTAAGCCATTAAAATGTCTTCTTTTTTACTTAAAAGGGCTATTTGAACGCTTAATCTGTCGCTTCGTCAAAATAACGAGTGAGCTTATCGGTGATATCTTCAGTTACTTCATTTCGATTATAGAATCCAGTAGAAATTTTACTTTGGATATTTTTGAGCTTATCTTTTGATGCAGAGGAGAGTTCTACACTATCTTTCGGCTGAGTAGGCTTGGACTTCGCCCCGGAATCAACAACACTCCCTTTGATGGGGCGTTTTGAGCTCACTTGGCTATTATAGGCCTGTTGAGCATATGAACCTGCTACAGATGATATATTCATCATCCACCTCGATAGAATTACTCCTATTATAGGTATCGACCAGTTTCTCTGAATCTTTACCTTTATTATCTCTTTTCTGTAAAACTTTTTTGGAAATGCACCATATAGCGCTACTCATATGGGCATTTAATTGATTTTTGCTACTTTTGGCTCACATTTTACCAAACCTGAGTACTTATGAGTGAAATAATTGTTTCTAAATTTGGCGGAAGTTCTGTTGCTAATGCGAACCAGTTCAAAAAAATTAAAAATATTGTTTTGAGTGATAGCAATCGCAAAGTAATTGTTGTTTCTGCCCCGGGCAAATCCCATAAAGATGATATTAAAATAACAGACCTCCTCTTTTCTGCTTTTGAACTTGCTACAAAACGACTCGATATCTCACCCGCATTCAGTCCTATCGTAGAGAGATTTGGTGCAATAGCAAAAGACCTCGACCTCAGTACTAGTATTTTAGACGACTTAGAAGAACTCCGATCTACCCTAACCAATAAGATTGAAACAATCACCGAATCATTCGTGATCTCTCGCGGAGAATACCTCTGTGCCCGCCTCATGGCAGAGTATCTTGGTGGTACATTCATTGATGCCTTTGACGTAATCGAAATTGATGTGTATGGCCGTGCAAATGAGCATTCCTTTGACTCTATCAACGACCAATTGACTGATGATGCTATTCATGTTGTTCCTGGCTTTTATGGCAAAGGACATCATGGCAATCTCGAAATATTTTCACGAGGTGGATCAGATATCTCAGGAGCTATTTTAGCTAATGGGCTCAATGCGGCACTATACGAAAACTGGACCGATGTATCGGGGCTTCTTATGGCTGACCCAAGACTGATCAAAAACCCACTCCCTATGAAACGCGTTAGTTATCGTGAGATCAGAGAACTTGCCTATATGGGTGCTAATGTTTTTCACGATGAAGCCATCGCTCCCTGTAAGGTAAAAAACATTCCAATCAGCATAAAAAATACTAATAGCCCTGAAGATTCAGGAACAATTATTGGCCCCGCACCTGAGACTCCAAAGCACACTGTTACTGGTATTGCTGGTAAAAAAGAGTTCTCACTTATTTATATCGAGAAAGGTATGATGAATAAAGAGCGTGGTTTTGGTCGTAAAATACTTGGAATATTAGAAACTCACAATGTGGCCTATGAACACTCGCCTACTGGCATTGACTCAATGTCAGTTATAGTGGACCAAATACAGCTTAACGCTGTAGAAGATTTGGTTCTTGATGAAATTACCCGTACAACAAACCCTGATTTTGTAAAGGTGAGTAAAGATATTTCACTTATTGCAACAGTTGGTCATGGCATGGCACATACTATTGGTGTTTCAGCGCAACTTTTTACAGCTTTGGCAAATGATAACATCAATATCAGAATTATTGACCAAGGATCGTCGGAAATTAATATTATTATAGGGGTTGACCAAAAAGACTATGAGAGGGCTATCGCTTCAATCTATGGTGCTTTCATCCAATAATCTTACAACACTATGTAGATAACACAAGCGACAGGACCCGTCATGAAACTTGCTCAGGCAGAAATACAATACAAAGAGTATCTCAGTAAAAACAAAATGTTTTTCACTAAAGAGCGTGCTCTTATTCTGCAAGCTGTTCTTAATCAAGAAGGACACTTTAGTGTTGATGAACTTGACTTTGAAATGCAAAAATCTGATAAAAAAGCATCACGCGCAACCCTATATCGTTCAATCAATAACCTTGTCGATGCAGGTATTCTTATCGAAGCCGACTTTGGGCATGGCCACATTCACTATGAAATAGCAGGAAGCGCACCTCATGAGCATCTTGTCTGTAACGAATGTGGCAAAGTAACCGAAGTGAAGAGTCCAAAAATTTTGAATGCAATTGAATCACTCTCTGAAGAGTATGATTTTGCATTCGTTTCTCACAAAAGTACCATATTTGGTATCTGTAAGAAATGTCAAGGATAGTCCTCCCTTAATACACTCAAGCTTAAAACAACGAGATTTAACTGTATGTATCTCGTATCAACCTTATTCAGCTATCAGAAAGCAGCTTTTTAAAATCATATCCTTCCCACTCCACACCTTCACTTGGTTCTGTATGGAATGTGTAGTTTTTATTCTGTAGCATAAAAGTGACGGCATAAGCATGAAGATAGCCGCGGTCATATTGATCTGCGTCAGGACTATAGATAGGGTCACCTAAAATAGCAGCACCAATTGATTTGAGGGCCACCCGTATTTGATGGGTTTTCCCTGTTTTGGGAGTCACAATATAGAGGCGCTTTTTAGCCTCGCAACTAGCACTTTTAAAAAGAGTAATTGCGGGGTTATTACGGGTCCTCAAGAGTTTCCAGGACTTTCTACGGGAACGCTCCATATCACCCGATATAGTGCCTTGTTTCTTTTTTGGCTTCTTGTCACTCAACGCAATATAGGTCTTTTGAACAAGCCGTTTTTCAAACTGTGTGGTAAGTTCAGCAGCTACCTCTGATGAGAGAGCAATAATGAGAACTCCTGAAGTCATTTTATCAAGCCGATGCACTGGATAGAGTCCCTCAACAGCAAGGTCTCTTCGCAAAGCTTCAAAGAGTGAATCATCTTCACCCTCTTTATGGAAATTTACCCCTGGTAGTTTATCAATAACTATAAACGACTCATTTTGATGAATCATCCGATACAACATCTTTTATCCTTTGACGAAGTGACTCAAGTCTTTTTATAGGTACAAAAAAAGCCTTCCGGAATCCGGAAGGCTTTTAATATAGCAAAAAGCTGTTTTACTATTTCGAGTAAAACTCAACGATGAGTTGCTCAGTAACTTGAACAGGAATCTGATCACGTTCTGGAATTACAACAAGCTTTGCCTCGATTTTGCTTTTGTTAATTTCGAGGTATGCTGGAGCTTCAGGGCCATTAGCCACTGACTCAACAATTTGTGGATGAGCTTTTGATTTTTCTCTAATCGAGATAATGTCATTAACACGGATTTTCATAGAGCCATTAAAACAACGAACGCCATTAACCATGAAGTGACCATGTGCAACATATTGACGAGCAGCATATGCAGTTTTTGCAAATCCTGATCTAAGAACCAATGCGTCTAAACGAGTTTCAAGTTGCTGAATAAGCGCTCCACCGGTAGCACCT
>JAOPTX010000010.1:0-126107 GCA_051532055.1 Fibrobacterales bacterium | reverse complement strand
CTCTAACTGGCATAGTTATCCTTATGTTGCGATTCTACTGGAAAGTAAAAATGAAACCAGTATTATCAATTTCTTTTGTGAAGTGTCAAATATAGTAACTGGAGAGCATAATTTAAGCAAACTGCCAAATTAATACGCCCAATGCTACAATTTGACTATAATTCCATACAGGTTACGGTTGAAAAAGGTGGCGCACCATAACAAACCCTAAAAATACACAAATAAGAGAACAGCTTGGGGAACGCCTCTATGCAGCCTATTCTAATTTGAGACCCCGTTGGGATGTATGGGATTTTTGTTGCGATCATGGATATCTTGGCAAGAAAGCACTCGAAAACAACAAATTTAACATGGTTCACTTTGTTGATCGCGTGTACCATATCACCGAAGAACTGACCGCATTTCTTGCAGACCAAGACAATGCTCTTGTCTACAATGAAGACATTCGTCAAAAGAACCTTTACGTAACAGGAAATTTGGTTTTTTTCGGCATTGGTGCACAAAGTATTATCGATATGCTTTTACTGCAGTGCCCACAGCCCATTGAAGGAGTACGTCTCATACTCTGCCCTAACAAAAACCCCGAGACACTGCGAACCTATCTCGCATCAGGCAACTGGAAAATTGTGACCGACACCTTTATCGAAGATAATCGATCGCTCAAAGAGGTGATTATCTGTGAGGCACAAGGCGAGACCATAGAACTCTTTGGCAACAGCCTTAAAAATCACCCTCAGTATGGTGATTATATTAAATCACGAAAAGAATATTACGAATCACTCCCCGAAGAGAACTCTGGACGCAAGGAGTTCTTACCATATTTAATTGAGTGTGTCACTACAATGACCGCCCACCAGGAGCCCAAAAATGAAACAGATTAAAACAGCTAAAGCGCCAACGGCACTTGGGCCATACTCCCAAGCCATTCTCAGCAGAGGCACCCTTTATTGTTCTGGACAAATAGGCCTGAACCCCCAAACAAAAAAAATTGAAGGCCACACTATCGAAGAACAGACTCGACAGGCACTCAACAACCTTGAAGCCATCTTGGAAGAAGCCGGTATGTCCCTTTCGAATGTAGCCAAAACAACAGTGTTTATGCAAAACCTTGAAGAATTTGCACAGATGAATGCCGTCTACGAAGAAGCTTTTGGTGAAAGCAAACCTGCACGTGCCACAGTTGAAGTGAGTCGACTTCCTGCAGATGCTTTAATAGAGATCGAGTGTATTGCTTTAGAGAATTAAATGTCTATTCTTATTGCTGTCCCTGTTTATAATCGTTTTCAAGTTACGCAACTCTGCCTCCGGCAGTTAATGAAGTACAAGGACCCTGCTGATCAGTTGCTTGTACATAATGATCACTCTACTGAATTTGACCACGAAAAACTCCTTCCTCTTGCAGATGAGGTACTCATATTACCAGAAAAATCGGAAAATGGTCCTACAACTATTCGATGGCATCAGATGCGCCGCTTTCTAGAGAGCAATCATCAATTCCTGTATCTTACAGATAATGATGCATTTCATGAGCCCACGTTTAGAAAAACTCTTCTTACGCTCTATACTCATGTAGGGAATAACAATCTACCTGTTTCTCTATACAATAGTTACTATCACAACAAATCTGAGAATATTGTTCTGAACAAGCAGGGCATCTCACTAAAAAAAACTGCTCCAGGAATCTCTATGTTCTTCAATCGAGAAATGGTTGAAAAAATAATTACAGCCGTTGAAAAAGCTCCACAGGAACACAAACATTATGATTGGGACTATCGCTCATGTGGATACCTTGAACAACTCTTTGTTACTTCCAATACCTCGTATCTAGAACATTTTGGTTTTGATGGCATGCACTACTCTCAAGATAACAACGATATAGCACTAAACCCCACCCCCTATCTCCAAAAATATCGGCAATCAATTTTGAGCTATTTACAGCACGACACACCCCTCCCACCCGAACTGATTTGAGTTACTTGTAATCATTAAGAAACTCCTTGTAAAATTTCGCTCTTATTGGACCCATCTTCTGTAGTGGTTACTATTTTTAACCGATAACCCAGTATGAGTTTAGTACGTAACCCTATGTTCCTTGTCCCCTTTAGACGTAATCAGGCCAAAACTACCCTCCCTTTTATTAAAAAGCACGGGCTCGGTATTGAAGTACATGATTTCAGAGAATCTGAAGTGGTTAACAACGAATCCACCTACCAACAGGTTCTTAAAGAAGTTGCTACTATACTCAGTGATGTTTCATGCTTAAAAACACTTCATGCACCTTTTAGAGAACTCTCAGTCTTCAGTGACGACACTGACATCGCTGCAGTTTCTCAAAAACGGATTATTGATTCACTCCTCACTGCTCAAACCCTTGGATGCAATAAAGTAGTTGTTCATACTGGATTTAATCCGCTTATAGCAGATGCTCAACGAGAGTGTAGTGTTGCAGATAAGATTTTGGCATTTTACACAACAATTGCTGACCGCTTTTCTGATATCACCATTTGCCTCGAAAACTCATTTGAAACATCATTTCTACTTTTTGAACGAATCTTTAGTCAAGAAACTCCTCCTAACTTAAAGATGTGCCTCGACACCGGCCACTCACACCTTTTTGGCCAAAAAAGTACTGCCGAAATTATCACTCAATTTAATGAGCATATTTCCCATGTACATTTACATGATAACCACCGAGACAGAGATGCACACCTAATCCCGGGCCAGGGAACAATTGATTGGGCCTCTACTGCAAAAGCACTCAACACACTGCACGATCCGACACTTCTTATTGAAGTTTTCGATCCAAAGAAAATAGAATACTATTTAAATGATATAGAGCTGTTACTTTCCATTAAACAACCCTAATAACCTTCTTACTTAAGATAATCTTAGTTGCATTTCCACCCATATAACCCCAGTAATACCAAAAACTATTCTTCACCTGTAACTATATAATCTTGAAGAAAAGAGAGGGGTAGGTAATGCTCATCGTCTATGTTAATTGATATTTTCTGATTACTCTCCCAATGGGTAAAAGAGATTGATGTTGCATTGAGCATGAGTCTATGAGTATCAAATCGTTCCCTGAACAGAGTATTGTGTCTACCCTCACCGTATGCAGTATCACCAACAATAGGGTGAAAGAAGCTTTTCATATGCCTTCGAATCTGATGCATCCTTCCTGTTTTGGGAAGGCAAGCAACATGAGCATAGCGCACTGATTCGTGTTGCCCCATTGGTATAGGAAGTTCATATTTAGTTATCAAGCGAAACTCTGTTTGTGCTTCGAGATACTCATCGCCACGTTCATTCAGCAGTGGCTTATCAATAACCCCTGTATCAACCCATCCACGCACCAGTGCTTCATAGGTTTTTTCTATCTTGCCATATCTAAACAGCAAGGAAAGTTCTCGTGCCGCTTCAGAAGAAAGCCCAAAGAGAAGTACTCCTGAAGTAGGGCGATCGAGTCGGTGCACTGGATATAGTTTTTGACCAAGCTGATCACGCAGAAGCTGTAACACTGTCACCGTATCTGTTGAAAGTGCAGAGCGGTGCACTAATATTCCTGGGGGCTTATACATTGCCACCATATGTTCATCGTGATAAAGAATTGGAAAAGACACTGAAGCTCCTTGGTTACGCGCCAAATATAACAATCCACGAAGAGAGGTTAGTGTATCTTGGATAATGAGTACGATACAAATCAATTTTTTCTATTATTAGGTAAAATCTTACTTGATGCTCTCTATGTTACGTCGACTGACACTCTTTTCATTCATTATCACGCTTATTCTAGTAGTACTCGGATGTCAATCCGAAGAAGAACGCACACGCATCGCAGAAAAAAAGGCCAAAGCCGAGCATATCGCAATGCTCAGAGCGGACAGTATTCGGGTACAAGATTCGATTGTCTCATACAATGCTCAATTTGTACACGGTGCAGTAAAACCCAATCAAGGTATGTTTCAAGTTCTTGAAGACATGGGGATTTCAACACAGTCTGCTCTTGACCTAATCAACACCCTTCGCTTTGAAGTAGAACTCATGAACCTAAAAGTAGGTGAAAAGTTACGAGCTCGTTTTGACACCAGTGATTCAACACGTATTGCAGAGCTCCAATATGAGCCTAACATGGTTACGATCCATCGACTTATCTACAACAAAAAGACAGAAAAGTATAAATATAAACTCAAGGAGTTCCCGACAGAAATCAGACACACTCTTTATGAAAGTGAGCTAAAAGAGGGGTCAACACTCGACCAAACCTTACGAGAAATCGGACTTCCTTCAACAATGGTAGGCGTTGTCAATGGAGTACTCAAATGTAAAATTAACTTTAGAATGTATGCTCGTCATGGAGACACGTTTAAAATTCTGATGCAAGAGCGCTACTACAAAGAGACACTCATTAGCTCTAAAGTACTCTACACCACATACAGTGGTCAAAAAACCGGTTCTTACGAAGCCTTCAGGTTTCAAGATTCAGACCCAAAATCAACATATAACGCCCACTATACAGCTGAAGGCGAGGCACTCATCCATTCAGGCCTTCGCTATCCTGTTCGTAGACTCCACATTACCTCATCATGGGGATGGCGTCGTCACCCTGTTACAGGACGCAGAAAAATGCACAACGGTGTTGATTACAAAGGAAGAATTGGAGATCCAATATATTCTGTTGCATCGGGCAAAGTGGTCGCATCTTCATACGACAAATATGGAGGCAACAAAATCGCCATCAGGCACTCAGACAAATCGACATCGTACTATCTTCACCTCACAAAACGTCTCGTTAAAAAAGGTCAATATGTACGTACCCGGCAAAAAATAGGTACCGTCGGTAAAACAGGACGAGTTACTGGCCCCCACCTACACTTTGGCTTTAAAAACCCTAGAGGTCGCTGGATCAACCCCCTTAGAAAACGCATGATTGCAACTCCTAAACTCAAAGGAAAGCGCCTTGCTCTTCTTAAAGAACAAGTAGCAGAGATTCAAACACTTCTTGATAAAACCGTTGAGTTTACCCTTGATGACTCAACTAAAGTGGACTCTCTGAGAACTCAAACAGACACCCTTGCTCAAGTCAACTAACCAATGGTTATGCGCCAAACACAATAGATGCAACAGCACAAACTATTACCAAGATACCACATAATCCCCTGAATTAAAACAACTTAGAGCATTCTAAAAATCCCCAACATTTCTATTGATGTGAGATTATCTCTCCATCTCTTACTAACTATTGCCCCCTTTTTACATTGGCCGTATCATATAGATAAGATAGGTACAGCGCCCCCGCAGATAAAAGGCAGGTAATTATCATGAAACACTGGATACGTATAAAACAAAAAAGAGCATTCTTCATGTTCTTCAGTAGCTTGGTTATGGTTATGGCACTTATTATTAGTTATAGCATTTACCATAAAACTGCCCAAACAATAGATGAGATCTCCCAAACAAAACAAGCGATTACCCAGGTGTCCCTGACTCAGGTACAGCTTCAACGATTAAATGTGCGCGACCTCGACTCGCCCCCGAACACCTATTACCTAGAAAATATTGATGCGTCAACGCTTCCGCAAATTGATGGTGCTCAGTTAACTAGCCAAATAGTGACCACAAGTAAAGAGAAAGTAGGGGTAGTACTCGACAATTTCTTTATTCTGCAGGAGACCTATCAAGATGCACTGGCCTCAGCCCGACAGCTCTCTAACCACCTCGAAACACACTATTCTCCTGTGAGCAATAGTGAGCTCACCACTATCTATCTGGATCTCCATGCGCAAGTTGCCACTCTTCCCAATGCAATACTCCAAGAGCTCGAAATGCTTAAAGATGGTGATGAAATATCTATTACCTCACTCAATGAAGCAATAATATTTGCCAAAACAAGTTATACCCAGCTTGCAGGAGTCTGCCTCCCCAAAGACGAGGTTCTCTTTGTAAGAAAACTGACTAATCTCGTTGATCATATGCAAATGATGCTTCGCGATGGGGAAACCTATTTCTCATCTCATAGCATTGCGCTGAGCACTCTTTCACTCCTCAATAAAAACATGGTTCAAGCTGATAACAGCAACCTTGCATCTCATAAAGAATCCGCTGTTATTCTCATGCTCATCATGGCCGGACTCTTTTTAACAATGGGCGTAACACTCTTTTCTATGATGCGATCACGCAACTTTATGCTAATGAATGCTATGTCAAAAGAGGATTTAGAGTCTGAAAACCTGGTAACAATTAAAAGTGCCGTAGAGCACCTTATAGAGTCGGTTAACCAGACCTGGATGGACTCAAAAGGAGAAGCACGCATCGTAGATGACATGGCGAATGAGAGTAGAACTATAGATGAGATCATGACTAACATTGAAGCTGAACTTGAAAATGTCCATCAGGATTCCATAGAAATTCATTCACTCCGCAAGCAGATAGAAAGCCTCTATCAGTCAACCAATCTTATAGAAAAAAAGGAGATTCTTCCTCTCGTAAAACATGTATGCGATCTCGAAATAAGCCTTTATCAACACGAAGATGACCTTCACTCAGATGTTGAAGCTATGAGCAATACCACCTTCTCAATCCGCAATGACCTCATCACCCTAAGAACTATGATGGACAAGCTCATAAAAGATACCGAACAGCTTAAGTCCGAATCTAATAGCCTAGAAGAAAATGGCGTAATCATGGATACCTGGGACCATTAATCAAAAATTGTGTACTCAATGAATACTATTGAGTACACAATTATCGTTTACTTTTTTAATCGAATAAAAATCTTACTATCTTCTACAGCATGAGACGATATTTTATTGGCGATATACATGGTTGTGCAGATGAGCTCGCAGAGCTCATTGAGGTACTTGATTACACCCCTGGGACAGACCATCTCTACTCAGTCGGTGATGTTGTCAATAAAGGCCCCGATTCATTGGGTGTCCTTAACCTCATTAAACATCATGACATAAAATGCGTCCTTGGCAATCATGACAACCTCTTTCTCGAAACATACAAAATCCCTGAATGTGACCGAACTAAAAAGCAGCGCCTCTTTATGAAGCAATTTGGAGATCATGCTGAAGAATGCTACCACCAGATTAGAGAGTGGCCACTCTTAAGGGATCTCGGAGATATTATCGTAGTTCATGCAGGCCTTGAACCCGGAAGAACTGATATCAGTGAAACCCCAAAAGAAATTCTTACCACTATTCGCACCTGGGATGGCACGGGTGCCAATTTAAACAACCCTCATGATCCCAGATGGTATGATGCTGCAACCTGGGATAAAGTAATCATTTTTGGACATTGGGCTAAAAATGGGCTCGTTCACTCTGAACACTTTATTGGGCTCGATACCGGATGTGTCTATGGCGGTTCATTAACCGCATACTGCCCAGAAGAGGCCCTTTTTTTTACTGTTGCCTCCAAACAATCCAAACGTTTTTAGTGTCTTGAGCTTAAGGCACTTATCTACTACTCCACCTTTGGTAAATTCACGTTTCATATATAGTCTCTCTTGATCCTAAGAACGGGAGAAGCAATAATTTTCTATATTTTGCTCACCTGAACAGAAGGCGAAGTAGCGTTATGGAAATTACAAAAAATAGTATTACCCTCATTAAACCTGATGACTTACATCTACATATTCGTCAAGGTGAACCACTCATCAATTACGTTAATGAGACCGCACGTCAGTTTAAACGGGCAGTAATCATGCCGAATACCCTCCCCCCTATTATCACGCCAGAAGGACTCGAAGAGTACCGTTCTTTTATTTTAGAACACACAGATGGTTTTGAACCACTCATGACCTTCAAATTAATTCCTGGTATGGAAATTTCAGCGATTGCAGATTTTAAAGAGTGTAACGTAATTGCGGGTAAATATTATCCAGCAGGCGCAACTACTAATGCCGAAGATGGCGCAACAAACATTAAGCAGCTCTATCCACTTTTCGAAGAAATGGAGCGCCTAGACATGGTGCTCTCTATTCATGGCGAAGACCCTAATGTACTCTGTATCGACCGTGAAGAAGCCTTTTTACCAAGCCTCCAAGACCTTGTCGACACCTTTCCCAAACTTAGAATCGTCCTTGAACACGTCTCATCTGCCGCTGCGATAAAAAAAGTGCAGGAACTCCCTGATACTGTTGTAGCGACCATAACGGTACACCACCTTTTTATAACCCTTGATGATGTCATCAAAAACCCACACAACCTCTGCATGCCTATCGCCAAACGCGCAAGTGATCGTGATGCCATTGCTTCAGCAGCCCTCTCTGGTAACAACAAATTCTTCTTTGGCTCTGATAGTGCACCACACCCAAAGACATCTAAAGAATGTAGTTCAATAAGTGCCGGAGTCTATACTGCGCCAGCCGCACTTCCACTCCTCGTTGAGTTTTTTGATCAAAATGATGCACTTGATCTCCTCGAAAACTTCTGTTCAGTTTTTGGAGCTCAGTACTATGGTATCCCACAAAACAGTGAAACCATTACCCTTAAAAAAACATTGCATAAGATTCCCGAAATCTGTTATGGTGTCGTTCCTTTTATGGCCGGAGAGACGGTTCGCTGGAAAATTGATGATTAATTCGATGAAAAACATTTTAGCCTATACCCGAGGAATTATTTTTTTTGGGGCTATTATTCTGTGGTATATAGTCATTATCACTCCCTGGACTATTCTCTGTTTCCTCACCAATCAAAAGAAACTATACCCCCATATTCAAGTACCCTTTTTTAAAGCCTTTTTCTTTATGTTTGGTATAAAACTAAAAGTGACTGGCAAAGAGCATATCATGAAGGGTAAAAAATTTATTGTTCTCAGTAATCATCAATCGTTTATAGATATACCACTTATTGTTTCGCTCTCGGGGCACGTCGCCTTTTTAGCCAAAGAGGAGCTCTTCAATGTCCCTATTTTTGGCTGGGCTATCAAGTCATCAGGATCACTCCCTGTCTCACGTTCAAACCCACGTAAAAACAAAGGGCTTGCACAGAGAATGAAAAAAAATATTGATGATGGACACAATTTTTGTGCGTTCCCTGAAGGTACTCGCTCAATCGATACGACTGTAGCTCCATTTAAAGTGGGAATATTTAAATACATTAAAGATATTCAGCACCCCATTGTCCCCATCTCTATTCGCAATGCCAATAGCGTGCTCCACAAAAGATCAATTATGTTTTTTCCTGGTGAAGTTGAAGTTATTATACATCCATCTATCAGTATTGAAACCATCCAAGCAACGGATATTCCTGATCTGAAAGATATGGTTCGTGATATAATTGAATCAGGTGTAAATCAATAAAAAGTATGACACCCACGCAAGGAGTAAATCTCCTTGATGTGTTGTCTTCGAAGAGTAACGTCTAAAGTTCTACGCCCAACACTTTAAGTTCAGAAATTGCAACAGGGGTACTTTGTCCTGTCGAATAAATTTCACGTATTTGAAGCTCCATAGAATGGGCTTCAAAGGGCTGAATATTAAAATACTGAACCCCTTTGATATTTTTCAAAACGATTCTTCTCATTTGATTATTGTCAGTTTTGATCACGACCACTTTCGGTTTAGCAAAAAACTCGAACCGATCTTGGTATGAGTCGTCACGCGAGAGTTGATAGCCCACTGCAATCCCTACAGTATAGACAAGGGTATTTTCAGAAAATATTATTTTGATCGGGTTCATATGTTCGCTAAACACACCATTTGACGCCCACGCTGATCCAATTTTTTTATCAAGTAGATGATCGGGAGAAAGGGGGCCATCAGCAAAAGTCTGCATATATTCAGCTGCTACTGATTCAGGTGTAATTACACCAAGTCCATCAGCCTTCGCAAAAAGAAGATACGCTATTATACCCAAAATAAGAGTAAGAAGAGCGGCAAACCCCTTAAGCGTTTGCGTCCCAGTTATAGCTCTAATACTGTCAGTTATTCTCTTTTGCTCGCCCGTTTCTATATCATAATTTTCACGGTGTTTTTTATACTTACCTTTAATAGTCTCTTTCGCCTGAGTAACAGCACCAAATTCGACGTTATCCAGGTCATCAAGTACCTCAACCATGTTTTTATATCGGTCAAGTTTACTTTTTGCCAAACATCTATTTACAATATGAGTCAATTGATCTGGCACACCACGACGCTTAACGTCAAGTGCTTCGGGCTCTTTATTCACATGATTATATGCAATGGCAAGAGGTTTATTACCAATAAAGGGAGGATTGCCTGTAATCAGCTCATAGAGAATACACCCAACACTATAAATATCTGTTTGAACATTCAGGTCATTACCCTGACACTGCTCAGGAGACATATATTCCGGTGTCCCCATTGCCATACCTGTTGTGGTAAGGCGATCCATATCTTTAATATATGAGATTCCAAAGTCAGTAATATAAATTCTATCAGATTTCGTAACAATAATATTAGAAGGCTTAACGTCTCGGTGAATAATTTTAAAACTGTGTGCATAACGCAAGCCTCTACAGATCTGCTGCGCATAATTTACCATCAATGGAAAATCGAGACGGCCACGTACTTTTAATAGCTCTGAGAGGTTAGTTCCCTCAACATATTTCATTGCGATAAACTGTTGCTCACCCTCAAATCCATATCCATACACTTGTACAATATTTTGATGATCGAGTTCTTTCATGGCATTTGCTTCGGCCTCAAAACGCTTGATTTGATCATCGTTTGAGTTAAAACTATCCATGATTTTTAGGGCAACAAGCCTTCCCCCTTTAAAACTATTATCCATAGCTTTAAAGACATTACCCATGCCCCCTTTCCCCAGTTTACTCAGAATTTCAAAATCGCCAAAAGGGCAAGGGAATGTATTACCACCTGTAATTCTCACTGACATTCTATTCTCTAATTCTGCAGATTGCACGGGTTCTACTGGGTTGGAGCTTTTTATACAACATAACCTTTTTAAAGTTAATTAAACAGGGGTAAAATATATAAGTCGCTGATATACCACTAGTTAAGAGAAGGGATAAATGCGTTCTCATAATGAGTTATTTGAGTTTTGCTCTCATCAACTACCTGTATTCCAATAACATCAAATCGCATCGGTGCATCTTCAATGGAATTGAGAGCACAATATTTGTGGGCAATCCGGTAGATCTGTTTCTGCTTTTTGAGAGTGACCCATTCTTGTGGAGCTCCCGCTTGAACCCCTCTTGATGTTTTCACCTCAACAAATACTAATACGCCTTGTGGGTCCTGTGCAATAATATCGAGCTCACCACTTCTTACTCTAAAGTTCTGTTCACATACAGTGTATCCTTTATCACCCAAAAAGTGAACCGCACACTCTTCACCCATGGTCCCTATGGTTTTGTGATTTCTTTTAAGATTCACTGATAACTTAGTCTGCACTCGGAGCGCTCTCACCACTCTCTTTTTTAACAAAATAAACCATTGTAGCCACACCGAGAAGCATAAAAACAACTGCTACAATTGCAGTAGTGGTATCACCAGGAAGGGTATTGATATTAGTATATGCCTTGAACTCCTTAATAACATCAACAGCACTGCCAGACTTTACATAGTTATCTATAACGATAAACTCTTTAAATGGCCAGAGCGGGTAGAGAGAGCCGGCAATAAGCCCAACGAGGAAACTTATCGTGGTATCATGATATCTATTAAGCACAAACTCAATGAGTCGTGAAAAACCAAGTAGACCAATAACAAGCCCCAATGCCATCACCCCTAAAAACAAAAGATAATCGATATTAATAAAATGCTCTATAAGAAGATCTGTTTGAAATGCTGCTATTGCTGAGACAACTGCAAAATATTGACCGAGAAGTATCAATACCAATGAACCACTTACCCCAGGGAGTACCATTGCAGAGATCGCAAGGGCACCTGCTATAAAGATAAAGAGAAGCTCCCCCATTGAATATTTATGGGTAAAGCGAAAAAAAGAATCATTTACCAAAGGAGCGTTGACATGTCCTTGAACAAGTACTTCAGGCGCATTCTCCGCATCATACCGTACCTGCATGAGTGCAGATTTTTTTGCGACCTTTTCTGCGGGATTTACTTGTGCAGCAACACCAACGGTTAATGCAATACCAGCAATTAGAGCCACAATTTGAACAACACCTTTCTTTTTTATGAATTTATAAGGAATCAAAATCGAGAGAATAATTAAACCAAAAAAATAGGCGTACGTATATTCAAAATGATTCACGAGCAAGAAGGCCATTAATTTTGAAAGAGCAAGTATACTCAGGGCCGCCCCAAGAAGGATCATCATAATAAAAGGGTAATCATTCTCTTTTAGCCAAGCTACAAGGTCATTAAAGGCTTCTTTTTTAAATCCACTGGTGACCCAATGTATTTTAAGTGTAAGTCCTTTCTTAAGCGTAACACCGTTAATAGAGTTGATGCATTTAATCAAACGCTCATAGACACCAAAAATAAGGGCAAATGTCCCCCCAGAAACTCCTGGTATAAGGTTGGCTATTCCAATAATAAATCCTGTTACAATATGTTTAATTTCAAACACGGTTAACCTTTTGTATTGTGTGAATCTCAATACTACACGAAGTACCATTGAGAGTAAATGTTTCGGTGATACTCGAAACAATCAAGTTTTTCTCTTTATAAAAGCGATCGACCACTGATTTTTTTCCAAATCGTGCAGGGTCTGCAAGATAGAGTGACCCACTTTCAGTCAGGTGCAAATTTACAAATTTTATGACAGCCTCAGCAAGGTATTCCTCATATAAAATATCAGAAGCAAAGATCAGATCAAATTGAGAATCAAAACAACTTGTCCCTATATCAAATGAGACAAATTCCCTGACAGCAGCCGGTGCATCTACCACCTTCTTACAAAAAGCTACCGCCTCTGGCATGAGGTCACTATGAATTATATCTCCTCCATTAGACTGGAGCATTTGTGCAAGCATACCGCCCCCACACCCTATTTCTAAACTATTATGCAGAGCGATTTCATTGCGTTTAAAAAAAAGATACAGTCCAAATGCGGCATTCCACGCATCCAACCAATAAGGAAAATACCGGTCATCACGCTCGTGTCTATTCCACTGTTCTTTGATTACCGCATCACTCTTTATAGGGCATTGTAGAGTAAACTTTTCATCATTTAGGGTAAAATGCTCACTTCTACTCTCCATTTCTTCTCATTGTCTTCTTAAACCATTCGAGATACTGTTCACTCATAGTATCTATGAGAACAACAACAAACTCTGGTACGTCATAAGGATGAAGTGTATTAAATATTTTTTTAATTGCTTCCAGAGCACTCTTATGAGTCTTAATCATTAAGCCATACTCTGTACTTTGCTCAACAGTCCCCTGCCATTCATACACACTCGTGACCCCCGGAATAATTTGTACGCAGGCAGCGACGGCATCTTCAATGAGCATTTTAGAGAGTTCGAGAGCATTTTCATGACTATTCGTTGTTGAATAGACCACAACACACTCTTCTTTATTTATTGATTCTATACTCATATTTAGTAGGCCGGTGATACCGTTAGGTTTAAACTGAACACATTGAGGCTTCCAGAAATAGCAAATTGTACACGAGTAAGAAAGAGGTTAGACTTTCTCATTCTCAAGCCAATCCCAAAGGAGGAACGAAGATTATCATTCCACAGTTGATCGGCAGAATATAATGTTGGGGCTACCGATGCAAAATCAACAAAAAATGTTCCAGCCATTAAACGAATTAAAGGGAACCGATATTCCATACTCGCCGCCATAAATGCTTTATCAACCCCTGCACGACCATAGGCCCTGAGGGGCGTTTCATTACTGATACTACTATACCCCTTAAAAAAGCCATTACCTGACTCGACTTCCAGCATCTGTCTCATTTTCCATTGAAATACTAGTACCTTACGTTGAAGGAAGTTTTTCTCGAGCCGTTCAACTTTAAAAATATCGAGTAAATTAGAGACATTCAAGTTTTTTAAAAATCGAACATTCTCTTTATCCTCATTATTCGATAGCCCATATTCAGTTTCACCGAGCAATAAAAACTTCTGAAACTTCATATTTACTGAATGGGTGTTGTTATTGAGATCTTTAACGATAATATCACTCTTATTTTGGACATCGACATATCCATATCCAAAATGGAGATTATAGCCTCGAGTAGGCATATGCTGTGAATCTTTCGTAGACTTCCCCAGCGCAACATAATAATTGTGTATTTTATATTTCCGATAGTCATTATGCGGAAACCCTCTATTAACCAAAGACTGTGGCGTTTGCTCTCTCTGGATTGCTGGAGTATTAGTACCATAAAAAGGATCATAATACTCAGGGTGTTCCTGGGCTATTTGCACATTGAGTCCCCAACCGGCAATAACTGGATAGGAAATCTCTGCTCTAAATCCAAATGTTGAGTCGCCAAAGATATACTCTTTATCTGTCCCAGGATATAAAAAGGTGTCTCCTTTTTTATTATTCACCTTAAATTCAACAAAAAAACCAGCCTTACTCCCAAAGAGCTTTGACCGTTTATATTTGGCACGCATTCTCCAGTCACCATTCAAATATTTGGCATAATTTAATCGAAGTGCATCATGATGATCATCACCCATCAATCTAAAATGACGATATGAAAACCCAATCAATGAACCAGGCCCCGACATAATTTTTGCAACAGGAGTTATAATCAGATTCTCGCGAGGGCCAAAAGTAACGAGGTCGATCGCCTTGTTTATGATTTTTTCTTGAAAAACATAGTTCATTGGAGGGCGAATGGGAGCAATTGCCACAGTCACTAATGGCTCTACCAAATTTTCGAATGGCCAGGCGAGTATCTCGATTGCTAACGTTCGAGAATAGTGAATGATACTATCCACAATAACCATACCTGAATCTACATCAGCCAGGGAAGATTCTTCAATAAGATGAGTATCGGTCACATTTAATGAATCAATTTGTGGAGACACATCTCTCACACCATGATTTTGAGCTATTGAGCTCAACACACACACCAGTATACAGGCCACTATGTTCCGAATGTTCATCATTTTTATCTTACTTCTACTTATCACTTATAAATATAGCCAAAATAATACGCTTACAGCTATTTAACCGAGGAGTCCCTATAGTAGTATCAAGATCATACCTGATCCTTACCAAGCGCCTTCCTTTAAAATGGATAGTTTTTACAGATATCGAGACACAATGGCCGCATTTTGAATGCAATTAAATACATTTAACATCATATGAGTATATTAATTTGCCGACTGCTTCATTCAGTCCATAAACGACCTCTAACTGTCCTGACGATCTCATTGATAGTCTCTCTATTTGCACTCTATCAAGCATCACATCTTCAGCTCAATTTACGCCTACTCGACCTTTTCCCCGATGACCAACCTGCTACTATAGCTGCTAAAAAACTACAAGAAAATTTTGGTGGCTTCGGTACCCTCGATGTTATAGTCCAATCAAAATCTCCAGAAGCTAATCACCGCATCATTACTTCTTTAGAGAAAAAACTCCACGATACAACACTTATAAATTTTGTTGAGTACAAAACAGAAGCTTCTTTTTTTCTCAAGCATCGTTTACTCTATATCTCTCTCGAAGACCTCGAACTGGTTCGAGACCGAGTCACGACACTCGTTCACGATATCCGCAAAACGCGGCACCCTTTTGTGGTGCAACTGAGCGATCCTACATCAGAATCAATTGACTCCCTCATGCAGGACTCCACGCTTCAATTTGCTGATATCGAAAACAAATACTCTCATTCACTCAAAGAGCGCCTCGGTACCCATGATCAAACAATTCAACTTCTTAAAATTTATCCCGATTTTGATGTAACTGATATTAAAAAATCCCTGGTGCTTTATAATCGCGTAAAAAAGCAACTGTCTACCATTGATACTGCCGGAGTTTCTATTCACTATGCTGGTGAGATCTATAGTAATATTTTATCCGAAGGCAAGCTTATCAGTGAACTGAAACGCTCTGCATGGATCCCCATAGCCATAATTCTCGCTTTCTTACTCTTCTATTTTTATCGTCAACCCATGATCCCACTTCTAACAGTCATTCCTATTGGAATCGGTGTCCTTTGGACTCTTGGCGTCTTCGCACTCTCCCGAAAAAACCTCGACATGACCAGCCTCTTATTGGCAATTGTTATTGTAGGGCTTGGCGTTGATTCAGTAGTCTACCTCCTGTCTCGATATGGCGAGGAGCGCCGAAAAGGACTCGGTCCAGAAATAGCCTTCGAAAATATTATTCTTGAAACCGGTCCCGCGGTAACCACCTCATCACTGACTACTGCAGCCTCTTTTTTCTGCATTGCTCTTATCCCATTCCCAGCCTTTCATACTATTGGCATCTATGGTGGAGCTGGTATTATCTGTATCTGGCTCTCAGTCATGCTCAATTTCCCTTGCATATTAATTCTCATACAACGATTTCATGTTTTTAAAGTGTACGGCAAAAAAATATACAATCACATACAGTTTAGGAGACGCCCTTTTACCCTTTGGAAACTCCCCATACCCTTCTTGATTGTGATATTCCTCTTCCTTGGCTTTTACGGCTTTTACCCTCAATTTGAATATGACTTTGACAAGCTTGGCTTTGTAAACGAAAACAGATATGCTGAATCACTTCTCAAAAAAGCAAAAGAGGAGTATACTGAACCAGCAATATTCATTGCAAATAATGATGTAGAGACGACTCAACTTGTCGAGCACTTACATGGATTAAAAAACAATCCCAACAGTACTATTAGAAAAATCATATCATATCACTCACTCCTCCCCCTCAATCAAGAGGAGAAGTTGGAGATTATTGATGAACTCAAAGAAATACTTACTCCCAAAATACAATCCCAGCTGACCTCTGAGCTAATTACAACAACAAAAAAATTAACTGACTACTGGGATGTACCGCCACTCCATCAAGAAGACCTCCCTGAGAGTATTAAACGAAAATTTATGGGCCGTAATCAAAAACTCAGTAAATTTATTTTTGTATTTCCCAAGGATCAAACAAATGACGGTCTTGCTGCACGTCGGTTTCGCAATGAAATTAGTGCCATTACCCTCGGTTCCTCAACACTGTATGCCACCGGTAAGGCAATTTTGACTGCCGATTTTCTCGATTTAACCCTCCCTCACCTAGGCAGAGTTCTTTTTTGGTCTCTCCTCGCCATTGGACTCATCCTCTATATTGATTCCCGGAGCATAAAAAATACTCTTATACTCCTTATACCTGTCCTTATTGGTGGCTTGATTTTTATTGGGGTCCTCAACTTTTTGGGGTTAAAATTCAATTCTATTAGCATTATAATATTCCCACTCTTTTTGGGCCTTGCATCTGATGCAACGATCCATCTTTTCTTTCGGTATCAAGAAGAACAATCAGGCTCCCTCTTTTTTGTACTCATGAGAACAGGAACCACTGTTGCAATTGCAATATTTACTTCTGTTATTGGCTTTATCGGGCTCCTCTTTGCATCTCATGGCGGCCTTTACAGTCTTGGAATCATGATTTTTATTGCATTTTTCATAACCCTTCTCGTTGCATTCGTTATTTTCCCCATGGTCATGGGTTTTTACGACACCAGTAGATGGAATAAAAGGCTTAAAAGACTCAAACTGAAAGATGAAATTGAGTCTCCAAATCCTCCAACATTTTACTAAGTTTCTGGTGTAAAGAATCAATATGTATCACACTATTACACGGTTACTATGAAAAAATTAGCTGCGCGATTAAACAGAGTTTCACCATCACTTACTGTTGCTATTGACAGTAAAGCGAAGGCATTAAAAGCAGAAGGGAAAGACGTTATTGGACTGGCAGCAGGCGAACCCGATTTCGACACCCCTGACTACATTAAGGCTGCAGCCATTGAGTCAATCAATGAAGGTAAAACAAAATACACCCCACCTGCGGGCATTTTAGCGGTTAAAGAATCAATTTGTAAGAAGTTTAAAGACGACAACAATCTTACCTACACTCCCTCTCAAATTGTAATTTCAAGTGGCGCTAAACACTGTATTTCAAATATCCTTACGGCACTTATTGAAGAGGGTGATGAAGTCATTATACCTGCACCATTTTGGGTAACCTATCCTGAGCTCGTAAAACTCTATGGTGGAACCCCTGTTATTGTATCTGCAGGCATTGAAAACGAGTTTAAAATCACTCCAGATCAATTAAAAGCAGCTGTTACTGAAAAAACAAAAATGGTTATTCTCAATAGCCCTGTGAACCCTACAGGCGCAGTATACACCGAAGACGAACTCAAAGGTTTTGCTGATATCATTGTAGAAAACGACCTATTCTGTATGAGTGATGAAATATATGAACATCTCATTTACGATTCATACAACCATGTTTCAATAGCATCGTTCAATAAAGAAATTTACGATAGAACTATTGTTATTAATGGAGTTTCAAAAGCCTTTGCTATGACCGGTTGGCGTATCGGATACATCGGTGCATCAGAAGAGATAGCAAAAGCCATTTCAAAAGTACAGAGTCAAGCCACACACCACCCAGCAAATGCCTCACAATTCGCCGCTAAAGCAGCTCTTGATGGCTCCCTCGAGAGTGTTGGCATGATGCGTACTGCATTCGTTGAACGCCGAAACTGGCTCATTGAAGCCCTCGGAAATATTGAAGGCGTCGAAGTTTGTATGCCTCATGGTGCTTTTTATGCATTCCCGAATCTATCTTCATATATCGGAAAATCATTTGACGGCACGGTAATGGAAAGTACTATTGACCTCTGTGCATTCTTACTTGATCAAGAGCTTCTTGCACTTGTCCCCGGAGATGCCTTTGGCGCCCCTGGTTGTGTACGACTCTCCTATGCGACAGATCTCAAAACCATCGAAATAGCTGTCGAGAGACTTAAGAGCGGACTGAGTAAGCTCGTATAATTGCCGTATGGAGATTTCATCCGGCGTATTTAATCTCAAACAATTTAATAATACGGTATCCATAGGGAGATCCTCTACCTGTGATATCGTGTTAAATGATTTTACCATTTCCCGAAAGCATGCTGAAATCATACAGAATAACCTCGGTTTTGAAATTCGTGATACCGATAGCCAATCAGGACTCTATGTCAATGACGTCCCTACATCACAGAAACTTTTACACAGTGGCGATGAGATCCGAATAGGAACTCATATTCTTAAGTATCAAGCACTCCAAAACCAACACTCACTTTATTTGAGCAAACATGAAGACCGCCTATCTTTTTGCCCTATTGCAGATAGTGAAACTCTTTTCTTTGGTCGGTCCAAACAGAATAAACTCTCCTATGAAATCCCCGACCTTCCCCAAGTTTTTCTCAGGGCTTCACGCTCGGGTAACGAACTCACCCTTCGCGCATTTGGCAATCAGCTCACAGCACCATCAGGGAAACGTCAACGCAGCTTTTCACTCCTCAGCGGTGAAGTTGCCCATTTTAAGCAATTCTCTCTTGAGTTTTCAGGCTCAGAGATTATACTCTACAGAAACACACTCGGAGCCAATCTCCACACTCGGTCCCTCTATTGGCATCATGATTCATTTGCCCTCTCAGATATTTCGGTAACCGTGAACCCCGGCGAATGTGTCGCGATACTTGGCATGTCGGGTGACGGCAAATCGACTTTATTAAACTGTATTAGCGGAGCAATTCATCCCGAAGCAGGAGCCGTCTCAATTGATGGTAAGCCCTTCTCTAAAGATGCGTCATATCTCGAACAAAAAGCACCACTCTATCCGTATTTAACCGTGAGTGAATCACTCCACTATGCAGCACAATTGATACTCCCGTCAGACTTGACCCGTGAAGAACGAACAATCAAAGTCACCGACCTTCTCAGCCTTTTTGATCTTACAGAAGTTGCAAATTTACTCAATGGTAAGCTCAGTGGTGGACAACAAAAACGACTTGCCCTTGCTATTGAACTCATATCGAGCCCAACCCTCCTACTTCTTGACGAACCGACCTCAGGCCTCGACCCACTTAATGATTCACTCCTCACAGACTACCTCTCAAGTATTACTACCGCAGGGCACACAGTGGTAATGACCACTCACAACTACAACGACCTTCACAAGTTTAACCGCATTATACTTCTTCAAAAAGGGCAACTCATATTTCAAGGTACCCCAAACCAAGCTCTTGATTATTTTAATGTGGATCAATTTCATAAGATACTTGATAAAATTAGACTCTATGATGCTGATGAAAATAGAGAAAAGCTGAAAGAGTCTGCACTCATTTTGCAAGAATCAACAGAAACTCAGGCAGTCAACACCCACACCTGGACATTTACCGTTGCAACCCGTTCTCCCTTTTTACCAACTCTAGCACGCTTCTATAAACAATTTTCTCGAGACCCAGGTAGAGTTACCCTCACCATCTCTCAACCTTTTATTCTCGGGACTCTCTTACTTTTAATATTTGATACCCAATCATCCCATTGGACTATGGCATTTACTCTCGTAATCTGCTCCCTCTGGTATGCACTCTCTAACTCAATAAAAGAAGTAGTGCAAGAAAAAGAGATGGTCGCCAAGGAACTTAAAAAGGGGCTTAAAATAGTCCCATACATCTGTGCCAAAGCACTCCCTCTCTCCGTACTTTCAACATTTCAAATTACTGTGACCTTTTTTATTCTAAAATTATTTTATGGTTTTGAATGGGATAGCCTTTACAGTTTTTCGATTTTTTGTGCAACCTCTCTTGCAGGGACCACACTTGGACTCTTAGCGAGCACCCTTGCACGCACCCACAATCAAGCACTCTCATCACTGCCACTAATATTGATACCACAAGTTCTATTTGCAGGGGCACTGGTTGAAGTTGACCTCTTTTCGACCATAGGACATTCTCTCTCACACCTCTTTTTTAGTCGATGGAGTTATGATCTCTTAAAATCTGTGTTTGTTGATTCGCTACCTAAAACAGAACTGTTCATGCCCATAGGTCTGATAGTCATACTTTGTGTTTTAGTACAGTGGTGGTACATTACATCACTGAAAAAAAACAAATAGTTCATTCCCTTTAAAATACCGATGTGAAATTAATCGAGAATTTCATACTCCGCAGCGACTTCATCTTTCTTGAGACCCTTTTTACTCATCAACCCTTTAACAGATGAAAGTACTGGCCTTCGTACTGCAGGGCTCAGGCAACTAAAACCAACTATATCCGTAAGTACCCCAGGCGTAAGAAGGAGTACAGAGCCTACGAGTATAATAGCCCCTTCAAGAATTTCGTCTTTGGGCATTACTCCTGTAGAGAGCTTCCCCTGTATTTCAGAAATTATTTTGAGGCCTTGGCTTTTAGCGTATTTAGCTCCAATTATCGCAGTCACCACAATAAGTATGACCGTAGGAATAAAGCCAATACGTGCCCCTACAAAGAAGAGAAGCATAATTTCAATAACAGGAACAAATAAAAAGAGTAAAAACAGTTTCATAGGAATTTTCTATTATTAACGCGGTCTTTTAATATATAAAGTAGCGGTTAAAGTGGCAAAGAAAAAGTTCTATGCAGTAAAGCTCAGTAATGGTAGTACAACTATTTATACCTCATGGCCTGAATGTGAAAAAGCGGTCAAGGGAGTAAAAGGCGTCACCTACAAAGGGTTCGTCACAAAAGAGGAAGCAAAGGCTTTTCTCTCACCCGACCCTGTTATACCAGAGACTGGAATTTTCGCATATGTAGATGGTTCTTTTACCCCTAAACAGAAGCATGGTGGTTGGGGAATCGTTATTGTTGAACAAGGAGTAGAACTCCATAGAGACTTTGGGCGCACCATCGGTGACGCTCTCAGTAGAAACATTGACGGCGAGGTTACCGGTGCTATGAAAGCCATTGAATGGGCTGAAGACCACGGCCAACCTGTTACCATTTGTCATGATTACACAGGCATTCGTCATTGGGCACTTAAAGAGTGGAAGGCTTCATCAGAGATAGCCAAACAATACCAAGCTTTTTGTAAAGGCCGACTTGATGGTATCACATTTAAAAAGGTGGCAGCGCACAGTGGTGATCACTGGAATGATATTGCTGATGAACTTGCAAAGAAAGGCTGTGAGCTTTAATACTCAAACCGTAGTATTCACTTTGAAATCACATCACCCTTACAATGATCTTTTAGATGGCAATTTTTCTCTCTAAAAATTGCCGCATATTTTTTGATCCAATCTTTAATTGCAGCGCTCCCAAGGTCACGACCTGCCTTTTCAGATTCAATCCATTTATGCCTTTTCATTTCATCAATTTCTGCTTTGAGAAACTCTGTCACAGCCACTCCCATATATATGACTCTCACCCAGAAATAAAATAAGTTATTATCCGTTTCTCGTCATACAGTGAAGCCCGCCACCTTCGGTGATAAGGGTTGATATATTGATAGACTTTACAATTCGATTGGGAAAAAGCCCCTCAAAAAGGGCAAAAGCTTTCGCATCTTCTGGTGCACCATAGGCAGGAATGATAACGGCACCATTTACAAAAATAAAGTTGATGTAGCTAGAAGGAAGCGTCTCACCCTCCCATTTTCGCTGAGGGATAAAGGGACACTCCACTACGGTTAGCACTTCATAACCCTTTAGAAAATCAGCATTCTCTTTCATACGACTATACTCTTTATGGCCTTTAGGGGGCAAAAAAAGCAAAACAGTTGAATCATCGATAAACCGCACAATGTTGTCTACATGACCATCAGTATGATCACACTCAAGACCACGCGGTAGCCAAAGTAGAGTATCTACACCGATATTTTCTCTACACCAGTCATAAAATTGGACCCTTTTCAGAGAAGGATTTCGCCCCGAAGCAAAGAAA
This sequence comes from Fibrobacterales bacterium, assembly GCA_051532055.1. GTDB lineage: Bacteria > Fibrobacterota > Fibrobacteria > Fibrobacterales > JAOPTW01 > JAOPTW01. The sequence continues at coordinate 103,272 of JAOPTX010000010.1, read as the reverse complement.
CATTCTTCTATAGTAAGCATCATACCGGAACTATTAATTTCAATATTTCCACCTTCAGTAACCACGGAGGATGGCAGCTCTTCAAAATGTTTACAATGTAAAATTTTCTTTGCAATTGCATTATCACTCTCCCATGGAGGGTATTTCTCACCCCAAGCATTAAAAACAAAATTCACCCCCCCTTTTACTCCATCTCTTTCAAAAAAGAACGGCCCATAATCCCTTATCCAAAGATCATCCGTTTTCATTTGATGATAAGTTATTGGGAATTTACCCCCTACAATTTCCTTTTTTACAAACTCTTTTGTTCCCACATCAGGAATGATAAGATCCACCGGCTGAAACTCAAGAATACATTTAATCAGCTCTATATAAAATTCGCGAAGCTTAGTAAGACGCTCGCCCCAATGCTTTTGATTATGGGGCCAAGCCAGCCACACGGTCTCTTGATGCTCCCACTCAGCTCTACATCGCGCCCTACTCATTCCACCCCCTTTTACAGAGCATGCCCGTTTGTACCTTTGCTACACCTTTTTCGAGTAACGGTTCAAACGCATCAACTCTTCGATCTCTAAAGAATGGCCACACATCAAGATGGGCTTTATTGTTTGAAAGATTAACAGTATGTACCAATGCTTCTTTTTGCATTGTCGGCTTATTCTCTAATTGGCCATTGGGCTTGCACAAAAATGAATTACCCCAAAACTCGATCTTCCCTTCTGTTCCAATACGATTTACCGCTAAAGTGTGCAGTCCATTGGCAATACTATGAGCGCGCATGGTTGTAGTCCATGCTTCAAGCTGTTCATGGTTTAATGAGTCGGGCTCGGTATTATCCCAACCTATCGCAGTAGGATAGATCAATAGGTCTGCACCTTTGAGGGCCATGATTCGTGCCGCCTCTGGGAACCACTGGTCCCAGCAGATAAGCACCCCTAACGTACCAACACTGGTCACTATCGGGGTAAAGCCCTTAGTACCCTCTTCAAAATAATATTTCTCATAAAAGCCAGGGTCATAGGGGATATGCATTTTTTGATACTCTCCAGCAACCGTTCCATCACGTTCAAACACCACTGCACTATTGTAAAAATGAACACCAGATTTTTCGTAATAAGGCACAACGACAACTGCATTCATAGATTGCGCAAGCTTTTTAAATCCTGAAAAAATTGAGTCCTCATTAGTACGTGCATAATCAAGAAACCTATCGTCTTCTGTCAGGCAGAAATACTCGTGCAATACCAGTTCAGGAAACACAATCAGTTCAGCTCCAACAAGTGTATGAGCTAATTGAAGGTAGTGAAAAACGGTCTGTTTCATCTCACCTTGATAGGAGCTTTGTACCCATCCAATCTTTACACTCTTGCCTGCTACACTACTATTCATTAAAGTTCTCCTATCATTCTCGCTGTGTAAAGTTCATAGCCACAGGAGCAGTAATTTAGTTAGCTTTGTAGAGTAAATATACCTTTTTGCATGGACCTATGAAACCTATAAGCCTTTCAAAGCGCTCAAACCTTACCACTGAATCTCCTATTAATTGGCTGATCCAGTATGACATTTCCCATCCTGATGTTATTTCTCTTGCCGCAGGTTTAGTCGACTACCCGAGCCTACCTCAAGAGCCGCTTATTTCGTCGATGAGCTCTATTCTTAAAGAGGACGTCAAAGCTCAAAAAGTACTTCAATATGGCAGTACTCAAGGAAACCCACAACTTCGCGAAGCGATCACTGCCCATGTATCAGAGCAGGAAAGTAAGAAATCGCAATTTGAAGCTGATGACTGCATTGTGACAAATGGCTCACAACAACTACTGTACCTCATAGCGGACACACTGCTCAACCCAGGAGACATTGTACTCCTGGAAGCCCCAACCTATTTTGTTTTTATGGATACCCTGAGAATTTTCGGTGTTGAGTGTATTAATATTGCGATGGATTCTGATGGCCTCAAGCCAGATGCACTCCGTGACACTCTTGAATCTCTTAAGGACAAAGGGGATATCCCTCGAGTCAAATTTCTCTATACCGTAGATTATTTTCAAAACCCTACAGGCATATCTCTGAGTGAAGAACGAAAGCCTGAAATATTAGAAATCATTAAAGAGTACAGTAATGAAAATCAGATACTTATTCTGGAGGATGCAGCCTACCGGGATTTATCATTTACTCCAGATAAAACACACTCCATCAAACATTATGATTCTGAGAATGAATGGGTTATGTACACCTCTACATTTTCAAAGCCCTATTGCCCGGGCTTAAAGCTCGGTTACGGTATACTCCCCCCACTTATCATGGACTATGTCATTCGTCATAAAGGAAACCATGATTTTGGTACCCCCCACCTCAATCAACATCTCGCTTTAGATGCACTAAAGAACCGAACCTACCATAAACAATACATGAAATTACAAAATGTCTATGCTGAAAAAGCTAAGGTAATGATAGCGGCCATGGAAAAACACTTCCCGAAAGAGGTGACCTATCACATTCCTCAAGGGGGCTTCTACATTTGGGTCACCCTACCCGATGGCATTTCAACGGATAGGAAATCGACTCTCTTTAGCAACTGCCTTAAATACAAAGTACTCTATGTCCCTGGTGAATACTGCTATTATCAGGGAGAACACTCCGACCACTCTCTTGGACATAACCAAATACGACTCTCTTATGGCACCCCTAATATCGAAGAGATAGAAGAGGGAATTAAACGACTGGCTCAGGCAATGAAGTAAATAACAAAAGAGGAGTACAATGTACTCCTCTTTTGTTATCGCTATATTGTGTTTGCACACCCTGTATAAATAATTATTTCTTTTTAAACATATCAGCCAGTGCACCCATATCAACTTGGGGCCCTTGAGCTGCCTTTTTATTCTCATTCATAATGCGTTCATACACCTCTTCACGGTGAACCGCAACTGAACGGGGTGCATCAATTCCCACTTTTATATTATTGCCATCAACATCAACAATGGTGAGCTTGATATCATCGCCAATACGAATGGAATCTCCAACCTTACGTGTAAGTACTAACATTATGCACCTCCACCCAGGATCGGTTCAGCAACCGAATATCTCCCATCATCTAAAATTAACTGTTTTCCAATCTGCTTCTTAATATTTATGAGGACAGGGCCCGTCAAGTTCGCAGTCGATTGTGACATATCCTTCTGCAAGGTCACAATTACATAGAAGAGCAATTCTTCTTTTGATTGTAACTCAAGGTCTGCAATATGAGCTTTATTCATAGCAGGATCATAGTCTGGCTTAAAAAGCATTGGGTTAACAATAACAAATTTTATTCCAGGCTCATCGATACTCTGTAAAAAATGAAATGGTTCATACTCTTTGGTTGTGGTGATCACAAACTTTTTTAATTGTTGAAAACCCGGTAGACCATTATGAAATATGATGAGTTGATCTTCGGTAAAAACAGTGCCGTCTATTGTATAAGTCTTTGTATCCATAAAAAGTAATGTAGTTAAAATTCAAAAAGGAAAAGGGGAAAATTGAGTTAGTTTTAAAATTTGCTTTTCAAAATTATTAATTACCAACAAAAAATTCCGGCTGACTGAGCCGGAACTTAATGAAATCAATAAGAGTGTCACTAACCTTGGAGTAAACTGAGCACCGATTGAGGTACTGAATTCGCTTGCGACAGCATTGAGGTCGAGGCTTGAGTAAGAATTTGATTTCGAGTAAACTGCGTTGTCTCATAGGCAAAATCTACATCACGAATTACCGATTCAGCTGACTGCATGTTTGTCTCAGATACGTGTAAATTATTTACAGCATGATCAAGTCGATTCATCAATGCACCAATATCTGAACGCATTGCATTTACCGAAGTGAGTGCACTATCAAGCTGATCAACCGCTATTGACACACCAGGTCGACCGGTGATCGCTGCCGTCGAAAGGCCAAGAGCGCCAATGGTCACTGATGAAATCGAGACTTGGAATGTATCAATCCCTACGCGATTATTTGCCCCAATATGAAGTACTGATGCTGAGCCACCTGAGACCCCAAAGGAACCGGTTGCTCCATCAATCAGTGTTACCCCATTATATTGGGTTGTTAATGCTGTTCTTTGTATCTCAGCCTTGAGGGCCTGAAATTCCTGATCGAGGTATCCACGGTCAGTCGAAGTCAAGGTGTCATTGTCTGATTGTATAGCAAGTTCACGCATACGTTGAAGCATTGCTGAAATTTCGTTTGCTGCACCCTCAGCAATTCTAAGAAGTGCAGTACCATCTCCGGCATTTTTAATTGCCATTCTCGTTCCGCGAACTTGTGTTCTTAACTGTTCAGATACTGATAAGCCTGCGGCATCATCTGAAGCTCTGTTAACGCGAAGTCCTGTAGACAACCGTTCGAGTGAAGTTTGTAAGGCATTATTCGATCTCCCTAGCGATGCCTGAGTAATCATTGCAGATATATTATGATTAATCCTAGTCATTTGATTCCATTCCTTTCGGTTCTTCTTCCTAACCGTTTGCTATTCCTACCACAGTTTAAAGCAAGTAGTGTGCCAATTAACAAAAGCCTTTTTTTTGCAAAAAAAAGGCTTAATTATGATCAAAAATATCTGATCACCATCTAGGGTGATTATTTTTCCGAAGTTAAGGAACATAATGCCTTATTCCTTGTATGAAAACTTAAAGAGATTGATAATTTGAAACCATATATTTAACCCTCTCGTCAATAAACCCCTACAGTCAAAGGATTTACACAAATCGTTATTGATTTGATAGTTGAAGTAAAAAATAAAAGACCCCTGTGTTTTTACACAGGGGTCTTTCTTAATGTTTTTTTACGGCTAGCAGCAACTACACATAGTTCGCCAAGGTTGGCTGGAGCACCTTCGAAGCTGATTGCAGTGACGCTTGATAGACCGACTCCTGTAGCTGAAAGCGTGATATTGCCTCAGCAAAGTCTAAGTCTTCAAGTTCCGATTGAATTCGGGTCGATTCGATAATTTTATCTCCGAGACGATCCCGTCCTGCTGTAATTTTATTAGTCCGCGCACCTGCTGTGGCCTGAGCTGAAAGCAACCGCTCAAATGCAGCGTCGATATCAGTAATTGACTCTTCTATTTTAACGGGATCATTCTGTTCAAGGCCATACAGCATAATGTTAATCGACTCAAACAAGTCCGTTTCATTTATTTTTCCAAAAATCTCATCAGGAATAAGATTAATCTGACCAGTGACACTCTCATCAAGCTGTCGCATTATTGAACCGGTCATATCGTGCTCACCTCTACGAATCCACTCATAGTCAATACTAAAGCCAGATGCCTGAGCCGCTTGGGCATTAGGCGTGAGGTTACCGGGATTCGTTGGGTCATCGATAAATGTAATGGTACCATCGGGATAATTGATGGTGTAATCCTCATTCTCCGTTAACCCTGTAATCGACACGGTACCAGGCACCATCCCTTTAACTTCAGGATACCCGAGAAGATTTGGGGTGTTTTGCCCATCAGTGAGATCTCTATCAAAGAGTTGATGAGTCGACCCTGGGAACATCCCACCCGCCGCCTGTTCAGTGTTATCATTAAGGTCATTCACTGCTGTGTAGAATTCTTCTGTTGAAGTTTCCACAACAAAGGGTTGTTTATCAGTATTGGTTCCTGAGAAGAGAAAGTCACCTTTATAAGTAGAGTTTGAAACAGCGACCATTTGATAGAGCAACTGTCTTACTTCACGTGCGATATACTCTCGTTCTACTGCAGTATTCGTTGAGTTTGCCCCTTGAATAGCGCGTTCACGTATGGACTGCAATACATTATTACTTGAGTTTAATGTTGCATCAACCATTAGAAGATACGACTCTGCATCCTGTGTATTCCGTACATACTGATGTTTAGTACTAATACCACTACGAAGCTCTAGGTCATTAGTTATATCAATTGGTGCGTCCGAAGGACGAGTTATTCTTTTACCCGAAGAGAGCTGTTCTTGCGTATCTGCAAGTTTCGAGTAGTTATTTTGTAGGTTTCTTTGAACTACATTATTTATATGAGTAAAAGTAACGCGTGACATATTACGCTCCTAATCCAATGATGGTTTGAAGGAGAGTATCGACGGTGTTGATAAATTTTGCACTCGCCTGAAAGGTATGTTCAAATTTTATCATGTTAGCCATCTCTTCATCGAGAGATACACCCGAAATCTCCTGTTGTCGCTTATTGAGTTGTTCTACAATATGCTCACGAGTCTCTTTATTTGCTTCAGCCTCATTTCGCTCAACACCGAGTCGGCCGATAAACGAAGAGTAGTACTCTTGTATTGTCTGGGTAGGATTCCCTAATGAATCGGGAATCATCGTCAATTGTTCACGAATATTGGCGATATTGAGGGCATTTTCCCCATCACCACGACCACGATATTTATCTGTCTTATGGTTAAATTCAACAATAACCGTATCACCAGCTACAAAACGAGCAGTATTTACAAACGATATAATACCATTATCATAATCAACAACAAAATCACCACCAGGCCCCTCTTCTAAAACATCATTAGGCGGGCGACTATCTTTGACCACAACAGAACCTGCATCAAGTTCAGTATATTGTGGATCGAAGGACGTTAAATCAATTGAGATAGTTGCAGGATACGTTGCAGGGATTTGCACACCCCAATCATAATTGACAGAGATAGCGCCCAGAGCAGGTATTGCACCAGCACCGAGACGTGTCACGGTGCCATTGAGGTAATCAACAGTGTAATCGACACCTTCTGTCATCACCGCACCACCCGATACAACAGTCATTGAATTAGCCGCAATACGAGTATCCGGTCTATTCACAAATGTTGAGTCTGTCGTTAAATCTATAACATCCCCCGCAGGGAATTGTGTGCTCGAGTTTACATTATCACCAGAAACATTGCCCGCCTGAGACTGCCCACCAAGTGCTGCCGCAATACTATTAACGCTATTCAGTACAGAGGAACTAATTGCAATATTGCCCGCATTAGTATTATTGGCCTCAAAAAAGTTAACCCCAGTCGTTAAATTAAGAGTATATCCCTCATTGTGGATGGAATTAACTTCTTCTACAAATACGCTTGCCATTTCGTTAAGCTGTGCAATAAAACTCTCAATGCGTTCATCTCTGCTTTCGAGCATCCCACCAACCCGCCCTGAAGGTGGTGCAAATTCGCGCTTGTTATTTGAGTATTTCATGATAACTTCAGAATAGGTATTCCCCAAGGAATCAACCTTTTCATCGCGCCCAAGCAAAATATCTACGGTAGCCGAAGGAGTAACAATCACGTTACCCATGGTTGTTACAGTGTATTTACCAAATTCATCTTCAAAATAATCTATTGGAATAAGCTCTGCAAGTTCTTTCATAACCAAGTCTCTTCGGTCACGGCTATCATTTGCATTTGAACCTGGTGACAATTCAACCTGAGTGATCTCTTCATTGAGTCTATAGAGCTCTTTCGTGAGGCCATTTACTTGTTCAACAACCCCTTCAATATCACCGTTAACAGAAAGTTTAAAATCGCGTAGCTCGGTTGAAAGCGTATGAAATTGATTTACTAACACTTCGCCTGATGCACGCACTGTTTCGCGGGCCGAAAGGTCAGCAGGATTATTTACTAAATCTTGCCATGAGTTCCAAAAGTCATCCATTGATGTGGTCAAACTATTATCGGAAGGCTCATTAAATACATTTTCTATTCGTTCTAGGGTTTTATCAATAACTTCATAATACCCTTGTTCTGTAAGCTGTTTATCAATTTGTCTGTCAATGAATACATTCCTGATACGCTCAACACCACTGATGTCAACACCTGAACCCATTTCACCGTAAGCATCGTCTCTTCGTGCACCTGCGGTAACACTGACTCTCTTCCGTGAATACCCATCAGTATTCGCATTGGAAATGTTTTGACCGGTTACATCGATAGCAAGTTGTGATGCTTGTACCGCATTTATCCCAGTGTTTAATGCATCAAGAATACCCATATTAGACCTCCTTGTTAAACAAGCTCCTCAGCTGTCTATTCCCTTGGTTTACCGTGCCGGTACCACCATAGGTTTTGAATGAATCTTTCTTACCTCGATTCAACACGCTCGTTGCAATAGCAAGGGTTGTTTTGATATAGTCTCGTGAGGTAGAGATCAAACCATTATTTATAGTATTGATCGATTTTACTTTTTCAAAAAGTGGCTTCAATTCTTTTGCTATCGCAACAATCTCTTTTGCATGAGGATTGGTTGCATAAAATTTTTGGATATCAATCACCTTAGAGAATACCTCAATTCCCGCTTCTTCTGCGAGTTGTTCCATAAGCTGAATACGTTGGCGTTCAAGGTCTTGAAGGTCAACGCTGATTACCTCAATTGTGATATTGACTTTATTGAGTGAATCGATATCATTCTTAATGAGAAAGATTTTTTGCTCTTCGGCACACTCAATATATTTGGTGTATTCGAATTTGAGTTCACGAAGTGTCTCAGAGAGTTTTCTTACCTTATCCATCTTTGCCTCCTACTCTGTTGCCAGAGCCGCTTTGTCTTTTAAAACTTTTGTGACATAATTTTGAGTCTCCTTAAACGGAGGGATGCCACCATATTTTTCTACATTCCCCGGCCCTGCATTATATGCTGCTAAAGCTAAGGATTCATTGTTATCAAATCGATCAAGCATTTTTCTAAGATACTTTGTACCACCCATTATATTATCACGAGGGTCAAATACATTACGTACCCCTAACTCTTTTGCCGTACCATCCATCAACTGCATTAACCCTTTTGCACCAACGGGAGAAATCGCATGAGTATTACCCGCTGATTCATTTTTTATCACACTCTCTATAAGAGTAGAGTCGATACCAAATTTTTCTGCAGCTTCGAGTACAATTGATTCGATCGATTTTATTTCAGGATTTTCTCGTGTTGCCCGGTTAACGTTCACTGCTTTCGCCTGTTGTGAAAGCCCCCCGAGAGAATACGCCATATTCATTGCGGCATTATTCTTTTCAATAGTTATAGGAGCAACCTTTTCACCCATCTGCTTAAAAAGGACCTCTGCAAGTCCAGTGGTCGAATGTCCTTTGGTGAGAAGTTGTGAATATTCTTGATCGAGCATTTCCGTAAAGATTTTTCTTCCATGAGAAGGCTCATTTCCTGGGTCATACGTAACTGTTTTACGCATAGACTTGAAAATTTCATTTACAAACATCGCCTCAAACTTCCGTGCAACATCCCATTTTTGTTGCTGATCCGGAGTCAGGTCTCCCTTTTTCGGGTGTACTACTGTTTGTTGTGCTTCAATTTTCATATGAACATCCTGTTCACTCCATTCCATGTCCTTAAGTCAAAAGCAAACCCCATGCCAAAACTTAAAGTGCAGTTTTAAGGCATTTTAAAGGATTTCTCTACTGTTTTACATAAGGATGGGAAATATCTGCATAGTTATAGGAGCATTGTTTTCCCTGAGCTGGCAAGAATTACCACTATATGAACACTCTTATTTCCAAAATACCAAATTCATTGCATTTAAAAAATATATTGGGTATCTTAATATATTAGCGCAACTGTAGCTATTGCGCTCATTTGATACCAGGAACCAATTTTTCAGGATGTCGGTCGATTTTTAAAGGGCATCCACTGTGTGTGTAATGAAACGAGAGAAACGAACATCCCTGCTAAAGGGGCTCTTTGCCCATTTTTTGCAATTCAACCAGATGGCGCTTGCCTTACTGATTTTTATTGCCATCTTTTTTATCGCCTCGAAGGTCAATTCATTCAATTATCAGCAATACCTCAAAGAGAGCTCACTCATACAGTCTTTCTATTTTAAGGCGTATATCCTCAATAATGCTATCGAAAATGAGATAGACATAACTCTCGATATATTAGAAAAGCTTCCTAATCAAGAAACCGACATCGAACATCATCTTTTTCTCGTGGAACCAACTGGTGCAATTGATATAACAGGGAATAAACCGCCTCATTATCTCTCATCAACCACATTGCCCTACTCTGAGTTTTACCTACAAATCAAAAACACTACAATCGACTCCCTCATTAGCTTCCCCTCTATGCGTATGCTTCAATACCAATTTAATGATAAACGAAGTAAACTTGCCCTTATTCTCCCCAACCGGAGCCCCATAACACTCTTTTTAGCTGAATACGGACTCAATCTCACTATTATGATACTTGGCTTAAGTGTAATATTTTTGCTCTTCTATATCTTTACAAAAAACCATCTTATCAAACCCATAACTATTCTTGCTAAACATATTCAAAGCCTCAAAGATAACTTTGTAGACAGCCAGAACCTCCAAGATCAAGTACCCAAAAACTGGCGACCTCTTCTGGGGATCATCACTCAAACATTCAAAAAAAACCGACGGTATCAACAAGACCTTATTAACCAATTCTATCTCGATACCCTCACTGCACTCCCCAACAGAAACAAGCTTCATTATGATATCGATAAAGCAACGTTTGATGAGCTCTATCTCATTCTTCTCGATGTAGACTCATTTAAAGACATCAATGATTTCTATGGCACATCAACAGGCGACTCAGTGCTCATACAAATTAAAGAACTCCTTCTCAACCAGATCAATAGCCAACACTGGAACCTCTACCGAACTTCTGGTGATGAATTCGCCATACTCTCACATACCCAAGTAGAAGGGCAAGACGCTCTTGCCTGGCTCGAGAAGTTTTTAACCATTACCCAGAATACTATTTTTAAATACCAGAATTATAAAATCAGAATCCGTTTTAGTCTTGGTGTAGCTATTGGCAAAGAAAACATCTTACGCAAAGCAGATATGGCACTGCACGAAGCAAAAAGTAAACGCAAACATTATGTCATTTATAACAATGCTACAATTCCTCAAGGCGAATTTGAAGAGAACATCAAATGGACTAACACTATTTGTCATGCCCTCGAAAACCAAAATTTTGTTCCCTATTTTCAGCCGATATACAATAACCAAACTCACGCAATAGAGAAGTATGAATGCCTCATTCGATTAATTGATGAGGCAGGAGAGGTTGTCGCCCCCATCAATTTCCTCCCTATTGCTATAAAAAACAAACAGTATAATCTGCTCTCAAAAATTATGATAGAAAAAAGCTTTGCACGTTTTGCGGGAACCACATTTGAATTTTCAGTAAATTTGTCGGCTGATGACATGCTGAATGAAGAAACTACCCGTTTTATTTTTGAACAACTAAGACACCACAACATTGGACACCAAGTGGTATTTGAAATTTTAGAATCCGATGGTATCGAAAATTACTCTGAAGTTAAAACATTTATACGACAAGCAAAAGAGTTTGGCTGTAAAATTGCCATTGATGACTTTGGAACAGGATATTCAAATTTCGAACATATTTTGAGACTTGACATAGATTATATCAAAATTGACGGATCACTCATCCGCAATATTGAGAATGATCAAAACCTTAAAATATTACTCGAAACAATTGTGGATTTTGCCAAGAAACTTGGGATCGAACTTATTGCAGAATTTGTATCATCAGAAGGTATACAACAAGAAGTGCAAGAGCTCGGTATTGAGTTTTCCCAAGGATACTACTTTGGCAAACCAGAGCCTTTTTTGCTCAAAGGCTAACCCTACTTTTTCATAACAAAAGCAGAAACCTCTAATTGACGAAGCTCAATAAGCTTTTCTTCAGCGGCATCTTTCGTCTCAAACACACCACCGCGTATTTTATAAAAGGGTGCATCAAAAATAAGCCTCAATGGTACCCCAGTAAGTTGATTTAAATACTTAAGCCGTCTTTGTGCTGCATCAAAGTCGGCAAGAGTTGCAAATTGAAGAATATAGCTACTCTCCTCTTTCTTCACTTCTCGGTTTTTCACAAAATAAAAGTCTTTGTTACTTTGGGTAGTATCGATTCCCTTTAAGGTATATTCTTTACCTTTAAACATTTCATCAACTGGAGTTAAATGATTGTTTAACTTTTCTCGGTTATAATTTGCTTTAGGATAAATAAAAGCGTAATGAGATTTACTTCCCCGCTCTGAAGTATTTGTACGTCCCAATTCTACAGGCTTTGCTGCTTCTGTTCTATTTAAGCGCTCACCCTGTTCGATAGTTGTGTCTTGATGCGCACTTGATTGTGGAGGACTTCCAGCACAGGCACTTAATAATGAAACCGCACCTACTACCGCAGCAATTTGAGCAATATTAAGAATTTGTTTGATTTGCATAGCGTTCCTTTTATACCACATATCTAATGTGTTATACTATCTTAATGCACATTGAGGTGTGGCTATCACCTTTCCCCGTAAAAAATAAACTCTTACGAGCGGTGCTGCATGTTTAAAGCGATAATATTACTTTTTATTACAATAATAGTGACTTACTTTGCAAAATTCCATACTTACTCTGTTGAACCCGTACGAGAACACGAAAATCTCGGCTGGGTCCTTCCCCTAAGTAGTTCACTCTCATTTCTCTTTGTTGCTCATGACGATGGTATCGACACCAACAATATTAAAACCGGGTATCGTGTTTGGTTCAACCCCCCAAAGCAACCTAAAATGTTATCACATGGCGAGAAGGCCCCTTTTCTTGGGCCAACCCTCACTCTCATTGGCGACTCTATTGAACTCGAAGCTATTGCCCAAGTAAGTCAGACTCTCATAGATGGCGGTGTACTCCATATCATTGGCCGTCAGAGCGCCCCAGAAGTGCTTATTAAGCAACAGAGCGATAGAATCCTCATAACCTCAGAAGAAATCTATAACGACACCATATCCCTCCCAATGGGAGGCGATTGTTCAAATATGATTGTTTTTGATTCTAGTGGAAATTATACTGCATCCATAACCAACACTCAGTATCACTATACCGTATCCAATCACACCAAGCTATTTACTCAGCCATTGAGTAAACCTGGTGTAGATATTTTTTTGGCCTCTGAAACGAGCCCTAATCCCTATACCGGAACGACAGTACTCTACCGAAACAAACTCGACACTTCTCGAGCTCAAGATTCTACACAAATCAATCTCTTTGAATCTGACAAAGCTGTCATTTTTTATGAGGATAAAAATTTTGGTGAAGATCGACTCTTGATGCGGAAGATCCACCTCAATAGTTGGCGAGCCGAAGGTCAATAATAACTCATACGAAATTGAGGGCTCTACACCCTCATATGAACTTACGTTCTATCGTCTTGAATTTCGGCATCGAGATTGATGTCACCACGCTCGATTTTAAGCGTGAGCTTAGCCGTAGCAAGAGCTTCTTTATACTCTTCATTCTCTGGATCAAGAGGGATGAGCTTCTCTTCGAGAATATGTTCAGCCTCTTGGGGGCGTTCAAGAGTGAGGAGCAGTGAACATATTTGAAACCAGGCATCTTTATCATGAACATCTATTGAAACGATTCTCTCATATTTAAGAAGTGCTTGCTCATACTCATCCATACAAGAAAGACAAATCGCCCATTGATGCAAAAGTTCTCTGTTATGAGTATCATGACTCAGCTCAGCCTTAATCATTCCAATAATCTCATAAAAGAGTGTCTCTGCATCAGTGTGCTGCTCTTCTGCCATTAACTCAATTGCACGCCCAATCTCATCTTCAAATTTCATACGTTCTCCTTGATATTACCGCTGTACTTCTACCGATTGTGGTTTTGGCGATATTTTAATAAAGTGTAAGGCCGCAAGTGAGACAATACAATAGACAAGAAAGTAATAAAAGCCTGGGCCAACCCATGCATCAGAAAGAAGGTCGATATTCACCTGCATCTTCATAGACATGACCGACACCTCTTTCATTACTTGTTGCGCTTGATCTTTCATTGAAAGATACCCAAGAAAAATAGCACATACAAACACATCAGCCATTGACCATTTCCCAATAGACTTAACAAAATTATAGAGTCCTCGTTCGACTCTAACATTTTTAGAAAAAAGAACGATGAGAAGCATAAATCCTTTTGCTATAGGAATTATTGCACTAAAAATAAGAATGAGTGTTGCTACTAAGTATTTATCATATTCATACAGATCACTCACCGTTCCAACGATAGAGCGCTGCTTGTTCATTATCGTCGCATTAAAATCAGCAACCTGCTGTTTAAATTGGGGAATTGATGCATTAACTTGAGTACTCATATCAATAGTGAGCATTGTCTCAGTAAGCCCAGGGTATAAAACAGCGAAAGAGAGCATAATCAACACAAGCCCAACTTTATTACTGAAACCGATTCGTGTAATAGCACAAGAAACAGCAATAACGAGTACTTTTATAATCGTAGGCCATGCTATCAGGGTATATCCAACACGACCTCCCTCAAAAACAGCATCTGCTAAGACCGAATCCGCGAATATTGAACCTAAAAAAAGCGTAAATAGTCCTAAAAGGGTCCACCTTCTCCAATGCATAGTAACTCCAAGTATTATTTAAGAAGCCCCAAAAATAGCAAATATTTGGTTCTATTATCTGATGAAAGCTATATCCGTTGACAATTGCTTAATATATTTCTTAATTTAGTCGCATTCACTAATAACATGAGAAATACATGCCATCTGGAAAAAAACGCAAGAGAAAAAAGATTGCTACGCATAAGCGTAAAAAAAGACGTCGTAAAGACAGACATAAGAAAAAAGGTAAATAGGCCTTTTTTTTAAATAAAAATCTTGAAAAGGAAGACCCCTTTTCAGTACATCTCTAAAAGTGCACTCGTGCTGAGTAATCTTCTTGGCTACAATGGGCCATTTTAGGAATGTTCTGGATATAACGGGTCTTCTTTTTTTATTTTTATTCCCATGATTCAGGGTTCACTCAATAACATCACCTTCCGCAACGAAGATAACGGATATTCAATTCTCAAAGTCATTGAGGATGATACTGGTGCAACCTTAGTGGTTGTCGGCTCCTTCCCTCACCTTCATATTGGCGAAACTATCGCTTTCGAAGGCTCATGGATAGACCATCCCAAATTTGGAAAACAGTTTAAAGCAACCAATCACGAAGTGCTCCCACCGCAAGGTGAAGAGGCTATTGTAAAGTACCTCAGTTCTGGACTTTTCAGAGGAGTCGGCCCCACAACTGCACAACGCATTTTTGACGTTTTTGGACTCGACACCCTCGAACTTCTTAAAGAAAATCCTGAACGAATCTCTGAAGTTGAGACTATCAACGAAAAAAAGGCTATTAAGTTTCTCGAAGACTGGGAAGAGAACATCGCCTCTCAAGAAATGCTCTATTTTCTTTATCAATTAAATGTCCCCACAGGGACCGCTATGCGGATTTACGAAAAGTTTGGTTCAACTACTAAAAAAAGAGTAAGTGACAATCCCTATATTCTTGCAGAAGAAGTATGGGGTATTGGATTTGTAAAGGCCGATGACATAGCTCGCAAATTACAGATCGAGTCTGAGTCCTATTTTAGAATAAGGGCCGGCATACTCTACAGCCTAGAAATAGCTATGCAAGACGGCCACTGCTACCTTCCCAAACAAGAACTCCTCGATGACACTTGGCGGCTCCTCGACCCGACAGGTAGCCAAGACATTAGAGAGCGTACTCTTTTTAGTCTCGATTATCTTATCGATGCCAAAAAAGTGATCACCTTTGAAGAGCACCTCTATCTCCCCGAAATGTACGACGCAGAAAAAGGAATAGCCAATAGAGTTATCACCTTTCTTGACTTTCCAAAAGCAAAAGACAAAACAGTTCGCCTTACCAAAAAATTAGCCCAACTTGAACAAAATGGTGGCCTCAAATATAGCGACACCCAAAAAGAGTTTATTTGCAAAGCAGTTCAAGAGCAGCTTTTTATACTCACTGGTGGACCAGGTACGGGAAAAACCACCACCCTTCTCGGCATATTACATCTTCTTAAAGAATTAGATATCAGCTACATCTTAGCAGCCCCTACAGGTCGAGCAGCTAAAAGAATGAGTGAGGTCTGTTGTGACTCCGCCCAAACCATTCACCGACTCCTCAAATACGAGCCGAGTGCTGGTTTTTTTCACAACGAAAGTGAACCTCTCAAAACAGGTGTGGTGATTATCGATGAAGCATCAATGATCGACACACACCTCATGTATGCCCTCGTACGCGCTATCCCTAACGGGACTCGCCTTATCCTCATAGGCGACAAAGACCAACTCCCCTCCGTTGGCCCCGGTAATATTTTACGAGAACTTCTCAGTGTTTCTATACCACAAGGATCCCTAGAAACCATTTTCCGTCAGGCAGAAGAGTCCGCGATCCCGATAAATGCACAACTTATAAATCGCGGTGACATGCCCGTTATTGAACGTCAGACAAATTTTCATATCCGAGACTATGAGTCAAGAGAAGAGGCTCAGAACCTCATCGTTGACTTGGTATCAAAAAAAATACCTAACCATTTTAAACTTAACCCTGTTGAAGACATTCAAGTTCTCACCCCCATGCACCGAGGAGAAATAGGTACTCTCGAACTCAATAAAGCACTGCAAGCACGCCTCAACCCCAAAGGTGACATGGTTAAAGTTGCAGGTACTGAATTTAGAGTAGGGGACAAAGTAATGCAACTCAAAAATAATTACGACAAAAATATTTTTAATGGAGACATCGGGTATATTTCATGGATTAATCGATCTGACAAAACAGTCTCAGTTGATTTTGATGAACCGGTTAAACTCGAGTACAACGAGATGGAACAAGTTTCTCTTGCCTATGCAAGTACCATCCACAAAAGTCAGGGATCAGAATATAAAGTTGTTGTCGTAGTTCTCGATGCGTCTCATTATATGATGCTCCAACGAAACCTACTCTATACGGCTATAACCAGAGCCAAAGAGCGTATTTTCCTTATCGCTAATATGGGCACTATCAAACGAGCTATTACCAATAATCGAATTATTAAACGCAACACCAATCTTGGCGAATTTGTTGATCAAAAAACTGAGTTTATGGCATTCCTTGAAGAGTAATGGAGCATAACGCCTAGCCCCCAGTTTGCACGTTCAATGAAGCTCACTCAGGCTGAAGAGCGATGCCTCTTATTGTTATTTCTGCCTCTACCGTTTCTTCAAGATAAATTCTAAGCAACACTCAGGATTCGGCGCTAGTGTCTGATCTATATTTTTGGCGACAAATTCGGGTCTAAAAAATTCTTTTATCTGCTGAACTTTTTCAATTTCAACAACGGGTGAAAACTCAATCAACATCTCGAGCACATTAATTGACTTGGGAGACCAACTCTTTATTTTGTGCATGGTAAAAGTCCATTTATGATCGGGATTATAGCGACTCGGAAAAACCCCTCCCTCGTACATATCTTCATCGGGTATCGTAATAATAAGATGCCCACCCGGCTTTACAATTCGGATCCAATGTGCGAGAGCGAGTTTTGGATCAACCATATGTTCAAGGCAATGACTTGATGCCACAAAATCCAGAGAGTTATCAACCACGCCTTGCATATAGTTTGCATCCCCATCCTCAATATCCCACGTTCGGACCGAATGCATCAATGGAAATATGCCCACGTAGCAGCTGAGAGGGTCAGGTTTTCCACCAATATCAATTCCATGCCCCACAAAATAACGAGAATGAAAATCTCCATCGTGATACCGACGTTTTACTGATTTACTGTGCTCAAATGGCATATACTGCTCCTCTAGTGTACCTGTGAAAATAACAAATTGCACCGAGTAAAAAGAAATTTTTAAATTCAGAAATCAGAATTCAGAATTTCTACCAGCCTTTTCTATATTAGCCATTATGAAACAATATGGTATTATTCTCAGTCTCACTGGAGCACTCCTCGGGTTATATCTCCTTAATCCTACAATTTCTGATATTCAAGAATCGCGCCCCAAGCAGGGCGATTACCAGTACCTCCCCAATACAGCTTATGTTAAAACTATGAGTATGGGACACAAAAACAGCATCGCAGGTCTCATTTGGATTGACGCAATGCTCTATTTTGGGGAGAACATTCTCACTGCCAAAGAGTCTGTTTGGATACTTCATCTGGTCGACCTCATTACCCAGCTCGATCCACAATTTGAAGCAGCCTACCTCTTTACGGGAACGGTTTTTAAAGAAGGGACTGACTCACTCGACCTTACCATACTTAAACGTGGAGCAGAAAATGTCACCTCCAATTGGCGGGTTCAGCTCTTCTATGCCTTAAGACTCGTACGAAAAAAAGGAGATTACCTTGCCGCTGCTTCTGTGATGCGGCCCTTTGAAACACGCAATGATATTCCGCCTCATATACGTCATATTCACCGGACATTTCAAGCACAGGGAAGTACGACCCCTATTGCCTTACAGATTTATTTGTATGACTTAGTACACTTCCCTCAATATCCCCTACAAGAAGGAATAAAGTCGAATATTCTTAATTTGTTGAAAACTAATAAACCAATTGATTCTCTTGCAATTGCTGAAACAATATCTTCTTTACAGGGTGACCTCATTTCACTAAGTGAAGCCTATCAGCGTTTCATACCCTATATTGATTAAAAAAGTCTTGAAAAAAACTTCTGAGTATTAAAAACAAAAAAAGCTGCCCTATAGGCAGCTTTTTAAATAAGAACAGTAAGTACTAAATAAAATTCGGAGTCAACTTTGAACAGTTTGCTCCACCTGGAATCGTATGAGTAAATCCCCATGGATTAGTACCTGTTGTTGTAACAGTTTTCCACCCATTATTAAGAGCAGCAGTAGCATGCCCACAACTATTTATTGCTGGAACAAATGACGCATCAAGAGTTCCTGCAGTCACAGTACTATAACCGACATCGCTACCAGTTGGCGCCATAAACCCAATATTTGTTGCCGACCCTGCATTATTAGGATCTTCAATAGAATATGCTGACTGAAGATTTTCAAATGCACCAATGGAATTGATGGCCTCAGATGCTCGCGCTTTATCACTCACACCTGACATACTTGGAATTGCAATTGCAGCAAGAATCCCGATAATGACAATTACAACCATAAGCTCAATGAGCGTAAAACCTTTTTGATTTTTCATACTAGTATCCTTTTGTTCGGGGAGTCCCCTGCTTTATTAATAATGTAGTTGCATTTGAGTTATTTGCCAATGACTAACAATGGCTCATGTAAAATTTTTGTATACAAACTACACACACAGTTATTTGATCACGATTTTACAAATAATTGAGCCATAATTGCACTTTTTTCCGCAAAAAAAGCAAATATACTTAACTTTTAGTCATGAATAAAAACAAACTAACCAAAATAATTATCATTATTGCAGCAATGGCCATTGGCACTATTGCAGTTATTGAAGGTTTTGCTCTCTTTTCTCCTAATACACTCCCAATTCAATCACTTTTTGGCAGTAATCATGCACTCAAAGAGCAAGAAGAGAAGTACCACACGTATATTGACTCCCTCAATACTCTCGATTTTAAGATTCGTAATGAGACAGACTCTAAAATAAAGCTTCTTGATCAAGAACGACAAAAATATTATCGCACCAAAATTGAGACCATTCGCTCAAAACTAGCAGGCGAATCAATAGACACTGAATCAAATTCAGAACAATCAGTTGAATCACTTTCTTCTACCATTTTGACAGCCCTCGCAATCCCCATTGGAATCCTAATCTTACTTATAGCAGTGGTTATCTATCTGATTCGTCGAAAAAAACCAGAACCGGTACTCCCTCAAGACCCCAAACCTTCACTTGCTCAGCGATTTGATAATGCCATAGAACAAGCCAATACCAAACAACGGCCCAAAGAGAGTATCAGTATGATGCTGAAAACACTCAACAAAAGTTTGGAAGAGAAAAAAGCTGAAAAGAGCGCGGGGGTAACTACTGACCAAGAGGCGCCCCAAGGCGTAGCACGCGATAGAGCTGAAAAGCCTCGAGTAAGGGTGTCGAGCAATACATTTACCGAGACCGAAGCTGTTCCGGTGATACCACCTACCGAAAGTATTGTGCAAAAAGAGACTGATTCTGGTAAAATAGAAATCATTTCTCCCGAGACTCCTTTTGTACCCCCTTTAGTCGATGATGAGTCTGAGACCAAAGAAGAAGTGTTTGAAAAAGAAGCCCAGATCAATGCTGATGTCATTAAGCTTGCGCGTCGTGGATATACCTCATCAGAAATTGCACGTCGCCTTCGCATTAGCCAAGATCAGGTTGATCTTATTATCCGCATGCAACGAGAAGAGTAGATGCAACGAGCACTGAAAACCGGGAGCCACTCTCCGTTTTCTTTGCAAGAGAATCCACCTCATTTGTAACGGCTCACCGACTTACCCAGGGTTACTCACATGAATATTCATCTTGACTATCACGACCCTATTCGCCCACCCAAAGCTCACCGCGTGGATGCTCCCGAAGCAGCCACTACACACTCTGAGGTGGAAAAACACCTTATCGACAATGAAGAGCATAAAAAACACCAACAACAGTCCGGGCAGCAGCAACAAAGTAAACAAGATTCTGTCGAAGCAAAATTACTTGCAAGTATTCAAGACATTTTAAAAAAGCCTATTTTTGCCGGCAACCTCAGTACCCAATCTATTGAGACACTCGGAACCATCTTTGAAAAACTCCACGACCTTGAAAGTGATGTAAAAATAAGAGAACAGATTCGAAGACTTCTTCAAGAACTTGCCAACTCGCCGGTTGATGAACTCAACCTGCTCGAAAAAAAAATCAAACAACTCATTTCAAATGAACTCTTACGAGTTGTACCCGCAAATTCTACACTCCATCAAGCTGACAAAATGGCAATTCGCCTCCTTAACCACCTCAGCGTCAATGATTTTAGTGCCGCTCGCGAAGCCACAACACTCCTCCACTCCTTTATAAAATCACCTTCTTCTACAACCTATACTCCAACGACAAAATTTGGAAATACCGTTGTGCAACAACTCCTCGATGCAACGGCTTTTTCAAATCAAAAATTAAATCTCCCCCAAGTATCAGATATAGCACTTGAGTTTAAACAAAGACTTGCAACCCCCCTTACCGCGAAGCAAGCGCAACTCCTTTCTACCCAAATTGAAAAAACACAGTCACCCTTTCTTCTTGGCCATGTTGTGTCTCGAGAAAAAGGGAGCACCTCTATTGTCGTTGAAGGGCGGCAACTGATCCTCCCCAAAGAACTCGGCCTCAAACCCGGTGAATCATTCCTCTTTGAGCTCGTAGACAAGAAAGAGAGCCCCACAACCACTCAAGCACCGACGAAACAGGGGATCTATATCCACCCTGCAACTGCTGAAGCCTCTCCTCAAACACTGAAACTATTTTCAAATACTACAACCCCTATTGAACAGCTCCTCAAGTTGTACAGCGCTAAAAACAACCCAAAACAGGCGGAGCTCGAAATTGATAGGCTCTTGAAATCCGCCCCCCCCAAGACTTCTCTCGAGAAGAACTCATCGCAACTCGTATCATCTGAGATCATGCGGCACTCAACAAAAACACCCCCATTTTTGCAAAAGGTCTCACCAACTCCTCGAGTTATCGAGACCATAGGTTTTTTAAACCAGTATCAAGAGCTCTTTCAAAAAGCGGCACCACAAACGGTTCAAGCGGTGTCGAATCTCTTTTACACTGCCGAAACAATGTTGTCGCATGGCGAAAACCTCAAACCCACCCAAGAAGAACTCCTTTTCAAACTCCTTCTTGCCAACAATTTAGAACTCCCCTCACCTAAAGAAATTGAGCGAGTACTGCAGTATGATGGGTTTAAATCTGTCGACCGCAACCTCGTCCCCCCAAACAACCCCAAGCTTCTTCAACAGCTCCAAGGGGTGTTTCCCAATAAGCCTTTATCAGCATTTGAAACACTTACCCTCTTACAGACTCTACATGAGAGTAGTGATACCATGCGAGAAAGTACTGTCCTTCGCACGCTCATTGACCATGTCCAAACCAACCTCTTTGAACAACAAACACAAGAGCAAAACAACCAACAAAGCCTCTACTGGATGCACAACCAAAACCTCCAAAAAGGTCGTATTACTGTTAAAGATGATCGAGAAAAAGATCAATCAGGCTCCCCCAAAGAAGGGCCCATTGGTTTTGTACTTGAAACACAAACACCAAATCTCGGTGATGTGAGCATCAATTTCCATCTTGACTCTGATAACGTGGATATTATGCTGCTTGACTCTCATGGTACCCACGGCTCCATTGTTGATTCTGAAAGAGCTGACCTAGCCAAAGAGTTTCAGGTACTTGGCTGGAACCTTGAACAACTTCGCTATGGGCTTCTCGCTGGCAAAGATAGGGCCGCTGAGCCTTCGGCCCCACCTCAAAAACCTGTTGGTTGGGATGGCATAGATTTAAAAGCCTAAAAATGGGTTGATGGTAATGCCCACTTTTTTACTACCTTTCATTACATGAAATATCGCTTTAAAGTAGAATATGACGGTACTGATTTTCATGGATGGCAAATTCAGGATAATGCAAGCACCGTACAAGAAGAGCTTGAAAAGGCTTTTGAAGTCGCACTCCGAAAAAAAATAAAAGTGAGTGGCTCTGGACGAACTGATGCGGGTGTTCATTCAAGTGGCCAAGTTGCTAGTTTCGACTGGGAGGCATATCTCGATTCCTATGCACTCACTCGATCAATTAATGCCCTCACACCAGAAACTATTGCAATACGAGACCTCGAACTCTGTCACAGCGACTTTTCCCCTCGGTATGATGCTGAATATCGCTATTATATTTATACGGTCTATACACGACCTCGAGCCATTCAAAGGCGCTATGGCTGGGACTGCACCTCATTTAAGCTCAATCTTGACCTTATTCGTTCAGAAATGAAGTATTTCTTAGGCACTCATGATTTCATTAATTTCTGTATCCCCCGTGATGACGGCAAGCCTACTGACTGCACACTCTCCCTCTTTACTCTTAAAGAACAAGATAGCGGCTTTGAACTCCATATTCAAGGTAACCGATTTCTTCACAAAATGGTACGATCCATGGTGGGAATTCTCATCGACGTAGGCCGTGGCCACCATCCGCCAGGTTCAGTTTTAGCGCTATTTAAAAATGAATTCAAGGGTGAACGAATATGGGCCAAGCCAAATGGCCTTAATCTCACCACCGTCCAATATAAAGACTATTAGTACTGGCCCCTTTTAGCAGAGATTTCTCTCTTCAAAAGTCAAAACCTCACATTAATTTGGGGGGATTTTTATATTATAGTGGAAAATACGTTAAATTTTCTCCCAAAGAGGATATATGAATCCAGCACATAGTAATACTCGCTTAGTTATTTTCATTCTACTTGGTTTGGTAATTGGTGGGATTCTGGGCGAGAGCCTAGGTCTGGTATTAGAGCAGATCGGTGTTGCAACCGGTGCAGGTGTTGATAACCCTGTTCGCAATCTCTTTGTTAAGGCGCTAGAACTCGACCTTGGAATAAACAATGGCGGGGTGATTGATCTCTATATGATTAAACTACGTCTTGGGGTGGCTTTTAAATTTAACGTCGTAAGTATACTCGGTGTTTGGTTCAGTCTTCATGTGATGAAGTGGTCTGGCCGACACACCTAATCAAGGATTACTGATGAAAAATCTTGAACAATTACGTTCAGACCTTACTGATGGAACAACTACTTCTGAAAAACTGGTACAAGAGTCTCTCAGCACAATAGCAGCTACGAAAGAACAAAATGCCTATATCTCTGTATTAAATGAGAATGCACTTGTTGCTGCTCAAGAAATTGATGTTAAAATTAAAAATGGCGAACTCACTGGCCCTCTAGCTGGCATCCCCATTGCAATCAAAGACAACATCTGTACTACTGGTACCAAAACAACCTGTGGCTCCAAAATTCTTGAAAATTTTGAGTCCCCCTACAATGCGACGGTTGTTGAAAAACTGAAAGCGGCAGGTGCGATAATTATTGGCAAGACAAACATGGATGAATTCGCCATGGGTTCATCTTCTGAAACAAGCTTTTATGGAACAACGGTAAATCCAACAAATCCAGAAGTTATTCCTGGTGGTTCGTCTGGGGGATCTGCAGCAGCTGTTGCCTCTGGTTCAGTCGCAATTTCTCTTGGCTCAGATACTGGTGGGTCTATTCGTCAACCAGCAGCTTGTTGCGGTATTGTCGGAATGAAACCGACTTACGGCCGAGTTTCTCGATACGGGTTAGTATCATACGCATCATCACTTGACCAAATTGGCCCTCTTGCAACAACAGTTAAAGATACAGCATCTGTTCTTAATGTAATTTCTGGTATTGATAAAAACGATACAACGTCATCAAACGCACCCGTAGAAGACTTTAGTTCCCTCATTGGCCAAGACCTGGCTGGCAAAACTATTGGTATACCTGCAGAATATTTTGGTGAAGGACTCGACCCCACCCATAAAGAGAAAATTCTTGAAAGCCTTGAAAGGCTAAAGAGCGAAGGGGCAGAACTCAAAGAAGTGCACCTTCCCAATCTTAAGCATGCAGTTTCATCATACTACATCATCGCAACCGCAGAAGCATCATCTAACCTTTCACGATACGATGGTGTACGATTTTCGCACCGTACCGACAAAACTGGAACTCTCGAAGAGATGTATTGCAATACTCGCGCAGAAGGATTTGGTGATGAAGTTAAGCGTCGTATTCTCCTAGGATCATACGTATTGAGCTCTGGATTTTTTGACGCCTACTACATTAAAGCACAAAAGGTTCGTCGTGTAATAACGAACGACTTTAAAAAAGCTTTTGAAGCATGTGATATTATTGCAGCACCTACTATGCCCAGTAACCCTCTCAAATTAGGTGAATCTCTCACTGACCCAATGGCTATGTATCTCAGTGATATTTATACCGTGAGCCTCAATCTTGCAGGGCTCCCTGGTATAAGCGTCCCGTGTAGTACTGTTGATAATCACAAATTGGGGCTCCAACTCTTTGGGAAAGCATTTGGAGAATCAGAGCTTTTACAAATTGCAGCTGGAGTTGAACGTAATTTTGCCTAATAGCGCAGGATTAGTTATACTTCTAGTATACCCTTAAGCCATACAGGCACTGCACCAACAATGACTGCTCAACCGCCAATTTTCAAGATTATTCTTATTGTCTGGGTGACTCTGTCACTCAGTACAATAGTTGGATGCTCTTTTCATAAGCGTCGCGGATATGACCGATCAATTGCAGCCTACCCAAAACCCAATTATAACGGGAACAAGGACAGCAAGTCTGTTAAGGGTAAAACAACTCAGACCAAAAAGAGATATCATACAAAGAGGGCAAAACACAGCGGAGCTCTTGAAACAATTATCAAACCATGGCTCGGCACCCCCTATCTTTTTGGAGGGGAGTCAAAACGAGGTATTGACTGTTCAGCCTTTGTCATGCATGTTTTTAGAAAGTATCGAGGCATAAACCTTCCCCATAGCACTCGTCAAACGTTTAAAATGGGAAAGAAAATTGCTAAATCTGACCTAAAGAAAGGTGATGTGATCTTTTTTGGCAACTGGATTGGGGTAAATCACAGTGCCATCTATATGGGTAATGGCACATTTGCACACGCCTCATCCTCGCGAGGGGTAATCTACACAAAGATGACTAGTACCTACTGGGCACCAAAATACAAGGGAGCACGAAGATATTGAGTAAACGACGCGTAGCATTTCAAGGGCGACCTGGCGCATATAGTGAAAGTGCCTGTTACCACCTTTGTGGAAGAGATATAGATATTGTTCCCTGTAATTTTTTTGAAGAAATTTATGAGGCTGTTCGAGATGGCAAAGCTGATTATGGCGTCATTCCTATTGAGAACACTACTACGGGGTCAGTGTATCAGAACTATACCCATCTGCTTCATTATAAAATCCCCATTGTCGGAGAAGTAAAGCTCCGTATAGAGCACACCCTTATGGCGCACGCAGGAGCAACAATTGACTCCCTCCGTCAGGTTCTCTCACACGAACAAGCTATCGGCCAGTGTAGCTCTCTCTTTATTGAGCATCCTCACATTGCAGCAAAAGCAACATTTGACACTGCGGGAAGTGCCGAAATGATTGCCAAAGAACACGACCTAACCCTCGGTGCTATCGCTAGTGGTCTCGCAGCTAAAAAATATGGCCTTGAAATATTGAAGCGCAATGTAGAGAATCAAAGTGATACCAACTACACCCGATTTGTCGGTATTCAACGCGAAGCTATTGACCTTACAGATATATCTGAAACCAAAACCACCATTGTCTATACCCCAAAAGAGGATCACCCAGGCCTCCTTCATGAAGTGCTCGGACTCTTTGCAGACAACGACGTCGATTTAGTTAAAATCGAATCACGCCCTAAACCAGGTAACCCTTTTGAATACATATTTCATTTGGACCTTAAAGGCGATACTACCCAACAGCCTGTACGTCAGGCCATAGAACAACTTAAAACTCTTGCAGAAGAGGTTCATATTTTGGGTTCATACCCCACAGGTGAATTTAAACAATTGATTGAGGAATAGATGACCCGTATTGATAACCGCACCAACGACCAACTCAGAAACATAAACATTATCGAGAACTTTGTATCCTGTGCCGAGGGATCCTATCTAATAGAAGTGGGGCGAACTCGTGTGCTCTGTAACGCCTCTATTGAATCAAAAGTACCACGATGGCTCGAAGGAAAAGGCAAAGGATGGGTGACTGCCGAGTATAGTCTTCTCCCAAGGTCGACTGATAGCCGGGTGCAACGTGAACGCAAATCAGTATCTGGTAGAACTCAAGAGATTCAACGCTTGATTGGCCGCTCTCTCAGAGCCATTACCGACTTGGAAGCTCTTGGTGAGCACTCTATTATCATTGACTGCGATGTTCTCGAAGCTGATGGTGGAACACGGACAGCCTCTATCGTTGCAGCCTTTATGGCTCTTGCTCAAGCGATCAAAATCATTAAATCTGAAGAAGGTATCGAAAAACAAATTTTGAAAAAGTGGGTCACTGCTGTCTCTGTTGGTATTCTTGATGGGACCCCTATTCTCGACCTCAACTACCCAGAAGACTCAAAAGCCGAAGTAGATATGAATGTTGTTTTTGCCGATGGTACCGACCTTATTGAAGTACAAGGAACTGGTGAAGAGTCTACCTTTACACGCGCAGAACTCAGCCTGCTCCTCGACCTTGCAGAGAAAGGGTGTGGCGAACTTATGGCAATTCAGAAGAAATATGTAGGCGAATTACCCTAGTTTTATTTACTAAACAATTCTCTTTTTAATCAACCCAATATACCCATCCATCTATGAAGCTTATCCATTAGATCATGCTCCATAGATGGAGTACATTAATTGAGACCCCTGCATCAAAAAGAACGTATCCCTTTGAAAAACAACCGGGCTCCAGCAAGGTGTTATATGATACATTTGCACCAATCGTAAAGAGTGAACTCAGGACTACATGATTTTGTAACGTCGCAAGAACCGACCGATGATCATCACCATAATCCGAGTCAAAATGATGAGAGTATTCTCCCCCAAGTGTTATAAGCCATGTTGACCCAGGGCCCAATGGACGATATGAAGCACCAATACCCATATCCATTTGGTAGGCATAGACATATCCTTTCTTTGAGATGTCAGATGTACTTGAACGATAGTTTATATCAATACCATCATCATACTCATAATAGCTGATATTTCGTCCTTTCACCTGCCTATAAAAATTGAACCTACTGATATCAATAAAATATGAGTAGCCCCATTGAGGGCCGAGCCTTGCCCCTTCAACCCCTACCGACAAATAATTCCCAAATGTGGAGAAGCCAGCTTCTCCAAAAAAGCCCAGTGTTGTATCAGTCTGAAAATTATTACTCGATGACCTC
Organism: Fibrobacterales bacterium; assembly: GCA_051532055.1. Classification (GTDB taxonomy): domain Bacteria; phylum Fibrobacterota; class Fibrobacteria; order Fibrobacterales; family JAOPTW01; genus JAOPTW01. The sequence goes on along the minus strand of JAOPTX010000010.1, from coordinate 75,452 downwards.
CCCATTCTAAGAGCGACAACTCCAGTACTTTTGCTCAAGTACATGGTCATATTATCTGGCTCTCCTGGCTGAACCTCTATATCTCCATCACTTTTAGTACGTGTAGTACCTATATAGCGATCTCGTGGTGAGAGAACTATCGCCCCTGATAAATTAATATACTCTCCCTCATTAAGTTGTGCATCGTATGTATGGGCTTTTTTTTGAGGTCTATAACTTTTTAATAAATCAATTTGTCTCTTTGGGTTTGGCATACAACCCGACAAAAGGGTTATTGTAAAAATGCAGAATAGTATGTAATACATCTATTCTCCTTATAAATGTGTGCCCCTATTAAACGAAGCAAAACCTTTTTATGTAACGTATCCCATAAAAAGATCATTCTCACACCGAGAGAATAATAAACCATAAAAATTGAATGTAATTGAAATATTTTTTAGAGACGTCTTAAGATTGCAGCTTTTCATTATTTTTATGCCGATCTTTATCACGCGAGTACCGCTTATCCATACCCTTTTGCCAAGCATCTGAGAGGTCAACTCCTGTTTGATTAGCAATACAGGTTAACACAAAAAGAATATCCGATATTTCATCGCCAATATTTTTGCCAAGATCTGATTTTTTAAAGCTTTGATCACCATAGGTACGTGCCATAAGGCGAGCAAGTTCACCCACTTCTTCAGTAAGAATAGTCATATTAGTAAGTTCACTAAAGTACCGCACCCCAACCTGATCTATCCACGTTTGAACATTCTCTTGTATGGGCTTCAGGTCAACTGGTTTGTCAACAGCATCACTCACGGCTCAACCCACCGGCCATGATCTTTTATAAGAGTAATAAGTTCATCTACAGCACCTTCAGTATCGATCCCTTTCTTAACAACTTCTTGTCCAACATAGAGATTGATTTTTCCCGGTCCTGCTCCAACATACCCAAAATCAGCATCAGCCATTTCACCTGGGCCATTTACTATACAACCCATAACAGCAATAGCAACATCTTTAAGGTGCGAAGTTCGGGCTTTAACCCGTTTGTTTGTCTCTTCAAGCTCAAAAAGCGTCCGCCCACAACCTGGACACGAGATAAACTCTGTCTTAGTTCTGCGCATTCCTGCAGCTTGGAGAACATCAAAACTGTACTCCACTGATGCTTTAATGTCGTTTCCTAAATTGAGGAGTACTGCATCACCAAGGCCATCAATAAGGAGAGACCCCAATTGTGCAGCGACAAGTAGCCTATCACGCTCAGATTCCCCTGTTGCCATGCGGAGCAGTATCGGGTCTTTACGGTTATGATTTTCTAAATATCCGGCAATAGCTCTATAGGCTGAAACTGGATTCTCTTTTCCGATATATGACCATATTGACGAGCCAACCTGATCACTTTCTAGGGCAAGGAGCTCTGATACTGTTTCAATTTGTTGTTCTGGTAAAGAAAGTTCTTCAATTGAAAATTCTGGCGAACGTCCTGTTTCATCAGAAAGTGATGCATTAACTCCCACAAGAATCTGATTTGAACCGCCAAGAGAATGCTCTCCCACATTTATTTCTGCACTCTCACGGCGTTGATAGTGATAGGGGTCTTTTTGCCACTCAATCGCAGTATCTATTCCATTTAATTGACACACTTCAACCAGTGTTTCAGCAACAGGTACTTCATTCACTGGGTTTTCTGTGAGTGAAACACGAACTGTATCACCTAACCCATCAAGAAGGAGAGCACCAATGCCAACTGATGATTTTACACGGCCATCTTGCCCCTCACCTGCTTCGGTTACACCAACATGCAGTGGGTACTCTTTCATTCCCGCCTCTTTGAGACGTGAAACCAGAAGACGATAGGCAGTCACTACTATTTTGGCACTTGATGCCTTAAGAGAGACAACGATTTGATCAAACTCTTCTTCTTCACAGAGTGTGATATATTCCAAGGCAGACTCAACCATACCCTCTATAGTATCACCAAATTTATTGAGCATACGTGCCGATAGGGAACCATGATTAACGCCAATTCGAAGGGCAACACCACGCTCTTTAGCGGCATCAAGAAGCGGCTTAAGGGCGTCTTTCGCAAGAACTCTTCCCTGCTGAAACTCTTCTTCACTGAACTCTCTTAAATTTTTAATGCCTTTATCGACAAAGTTACCCGGATTTATCCGTACTTTTTCAACCCACTTGACCGCTTCATAGGCCGCTTTTGGTTGAAAATGGATATCTGCTGAAACAGGAATTTCACATCCCGCTTCACGGACGAGACGCATGGTCTCTTCAAGAGTTTTGGCATCTTTAACTGTTGGTATAGTTATACGTACCAAACTACACCCAGCCCTCCAAAGATCGAGTACTTGGGCCGCAGTCGCTTTGGGGTCACTACTTGGTGTTGTAGTCATAGACTGCACTAAAACAGGGCTGCCGCCACCAATACTATCATTGCCCACTGTAACTTGGATACTATTCCGACGAATGGGACTTAATCTATTTGAAACATATGCATTTTTCATAGCACTAAATATAGTCACTATTCAAATGATATCACCGACTGGACACCCATTATCACAACCCTGAACTCCATATTTACCGACTGAAAAAAAGACAATTAGCTATATTAGTCCTATGAAGATTTCTGACAAAAATTTAGGGTATCTTACCTTTTGGGCAATTATTGCCACTTTATGCTGGATCACCTTTGCAATGTATGCCAAAAGTAGCAGTACTATTAATCAATTAACCTTGATTTTTGACGATGTCGGCACCCTCAGACCACAAGACCCAATAACAAAACAAGGGATGGTCATAGGATCTATCGCCTCAATTGACTACCTCGACAAAAGTGCCAAAGTGGTTATCAGTTTCGATAACCCGCTCCTTTTACGTGAGGGCACTCAATTTATCAACTACAATTTTAGCCTGATGGGTGAGCGCCGTATAAAAATTATCCCCAGTGATACTGGCAAGTATCTCACACCAGAGAGTCGTATTGTAGGTGAATTTGAAGAGGGTATTGCTGAAACCATGCACAAGCTTGCTGACCTCAATGAACAGATTACCCTCATTCGCAACTTTATCCTACTTCTTCATTCCGGCAATAACGAAACCCCGCCCCTCTTTAAAAAAGTATTTTCTGAGCTCTCTAAAACTGAGACACTCATTGAGTCTATCCAAACCCAGTTTAACATTCTTCAGCCAAAACTTTTATCAACAATTGCTCAGACTAATACCCTAACCCAAATCGGTATGGAAATTATTGATTCCGCAACAGTCGCAATGACAACACTTTCTCAAAAATCACAAGAGCTCATTGTGAGTGCCCATGAATCAATTCACACGGTTTCAGTTACCGTAGATACCCTTCAAACTCGCCTGACTACCATTGAAGAGATGGGAATCCTCACCAACGACTCTCTGTTCCAAGACATCTATTTGGTAATTGATGGACTCAATACAACATTAGCAACCATAACAAATAACGGTGTTGGCTTAACTGATAGCACGGGTCAATCAGTTGGAATATTCAGTTTTTCAAATCTGAATATTCTCGGAGCTACCGCACGAGAAAAACGGGCTGAAAGGGCAAAAAAGAGTTCAAAGTAACAATAATTTGCCCACCTCTTTTTTTTATCATTTTTATATGTTTTAAAACAAAAACTATTGACTGCCACTTTTTTATGAATTATATTTGCTCTACCAAAAATGATGCTCCTTAGCTCAGTTGGTAGAGCAAACGACTGTTAATCGTTCGGTCCTTGGTTCGAGTCCAAGAGGAGCAGCTTTTTAAAGCCTAGTCTTATGACTGGGCTTTTTTTGTATCAATTCAGATACAACTCCCCTCTACAAATACCGTATTGCGCCCTCATTATGTGAGCGTTTATTTGTTACACTAGCTGCAAACACATTTTTACCCCCCCACCTATAATACACTTACCGTTCTAATTCCTTTATTGTTAATCACCGCAATATTCATTATAAAGGCAGAAACTCATAAACTTAATATTATCGCTGCAGATACTGCAGAGAGTCAACTCTGGGCCTATTACTTAACCAATGTTGAGTAAGAACAAACCTATAAAATACCCCGAATTGGACGCTCTGTCAAAAATCGACCACTCATAGTAGATGACACCATTTATACTGAAGACATTGGATCACATGCCCCTTCTCGACTCAGTCATACACTTCCGCTCTATACGGATAGTTTTACAGTTATGTCGGACTTGATGATGAGACTACTTCAGGAGAGCTTTCATTAAAAGCACTTAGATAATATTGAAACGTGGAGTTCAGGCGTCATGAGAGCCTCAACTCCAAAAAAAAGATGTGCGATTCCTATTAATAATGGAAAACTATTTCCTTAATAATGGCTCATGAAGGGAGTCAACACGGAGATCACGGAAACCGGATAGAGCCAATGATAACCTGCTGGCTACCAGTTGCCCTTCTCATTTTCCCAGTTATCTCGCTGATGGGGGCGCACATGTTTATCAAGTGCACGTACCAAAGTTATAAGCCCTTTCTTCTCTACTGCTGAGGTGTAGATGAATTTTTCACCAGCATCTATAAATTTCTGCTGTGCAGAGGCTTCACCCAAGTCACGCTTGTTCATAGCTATAACATAAGGCTTTTCGGCAAGCTTAGGGTGAAATTCTTCAAGCTCTTTACGAAGAGAGAGAAATTTTTCATATGCATCTGATTCATTTGAATCAATCACAAAAAGAAGTGAATAGGTTCTTTCAATATGCTTCAAGAACTGATGGCCAAGACCTTTCCCCTGTGATGCACCATCAATAATACCCGGAATATCAGCGATAACAAAACTACTATAGTCGGTCGCTTGAACAATACCAAGAATTGGCTCAAGAGTTGTAAAAGGATAGTCCCCCACTTTAGGGTGAGCACTTGAGATACAATTTACAAGAGAAGATTTACCTGCATTGGGATACCCAACAAGGCCAACATCTGCCATCATTTTTAGCTCAAGAAAAAGCTCATATTCTTCGCCCGGACGACCTGGTTGCGCTTTTTCGGGCGCTTGGTTTTTCGAGCTTTTAAATGAAGCATTACCGAGGCCACCTTGTCCACCTTTGGCGGCAAGATACTCTTGACCTGCTTCAGTCAGGTCTGCTTTAATACGTCCTTCTGGATCTTTTACCAAAGTTCCAGGCGGTACATATATAATGCGGTCTTTACCCATTCTGCCTGATTTATTTACGGTTCCCCCATTAACACCATCTTCGGCCTTAAATACCCGCGAATACCCAATATCAAGAAGAGTATTAAACTGTTCATTAACCACGAGAGTAACGTCGCCGCCTTTTCCGCCGTTGCCACCATCAGGACCACCGTATTGAATATACTTTTCACGTCGAAAACTCGACATTCCTTTACCACCGTGACCGGACTCTACTTGAATTCTTATTTCATCTATTAACATAGGCTCTCTGTAGTTGAGGCGCTAAATGTAGAAAAATATAACGCAGGATGAAGGCAGAAGGGTGAACTCCCACCAAGAACGCCATTTATTAACCATTATACCCCAAATAAGCTCAATAGTTTATGACGATTTAGAAATAGTCGCGAAACCATTAATCATTCCATGAGTGCAATAGGCTATTCGTTACTGTTCTCTCGAAAAAGTCCTCGAATACTCTCTAGGTCAATTTCAAGCTTGGTAATGCGGTTGTGCATAGCGGTTCTGTTAATGCCGATTGCTTGAGCCGCTTTATTCACGCGCCCCTTATACTCCGTCAGCTTTTGGATAAAGTACCGGCGTTCCTGTGAATAGAGATACTCTTTGAGACCCGTATAATCAAGATTGAAGAGGAGTTCGTTAGAGATAGGGCTTACGTATTGTGCAATTTCAAACTCAGATATTTCAAGAGCATCAGTGAGCGAAACTGCTCGATGTACAATGTTTTCCAGTTCTCGTACATTACCCATAAATGGATGAGACTCAAGAAGCTTCCATGCTTCGGGAGACAGCTGAGCAATGTGATGCTCATCAAATGCATATTTATCAAGAAAATGGGGCACCAAAGTATAGAGGTCTTCTATTCTATCACGAAGTGGGGCAACCAAAATGGGAATAACATTAAGTCTATAGTAGAGATCCTCACGGAAATTCCCCTCTTTAATCTCTTTCTGTAGGTCTTTATTAGTCGCACAGATTACCCGTACGTCAACCGAGATATTTCGATTCGACCCAATGGGTCGCACCTCACCCTCTTGAAGAGCTCGTAGTAATTTCGTCTGCATCGCCATTGGAAGATCGCCAATTTCATCTAAAAAGAGCACGCCACCATCAGCCTCCTCAAACATACCCGTCCTATCCATAGCCGCACCTGTAAAAGCTCCTTTGACATGACCAAAGAGCTCACTTTCAAAGAGATTCTCAGGAATAGCACTACAGTTCACCGTCACATATATGGGTGAAAGAGAGGAGACCGCACGAGCAACTAGCTCTTTCCCTGTACCATTTTCACCAGAAATCAGTACATTCCCGTTTGCCCGAGCCGCTTTGGTAATAAGAATCCGCAACTTATCGGCGAGAGGCGACTTACCTACAATATTCTGAAGATTTACTTTTAGTCGATGATTGAGGGTAAAGAGGTGGGTCACCTCTTTGAAGGCCTCAAGAAAACTCATACTTATATCTTGTTTTGAAAGCAGAATAGAGATGGCGCGGTGACTTCTATTGAGTAAGTTCTGCTGTGATGTAAACCCTAGAATAATATGCATTGGGTCGTATGCTTTAAGTTTTTCAGCACATTTTAGGCCCTGATTCTCTTCGATATCTAGGTCAATAATTGTCATGTCAGGTCGATCACTATTAAAATGCTGTAATCCACTCTGCACCGTTCTCAACACTTCAACATCACACTCGATTGAGGTCAATATCAACTGAATATGCGGTGTCGCATACTTTTCATTTGATATGATCAATACTTTTTGTGGGTGCATCCGTCTTTCCTGTTGGGAGTAATATTGGAAATATAGATATTACTTGTATCTATATAAGAAAGGTTCGCATATCAGAGCGAACTATTTCTTTAGCCTTATGCAACTTTCTCTATTTAAAGCCCTGTACACACTTCAATACAGACCTATAGCTCCATTTTTTACTATTATTGCCCTATGCCTAATATTGATGAGTACACCCAATTTGGAGTAGATTTTTCTGCTCGAACCTGTAGAGAGCCCTATAAGTTTTCGGCCTTTATGCTTGAGAAAGTCTCTCGTACTTTTGCTATAAACATTAAGGTACTCCCTTTTCCTCTAAGAAAACCGATCCTCCTGGCCTACCTTTTTTGCCGTATTGCAGACACCGTAGAAGACGACCCTGTAATGGATGGCCTCGAAAAAAAAGAACACCTCGATCGTTTCAAAGATATTTTTGAAAACATCCATTCTCGTGATTACGCTCTAGCCGCTGCAGAAGTCTTCTCGAATGCCCTTCCTGAAAGCTGGAAATCAGAGGACAACCAAGACTACAGCCAAATCCTCTCACTATTCACTATCTGGCCACTCGATTCACTACTCAATCTCTCGGATGCAAATATAAATGGCATTACAAAATGGGTTTTGGAGATGTGCGATGGTATGATCACTTATGGCCTCAAAGATCGTGACGCCGGTAAACTCATGTCACTTGCTACCCTGGATGAACTCGACGAGTACTGCTATTATGTCGCTGGAACGGTGGGATACATGCTGTGTGATCTATTCTTAAATTACTCCCCACTGATTACCGTAGGTCGCTACAAAAAAATGACTCAACTCGCAAACTCATTTGGGCTCGGGCTCCAGCTTACTAATATCATAAAAGATGTTGCCGAAGATATGACCCGAGACATCTGCTTTATCCCCCAAGAGCTTGCACAGAGACATACGATTTCAACAGATCAACTTCTTGACCCAGCTTTTAAAGAACAGTCACTCGATGTGATGCGTGATATGATAATGAAAGCACTGATTCATTTAGAAGATGCTGTTCACTATACCATGCTCTTACCCCGTCTTGAACCCAAAATTCGACTTTTTTGCCTCTGGCCACTTTTTATGGCTTCTCAAACGCTCGTAAAGGCATCGGAAGATTTCGAAAACCTCCTTAATCCAAATATTAAGCTTAAAATTACACGGCCTCAAGTAAAAAAAATCATCCTTAAAACAACATTTTTAAATTTTTCAAATCGATATATAAAAAATCGATTTATCCAAGAAAAAGCAATAATCTTAGAAAACCTTAAAAAGTAGTGTTAACGCCCCTTTTACACGAGTAAACTTGTATTTAAGGTTAAAAGAGTGTATTTTGGGCAAATATCTTTCTATTTTTGACCCACTTCAACCGTAGGAAACTATGTATAAAAATCGAAATTTTCATATAGGCCTCGTCATAGTAGGCTTTATTCTCGACCAAATAACCAAGCTCTGGGCTGTTGCAGCATTCGCTCTTGAAGATGGCACTCCAACCAATGAAGTATATCGTCTTGTCGGTGACCTCTTTCGCTTTAGACTCGCCTATAACACTGGGGCCGCGTTTAGTATGCAGCCACAGAAAATTCTTCCTTTCTTATCACCAACCCTTTTCTATTTACTACTCTCAACAATAGCAATTGTGCTCATGGTCATTTTTTATCGCAAGCTCCCCAAATGGGACTGGGCTTCAAAACTTGGTATCGCCCTCATTTTATCAGGTGCTTTTGGCAATATGTTTGACCGTATTCGTATTCAAAAAGTTATTGACTTTATCGATTGGGATTTTCCCGATTTTATTATCCATCGCTGGCCAACATTCAACCTAGCTGACAGCTGGGTCTGTATCGGAGTAATTTTTGTTATACTCGGCCCAATGCTCCTTGACCCTAAAAAAAAGAATAGTCCGTCAAACTCTTCTTCTGAAGCTGACCAATAATATGTCAAACACTACCCATGCCGTTACGATCGAATCTGGTAAAATTCGTCTCGATAAATACCTCCAAGAGATTTACCCTGATTACTCTCGTACCGACATCCACAAATGGATTGCTCAAGCAGCAATTACTGTAAATGGAAAGGGTATTAAGAAAAACCACCCTCTTTCTGATGGCGACACTATTGAAGTCGCTTTTCTTCTTGAAAAGCCCTCCATGAAAGTTGAACCAGAGCCAATGGATCTTGATATTGTATTTGAGGATGACGACCTATTGGTTATTAATAAACCTAAAGGACTGGTGGTACACCCAGGGAATGGCATCTACAAAGGCACCCTTGCAGCCGGAGTGTTACACCACTGTAAAACCCTCTCGACCATCAATGGCGAAGAGCGGCCGGGCATTGTTCACCGGCTTGACAAAGATACTTCGGGCCTCATGATTGTCGCAAAAAATGATATGGCTCATGCAAATCTTGCAGCCCAATTAGAACGTCGCGATATTAAACGAACCTATCGCTGTCTTGTATGGGGAGCCCCTCGTGATCTTGAAGGAACTGTAGATGCTCCAATTGCTCGTGACCCGCGCTTTAGAATACAGATGGCCATATCACAAACTGGCCGCAGGGCCGTTACTCACTACAAAACATTAGAAACATATGGGTTCGCATCATATCTTGAAGTGAAGCTCGAAACAGGACGCACCCACCAAATACGCCTACACATGCGCTACACTGGAATACCAATCATTGGGGATCCGCTGTATAACGGCCGTGAAAAACAGTCTAAAAATGTTGCCCCACTCTATAAGGCCGATGCAAAAAAAGCACTTGCACTCATGCCAAGTCAAGCTCTTCAGGCGATTAAACTACAGTTTAACCACCCAAGAACTGATGAACTCCTCACCTTTACTGCCGACCTGCAAGAAGATTTTCAAAAATTGTTATCTTTCCTTCAGGGAACTCAGTAATGCAAATAAATAGACTCCGTGTTTTAAAGATTCTTGGTTTCCTGATAGTGCTCCTATCAGGTTTTCTTATATTACCCGGTCTTGTAGCACTTTATTACAACGAAGCAACCTACGCCATTTTCTTTTATACTGCTAGTGGCTCACTCATTCTTGGTGGACTCCTTGCCAAAATCAAACCAAAAGAAACCAAAATTAACTTTCGTGATAGTATATTGGTGGTCTCTCTTGGCTGGATTGTCTTTTCACTCATAGGCGCAATCCCTTTTATCTTCTACAGTCCCCTCAATTTTACACAAGCAGTATTCGAAACCATGTCTGGCTTTACCACCACCGGTGCCTCAGTTCTCAATGACATAGAAGCACTTGACCACTCCCTCCTCTTTTGGCGCAGTTTTACACATTGGCTTGGGGGGATGGGGATCATCGTTCTGAGTCTCGCCATTATGCCTCTCCTTGGCTCCTCTGGCTCCAACATCTACAAAGCAGAAGTTACGGGCCCCACATCTGACAAAATAGCACCGAAGCTGCAAAACATTGCAAAGCTCCTCTGGTATGTGTATGCAGGACTCACTATACTTCAGATCATTGTTCTCTACATTGCAGGTATGGGCTGGTTTGATGCGACCTGTCACGCCTTTGGTACTCTTGCAACGGGTGGATTCTCTACTAAAAACGCCAGCGTAGCAGCCTACGACAGCAGTACTATTCACTGGATTATCACCTTTTTTATGTTACTTGCGGGCGCTAACTTTGCGTTACACATTCGAGCAATTTCGGGTAATATTGGATACCTTTTTAGAGACATAGAATTTAGAACTTATTTCTTTATTTTTTCTCTCACCTCCCTTACTATTGGAGGCGTACTCTACTATACCGACCCAACGACTCCTTTCGCGATTTACATAAGAGATTCTGCTTTTCAGGTAATCTCAATTTTAACAACAACAGGATTTGTGAGTGCCGACTACTCCATCTGGCCATTCTTTACTCAATTTCTCATTTTTGGCATGATGCTCATTGGTGGATGTGGGGGCTCGACCGGTGGTGGCATAAAGGTCATTCGAGTTATTATTCTCGTCAAATCAAGTATTGCAGAACTCAGAAAATTCCTCCACCCTCAAGCTGTTATGCAGTCCAAGGTGGGTGGTAATCCAGTAAAAGAGGATGTGCAGCTCAATGTTAATGGTTTTTTCATTCTCTATGTTTTGACGGTCATAGTAACAGGTGGTCTTCTCGCAGCAACAGGCCTCGATTTGGGTACCTCCCTTTCTGCAGCCCTCTCAAGTGTTGGAAATATTGGCCCTGGATTTGCCGGTGTCGGCCCCGTGAGTAATTTTGCGGGAATATCAGATGCAGGGCTATGGATTCTTTCTATTGCCATGCTCGCAGGGCGTCTTGAGATGTATACGGTGATACTGCTCTTTTCTACAAACTTTTGGAGAGGCCGTTAGCCTTACTGTCAATTATTATACAGGCTTAATCCGAAAACTGAACCACCCGAATACCCACCCAAGTACTCCTACCAAAAGTGCATAAAGGTCAAATGTCGTGTAACGATAATTATTTGCTTTAGAATAACGCTTTTTAGGTATCCCCATCCGTGCAGGAACAACACGAGGCACCCAGCCATACTGCTTTGGCGCTATCAAGACTTTGTTCCAGGTTATCACTCCACGCTTTTCAATATCTGTCAAAAGAAGTAAATCCCCCATATGAACTCGTTTAAGAGTAGTAGCACTGAGGCGAGGACGACTTTTAATGTCAGTATCAGGCTCCAAAACTTCAACAAAAAGATGATTTGAAGTAATAAGATCGCTCTGCAGTATATCTGTTGGATTTGCAATGAATAGAAGAGTGGCAATGAGGTATGCCACGGCACCATACATTCCCCCTTTGAGAGCCCGGAAAAGATTGAGTGAAAGGTGTGAATAATTAACCAATTTGTAGAGCCCAATAAGCGCCGCCCCGAGGAATGGGAAAACAAGATATGGATATTCTCGCGCCCCTTGAAAAGGGTCGAGCAACATAATTGAAAGCCACTCTATATCCGCAAGAAAAAACCGTATGCTAGTACTATAGAGATAGTAGAGCCAGATGAGTGTAACCACCAGAGAGACACTCACTGCAATACGTTGATTTTTATTTGAGGGCATAAAGGTAATCACTCGAACACCACCTATGAGGGAATCTGACTTCTCCCATTGTACCTGATAGAGCATGAGTTTTTTCTTTTTTCCCTTAGGGAGAAAGCTGCCCCCTCGCTTAAGAGGAAATTCTTTTTTGAGCACTTCTTGAGTCTTTTTTGAGATACAAATCTCATCTTTCTCTGCTTCACCTTCGACCCGAGCAGCAACATTAACTACATCACCAAAGACATCTTTATCCTCGATGATTGCGCGACCAGAGTGAATACCAATTCGAATATGCAGGTTAAAATTATTGTGTTCAGTTCGCTCACGGCGCAAAATTTGCTGACACCCAATTGCAGCCTTTAGAGCATTATCAGGACTTTTAAACGAAGCCATAATTGCATCACCGATGGTCTTGAGAATTTTACCCTTGTACTGCTTGATTACACTAAAGAGAACTCTATTATGTAAGTCAACCTGTACTCGTGCTTCAACATCCCCTACCTTCTCCCAAAATTTTGTTGAATCAACAATATCGGTAAATAGAACCGTCACTTTTTTTTGAGACTTTTCAATATGTTTTGCGACGCTGAGGGATTGAGTTCGTTTTATATCTGCCATGAAGTTAAAATAGGATAATTATCCTAATTGCAAAGGAGAGAGTATAGAGTGATGGGTTATTTAAACAATGTTTACAATGGGGGTCACTTTGAAAAGTGTTCACCCTCTTGTATCTCATTACGGGCCTTTCCATTCAGGTCTTTTACAGCGCCTGGATCAAAAGGTACTTCACCAAACTTAGCTACCTGCTCAGAATAAAATGAATCGAGGGTCCCCATGAAACCATCCAGCTCATCGGTACGAAGTAAAAGCATACGTCCCTCTGAGGCGTTGGGAATACTCTTCATAAGGCGAGCAGTGATCTGTTTCATCTTACCCAGAATTGCAAATTCAGGAACACCTGCTTCTTCAAGTTTTTTCTTATAAACCATGAAGACATTTTTCTGATCTTCATAAGTCGGCACCCGTATCTCACGCCCTTCATAGTAATCGACAATTTGCCCAAATATCCAGGGGTTGTGCATGGCCCCACGGCCTATAGAAATCCCATCAACACCATAAGTGTTAAGTCGAGTAATAAACTCTTCAACAGTTTTAACATCACCATTGCCCACAACAGGTATATGATTTACCGCTTGCTTTGCTTCTGCAATTTTTTCCCAATCTGCTTCACCACGATACCCTTGAGTACGGGTCCTACCATGAATGATGAAAAGGTCAAGATTTTCATTCTCAGCAAGTTGCGCTGTTTCAACTACATTTATAGTATCGCTATCCCACCCCAAGCGTACTTTAAGAGAGAGGGGTATTGAAATTTCTTTTCGCATTTTCTGAAGCATTTCTTGCAAGTGATCAAGGTCTTTAAGAAGGCCTGAACCCCCACCACGCTTTACTACTTTTGGCGCCGGACAGCCAGCATTTATCTCAACCATATCAGCACCATGTTCTTGGGCCATTGCGGCACCCTTGACCATCCGTTCAATATCTGCACCAAATACCTGAATGCAAAAAGGGTGCTCTTCTGGGTGAAAAGCCATTTGAGTTATAGTATTAGGAATAAATCGAGTAATACCTTCAACTGAGACAAATTCTGAAACAAGCAGTCCAGAGACGCCTCCGCAAACTTCTTTTACCGTTCTTCTAAAACTAGAATTAGTTACTCCATGCATAGGAGACAGGATTGCATTAGGAAAAATCTCAAGATTACCAACCTTAAGTATTTTTTTATGGGGTTCACCGTAAATTTTTGACATAATAATAGAGTTGGCTGATTGTCCGTAAGTGCCCAAAGATAATTAATTTAGAGAGGGCATGCCAGCTGAGATGAATATATATTGAAATTGTAAAAAGAATATTCTCCATGCCTTGATTTTAGAAATAAGTTACATATATTTAAAAATGTACACAACATGTAGTGGTGTAACTTAGCCAGGAGTACTAAACTTGCCAAACGTAACAAAACGAGACATTGTACTAGATATCGCACGTTCAACTGGATTTACCCAGACTCAAATAAGGGGCGTTGTTGATGAATTTTTCACAATTGTCGCTAAAGAGCTCCAAGCGGACAAAAAAATTGAACTCCGAGGGTTTGGAACATTCTATACAAAGGATCGAAAACCTCGATTAGCCCGAAATCCTAAAACAGGAGAGCCCGTACAGCTCGAAAAAACACGTGCACCACTGCTCAAGTTTTCATCAGACATAAAAGAAAAAATTAACACTACTATTGAACTCCCTACAGAAGAGAGAATTCATTCAAGCCTCTAACAGGCGAAAAGAGCTGAATTTCCTTAAAATGCTCTAAATCACCCTAAATAATCAAGTTACTCAAATTTATTACCGATAGAAGAACAGTAGTTCTTCTATTTTTATTTGTATCGGAATATGTGATGCGGAGTAGCGTGAAATTTTTAATGAGAACAAATGGTAACCAATTAATCATCATGGTTATCGTGATCATACTGTGTACTTCCTTCTCTTATTCCCAAATGCCCACCTTTGCAACCAACAACGAAAAAAATGTTACCCGATGGAATTTGCAATACACATTAGCACAGTATCACCACAATTTAAAAAAAGCAGAAGCCCGACTCCTGATCACCATTCCCTTGAGTAATGAGACCCCAGCCCCTTCGTCATATTCTGAGTTTACCAATCAAACAGCCTACCTTTCAAATACTCAACCAGATCAGGAAGAGCTCTTTTCAACAACCATCTCAATTGGAGTTCCTTTTCTTGATGGGCTCGCCTTTCTCGATTTTGGAGAAAATACGACACTGCAACTCGAATCATTTATGAGTAATGCTTCTCTCACTATTGACACCACCATTGCATCAAAGGGAACGATCAACCTTCATGCTTTTCACTCATCTGATTTCTCTCTCGATCAATACTGGAACACCTTACGCTTAGGATATATATTACAGTCAAGTAAGTATACTCAAATGGGCTTTACCCTTAATAGACATTGGTTTGGAATACAGGCCAACGGTAATTACATCGGTGCACTTGAAGGCACCCTCATGAGAACAACGCCTCTGAGTTCTATGACCTATAACCTCAATTACTCAGAGAGTCAATACCAAGGATCCTTCAGTGGCTCATATTCAGGTACAGGGTGGTCTCCCGAGATTAGTCTAAAATATGGCCCCCTCCGCCTCGAAGCAAAGTTTGCTACCGAAATGACCCTCTCAGGAAGTGCATCAATCAATCATACAACGCCCTACTTAATAGATGCATTGACTCTCAATCTCGCTGATACCCTGGTTGATTCCCTTTTATCAGACAAAGGGCTCGCACAAGCATCACAAGGTACCACACACTCCATCATGTATCAAACCGCCTCGCCCTTAAGCTTTTCGACTCCCAACTTTTACACGATTGAAGTGGAAGTCCTTGATAGCACCCTGTTTATGTCTTACACCAAAACGTTTGGTTCGTTTGCACTTGAAGCACAACGAGATTCCTTAGATAAAGCTACCCCTGCTGACATACGGAAGTACCTCACCTTCAAAGGGTATATGGACCACCTTACCATGATTCAGGCAGCATTCACATACGGCTATGGAGCTACGGGTTTTCTTATAATGAATAACCTTTCGGATTCTCAGTCAAAAATTTTTAACTACTATAAAGATGGGAACCCCCTCGACAAAGTCACAACTGCTGTCTTTGTCCCCATCCTCTATGGAGGACTTCTTGTTGGATCCACTGTACAATTTGAACTACAACTCCATGTTGCCCCAATGGTCTCTCTCAAACTAGGAGCCCGCTATGTTTTCTAAAAAAATACTGCTTTTTTTATTACTTCCCACACTACTCTACTCTGCAATTACCATTACCAAACAACCAGAGTACAATAGACTCACACGTCAAGCGACACTCTCATTTTCTGCAATTCCCGCTTTGCCATCCAGTGATATACGTCTATTTATATCACCGATAAGCCACCCTACAATAACCAATTTTCATATCCCCATAACAGACCTCACGATACAGAACAACAGTGATTCAACAACCTCAATTCTATTCTCTTATCCTAATCACCTCTCTTTTGGTACATACTATGTCCGGGTAACCAATGCACTCGAAAGTGAATACTCTATGGAAATGCCTACCCTCTACCCCTCCCCACAATCTATTAAGATTAATCCACCTTCATCCTATGACCTCTCTACAAGCCCAACACTTACTTGGGAAAGAGATGGCATTCCAGCATTTCACCTCATTCTCTCTTCATCCCCAATTGTCAACTCCAATGACCTCACCTATTTTATTGACAACGCCTCTATAATATGGCAAACGATCACTACCAATAACCATTTTACCTTTACGCCTCAAAATGAGCAGTTTCCAACACTCCTACCCTCCCAACAATACACTCTCATACTCGTCCCCAATTACGATGTACACTCACCCATCCTTACAGACTTCAATGAGGCATCCCTTATTACCTTTACTCAAAGCGCCCCTCCTCAACATGATAGTAGCTTCATCGCTCATTTTATTAATCTGCTCGATACACTTCCTCTTGAACTCACCTCTATTCAATGGGAGAGCGACTCTACAAACAATAACTCATATCAACTCACACTTCTTGAAGAAAAGATCGAACAAGGGATTAACACTCGTAAAAAAATACTGACTCGTGCAACAACGGAAAATTACCTCTCGCTACCTCTCAACTCTATAGTAACAGCAGGTACCTTCCAATTACTCCTCAATACCTTAAGCAGCAATGGAACGATCATTGGTGCTGATACAGCCCTCTTTACTATACCTCCAGACTCACTCTTTGGCGCTCACACCTCCATTGTACAATTTTTGATACAAGCCAATGACAACGGACAAACTCGGTATATTGACAACGCAACCATTACCCTCTCATCACTAAAAAATCGTCCAACTACAATCATTAAAACCGGCTCGCATCTCGCACCTCTTACTCAGGCAGGATATGTTGAGGTAATGCTTGAACAAGGCCCTTATCGCATCACTATTGAAAAAACAGGATTTGAAAAATATAACACTGAAACCTTAATTGGAACAACCACGAAACTCATTCAAGTAACACTCACTGCCACCACGCAATTACTTACCGGAAGGGTGATCAATCGCAATGGCCTTCCTATTCCTCAAATTAACCTGACTCTCAAACGCTTCAACTCAGACTATACTCTCACAATGTCTACAGATAATCTCGGACGGTTCTATACAACAGTTACCGAAGGAGAATACACATTATCCTCAACAAAAACCAAACAGTATGAAATAATAAGCCAACGAATAAATATCCAAAGTGACTCTGTAACGACCCTTGCAGACATCACCATGCCTCAGACTACTCACTCCATGACCGGAACTGCAATAGACCAAATGGGAACCCCCTTAGTGAATGCACACGTAACAATTTTTCACCATCACCAGTTTATTACCGAAACTCAAACAGGGCAATCAGGAATCTATCAGTTACAATTACCTCCAGGGAGATATACAGTGCAAGTCACGAAACAAGGATTTACAACCGTCCGCAGTGACCATTACCTCTTTGCCCCCACTTTTATAGACCACACGCTCTCTTCAATTTTTAATACTATTTCTGGCACCATTCGACTCCGTAGCGATATAACCCGCGATTCAACGACCTACCAAATAGTCCCTGATCAACAAGTCTGGATTGTAACCCCCGACCCTACCATCGACACCCTCTGGACTACCACAGATCAGTACGGTTATTTTTCTATTTCAGTCCCTTACGGAGGTAATGCTTCGATACCCGATACTTTTATAGCAGGAACAAGAGTTTTAGAATACGACATAGCAGCCCTATCAGAACCACTTATTTTTGATGCCCCGCGCAAAGTTGAAAAAACCACACTTACTCCTTATTTACAAGCAACAATTGTAGGTTCTTTCACTCTCAGTGATAGCTCCATGCCTCTCGCTTCTCACTGCACCGTTTCACTCATCGACACCACCACCCTTACATCCTACCCTACAAGACTCTCACGGAATGATACTGCTTTTGTTTACCATGCCTACAATATTCCTCGGGGCGTCTATCAAGTATCTGTAAATGCTCCAGGCTATTCTCAAACAATCCCTATTATTGTGACAGATCTCGAAAACATTATTGCTCCTCGTAATCTCTATTCTGCTCCATCAATAGTACTGACCCCTCATTCAGAGGTCAGCACCTTTATTGCAACATCAAAACTGAGTACGTCTAGTCCTCTTAGTGCCACTATAGACCTCACCCTTCCTCTTTCACGAATACTCCGTACCGACAGCACCTATAACCTCCCCGATGGTATATATAATTTTTCAGCAAGTGTACCAAACGACACCTTACTTCCGATTAGCCATGTAATAACCTCAGTTAACTCTGGGGACACCATATCACTCCCTTTTAATGTCGCACACAACCCTGCTCCTCTGTATAATTCTCCCTACCCCGAAACCTATACTCTTACCGTAACCAGTAGCGATAGCATTGATTCGGGATATGTCTATTACGAAACCCCGCTTGGCACCATTACCGACACCATCATTCAGCAAGTAGTCACACCAGCGCAAACATCAATACTCTTTGGAATGCCCAGACAAGTTGCCCTATCGGCCTACTCATTTAAAATCTACGTAAATGGAACCTGTTACTCAAATACTCACCCGGGCCATCGATATATTACTCAATTCAGTAATGCTCCAACGGATTCTCTTTTAGTGAATTCGTCCACAAAGCAAGTATTCACTACTGCAACCCAACAAAACCTAACCCTATCTCTCACTGCTTCAACCAGTAGTGGACATGACATTACTCCACTACTCAATACTCCACAATCTCCTTATACTATAAGCTGGAATATATCTGACCCCACTAAAACCCTTGTCCCTCTCACTCCTGCTCAAATATCATTCAACACTGGTAGACTCCCCGGCGATATTCGAGTAACAGCAACAGTCTCTTCTGGAAGTAAAAGCACAGTCCACACCTTTATTATTAGCCTTATGGAAAGTACCATTGATTCACTGACTGTACTATTCCCTCCGCACTATTTGACCTCCACCTTAGGAGGTGATACTCTCTCACTCATCTATCTCGGCCATGATTCCTCTTCAACTGCACCTATGCATATAACACCCCCCATCACCTTGTTTCCTCACCAGGCTGCTACCCTAATAGGCTCGCAGATATATATAGACAGCAACTTTATCGGACCACTTTCAATCATCGCAAATCTTTCTTCAGTATCTGACACTCTCACTCTCTCAGTTGGGCAGGTTGTCTCACCTCTCAATAATGCCGACACCCTCTTCCACGATTCCCTGCTAACCTTGACCCTTCCTGACTCACTCTTTTTACACAGAGCTGGTACGGTTCACCTGAAAAAAAGGGCCCAACAACACCTCTCATTACGATCACCAACAACGACACTCTACAGTGATTTTTATGCTCTTGATTACCCCTATGGGCAAACGCCTTATGCCTTACCAACACTGGTCTTTTCTATCCCAGAAATAGATAGAGCCACAAGCCACCCCGCTCTCTTTTATGATGACTCGAGTAATACATGGACCCCTTTTACCCAACCAGACAATACTCCTCAGACATCCCTGGCTACAAAAATACCGGCCTCACTCGGCTATAGTATATTCACTGACTCCCTTATTTCATTTACTATTGAGACAGATAGAAAAGGACATTATGGACTCGCAAATGCTTCACGTGACCCTTCACTCTCTGAGCTTACCATAACACCTAACCCCTTTTCACCATCTGTCACCGCTGAACAAGACGGTAATAGTTACCCAGGAACACGTATCGATTTTTATCCATTTCATACTGATTATTCTGAACTTGAAGTAACGCTCACTCTCTACAATATGAATGGCGAAGTCGTGCGTACCCTTATACAAAACGAACTCTTTTCAACCGACTTACAAAGTATCTATTGGGATGGGACCACCGACTCAAAAAGGATGGCCCGCAATGGACGATATTTGCTTCGTTTTACCTCCTGCTCATTTAATTCCCAGTCACATATCCAGGATGTTCTTAAACCAGTGGTGCTTTTTAAATGATACGATCAATTCTTATATCAATTATTCTGTGCGGTGTACTGACCTTTTCAAAATCGTTACCACCCTCTCTTGCAATTTACACACCCGTAGAGCATAATACGACATTACTGGAACTTGACATTTTGCATAAATCCCTTCATATGGCATTTGCGCAATCAGGTTACTTTTCAGTGCTCTCGATAGATGAAACAGAAAATAGACTTAAAATATTAGGCGAAGAAAGTTCAACAAAGTGCCTGTCAAGTCTCTGCTTTTACCTCACAGGAAGAAAGCTCGCCATTGATCTAGCACTCGGTTCTTATTTTTCAAAAAAGGATGGCGTATATTACTTAGAGGTCAGTCTCTATGACATACACTCATTAGAAAATATTGCTACCGCGTCAAAATCTATAAAAGCATTTCACAAAGAGGATATTGTAACTCTCAGCAAAGCTGTCGCAGAAGAGCTCACCGGATTCCATACTCCACTCACGGGCAAGAACAAACCGAGTGATTTTGACTCTAAACACAGCAGCTATACGAGTTGGGGTGTTGCTCTCGCATCACTCACCGCTGTAGCAAGTTATATACTCTATGACAACCACCTCTTTGATTCTAAGGATG
Organism: Fibrobacterales bacterium; assembly: GCA_051532055.1. GTDB lineage: Bacteria > Fibrobacterota > Fibrobacteria > Fibrobacterales > JAOPTW01 > JAOPTW01. Next base: position 54,703 of record JAOPTX010000010.1, on the reverse strand, counting down.
AAAATACAACAGAGTTGAGCACACCCTTAACCCCTAATAATCGAGGGCTATCAGGGCTGCGTGGCTTTTATGCATCAGCCCCCTCAGGTGCTCGTTACAAAGCGATGGGTTCCATAGGGGTCTCAATGGTTAATGATGGATTTGCACCTCTCATTAATCCTGCTGGACTCGTACACCTCACCCATACAAGTGTCACACTCTCACACGCAACTCTCCCTGGCAATGTTTCACAGCTCTATATGAGCTACTCTTCTATGCTCATCCGAAACCTCTTTCATAGTCAGGCAATCACCGTAGAAGGAGATGACCTTGTTAAGGAATTTCAATTTCTCTCATCCTATGCTACTGATCTCTCACTCTACTCAAAATACTTAACAGCCGTACGCGCAGGCATCACCTTTAAAGGCTACTTTGTAACCACCGGCAATGATGGTGTAGGCATAGAGAAAAGCACCGGACGTGGATTAGGGTATGGTATAGATTTGGGCATTCAATGGAGTCTCCTTAATAATTTTCACTTTGGCGCACAACTCAAAGACCTTCATAGTGCAATCTACTACACAAATACCCTGACCGATTCTGAATATAGTGAAGACCTCCCTCCACTCTTTACTTTAGGTGGGCATTTCGAAAGTGATTATGCGCTCAATCTGGGGTTGAGTATCCAAAAAGGACTCTATGCTGACCAAAAAGATCACCTCTCTTTGGGGCTTGAAAAACAAATACTGGGTATTTTATGGCTTCGCTCAGGAATGACTCAAATATTAGATCAGGAAGGGTTTAGAAAATGGGGACTTGGTTTTGGACTGCAGCATAAACAAGGACGCTTTACAGTTAAGATAGACTACAGTTATGACTATGGTTATGAGAACTCAGAAATATTTAATAAAAAGCAGAATGTAACTATGGCCATTCTATTTTAAAAACAACTTACTCTTCAATAAGAAAATGATCAAGGATATCTTTCTCTTCTAAGAGCTCAATAATTGCCTTGCTTGGGTTTTTTATATAAATATCATGCTCATTTCGCATGGCAGATATTGCAATGAGTGACTCTGCATCAATAAAACCAACATGTTCAAAATCGAGTACGACCTTACCAGGCTTTAACTTCTTAAGGCAGTGATTAAACTGTTCAGTTCGTGAAACAAATCCATCAAGATTCATTATCTGTTCACCAATACTATTTTCGCTGACCCGACAACTAAACGAAACACCACCCTTATTACGATCATTCTGGGCAAGTCCTTCGTACTCTTCGCAATTCATACAAAGCCGTAAGTATCCATCGAGTTGAGTCATTTGAATAACATTCAACACCGCCGGTGTCATTCCCACTAAGACAAACTGTAAATCGAAACTGTCGAGCAATTTGAATAACTTTAGAAACATCGTGAGGTGCTGGCTAAAAATTGATTCTATATGCTGAAGATCGAATACTACATCTTTCTGTTCTTGCATCATCTTTTTTTCAACAAACAGATAGATCTCATCGATTATTGATTCTCGAAGCTCTTCTGGAGTAAAACAGTGATACTTTTCTTTATTACTATAGCCCAGTACATCCATATTATTTCTTCTTATCCACAAGGGGAACCGTTACAATTTTATCACCATCAATTTTAATTTCAATCTTCTTAAGTGCGTTATTGAACACGTTATATCGTCCCCCTAACTCTACTTGAAGCTCGGGGTAGAGAACCTGAAAGGTTAGGAGTGCATTTACATTTTTAGCTGACATAAACTCAGAAGTTAAACGACCACTTTCACTCATCAATAGCTCTTTTTTTCTAAGTATTATTGTGTATTCTTCAATACCACTCTTAAGTATATCCACATCATTCTGATCTTTATTTTTCTTAATTTTTAATCGTAATGATCGAAGTCTTTTTTCTTTAGTCTCTAAAATTTCATCCATTTTTTGACTCAATGTATCACAATCTGCCATTCTCTTTTTAAGGGACTCCGATGATTTATCTTCGAATATAATTTTTGTAACCGTCTCTTGTTTGCTCCCACACTGATAAATTTCACAGGTTTCTTCCAGTTTTAAAGTCGAGGCATTTACTTGACAATTAGTTTCAGTGGCATCAAACTGTCGGGCAGTTACAATGCAGTTTGTCATAGATTTTTTTACCGAAACCTTTCCGCCTGCCCTCACCGTAGTATCTTGAATCAAGTAGAGACTCACATCTTTTTTTGCTTTAATCTCTCCTTTCTCTTTGCCAAAAACCCCTTGGTTAATAGTAATACTCCCTCCAGAGGATTCGAGATATGCGGAGTCTACTTGCCCTTCAACAATTATTTCACCAGTAGCCACTACTTTAAAGTCGGGGAGAACACTTCCCATTATCTGTACATCACCTTCGTACTGAATATTCCCTGATTCAAAATCAACATCACCTTGTACAATGTATAAGAGACCTACACATATAGCCCCCTTGTCCCGATAGAGATAGCCAGGGTCTTTAGCTTTAAGCTCGTTACCATCCTCTGACAAAACGGTATTGACCCCGGCAAGCATCACAGCCTCTTTGCCAGGTGTCGGCTCTAGTATTTCACCAAATACATCCTTCCCTTCTTTACCAGGAGTCGGCGGAATACGTACCGCAATAAGTTCGCCTTTCTTAACCTGTTTTATCTCACCCACATTTCTAAAGTCCGCTTGGCCCCCGTCAATAATCAGAGGTTTAGCTTCTTTATCAACCTCTATCTCTTCTTTAACATAACCATGATCACCGTCTTCTGTCGGAAGCGCATGAGCAATAGTGATCCACGCATCCTTCTCACCGCGCTTAACCATTTTTGCAACGAGGTCCCAGTCAATGCCAAACTTAATATTTTTCTTTGTGAGTACATATTCTATGTCTTGTGTAGTGATATCAAATGAACGGCTCTCAACGTCTGATGACAAATAAAGCTGTACTTCAATAGGGCTGACCTTGACTTCTAATACGGTTTGCTTTTCTTCATTAAAAAATTTAAATGGAGGACCTATAAATTCACTTTTGCCAGTAGATGGTGATTCAAGAACTGTTTTTATTCGCTTAAGATCAAAGTTCATTATGTTAGCATTCAGTAACTCACGCCTAAAGTCATCAATTTTTATTAAACCTTGGGATCCACGTTCAAGAGTGAAATAGGTACCATCGTCCCGTATTTCAACTGATAAGTGTTCTTCAAACATGGGAAAGAGTTCCATGTGACATCCCGTTACTTTAGTTTTTTATAGTGTTATGATACGATTTTATAGACCAAAAATCCAGAACTGTGTGCGATCTTTTGAGCTTTCAGCCCCATTTCTCTACAGAAATCACCATATTTGAGGAATTCATTAGCTACTAGGTAAATCGTGCCCTCAGGCTTGAGTTGTTTTATACAGCTTTTAAGCCATATTCTCCCCATATCTACCTCAGTAGATTTCCCAATATGGAAGGGGGGATTCGTTATAACAACATCAAATATCTGAGAAATTCCATCCGTAATAAAAGTACACTGAGCGAAAGCGGGCGTATTTTGGTGTTCGAAATTTTTATTTGCACAAGAGACAGAGAGTGCATGCGCATCTGTTGCAACGACCTCCTTTGCTCCACGTTGATAAGCCGCAAGGGAGAGCACCCCCGCACCACACCCTACATCAAGCACGGTCTTGCTGGTTAGATCGGGAAGAGCATCTATGAGAATTCGAGATCCCACATCTGCTTTCTTAAATGAAAATAGGCCCGGATTATTTACATAGCTTAGTTCACCTGTTGAATGGCTAAGGGTAATAGTAGGGCCCTGTGTTTCATTATCACGTTCTAAAGTCTGAGAGAGATCAATTTCAAATATTCTACTCGATGAACCAATTTCAATGCAAGCACCTTTAAGTCCAATACGTTTAAGTTTATTAAGAAAACTCTTTGCTCCTTCATCATTGGTTCCATACGCGTATAAAGTTCCTTGGCGTGATACTCTGACTATCGCTCTAATAATAGCTGCACTATATTCCCATGATTTATGAAGTCTAAAGAGTGAAACCTCATACCCTTTCATTACTCCACTTATATCATCAAGTAAATATGACTCACCACTCCCTTTAAATGCCTTCATATGCTCATTCGTTGCACAATAGTCTTGATACAAAACATTACAACAAACAACATGATTAAATGATTGAGACAGAAATGATACCAACGCTCCTGAGCCGGAATCGATACATTGAACTGTATCTCCTCTTAATACAAGTTTTTTTAAAACAAGTTTAACCGCATTGTCATAGCGAGGATCCCCAGTACACAGAGCACTTGTTACGTATGCAAGATCTTTATACTCAGATTGATATAATGATAGGTAGCCAGAAGATTGAGTCACTCTATATCCATGGACCACAAAGGTCCTATTTATTCTCGAGAGCTTTCTCTTTTAGGATATTTAACAACTCATCAAAACCTTTATCTTTTATGATTTTTCGAAACTGTTCACGATAATTTCTCACGGTTGATAAATCATCAATAATGAGATCCCATGCCATCCAAGCGCCATCAATTTCTTCGAGCTTATACACTAATACTGATTCAGTTCCTTTATTCCACATATGCGCAGTAATTTTTGCTTTGCCCTTTTTAATTTTAGGCTTTTCATAATTCGTAGAATCAGCTTCGTATACTTCTAGTTTCTTAATCGATGCATTCTCCACCATCTCTTTAAAGCTGGCAACAAACTCATTCTGCTTTGCTTCAGGCTGACCTTTCCACGCAGAACTCGAAAGTGATTTTTGACCCATTTTTCGGAAGTCAAAAATGCTATTAATAAGCTGCTTAAGTGTTTCCTTTGGCGCATCTTTCTTTTTAAGGAGCTTTTGAAGCTCAATATCTTTCGTTTTGATAAGCGTAAGAGGCGACTCAGACGCCCAAGTTTGTAACGATACACATAATATTACTGCAATTAACCATTTCATTCTGGTCCTCCTGTTACGGTCAAGGTAGCATTATGTTTTGCTATTGACCAGCCTGACCGCTCAAAGAGACGACCAACTTCAATATTGTAATTATACACAGACTTTAAATAATTTCTCTTTGCGCCTACCTTAGCCTTGAATGCCTTAATAAGCCCTCGTGCTTCTGAAGGATCAACATCATACTTCATGGCTGCGCCTTTAAGCCACGCTTCAGCTGCACGGAGAGATGCCCGCGCACTGGAAAGAAGGGTTCTTGATTTTTCAAATTTCCCATACTGCTCATCTAAAAGAAGCCCCAATCCACGCTCAGCATAAGACTCTTTCCGTTGCAAGTGAGTCAGTTCCAGTTTCTTTTTGGAGTAGTTTTGATACCGCGACCAAATATTCAAACGATATTTTAATCCTATTCCGATCGCACCTGATATTTTATTCAACGGATCTTCAGAAAAGGCCTCGTCAGAAAGTGACCGTCTATCTCCTGCCCATGATTTTGCATATTCAGCGCTCGCAAACAAAAATATTTCGGGCCCTAGTTCACCTTGAGCTAAATCTTTCAGTGCATTCATTGCTTTTAATCCATGTTTTAACATTTGCAAATCGGGATGTGAATGTTTCAAATAGATTTTAAGACTATCAAGTGATGGCACTGGTTCTTTTCTCACCACTAACAAGGAATCAATAAAAGTAAATGCTGTATCACTTGCAAACCCTAAACTAAATGCTGCGGCAAGCTTCGCTCTGCGTACTCCAAGACGACTCTCTTCTACCCCCTCTGCTATTGCATATTTATTAGTCTTTAATTCTAGAAGATCAAACTGCGACACTGATTCATCTTCATCAAAAAGCATCTCGTCTATTCTCTCCTCAATTTTCATCATTTCTGATTCAACTTCTAAAGACAGTTCGTGTAGATCTTGTGCGTAAAGGTACCCAAAATAATACTCTTGTAATTCGCGTTCTTTTTTAAGTTCACTACTACTAATATTCCAATTATAATAATCGCGATCAGCCTTAGCTGCGTTCATCCCTGAATTATAGCGAAACAAGTTGAGTGGCTGTACCATTTTCACTTCAGTCACAAATGCAGGCCCCCACTTCTTAAACGAGAGAATATCATATTCTGTTTTTGATTCTAAAATAGAAAGCGAGTCATAATGTACTCCATCAAGAGACACATCGGAGAATTGCGTCTCTTCATATGTACTTTTCAAACCAGGAGCAGGTCCCCAGCCAGCAGTAAACTCAAATCGAGGAAGTATCGCTCCCATTCTGATCTCATCTATTTTATGTTCTTTAAGCTTTTTACCAAACCGCTTTTCTTCAAGGCGGCCATCATTGGCAAGTCCTTTTTGAATAAATTCAGAAAGAGAATAAGTAGGCTTATTCGCTGTAGTACCAATACTCAAAAGCGAAAGTGCCAAAACTGTTATAAGTTTAAACCGTAGGTATATCATGAGACAAAAAATACTAATTTTGCTATCAATTACCGCCACATTTGACCATTTAGAAAGCAACTGACCGAAAAATGATAAAAATAGCATATGATCAAAATATAGTTGAAGCAGAATCGCTCCTATCCGACTTGTTCGATATCACCCCATTTGATGGCAGATCACTTACCCCACATTTTTTAGAACCCTTTGAAGCGCTATTGGTTAGATCTGTAACTCCAGTAAACCGCCAACTCCTTTCATCAAGTCAACTCTCATTTGTAGGTACCGCCACAGCAGGTATTGATCATATTGACACCGGCTACCTCAAAGAGTCAAATTGTACTTTTGCCTCAGCCGCAGGGAGTAATGCAACTTCTGTCGGGGAGTATGTTCTTTCCGCGCTTAAAGAGTGCAACCTCCTTAACAAGCCTAACCTTAAAGTAGGTATTGTTGGATATGGTCATGTAGGAAAAGAAGTTGCACGACTCATAAAGGCATTAGGGATTACTGCACTTCCTTATGACCCTCCACTTGTAGACTCAGGAATATCGACCGATTTAGTCTCTCTAGAGACTCTTTATGAAGCAGATGTCTTAAGTTTTCACACCCCTCTTACCACATCAAACCAATCTCAATACCCTACATCTGGCATAGTCAATCGCTCATTTTTGAGTAACTTTAAGACAGGACTCACATTTATTAACAGTGCCCGAGGAGGGATTGTTGTTGAGGAAGAAATAATTGCACTCGCAAAAGAAGGCTTTTTTAAAGACATTATACTTGATGTTTTTAATCATGAGCCAACTCCTTCTCAAGACTATCTTAAATGTGCTTCCGTTTATACACCGCATATCGCAGGGTACTCATACACGGGGAAAGTAAGAGGCACCTTAATGATGCGTGACGCACTCCTAAAACATTTTAATCTCAACAGGCCAAAAACAACGACTCCTGTATCCTCAAATACAATCTGCATCAAAGAACTCACTGATACAGAAGCTCTTGAGAAAGTCCTATCTTCAGTATATTCAATCCAAGATGACTTTGAGCATTCAAAACCTATTATACAAAAGAGTGATGGAATTCTTTTTGATACACTCAGAAAAGAGTATCCTCGCCGCTTAGAATATTCAGATTATTGTATTGAAAATATTCTTTCATCTAAGCTGAAAGAGCAACTAAAAAAACTTGGCTTTCTTCTAAAAACCTAAACTCTTATTGTCCAACATCTGCATGGAGCGCTTTTAGTAATTCTATAATCTCGAGATCAGAAGGGTACTTCTCAGTCCCCTTTTTTAAATACATCAACGCATCTTCAACGTCATTCAGCATTATTGACGCCTTCCCTAAATTCAAATACAAATCAGCAGTTTCATTCAAAGTCAATCCAAATGTCAATACATGCTTACAAAGTGTGTACTCTTCTGCATCAAATAGAAAGCTCAACAACTTTTCAGAGCTAATGAGCTCCCCGTCACGCAGAGCAACTCCAATCCTCAGAATAGCCACAGCAAGAGGTTGATTATTCTTCTTATTCCAATAATCTCCGAGAAATGCGCACGCCTTTATTTTAATCTGTTGATAATCAACTGGGACCAATGTTGGTTGTTCTTGAAAATAGAAGAGATTAACATACTGAATCACTGCAGACTCTGTTTCCCCAAGAGCACTCAACACCTGAGCTTTTATAAGCAACGCCTCGGCCATATGGGGTGCCTGTTCAGCCGCCGACTCAATAACCCGTCGCGCAGTGTTAAGGTCGCCTAGCTCTGCATAGCATGCTGCAATTTTAACAGGACACATCTCACGAATATGAGGGTCTTCACTCGTTAGATTTGCTCGTTCAAGAGCTTTTTGGTACCACTCTAATGCTTTCTCAAAGTTTTTTAAGTCCTGATAGGCTCCTGCAATTGAATAGAGTTTCACCACCGTTTCACTCTGAGGATACTCTTCAAGCTCTTGTTGCATGATACTCAAATTGCGGTGCTGTTTATCTGCAACAATTGCATCGTCAATATACCCCGTATGAATAACTTTTATAGTAGTAAATTCGACCGAGATCTTCAGTTTATCAAGGGCAGGCAGTACTTGTTCGTGTACTTTTCCCGTAAAACGTACTTCAGGCTTATTAGGAAACACCCGTATCTGATTAAAAACCGATCCTGTTTTTCCGCCATCTGTACTATTTTTAACCATCACTCCATATGCTTTGTCTGCACTGCCCGATAACAACTGCTTTAAGCGTACTCGATCTTCAGGCAATACAATGTCATCTGCATCAAACCAGACAATCCATCGGCCTCGAGCTCCCTCAAGTGAGATATTGCGCGCTTTTGCAAAATCACCTTCCCATGGAGCTGTACGGAGCTCTCCTCCAAACTCCTCTATAATTGCAGGAGTCCTATCACCACTCCCCGTATCGACAATGATTAATTCATCCCACAACCCTGCAATAGAGTGGAGTAAGTGAGGCAAGGTCGACTCTTCATCTTTAACAATCATACAAACAGAAACATCAATGCTCGAGTCATGGGTCGTTGCTTGAGTTGATTTTGGGAATGTCTGTTGATAACGCCCTTGAGCATTTGCAAGAGCGATACGATCATCTTTTTGCTCATAGGCAATACAAAGGGCTTGCCACGCTGTTTCATCTGCTTTGGGATTGCGCTGTACTGCATCTTCGAGCCATCCGATGGCCTCATCAATTCTATTGCAGCTTAAGTGACTTTTCCCAAGAAATATTCGAGATTCAATCACTTCCGGATATTCTTCTTTTAGGCGGGTCGCCCATGCAATTACTCGATCAAATTTTTGCTGTGTCGTATAAAGTTTACACAGATGAAAGTAGCTATACATTTTTATGACATCAAACTGATTTGAGGTTCCTGTATGTAAAATATCCATACCAGCGACCTGTATCAAATAATTCTCTGCTGTAGGGGTATCGCCTAATTTAAGATAACTTTCTGCCAGATAATAATATGATTCTAACTTTTTAGGATTAAGCTCAATCCCTTTTAAAAACCACTCTTTGGCCGCTTCCAAGTTGCCTTTCAGCTGATATGAACGCCCAATACAAGTAGGAAGGTCATTGTAACAATCAGCATTAATCTCACGACAATGAGGAATAGAAAAAGAATGTTTATAGGCCTCTATACTTTTATCTAACTCACCAATTATTGCATAAGAATCTCCAAGTTGCATCGATATAATTGGGTCGATATCAATATCAACATCATTCTCTAGTAAGTCTAAATTCCTCTGAGCTTTAAGTTTTTTTGTCTCAGGGTCTTCATAGCCAGTATGATGAATAGTTGTCTCAGTAAAAAATGAATAGAGGCCCATCTGTGCGCCACTAAAAATCATCTGTTCATGCACCGCCCGCTCAAAACGAATTTTGGGGTGTCGCGGAAACATTCGCGTCTGCATAAATCGTGTACCCAGAGCAAGACCAGCCTGAGTATTAATTATTTGAAATCCAAACATTCTATCCAGGGGGGCGGTCTTTAATTTATTAAAGTTTTCAATCTGGCCTGCTGGAACTCTATCATCAGCATCCATCCAAAGGATCCAACTCTGTGTTGCGGCCTCAATACTCAGGTTTCTCGAATAGCTAAAATCTCCAATCCATTCAGATTGAATAATAGTAACGGGTAATTGTTTAAGAATATCAAGAGTTTTATCCGTCGAACCCGTATCATTTACAATAATCTCATCTGCAAAAGGAATAAAACTGCGAACCGCTGCTTCAATATTTTTCTCTTCATTTTTTACAATCATACAGATTGAAAGAGTATTTGGAGGCCCAAGAGGTGTAAGCGGTTGCTGAATTGTTCCAATCAACGCATTGACATCATTAGGATTAACACTTGGCATACAGTCCCTTTATTCGGTAAATTAATTGTTCTTTAACTGCTGATTCAATAGGAATATACTTAAGACGATCCAACACAAAGGAACTATTTTTAAGGACTCCTATTGTATCTAATAAGTTTTCTACACAGTCATCACTATATCCCTGATGTAGGGCCCCCAAAAAACAGTGTTGTGCATCTCGAATACTCCCCTGTTGATATAAGACAACTCCATATTCATTAATGTAAATACTATTTGTAGGGTCACGCTGTAACAACCGTTTGTACTCTTCACAAGCACCCTCTAACTGTCCCACTCCTAGTAACATCTTAGCTAAAGTATGTTCATGGGCTATTACAGAGGGAGTACAATGATGTAATTGAATAAATGATTGAGCAACATCATACTTCTCAAGCGCAACCAAAGACCCCATATACACCCATGGGTCAAAGGTAATCGCCCCATGATTTTCTAGCACCTTTTCAAACATTAGACATGCTTGATCAAACTGCTGTGCATCATTATACCCAAGTGCCAATGCTGTAAGACTATTAACATACAATGCATGACTTGATTGCGCAATAGTCCCTACTACCCGCTCCTGTTCAAGACCCTCGACAATTTGAGTATACAAAATTTGCGCACTTTCCCAAGCGCCAACTCCCATACGACTTCGAGCCAGTTTATAATGAGCTGTATACGCTATTGGATGTAATCGCACTGAAATATCAAACCACTCATCAGCAGTATCTAATTCACCCAATACTTCATAAGTATTCCCTATAAGAAGGGGGAGTGTTACATACGCATGAGTATTTTTTTCTCCTTGTGGGTTATGATACCCTGTTTCATATACCGTAAGTGCATCACGATACTGAGCTTTTTGATACAGAGCGTTACCATACTCCATTACAACATAGAGATCATCACTCTTACATTCATACTCTTTTTTCAAGAGTTTATAGTTGCGTTCAGTTTTTGCAGCACGATTTTCGACGGTCATATACCCGCGATGCTCTATTACAAATTTACTGTCTTCAACAGGAATTTCATTTACTATACACGAGGACCGTAACTCTTCATGTATAGCGCCTTTAAATTGCAGACCTCTTCCATTGGGAATTATACGTAACTGTCGAAACTTTTCTGATTCAACCATCCCTTCACGAGGGTTTTCAACTATAGCAGTATATGCTATAGTTCTTTCAATATCACACAACTGCTGCAGTTCAATAATTGATCTTTCAGGGAGTCTATCATCAGCATCAAGCCATAATATTGTTGGCTTGCTTGCAAGACTGAGCGAATAGTTTCTTGCAAGAGAAAAGTTTTCACACCACTCAAAATGATGTACCACACCAACAGATTCCTTTATAATTGTGATACTACCATCGGTAGAACCAGTATCAACAATACACAGTTCGCAGTTAAGAGCCCGCAATTGAGGTAACAATTGTGATAAATTCTCTGCTTCATTTTTTACGATCATACAAATCGAGAGATCCATAATTCGCGACCTCTTTCTATTACTGAGTGAGCTCAGATAACACCGATTGAAGATGAGGATGCTGTTTAATGGCCGACTGTAACAGCACAACCACTTCACTCTCTACACCAATAGACTTTGCCGCATCATATAGATTCAAATAGTAATCACTCACTGAAGCATTTTTTTGTATCGCATCAATAAAGTTTATATACGCTTTTTGCACATCACCTAAATAGAAGTAGTAAATACCATAAAGATTATAGGTCATATCTGTAGCGCGACCTTGAGCAATAATAGTATCAAGCATCCCCTGTACTACATTGGTCTGACCATCTGCCAAAAAGGCCTGTATCTGTTTATGTACCGCATCAACATCTACTCCCTCAACCATATTGGCTGCAGTAATAATTTCAGTCGATCCATTCTCAATAACAAGGGCAAATTCTTTAATAAAATAGGAGCGTCTCAGTTCCGGGTCATTCGGAAGTATCACCTCACAATCAATACCATTAACTTTTTGCCATCGAGCATACTGTTCATTATAAAACAGCGAGTCCATTACAGGTTCTATCTTTTTTATGATGAGCTCACACTTCGAGATCATAGATTCAATGTCACTCTGAGTATAACTCAACCCTTTAGGCTCATGAACAGGCCAAGGAAGAAGCTCTCGGGTGCTTTTATCTATAAGTCGTTGGTAATACGACCGATTCTCTACTGTCGCATATATTACTCCATGAGCAGTCAGTAGAGAGTGCACTTTTTTTAGAAACCCTACACCATCTTCAATATAACTTAATTGGGGTCCCAACACTATTGCATCACATTTAAAACCTACCTGGGACGTCCACTCGCTATAAATCGATGATGTTATTTTTGTAACCTGATCCGACAATCTGGTATCACTTGGATAACTAAAAAGAAGATTGTGTACTTGCCATCCCTTTGATGCCAAATCATTACAATCGCCCTGAGAGCCATCAAATATCAACAACATGTTTTGAGAAGGTATAACTGGACGCCCTAAGGCAGTCGTTGTTCCCGCTTCCATATAGTGCGTACCTAATGTCAAAGAAGTATCTTGAATCATAGTATCTCCTTTATCCAATTGTCTCGGCTACTTGTTGTAATGATGGGTCAAGAGTTACCGCAGTCTGCAACACTTCTCTCACTTCGACTTCACGACCAATTTTTAGAGCAGCATCCCACAAATTTAAGAGACTATCCTGATCAAGTGGTTTGAGCTCCACTGCCCGAGAAATCAATTTAAAAGAATCCTGATAGTTCCCCCAATAATAGGCTATAATCCCCAGTCCATTATAGCAATCTATATTGTCTGGCTCTTGTTCCAATACTTCAGTAAAAAGCATCACCGCAGCCTCATACTCTTGAGACTCTACTAGTTTTTTTGCAGAAGCAACTTTCTGTTGTAATGGATTTTCAACAGTATCAAAATAAACTGCCATGCGGGAAGGCCTTTTTCCGCTTTGTAATTCTTGTTTAACACTCAAAAGGTCTCTATTTGCAGGGGCTACTGCTAATGCCTTATCAAGATACTGCTCAAATTCTACTTCTTTCTGAATCAGTAGAGAACAGTCATACATATTCATGACTGCATCGGTATACCAAATATTTATTTCAAGGGACTCTTTAAAGTAATTCCATGCACCATCTTTATCACCCTGATACCACAGAATGAGACCTTTATTGTTAAGGGCTCGATAATTATGAGGTTCTTTTTCTAAAACTTCATCGACTGTACTTTCAGCCTTCTCGAGCATTCCTTCTCGAATTAATGTTTCTACCCCAATATTCATCTCGCGATAAAAAATCAAATTCTGAGGGTCAACACTTTCTTCCTTAAGTGACTTTATCTCTTCATAACATCGTCGTACCGTATCAAGTTCTGGCTTCATTGCAAGCCCATACTCTAATATTTCTATCAAACGCCCCCACAACTTTAAGCGAAGCCCTGCATCATAGAGGTTAAGAAGTGTATCTTCATCAGTGGGGTTATACGAAAGTGCTTTATCAAAATAATTAAATGCATCATCATAGATGCCACGATAATACGCTTGGACTCCATACAGGTTATAAAGTTCAAAGCCCGACTCCCCTAATGCACGTTTTTGATCAAGAAGTGCCGTTGCTTTTACAAACTCATGCGCTTCTATAAGGGCTTCAATTTTTTCAACCCAAGAACCATCTAATACATCACTCTCATTAGTTTGTAACTCCGCTAAAAGGTCAGTAAATGCTCTTTGTTGGGGATACTTCCGCGAGAGTACTTGCAGTACATTTAACATATCTTGTGCCGCTGAATGCTCACGTAAAAATTTAGTTATTGCAGAAGCTATTGCCGAATTATCAGGATCAAATTCAAGGCCTCTACAGAAAAAAGTATACCCATCCATAGGGTGATTTCGTTCTATGGCAGTTAAACCAAGCCCAAAATAGACTTCAGAATCTCGATCATTTTGAGCCAGTTTATCAAGAAACAGTCGATTGGCCTCATCATAATTACCCCCACGAAGGGCTATCCACGCAGGGTCATGATGATGCTGTACTTCGTTACTATCGTGTAAAGTATTCTCTGTAGGCACAATAGGCAATGTTACTCCGGGAAGCTGAAATGCGTTTTGAGAAAGTGTCGCTCTCCCCTCTTTCCATTTTTCATCAAACAGTTTTTTATTTTTAATCATCAGCTCGTTCCAGTCACAATCAGCCTGACCAAAGCTTACACTTCCATAATGGAAGATAAAACTATCATCAGCAACGAGGAGCTTCTTCCCGCTGTAGAGTACTCGACATGAATAGTCATCATCTTCAAAGTTTCCGAAACCAAATTGTTCATCAAAATAGCCAATTTCCGAAACAGTTTCTTTAGCCATAAGCATGCAGAAACCTTTAATACGGGTAAACTCCCACGCCGCACACTCATTTGCATTTTGATATTGCTCTATATAACTCGGAATAGCAGCCACTGAGTCATACCTAAATCCCTCTACCATTTGTGGTCCCGCTATTGCGTTCGATCTCGGCGCTACAATCCCTGCATTGGGATGGTTCTCAGCCGCACGTACAAGATTTTCTATACTCCCAGGACCAACAATAGTATCATTATTAAATATAAGAAGATAGTCACCGGTAGCCCGATCAATGCCTTGGTTCCAGCCAGCCGCAACACCTCTGTTTTCACTATTGTGCACAACAACCGCGCCTGTAATTGAATCAAAATATTCCTTGGTTCCATCAGTTGAGCCGTTATTAACCAAGACCAATTCATACTGTTGGGTAGTATATTTTTGTATCGATTCAATACACTGCTTCGTATACTCAAGTTTATTTAATGCAAGCATTATGATAGACACTTTATTCTCTAATGAGTACCCCCTACTACAAGGAGTTGTTGTTATCATAATTTTTTGAGCAGTTGCATAGAGTGTCTCTTCTCTATTAAAGCCCTCTACTTTACTCCGAACTGATGCATACGCCTCATCAATATCTATGGGATTACACTCGTAAGGGTCTATTGAGTTAATAGTAAGGCCTGCCAATTGCGCCTCTCGAATAACATCAATAGGCTGCACACCTTTCTGAGTAAACAATTCTTGTTCTCTACTTTGAAACATACTATTATCAAATATGAATGCAGCACATTGAAATGCTTCACCTTGATTCCTCTTTAGCAACACTGACAAAAGACGTATATCACTAATAGAAAGCCGGTAAATTATAAGTTTAGCATTAACAGGATTCATCTCTTTCCCAGTGAGATCAAGAAACTGGCCCTTTCCATAAAAACAGACCGATCGATATTCCTTTACGAGCGCTTCAACCTGAGCAGGAAGGCCCGTAGGGATATTTATTGTTGTCTCCCCAACCTTCTGAGGGAGACTATCATCACCCATTTTGGGCGCCTCAAGTTCACTGTCGATTGAATGCGTTACATGAAGTACTAAATCTGGATAATTCTCTATTGTACAACTCTCTTGTACTGATTCGGGAATGAGAAAATAATTAAGATCTATCTGCGAAATTGATTCTTCAAAAATAAGGCGTGATGGCTCTGGTTCGATAACTGTTCCTGCATTAATATCAAGTAACCGCCCAGAAAGAGCTGTACCTAATGTTGCACGTTTGGCAAGAGCACTAAATTGAAGATGTGGAATCGCCACTCCTCCAACAAGAAAAAGTATTGCGTCACTCACAAACCATCGGCGTGCACGTTTTAATACTTCTGCAAATGGTGCCTCTGATGATATATTCCACTCAAATACATCTTTAGAAATAAACGATTGGGTCATAACCAAGCCTGAACTATTTGCTACAACAATATCATCTGGTGAAACACCAAGTTCAAAAAGCGCATCGATACTCTGTTCAATAGATTTTCTACTTGTCGTTGACTCTTTAGTCATAATACAATAAGCAATACTCATAGAACGTTCCTTCTCTAGATCCTGCGGGTCGCCTATCTGTATCGCGATCTCACTCTCTATCTCTTCTTCCAACTCAAACCAATCTATTTCCCACAAATCCCACGATGATGGTACTTTAACTTTCGTTCCATAGTGATCAATCAATTTTTTGGAAAATACTTTCCGTGACTCTTCTTTCATGTGTTCAACGCGTTCAGAAGGCGTTGCATTAAAAGAGACTTGTCCTTTATGATACACAAAGGCATCATACACGGCAATAAGTTTTTTGCCCATGAGAGAAAGGCGCCAACTTAAATCAAGGTCATCCATTCCAAGAATGAGAGCACTATCCATGCCACCAATATCATTAAATAACTGAGTACGGAGCATAACACAAAAGCCAATGAGTAACTTTACCTCTTTAGCTTGACCCTTTAAAGTCTTTGATAACTCAACTGCAACAATTTCTTTTTGGAGAGCATCATTTGCATCCCCCATTGTTTGTTGGTTGTATACATAACGAAGATTCTGCCACCCTGCTGCAAAATTTGAGAGTGGCCCGACTGCACCAACCTGTTTTGATTGTCGCAGTGGTTCGGCCAATGCCTCTAATGAACCACAAGTGAGTTGTGTATCGGGATTTAAAAAGAGAACAAACTCACCTTCAGCCCGAGCCGCGCCCTGATTACACGCTTCAGCAAACCCTCTATTACTTTTATTAAGGAGTAGTTCAATACCAGTCTCACGTTGTAAGACTTCAGCAGTTGTATCAGTAGAATCATTATCGACCACAATAATTTGAACGCCAGCATTAGTATAGTGCTGACGTATAGATTCTAGGCAATGAATGATTTCATTTTGACAGTTATAGGTTACAATAACTATAGAGTACTGTATCATTTATAATCCGATCATAAGACTATATGTTAAAACAATATAACATATTATCGTTCTGCAACGAGAAGCTTACTCATTAATTCATTTTTAATCATAGAAGCTATTCTATCAGCGATCTCCCCTTCACTGTTCGATACACTTTGCTCTGGCGTACTTGCCACTTCTGATTGACCATTTTTCATTTCAAAATAAAGCGCCCGCTTTGCTCCAGCAATAGAGTACCCATCACGTTTGAGCATAGCATAGACCTTCTTAAGTTTATCAAGAGCGTTTTCGTCATAGCGACGCTGTCTTCCATTCGTTCTATTTGATGAAAGAAAAAAAGCAAACTCTTTCTCCCAATAGCGAATAGTGTGTGCAGCTACACCAATAATTTTTGCTGCTTCACCGATACTCACTTTGATGTCTTCTACACCAAATTCACTCGGATCTAAAAATTCGTCATTTTGATTATACATAGTGCCTCCACATGATCTTACTCAAACTTAAAGCAAAACTGATGCCAAAACCAAAACTGGCATTTAGAGCCAAATTAAAGACATTTCGACCTATTCTACCTTATGTCAACGGAAAATTATGGATCTACCCTACTTTTTTAGGGAAGGAATTTCCTTCCCTAAAAAAGTAAAGGGACACAAAATGCGTCCCTTTACCTTCAATATATACACTACATATTGTGACTTTTACGCCCAAGCTCTTCTTACAATATACCACGTTCATTAAAAAACTTAGTATACTGGCGATCAACACCCATAATGTGTTTGATAAGCCATTCTTTAAGAAAGACCATAATATCTTTCGACACCATTGCACGCCCCGAAGCCACGTCATCTCGAAAGGTTGCAATTTTATCTACAAACACCTTATGCAACGCTGTATGAGATTCCGCATCAGGGAAATCATACTTTTTAAAATTCCGCTCTTCATTTCCAAAATGATATTCCGTATAATCGAGCAATCCATCAATAATTTTCCCTAAAGCGTCTTTAGACTTTCCTTCACTCATGGCAAGATTAAGGTCATTAATCATACCAATCAATACTTGGTGATCACTATCAAATTCATCAACTCCCACGCTCAGAGAATCCTCCCACTTAATAAGAGCTGTCTCAATTTTAAATACATTCACCAATTTGGTCAGTTCACCAGCCAAGAGCTGCAGTTCATTTGCCTTTTTTTGAGACTCTCCAAGATTGGAGACTATTTCACCAATTTCTATTTGCACGTCCCCCATACTATGACTAACCTCTTCTACGCCAGAGGCTGTTTCAGCAGCTCCTTCAGATATTTTTTGTGAACTACTATTTACATTACCTAAATTACCTGATATCTCATTAACAACTTGACTCTGTTCACTCATTGAAAGGACAATGCTATTCGATATATCATGAACCTTTTCGACGACCTTCACCACGTCTGCAATTGCGCTGTGAGATTCCTTAGTGTATTCTTGCATCTCTTCAATTTGCTTTTTAATCAACCCTGTTGAATTCGACGTTTGATCCGCAAGGTTTTTCACCTCACTTGCCACAACAGCAAAACCTTTGCCTGCATCACCAGCTGATGCCGCTTCTATAGTTGCATTGAGAGCCAGTAAGTTAATTTGATCTGCAATATCATTAATGACGCTCACAACCCTCCCAATCTCTTCACCTGAAGTATCGAGGTTATCCATAATTCTCAACGATTCCACAATTTTATCATTTGCTAATTGAGCGAGTTCAGCTTCATCCCTACAATTTTGTGCAACCTCACCAATTGCAGAGCTCATTTCTTCTATGGAGAGAGCAACGGTATTCACTGAATTCGATGCATTTCCTACATCACCAGAAATAGAACGAACCCTTACAGAGGCCTGCTCTGTGGCGCCAGCTACTTGGATTGAGCTTCCTTTCATCCGTTCAGCTCTGTCCGATATTTCAGAAAATTGAAGCGTAAAGTCATCGGTGACTGAAATCAAAATATTATTTGCAGCATGAATTTCGCTAATGAGTGACGTCATATTTTCGCCGAGCTTACCCACTTTATTAAGAGTTTCGTCAATTTCATCAACAACATCAATGCGTATTGGCTCTGTTAGATCTCCCTCACTATATTTTTGAAGTACCGTATTAGCTCGTTCAAGTTTTTTCAACAACTGAATTACAATAAAAAAAGTGAACAGCGTACAGAGAACTCCCAAGACCACACCGATAAATTGAATCATTTTAAGTGTCCCTACATGAGTTTTAGACTCTCGCTGTAGCTCATGTACAGACTCATTTGAAGTCAAAAGAAGCTTCTCAAATAAAGGATCAATTTCTTTAATGGATACATTGTTTTTAAACCTCCCAGAAACAATCTTCTCCAATAGTGTTGATAATTCAGTCCATATAACATTTACCCGTTGTAACTTCTTAACTTCATCGGGGTGTGCCTGGGGCGCAACTATTTTTTTACCATCTACCTCCAAGCTTAAAGGTATTGGCCCACCATTAATTAATCCCTCTAAAGTCTCGTCAAAAACACGAATGGCGTTCTGCATGTTTTCTTTAGTTTTAGACCTAACACCGCCACTTTCACTTTCAGATATACACAGAAGAACATCCTTATAGATTTTCTGACTCAACATCCGCTGGCGACCAGCGAGACTTACCACTTCAGTATCTGATTCAACCGTTTTCAAAATAATCAAGGTAGAGATAAACATTCCAAAAATGACTAAACCACTCAAAACGGCCGCTAGAGGAAGCTTAATTTTTAACTTCATATGATACACCTATGCTATTATATAACGAGAGTATATCATTCATGTATAAACTAAAACCAACTATTTTTTGCAAAAACGTATTGAATAATAAAAAACTCTAGAATAGAGTTCTGACTTAAAAACTGATGGGAAACGATGGAATAGCACTCTCAATCACATCAATGACTGTAATACTATCACTATCTTTCCAGACATTATAGAGCGAGTCCCCATAAAAAACTGCTGTTTCAAAAGGCACATTACTTTCATTCCAATTCAGTGTCGTCTCCAAAAAGGTTATGTCCGACTCACCAGGCCATGCCCTCCAGCCAATCAATGAATGACTCGGAAGTAACACGATTATTGGCTGCAATGAAATATGCTTCAATAGCGCTGCCCAAAGAACCGTCCCATCAATACAGTTTGCCCCACCAGAGGCGAGAGTTTCCCCTGGGAACAGTACTTTTTGACGACCAGTAGTTGAGAAGGTGCTATTGATATACTGGATATCTCTATCCTGGAGCGCTTTATAAAGGGCCTCAACTTGAGAATTAACAATAGCCTCTTTACTTGAGCCTGAAATTTCTTGATACCCAATAAAGGATTGATCAGAAGTGTAGCTAATTGCCTCTTTACTGAGTTCCTCTAAAGATGGATCATTATGTTGAGCCCAGCGCACGATATACTCTTCATAATTTACTACATCAAGTACGGTTGTACTGTTGTTATCATAATCAAAAGCACGCTGAGATGACCAAGTATTAGCTGGAGCAATTGAAGAAGCATTACTCTCACTATGCATCAACACTGTTTTATCATTTTTAACAAGATAAATTCTAACAGATACCTGTACATCAGTCTGTTCTATAATTTTTGAAACAACGTCATACTTTAAAGTAGGTAAGAGAGATACATCTTGACTGCCCGACTTATCCAATATTACTGTTTTCGTTGCAATTTCAGTGTATCCCGGTATTTCAACTTCGATCAAAACTCTATATGCTTCATCCCTATTCCTATTCTCTATTTTTACTGTTGCAAGGGATTGGAATAGTTCATACCCTCCAAAAACTTCCTCATAATATGGGTACAGTGTTGGATTTATTACCGTTTGTTGCGTATACACTCCAAAACCTAAGTAGTTCGAGCCGCTCGCGGTATAAAGGTCACTATATATATCAGCCCGTAAGGAATCATATAAGCCAACCCGTGCGCTATCAACTTTTTCTTGGTTCGCAAACGAAAGGCTATCGTATATCCTCTCCTGTAGAAGAACAATACTATCGAGCAACGCCACCTGCGACTCTCTAAGGCTATCTAATACCCATTGTTGCTCCTTATGCTGGGCTTTGGTAAGAGAGTCTACAAACAACTGCGCAAGTGAATCGTATTCAGCCTCTATCCGCTCAGACTCTAATTCATGAAATTCTCCATAGAGGTCACTGTACAATTTTCGTTGTACTTCAGGGTCACTTTGCTGGCCTATAATCTCTTTTAGAATACTATCCTGTATTGCCAAAAAAAGACTATCCGAAAGTGATTCAGCGGGTTCATTACTCGGCGCAGTACTAACCCCACTCTCAAAACATCCTAAAAAAGTTAGAGTCCAAAGTGCCAAAAATACAACTCTCAAAGCAGAAAATTTCATTCCAATCTCAAAAGAAAAGCAATCTCCCATAAACTAACTTCTCACCCTGCATCAACAAAGCAGTTCTCACAAAAAAATCCTACAAAACCAACAATTACCCAAACAAGTAATTAATTGAAGTAAATAGAAATAGAACGCAATGATGCGCAAAGCGCATCGATCCAAAAGCAAAACCATTTTTTGGTTTAACAGCTGGGAGATACAAGGAAATGGGCTCGAAGGCGTACTTTGGTACGTCAAGAGTTCAATGACGCAGCAGGTCTCGCCTGATAAGCCAAAAAATTAGAAGAGGTTTTTTATTAATTCATATCCCCCGACGTAGGTACCGATTGCAGAACCCAATGTCGTGAATATCATAACCAAAACAATACGAAGAATGCGATTTTTCCACCATTGCTTATAGTGGCCAACATCCTCACTCAATTGTTCAAACTCAAACACTCTTGGTGGCTTAAGAAACACTTGTACAAATGCAGTCACATAACCAACACCCATTGCAGGATTAATACTGGTAACTGGTGCTGCTAGAAATGCAACAATTGTAGTCACAGGATGCGCAAAAGCTATGAGAGAACCTATTGCTGCGGGAATACCATTAATAAGTACCCAAAAAAGCAAATTCTCACCTGCGACTTCCGCTCCTTTAGTCATACCAATATAGACAAGCGAGCCAATAATTAAAGCGGCTATTAAAGAACCAATTATTATCCCCCACGGGATAGATCTCGGAATAGTATCAAGGTCATCAAGATCTACCGGAGTGTCATTTTCTAATATTTTAATAATACCAGGTACATGCCCGGCCCCAAGAATAGCAACTTTCTTATTGCCATCAGCTTGGCGAATTTTTTCTGCAAGATATTCATCGCGCTCATCAATGAGAGTCTCTTTAACGGTAGGGAGGGCATCGCCCATCTCTTTCATCATCTCTGACATAGCATCACTCTGACGAAGCTCTCTGAGCTTATCTTCAGATATCTCTGCTTTTTCAAAAAGTGAGCCAAATATTGATGCGAGCAGCATACCTTTTTTATACAGTGGTGTTTTTGTCCACGCACGCTTCATCGTTGTTTTAATATCTCTATCGCACAATGCAACAGCAATACCTGTATCTTTAGCAGTTTTGATTGATGCCAAAAACTCAGAACCCGGTTGTACACCTAATTTTGAACCGAGCTTTTTTTGATATGAGGACATGATCAAACTCACCACAAACTGAGCAAGCTGTTTCTTTTTTATGATTTCACGCAAATCAAGAGATTGCCAATTTTTCTCTTGAGTAATTGATTCGTACCGTTTTTCATCAAGCTCAATGCAAACAGTGTCAGGATGTTCTTCAATGATTACCTGCTGCGCTAAATCAGCTGATTCTTGAGAGACGTGGGCAGTGCCTACGAGTATATATTCTTTCGAACCTTTTGTGACGCGATAGATATCTGCATGTCCAGCAAGATCAACAACAGGGCTTTTTTCGATATTTTCAGAGTGGTCCACAGACTTCAACCAGTTACAAATTTTGCCATAATGTAATAAATTTGCCCATTGAAACCCCAGAAAATGGCAAAATCTCCTCTCCTTAATGCATATACTCAGTAAAGAGTACTACCACCAAAGATCCCGCTTCTCTATTTCAGACTGCAATATCCCAGTATAACAGAGAGAAACAGAACCTTTGGTAACAATCCAAAGGTAGGCATATTGTCCAAATGAATACGCAAGCTCCTCTGCATCCTCTTTGGGTATATCAGGTACGAAAACATTGGACTCAATAGGCCAATCACCTGACAGAGGGCGCCCTTCTGCATACCACATCTCACATCCCATCAAAGTGAGCTTCTTCTTGAGCTGCTCATATCTACTCTGGTTCTCTTGATCTGACAGCCTTTCTGAGCCTGGGTTGTCAGCAGATATAAACAATGCTTCACTCCACCCCATATCCTCCATAAGCAATTGTAACTTTACTGGAACTTGATTGACCCGTATATGATATTCTTGTCCTCCCATGCAAACCACATAATCTGTGTTCAGGTAGTATTCATGAAGATGGTCATCACTCTGTTTCACTTTACTCATCTCTTGTTAATCTTGGTAAAAAATGGATATTTTTTGTTATGACAACATTAGAATCATTATATTTTAATACCATGGGACGGTGTGTTTTTTTCCGCCATAGCCCTATATTTAAGTATACCACAATAAACAATAAAGGTTGACCATGAAACTGCTCATACTGCTTCTTGTTACCTCACTATTTATTTTAAGTTGTAGCAGTGCAAAACGCAAAGATGACTACAAAACAAATGAGCTCCTCATAACCTTTAACCTCTATATCCAAACAGGAGAGTACGAAAAAGCTGCAACGATGATAACACCATCTGAACAATCACAGCTTATGATAGAAGGCACGCTCTCACAGCAGAGTATTCGCGGCATGAAAAACCTAAAACTTTCTCAACTTCGCAAATACGAGTATTACCTTGATGAACAGAATAAATTCATAGGTCTAGCAGATGTCATCAATGGAACAGCTCAAAAAACAAAAATATCGCAAGAACAGCGAAAAGTAAAGCTCCATAAAAGAGCCAACAGCTCCATTCAAAAAGATTCTCTCACTCCAACATCAAACCGGCCTCAAAAAGTAATTGAGTACAATCCTTACGAAGACCCTACTATGAATCAAACAACTCCCAAGAGAAGTGTTAAAAATAAAGTAGAAATTGAGGGTTTTTTAGCTCCTGACAAAGAACCAGTCACCACACAAGATACCGTGACAGAAGTTGCTGAAGAATCAACATCTTCATCAAATGCACAGTCGGCCCAATCAAGTGCTACACTAGAGCACATACCTAAAGCCCAGCCTCAAGTTCCTGAAAAGAAAGACTCAATAGCGGTACCAAAAGAGAAATAAATTTTTTTACGGTACGTCATTTCTTAAGACACCTACTCAAATATAAAAAGAGCGAGCCACCCATAAGGGTGGCTCGCTCTTTTTATTAATACTCAAAAATGGTTTTAAACTTACACGACACCTCTTATCAGGTCAAGCATTACACCTTTTTGTGCATGAAGTCGATTCTCTGCCTCATCAAAGCAAATGGAATAATCACTCTCCATTACTTCATCCGTAATTTCTTCCCCACGATGAGCCGGGAGACAGTGAGTGACCAAACAGCCTTCTCCAGCCTTTGCTACTAACTCAGCTGTAATAGCATAGGGTGCAAATACCTGAGCTTTTTCATCTTTTTCAGACTCTTGCCCCATACTCACCCATACGTCAGAATACAGTACATCAGCGCCTTTAACCGCCTCCTCTGGATCATATATACAAGCATACGAACCTCCGCTCTCGGCAAATAATTCCTGCATCTCTTCAACAAGTTCATCAGGCTGCTCATACCCTTTGGGACATGAGAGCACAAAATGCATCCCCATCTTTGCAGCGAGTATCATCAAAGAATTAGCGACATTATTGCCATCCCCAATAAATACCACTTTTTTATCCTTAAGGGCCCCCTTGTGTTCAACAACACTTTGGCCAAACGCCAGTGCCTGGCACGGGTGATAGTCGTCGGTGAGTGCATTAATTACCGGCACAGAGCTCCACTCCGCCAACTCCTCAACCAATTTCTGATCAAAACACCGTACCACCAATGCATCAACCCAACGAGAGAGACAACGAGCAATATCTTTTATTGGCTCACGTTTACCCATTCCAATAGAATTGGGGTCAAGAATAACACTATTTCCACCTAACTGGGTAATCCCCACTTGAAAGGTTATAATAGTGCGTAAGCTTGGCTTCTCAAAATAAAGCGCAATAGTTTTACCCTTCAGCGCATCCGAAGCTCCCTGTTTTTTAAACTCAGATTTTGTATCTCGTGCAGTGTTTAAAACCTGCTCAATATCAGTAACTGACCAGTCCTTAAGAGTCAGTAAATCATCTTGATTTTTCATACCATACCTCACTATGTGGCAAAGAGGAAAATTTAGTATTTTACCCTCCAAATCACACACATAGTAGTACATTATTAATACATTTTGCCTAAAACTTACCTATGTAGGCTCCCTTAATCATACTATAAACACTCAATACTTTCCCCCATTACTATGAGACTTACTAAAAAAGCATACGCAAAAATCAATCTTTTCCTTGATGTCCTCACCAAAAGAGATGATGGCTACCATAATATAGGCACTCTCTTTCAACGCATTGGCATCCACGATTTACTTCATGGTGAACTGGCAGATGATTCAATTATTGAATTAGAATCGACACATGCAGTTACAGTGAACCCCCAAGACAACCTAATCTACAAAGCAGCCTGTGCCCTCAAAGAATATACGGGAACCAACAGAGGTGTACGATTTCTACTCGAAAAAAAGCTCCCTTCTGGGGCTGGACTCGGAGGCGGCTCTGCAGATGGAGCAGCGGCACTTGTTCTTTTGAACGAACTTTGGGATTTACAACTCTCATTACCTGAACTCGAAAAAATTGCAGCCCCTCTTGGCGCCGATATTCCATTCATGATTCAAGGTAAAAGCAGTTTCGGTGAAGGTATCGGTGACAATCTGTACCCCACTCACCCTCCTTGTGACCTTTCTGTACTTATCATTACACCCGATCTTTTTATTAGCACTCCAGACGCATATAGTGCACTTACCCCATCAGGCAATCAACGCTATATCGATTTCAAATCACAATATTTGAAGTATCATGGAAACATCCTCATTGACCCAACATACCTTTATAATAAATTTGAAGAAACCATTATTCCTAAACACCCTGTCATACAAGAGCTTAAAGAGACCATGCGAGAATTTGGCGCAGTGTCTTCACTCCTCTCCGGTAGCGGGTCGAGTGTGTTTGGGTTATTTGAAGAAAAGAAGAGCGCTGAACGTTGTTTAAGTATGATAAATACTGCTAAAAAATACGGCGCTGTAACTAATTTCAAATAAATCGATATAAATATACAAAACAGCCTAGACAACTCTTTTATATTTTATAGATTTAGCACCACCAAAATTGGGGTATAGTCAAGTTGGTAAGACACCAGATTTTGATTCTGGTATGCGCTGGTTCGAGTCCAGCTACCCCAATTTTTTTAACTTCCCATTCGCGGGAGACGTGGAGCTTATATGAATACTGTAGAATTAAACGCAGAGAAAAGAGAACAAGGCGCGAAAAGCCAAATTAAAGCTATGCGCAAAGAGGGAAATATCCCTGCTGTCGTTTATGGTAATAAAGAAGAGTCTTTCTCTGTCGTTGTTGCAGAAAAAGAATTTAGAAAGGTTTATTTCAAAGGCCAAAGAAACAAGCTTGTTGAGCTAAAAGTTGGTGGCGAGTCAAAGACTGTTGTAGTGTATGCTGTTCAACGTGACACATTCCAACAAACTGTTACTCATATTGATTTTAAAATTATTAATGAAAATGAGCCAGTAAACGTTCAAGTTTCTCTTAAACTAGAAGGCGTTCCCTACGGTGTTAAAACTGAAGGTGGCAAACTTTTCCAACCTACAAAAGTCGTAACAATTGCTTGTGACCCAAAACAAGAGATGCCTGAATCTGTTACAATCAAAATTGACGAGTATAAAGCTGGTCACACGTATTATGTTCGTGATATTGATTTTGGCAGCGCTACTCTTGCTTCTTCTGACAAAGCAGTTCTTTTTTCAATCTCTACTAAGGGTGGAAAGAAAGAGGGTGAAGAAGAGACAACTGAAGTTGCTGAGGCAACCGCAGGATAATTTTCGCACAATAGATTTTAAAAAAAGCCCTTATTTATATAAGGGCTTTTTTTATTTTTACCTACAAAAAGAGTCTCATCCTATGAAAATCGTCGCTGGCCTCGGTAACCCCGGATCAAAGTATGAAAATACCCGACATAATATCGGTTTTGCCGCTATTGACTCTATCGTAGGATCTAGCGCACAATTTAAACTTCAAAATAACGCTCTTGTCTACAAACAAAAATTTGCCGGTGAAGATGTCCTCTTTGTGAAACCTCAAACCTATATGAATGTGAGCGGTGAAGCCATACAGCCAATCATGCGTTTTTATAAGCTCCAACCCGAAGACCTCATTGTCTTTGTTGATGATCTCAATTTAGATGCTGGCCGCATCAGAATTAGGGGCAAAGGCTCTCATGGCGGACAAAATGGACTTCGAAACATTATTCAACACCTCGGTGATCAATTTACGCGAGTCCGTCTCGGGGTAGGCATCCCTCGTCAGGGTGAAGATGTATCTCGATTTGTTTTAAGTAAACCTCGTGGATCAGATGCAGAAGCCTGCGAATCTGCAGTTTATAAATGCGAGACACTCCTCGAATCTCTTATTACTCAAGGCATCGAAAAAGCCATGGGAAGCTTTAACTCTTAGCCTACTCTGCTGATACTAACCGCTATTCACTCAATGGCACTAGTGGTAAGCTGTTATATTTTCACAATTTTTACTTTTTTTTTCACAGAACAACACCGTTGTGTTAATTTTTAATTTACGCAACTAATTATAGGTGAAATAGATGAAACTAAGACAAACACTCATAGCACTCACGATCATGTCTGCAACTATAGTTGTAGCACAAGAGATGGAGCAACCAGTCACTGAACAACCAGTTCAAGAGTCGACTCAAGCAGAGGCAGAAGTGGTATTTGAGCCAACACCAGAGCCTGTAACAGAGCCATTGGTTCAAACCAGCGCTTCAGTGCTTCCTTCTGCTCAAACAGAAGCTGCTGCTCCAAAAGATGAAGATGCCGCAGACCTAAAACTTCCTGAGTTTTATGGATATGCATATGAAGCTGGAATGTCTGGAAATGTTATGGCGGGTGATGGACCATCTACATTTTTAATACTCCCTCATCGTATTTCCGGCAAAGAGTTTATCTTAATCTCAAACAACGACTCAACAAAATTCCAAGGCATGCTCTCAATTGATGCTTTTGGAGGAAGTATTTTTGCATACGGCACACAAAGTGCACCTGATGCCACCAAAAATACTCTTGGTGGCAATTTCCATGTTGGCTACGCAAGTTCAAAATTTGGCGCAGGTCTCTACACATCTTTAAACAGGTCATACTCAAAAAATACTAACAAACAAAGTGACTCTACAAATACCAATGATACAAGTATTGAAATAACTGCTCCCACAAATCAATTGATCGGACTTTTCGGGTCCTTCGACATGGGTATGCTTGAGCTCTATGGTGGACTTGAATATTTTCAAATTAACACTACAGAAAACATTACTAAATCTTCAAGTACTGTAAAAACGACTACTAACAATGACATTACTCGCATTGGAGTTTATGCAGGTGCCTTTATAGGAAGTGGCGCCCATGGCGTAGACCTCAAAGCTACATTATTACTTAAAAGCCATGAAGATAAAGTAAAAACGAATAATACGGGCGTTGTTCCCGCAACAACCACTACCGCTACCACCAAAGGCGACAATCACTCAGTCTATGCCTTTGATGTCAATTATGGCCTCCTTGCTAAATCAGCAGGAGATATCAACGTCTATCTGGGAGCGGCCTCAAATATCACTATTACCAGTGTGGTTGCTGCAGATAAATCCGCGGGATCATCAGAGGGAAAAGTCGATTTTGACTTATCTCTTATCCCAAGTGTCAGTACTGAATACGCACTTACACAAAATTTCTTAATGTTTGGTTCTATTGCCCATGCTATTAGTCGCACTTCTTCATCAGAAGACAAAATTGGTGACTTTAGTACTCTAACAACTACACCAACAGACTATCGCACCAATACAACGAGTGAAAATAATAAAATCTCAAATAGTAACACAACAGGCAAACTTGGTATTCGTTGGAACTATCACCGTCTCTCTATTGAGTCTAACCTGAAAAGAGACGTATTTAACGATGGCGTATCTTCTGTATTCAAAGGCAGTGCCCTTCATACAGAAACCACTGTTATTCTCACATTCTAAAGTCTAATAGTTTAATAGTTTAACTTTAATCAAAAAAGCCCTTACTGAACACAGTAGAGGCTTTTTCTTTGCTAAAGTCTCTATCGATTCTAATAACTCACTTAGCTATATCAGCTTTCAAAATACTCCCAACCATTGGAAGCCATCATACACCCTCAACTATAGCAGAGCCTCAATATAAAACCTTAATCCAGATAATACCAACAGTACTGAAGCAAGTAATTCAACCCTTTTTACTGGATCAGCTATTGCTTTTGCTGGGGTGAGATTTCCTTATAACAGTCTTTCAGTGGAAACAGTAATTTCTACTAATATTACACAACTCGCATACGCCACTTTTATACTCACCGTTTAAGACTCTCAGGTATAAACACATTAAAACGGGCAGTCAAAACTGCTCGTTTTTTGTACCCACTTCTGTAAATTGACAACTGAATGAGAGGCTTATCTGGCCAAATAGGTCTAAATTTCCTACTTTTACATAACTGATTTTAAAGGATGTACTATGATTGAACAGCTCAAAATTTTGAAAGAAATAGACGTCCTCGATATGGGTAAAATCAAACTTGCAAGCCAACAAAAAGTTCTCCCTGGCCAAATCAATATTCTTAAAGAGAAGGTTCTAGCCAAAAAAGGTATCGTAGAACAAACGAAAAACAATATTTCGACATTAGAAGCTGATATTGAAAATCTCAAAAAAGAAGTTGAAAACGAAAAACTTCTTCTTGAAAAGAGCAACACTCGCCTCAACACCATTGCAAATAACAAAGAGTTTGACGCCGTACAGAATGAGATTGCCACACATGAATCTAAGATAGAACATTGGGAGCTCTCAGAATTAGAGAAACTCGAGGAGCTTGAAGGGCTCAACCGGGAACTTCCTGAGTATGAAAGAGTTTATGTTGAAATTTCTAAAAAATACAAACCAGAATTCGATAAATTGAATCAAGTTTATAGAGGGATTGCTGGTGAAGCGCAAGAGATTGATAAAAAAATTATTGTTCTTAAAGAGAAAGCGTCCCCTAAATTTTTAAACTATTACGAAAAATTACTTAAATCGAAATACCCATTGCTCCTAAGCCACAAGCAGAGTAACATAGTAGGCGAACTAAAAAATGGCGAAACCGCCTGTGACATATGTGGTAGTGAAATAAGAAAACCGAGAATTCAGGCTATTCGTAAAAACGACAGTATACATTGTTGTGATGATTGCGGATCAATCCTGATGTGGAATGAAGATAAATAAAGAGGAATCCCAATGGATACATTAAAACAGGGCTTAACATTCGATGATGTACTACTTGTACCCGGTGAATCGGATATTAAACCTAATCAAACAAGTTTTAAAACGAAATTGACTTCTGAAATAGAGTTAAACATCCCTATTTTAAGTGCCGCGATGGACACAGTCACCACATCAAGCCTTGCTATTGCCTTAGCAAATGAAGGCGGTCTTGGGATTATTCACAAGAATATGACCATACAAGAGCAAGCCGCCGAAGTAAAGGCCGTGAAAATGTGGGAGAGTGGCATTGTAAGTCACCCAATAACCCTTTCACCAAATCAACCTGTTGCCGATGCACTGAATATTATGCGTCAACAAAACATATCAGGCTTCCCTGTTATCGATGAAGGCAAGCTTGTTGGTATATTAACCAACAGAGATCTACGTGGATACACTATTAGTGACGACACTTCAGTAGCCGACCTCATGACACAGGAGCTTGTCACTGGTACTCTTGAAACGTCACTTCCTGAAGCTAAAGAGCTTATGCGTCAAAACCGCATCGAGAAACTCCCTCTCGTTGATTCTGACAACAAATTATGTGGACTCATTACTCTTACTGATATTTCAAAACGCGAAAACAATCCTAATGCTTGTGTTGATCCCGATGGACATTTGCGTGTCGGTGCATCTGTTGGCATTGGCCCAGACTCTATTGAGAGAACTAATGCTCTTGTTGAAGCGGGCGTGGATGTTCTCGTAATTGACGTTGCTCATGGACACAATTTAGATGTCGCTAAACGAGTAAAAGAGATTCGTTCACTTCACAAAGATCTTGCTATTGTCGCAGGAAATATTGTCACTGCCGCCGCCGTTAAAGCACTCGCTGAAGCAGGAGCTGATGTAGTCAAGGTAGGTGTTGGTCCAGGATCAATTTGCACAACTCGAATTGTTGCAGGCGTAGGAGTTCCTCAATTAACTGCCGTTATGGACTGTGCAACAGAAGGTGCAAAACATGGCGTAACTGTCATTGCTGATGGGGGCATTAAGTACTCAGGAGACATCGCAAAAGCCCTTGCTGGCGGTGCCGCTTGTGTAATGCTCGGTAGCCTTTTTGCAGGAACAGAAGAAGCCCCTGGCGAAAGAATACTTGCAGAAGGGCGTTCATTTAAAAGCTACCGCGGAATGGGTTCTATCGCTGCAATGAAAAAAGGGTCAAGTGATCGCTATTTTCAAGCAGATACCGATGAAAAGGAATTAATTCCAGAAGGCATTGAAGGCCGTATTCCTTATAAAGGCCTCCTAAAAGACACGGTACACCAGCTTGTTGGGGGGCTCGGCCAAGCAATGTTTTATGTTGGCTGCCAAACAATCCCCGATATGCCAAAGAAAACGCAATTTGTACAAATCACATCTGCAAGTCTCAGAGAGTCTCACCCTCATGATGTAAAAATCACTAAAGAGGCTCCCAATTATAGAGAGAGCATGTAGGAGAACTACAGTTTGAAATAAAAAAATCGCCCTTTTAACAAAGGGCGATTTTTTTATTTCTTCTTGATGCTTTATTACAAGTACAAAATTAATGTTGCACCGAGCTCCCTTGGCATGTTCCTCGTTTTTGAAACTCTGCAATTACTCCAGGTTGTACTGTATTTTTTTTCTTACACCAGTCGGGCGCAATCAAACTATCATCACCAGTTTCTCCCGTGAATCGTTGTATTCCCACATCAGCAGGAACCCATTCGAGAAAATCAGTTACAGACTCAATATACTCTTGCTCTGTCAGAAGCTCTATAACTCCTTCTTTAAACTCTTTGACGATAATCGTCTGCTTCACTATATGCAATGGATGCAACTTCAACGTATGATATTTCCATTGCCCTATTTTTTGTGCAGTCTCAACAAAGTGAGAGCGTTCTTCACCCGGTAACCCAATAATTATATGAATACAGGTTTCAACAGGACTCTCTTTAAGTAAATTCATAGCACGTTCAAACTCTGACCAAGTATCACAACGGTTTATTCTTTCAAGGGTACTATCATGAGATGTTTGGAGTCCCAATTCTAGTGTAACATGCACTCTTTGAGAAAGTTCTTCACACAAAGCCACCACTTCAGGGGTTACACAATCAGGACGCGTACCAATGGTCAAGGCACAGATGTCAGGATGTGCTATTGCCTCTTCATAGAGAGCGCGTAATTTTTCAATGGGAGCATAGGTATTAGTATACGGCTGAAAATAGGCAATGTACTTATCCGCTTTATACCGGTGCTTTAAAAATTTGACACCATTAGAGACCTGATCGTGTACTGGAATATGATCATTACCATGTGCCGGGCTAAAACTTTCATTGTTACAATATGTGCAACCACCTCTACTTTTAGAGCCATCCCTATTGGGACACGTGAAACCAGCATCAATACTCACTTTCCACACCTTTTTATACTCAGGGAAAAGCTCCGAAAGATAATTTTTGTAAGGTCGATAGTACTCGTTTCTAAGTAGGGCAAATTCATTTTTATGTGGCATTTCAGGTCCTCAATAAGGAATACAAATGTAGAAATATCAGATTAAATTTGCCTGCTCACCTATAAATTGCTACTATGACCAAAAACATTGGTACAGCTTTGAAATTGCTGTATTAATTGTGATTGAAATAGGTTGCACTTTTATTACATTCTAAGATATGAAAGATTATTCGAAATTACAGCAAAATGCTTCTGAAGCATCAGAGTTCCTTAAAGCGATTTCACACGAAATACGCCTATTAGCCATCTGCAACATTGGAGAAGGTGAATTGTCTGTCCACGAAATGGAAGAACGCTGCTGTACCAGTCAGAGCAATCTTTCTCAGCATCTCGGTAAATTACGAGATCGCGGAGTATTGGTAACCCGAAAAGAGGGTAACCAGGTTTTTTATCGTGTTAAAGACAAGAAAACACTCCAACTTATTAAAGTTCTTATGGATAAGTTCTGCGCTAAATAATCTAAAACTAAAAATTCAATATATTTACTATTTTACTTTTTATTCTGTACCCAATTTTATACATTAGAAAACAATGATATAATAATTGGTTGCCTCATGAAAATTTTTATTGGTATCGCTGCCGGAATCGCTCTTGGCTTCATATATTACAAAACAATTGGATGCTCAACAGGCACCTGCCCCATTACTTCAAACCCATGGTCATCAATGATATATGGTGGAGTACTCGGAGCCTTAATAACCTATAAATAGGAGTTTATATGAAACAGTCACTTAAGTATGCTGCACTTCTATTTGTTGTTATTTTCACATCACACTGCTTTGCCAGCGACCCTTCACTCAAAGATGTTACAGTGATTGAGGCAAAAGCCAGTCAATTAGATTCGAGTATACTTTGGCTCGACATTAGAGAATCCAGTGAATTCCAATCACTTCCAAAACTTCCATTCGCCAAACATGTACCTTTGTCTCAATTTGAGAAAAGCTTTACCTCTCTCGGTATACAAAAAGATCAAACATTCTATATTATATGTCGATCAGGAAACCGCTCGAAACGGCTTCAGCGACATCTTGTTTCACAAGGGTATACCGATGCGATCAATATTCTTGGAGGGATGAAAGCCTGGAGAGCCAAAA
Organism: Fibrobacterales bacterium; assembly: GCA_051532055.1. GTDB lineage: Bacteria > Fibrobacterota > Fibrobacteria > Fibrobacterales > JAOPTW01 > JAOPTW01. The sequence continues at coordinate 20,496 of JAOPTX010000010.1, read as the reverse complement.
TAAAGTAGGCTATGGCCAAGACTCTTTTTATCACAGGTACCGACACCGAAGTCGGTAAGACATTTGCATCAACATATATATCTGCCATCCTTCAATCACTTGATGAAAAGGTGGGATATTATAAACCCATACAATGTGGACCGGCAGATGCATGCAACCAAACCTTTGATAGTGGCGATACTGGCGTCGTTACTTATTTTCTTCAAGACCCACCGATTAAAACTCACAATAGCTATAGACTCAAAACTCCAGCTTCTCCCCATCTCGCCTTTAAGAATGAGTCAGTCCAATTCAGCCTTTCTCAGATCATTTCAGACTATATTGCATTAAAAGGCAAATACTCCACTCTCGTCATTGAGGGAGCCGGAGGAGTCAATGTACCCATTACTTTAGAACCAATGCCATTTTTTATGGCTGATCTCATAGAGAGTCTTAAGTCACCAGCTATAATTATTGCGCGTCCTGGCCTTGGGACCCTCAACCACACGCTCCTGACTATTGAAGCACTTACCCGAAAGAGAATTCCCGTTCTTGGCTTTCTCTTTTCTACCCCGACTACAAACTTCTCTGAAGAACCAATGCATCGAGATAATGCACAAACTATCGCCCACATAAGTGGCGCACCATTTTTAGGATATATCCCCTACTTTAACGACGCACTCCCCCCCATTACTCAGTCCAGTCCATTAGTGAAATCTCTTCGGAAATTTGTAGGTTAACAGATGATCAATGAAACCTGGTTTACTCAAGAACTCGATAAAGTGCATACTCTCGGGACGAATAGGCGCCTCAGAACTATAACATCTGCTCCAGGTAGAACTTTAGTCGTAGAAGGGTCAGAGTACCTCAACTTCGCATCAAACAACTACCTCTCCCTTGCATATCACTCTTCTATTATTGAACAAACTCAGCAATCACTCAGCTCCAAAGGGAGTGGCTCAACCGGATCCCGACTCCTCGGTGGGAACTACGACGAACATCGTACTCTTGAAGAAAAAATTGCCACCCTCAAAAACAGTGAAGGAGCACTCCTCTTTAATTCTGGTTACAATGCTAATATAGGGTTATTGACTACTTTTGCTCAATCAGATACTCATATATTTTCTGACAAACTAAATCATGCCTCTATTGTCGATGGAATACAGCTTTCTGGGGCCAACCTACATCGCTATCAACACTGTGACATGGCACACCTAGAGATACTGCTCAAAAAATACAGTGGCTCAAAAATCATTATTACTGACGCTCTCTTCAGTATGGATGGCACCATTGCCCCCCTTGAAACACTATGTGAACTAGCAGAACGCTACGAAGCTATGGTCATTGTGGACGAAGCTCACTCAGATGGTATTTATGGTATTGATGGCCATGGGCTTGTCAGTGAACTGCACTTAACCCATAAGGTCGACCTTGTAATGGGCACTTTTGGAAAAGCATATGGATGTTATGGTGCCGTTGTTACTGGGAAAAAAATACTCATAGAGTACCTTATCCAAAAATGCCGCTCATTCACCTATACCACCGCCCTCCCTCCCTTTATGATCTCTGCAATTTCTGCTGCACTTGACACAGCTCAAGCTGAACCGTGGCGTCGTGAAACCCTTTTAGAAAAAAGTGCGTTGGTACGTACTCGCCTTACCGAAAAAGGCTTTGACCTCGGTGGAAGCGTGTCTCACATTATTCCTATTATCATTGGAAGCAATGCTACTGCCGTAGCAACAGCGCAAGAGCTCGAAAAAATGGGTCTATGGGTACCTGCAATACGGGAACCAACGGTCCCTCATGGCACCGCTCGACTCAGAGTAAATATCAATGCTGATCATACCGATCAAGACATAGAACAACTTATCACTGCACTTTGCAAAACAACTTGGTACACCGAACATGGCAAGAATTAACTGGATTCCTGGTTGGGGATCATGTTTTTCTATCTGGAAAGATGAGATTGAAGCACGGTTCCCTCAGCATCAGCACATCTTTTGGAAGTACGATGAACTCAATATTTTTGAGGAGCAAGAACTTCTTGAAAGTATTACAGTAAAATTTAGAAATGATATATTTATTGGTTGGTCTTTAGGAAGTCAATTGATTATGGAGCACCATGAAAGCTTTGCTCACATCCCAAAGGTGATTCTCATTGCTCCAATATTTAATTTTTGCGAAAAAGAGTTTGGTTGGACACCCCGAGTTATTAACCGAATGATAAAAGGTCTTGCTACACAAAAAACACACATATTACAGCAGTTTTCTAAAAATATGGGTGAAAATAAGGCTCAAAAACCATGGATAGAGTACGCAGAGGGTCTATCCACTAAAAGCCTCATTTGGGGACTAGAAAAACTAAAAAATGGCGCTATCACCTCAATTTCGGGACTTACAAATAATAGTTATGCCATCTTTGGTAATAATGATCCAATAGTTTCACCAAAGCTTATAGAGAAATTTACCGAAACCTTTGATTTTATTACCTTTACCCGCTGCGATACTATGGATCACTGGCCCATGAGTATTGAGACCTGTAATAGAATTGAAGAGATCATTAATGAATAAAATTGAAATTGGTAAACGGTTTTCCCATGCCGCCCGAACCTATGGTTCTGTCGCTGCGATACAACGGAGTATGGCCGAGAACCTTTACAATATCGTTACTCCCCACATACCCGCTAAGAGTTCTGTATTAGAATTTGGTGTTGGCACTGGGGGGCTCAGTTCTCTCTTTTGTTCCAATGAACAGGTTAATGAACTTACTATGGTAGATCTCTCGAGTTCAATGCTCAAAGAGTGTGAGAAAGTTACACAATTCGCCCCCTTTGATACATTCTATATTAATGAAGACATCGAAAAGCTCTCTTTCAAGAAAAAGTATGATCTTGTTATTTCGAATGCGACAGTGCAGTGGCTTTCAGATTTTGAAGCACTCATAGAAAAATTTTCAAAGGCACTCAAACCTGGAGCTCTCTTTGCATTTACCTTCTTTGGCCCTCAAAGCTTACATGAACTCTACAATAGTTATGCTGAAACCCAAGAAGCCCCTCTTTCAAACCCGGTCCATTTCTATACTCAGGACTTTGTAGAGAGTTCTATGGTAAGTAACAATTTCAAAATTATTAAATCGGGGCATGAAACCCTTGAGTCCTTTTATCCAACAGCTCGAGAAGTTTTAAAGAGCCTCAAAAAAATGGGGACCACACCTGGTACTCATTCAGACTCTCAATTGACTAAAGACTCATTACAAAAACTCGAAGAATACTACTTCAATAACTATAGTAGTCAGGATGGAGTAAAGTGTAGCTGGGAAACTATTTGGATAGTAGGCAAAAAGGTGCAATAATGAATCGACAACAATATGGTATTCTTGCAAGTCTCGTTTCTATAGTAGTCAACTTACTTCTCTTTGGTTTAAAATACTGGGCAGCTGTTGTTTCAGGGTCTGTCGCATTAATGGCTGATGCCTGGCATACTCTTTCAGATTCATTGAGTTCGGTTATTCTCTTTATAGGAATGAAAATTTCAGGTAAAGAACCTGATGAAGACCATCCTTTTGGCCATGCACGTTCAGAGCTCATCGTATCAATACTTATTGGGGCACTCCTTGCCGCCGTAGCATTTGAATTCCTAATCGAAGCCTATCATAAGTTTATGTCAAAAGAAGGCGCCGCCTTCGGCACTGTTGCAATCGTGGTTACAATAACCTCAATTGTACTTAAAGAAGGAATGGCACAGTTTAGTTTTTACATCGGCAAAAAAAGCGATAATGATGCTGTTAAGGCTGATGGATGGCACCATAGAACTGATGCACTCTCTTCGGTCATTGTACTCGCAGGTATTTTTCTTAAAGGGTATTTCTGGTGGATCGACAGTGCTCTTGCTATTATTATTGCCGTAATGCTCTTCCACGCAGCCTATGAAATAATTTCAGAAACCAGCTCCAAACTCCTTGGCCAAGCGCCCAATCAAAAGATGATCGATTCTATTTTTGCAATTGGTGATGCAATTTATCCTTTAAAATTACACCCCCATCACTTTCACTATCACGACTACATAAGTCATAAAGAGCTCACTTTTCATATCAGTATGAAAGAAAATCTAACCGTAAAAGAGAGCCATGATGTTGCTGACTCATATGAGAAAGAAATAAAAAGACAGCTCAACATTTACGCAACGATTCATATTGACCCAATCACCGTTGTGAGCCACAAGAATCTCGACCTCTAAGAGCTATTTTCCATTAAGTCCTATCATCTCGTCCTTCAATTCTTAAAATTGGTTCAAACCGTTTTGCTTCGAGATTTTTTCTTACCGCATCTGGTTTAAAAATACATCCATTCATTGCTACATATACTCCTGGCTCGAGCGTCTGTACTGCAGCAATGGCAAATCCAATATTAAATTCAGCATCAGTCCCTTTAAATTGAGCAGGAAGCATTGACCCTGTCAGCACAATTGTTTTACCTGTTACCGCCATAAGCATAAGGGCAGTATTAATCATAGTATCAGTCCCATGGGTGAGCACTATTCTCTCATGGGGTTCTTGCAGCACCGCGTTAAAAATATGCATTCGATCTTCATCGGTAATTTCGAGACTGTCCTTTTGAAGAATAGACTCAAATTCATAATCCACCCCAATATTTGCTCGTTTCAATACATCAACAAATGCCGGCTCTCCTACTTGATATTCACTATTTGCATCGAAATAGATTTTATCTATGGTCCCACCTGTTGAGAAAAACTTTATCTTCATATACCCATCTCAATAATTAACGCTTATAAGTCTATAGTAATAAGTGAAAAATGGTATGGCAATATTTTGATACTATTGCTGATATTTTTCTACATTTCGCCAAATAACCCCAAATAAACCAATGAGGATACTGTGAGCAACACCAAGGTCAATTCTGAAACACAAGAAGAATTTGTCGGAACAAATTTTATTCAGGAAATCATTGATGCAGACCTCCAAAGTGGCAAACACGGTGGGAAAGTACACACCCGTTTTCCACCTGAGCCCAATGGTTATCTTCATATTGGTCACGCAAAATCAATTTGTCTCAACTTTGGAATTGCTGAAAAAAATGGTGGTGTCACCAACCTCAGGTTTGATGATACAAACCCATCAAAAGAAGAAAACGAGTATGTTGAGTCTATAAAAGAAGATGTTAAATGGCTCGGATTCAACTGGGGTGAAAGACTTTTCTTCTCATCAGACTATTTTGATACTCTTTTTGAATACGCTGTGCACCTTATTAAGAATGGTGATGCATTTGTCTGTAGCCTTAATAGTGAACAGACGCGTGAGTACCGTGGATCACTCACCGAAGCCGGCAAAAACAGTCCAGACCGCGACCGAACTTCTGAAGAGAACCTAGACCTATTTTCCCGTATGAAAGCGGGTGAATTTGATGAAGGCACCTATACCCTTCGTGCAAAAATTGATATGGCTGCCTCGAACATGAATCTCAGAGACCCTATTATCTACCGTATCATGAAAGCCCACCATCACCGCACCGGTGACGCTTGGTGTATCTATCCTATGTACGACTTTACTCATGGGCAATCCGATGCACTTGAAGGAATAACCCACTCAATCTGTACTCTCGAATTTGAAGACCATAGACCACTCTATAACTGGTTTATCGAACACCTTCCTGTTCCTTGTCAACCACAACAGATTGAATTTGCACGCCTCAATATTACTCATACGATGATGAGCAAACGCAACCTTCTCACCCTTGTTAATGAAAAAATCGTCGATGGATGGAATGACCCTCGCCTCCCTACTCTCGCAGGTATGCGTCGTCGTGGATATACTTCTGCATCAATTAGAGATTTTTGTGACCGCATTGGTGTTGCAAAGGCAAATAGTATAGTAGATAAAGCACTACTTGACCACTGCCTTCGTGAAGACCTTAATAAACATGCTCTCAGAGCAATGGCAGTTATTAACCCCCTCAAAGTGGTCATCACTAACTACCCTGAGAATCAAACAGAAGAACTTCCAGCAGAAAACAACCCAATTGATGAATCTGCGGGCTCACGCATGCTCCCGTTTGGCCGAGATATTTGGATTGAACAAGAAGACTTCATGGAAGATGCTCCCAAAAAATTCTTTCGTCTCGCACCAGGGCGTGAAGTGCGCCTCAAACACGCCTATTTTATTAAATGTAAAGAAGTGATTAAAGATGAAGCGGGAAAAATTACTGAACTTCACTGTACCTACGACCCCCTTACAAAAAGTGGAATGGATGTAGAGCGAAAAGTTAAAGGCACCATTCATTGGGTCAGCGCCGCCCATGCAGTCAATGCTGAAGTACGCATCTTCGATGAACTCTTTACCAAAGAAAACCCTCATGATTTTCCTGAAGGCGGTTCATTTCAAGACAACCTCAATCCCGATTCATTGACTACTGTAACTCAAGTAAAACTTGAACCGAGCCTTGCCAATACTCCATTAGGCCAAGGATATCAGTTTCTTCGCAATGGTTATTTTTGTTCAGATTCAGTAGATTCAAAAAGTGATGCACTTGTCTTTAATAAAACAGTTGGCTTAAAAGATGGCTGGGGTAAGGCTAAAAAGAAAGGGTAACCCGATAGGGATACCCACTTTACTTACACTATTATACTCTGTTGCCTCTTGAACTATTCTTTAGCCAAGGGCAACAAGTCGAATACCTTTCAGAGTTAAAATCGGGTCATAAGAAGTTATCACATTTGTTTTTTCACCAAGAAGAATCGACCATCCTCCCGTCGCTATAACAGGGATAGTCCCGGTAACATCCAATTCATCACGAATTTTAGAAACGAGAAATTCTAGTTGCCCCAAGAAGCCATAAAGAATCCCCGACCGAATAGCATCTTCTGTATTTTGTGCAATAACATTATCAGTCCACTCAAGTGACACCGGTGTTAATTTAACTGCTTTCTGAGTCAATATTTCTTGACTACTCGCAATACCGGGTAAAATAACACCACCACAAAAAGCACCATCTTTCATTATATCAAACGTTGTTGCAGTGCCAAGATCAATTGCAATACCATTGGTATAACCCATATGCCTCATTGCAATAACATTACAAAGACGGTCTGCTCCAACAAGCGCAGCATTATCATAGTGCACATCGAGATTTAAGCAATTCTTAGAGGAAATAATTTCAACGAGTGGTGTCGTAAATTTTGAAAGTGCTTTAATCCAAACACGCTCAAGTGCTGGTACTACTGATGCCATTCCTATATGAGTAATGTTTTTAGCATCAATCCCTGTCGATGATATCAAGAGACTTATCCGCAAAAAAAGTTCATCGGAGGTGATTGTTTGATTTGTAGAAAGCCTCCATGTATCGATTACATCTTCATTATGAAAAAGCCCAATCACTGTATGGGTATTACCAACATCAATACAAAGTACGTAATTATCCATTAATTAAACCTCATAGAAATATCAAGCGCAGGAACACTGTGAGTTAATGCCCCAACCGAGATAAAATCAACACCCGTTTGAGCAACAGATGCTATTCTCTCCAATGTCATATTTCCAGAAGCCTCAAGCTTTACACTGTTATTTGTCTTGCGTGACAACGTAGTAGCACTCTTCATTGTTTCAAGGTCCATATTGTCGAGCATTATTTGATCAACAGGATATGCCAAAGCTTCTGACAATTGCTCAAGTGTTTCAACTTCAACAACCATCTTAATTGCACTATTTTTGGTTTTGAGCACTGATTCAATTGCAGGAGCAATACCTCCTGAGGCATTGATATGATTATCCTTTAACATAACCATATCAAACAATCCAATGCGATGATTCATACCACCACCTGCATGAACCGAATATTTATCGAGCATTCTATACGCTGGAAGTGTTTTACGAGTATCAAGTATATTACAATTGGTACCATGAGTCTGAGCAACAAACTGAGCTGTTAGCGATGCGACCCCACACATACGTTGTAAAAAATTAAGGAGCGTCCGCTCAGCTTTGAGAAGATCCCATGTATTACCCTCAATTGTTGCAAGAACATCACCTACAGCAACCTGGTCACCATCTGAAACATGAGTGCTCACCATTACATTAGAGTTCAGGGCTTGAAAAACTAAATCAATAATCGTTATGCCCGCTATAACACCACTCTCTTTAGCGGTCAGGGTAGCACGATTAGATTGATCTGAAGGGATAGTCCAGAGTGAACTAATATCCCCTGCTTCATCAAGGTCTTCTTTAAGAGCTAGATGAATAAGGTTACGGGCTGCGTCTGAAGGAAAATTCATAGTATCCAAAGTTAGAGTCTATTTTAATACCATAAATGTAAATTCTGATCTCTATTTTCACACTTTTTTCAGTTTTGCAAATAAGAAATTACATCTCATTAAAGGATTTTAGTCGATCACCATAGAATATGTCAGTTTTGAGGCCATTAAAATACCCATAACAAGTATTCCTCTCTTAACCCAGACGTCACCTTTTTTAACTTGAAAGGTAGCCCCCAACAGTCCGCCAAGCATTGTTCCACATCCAAACACAATTGCCACAGGCCACACTACTTTATCATTCAAAATAAATATGATAATAGAGACAAAAATAAATACCGATGCAATTGCCCCTTTCAATGCATTTACACGAACCAAATCAAAATTCGTTGCTTTTGAAAATGCGAAAATGAGAATAAAACCAACACCGATTTGAATAAATCCCCCGTAGAGTCCCACCAAAAAAAACCATAAAAAGAGAGGCCCATATTTAATATCCTTACTCTTAGAGTCTATCTCTGTAGTGTATAATTTTTTTCGACTACTAAATACTGATAAAAAGGTGACACAGAGTATAACGACAGCCAGTACTGGTTTAAATATATCATCTGGAATTTTTACAGCAAACCATGCTCCAACAATTGCTCCAACAATCACCGGTAGTAATAGCATTTTTAAAATGGTCAGATCGAGCTTTCCACTTCTATAGAGTTTAATAGCTGACGACAAATTACCCCAAAAAACCCCTACTCGATTAGTCCCATTTGCAACAGTCGGAGGAAGTCCCAAAAAAATCATCATAGGGAGAGATAGCATTGACCCTCCCCCTGCAATAGAGTTTATAAATGCAACAACAATTCCAATAAAAAAGATTAATACATAATGATAGTAGGCTTCCATAATTGACCTACGGAGCCATTTCGAGAAGTGATACTACTCTATGCTGATACTGATGGGACTGAGAAAGGTGTCGCTGATGTACCTGCACAACTTCAGGCGGGTGCTGTTGTGCATTTCTTACTAAATTTATTAATTGATCAATATCTTCAAATTCACTAAATGAAAACCCTTTCATTATAGAATTATTTAGAGCAAGCTTTTCTACAATAAGCTGTGCACCTGTGGCTAGAATATCAAATACCCTCGGACTTATTTGGGGCGATTCTCTATCGCCTGAAGGGTCCTGATTCGAAATATTGAGCGCAACTTTCGCTTTTTCATAAATGCTCACTGCCTCTTTAAAAGATGACCATTCCCCTTTTTGAATAGCGGTTTCAAGAATTCCCGAATATGAATCCCAACCAGCTCCGGCTATGGCAAGTGTTATTCCGTTTTTCATCAAGGCTTCTAAAAGCGAAACTCTATAGTTGCTTGGAATCCCTACAAATGCACAGTCAAATTCAACAGTATATCGCTCGAGTGAGTATACTTGTGGTGTACCTGCTGTTTGTAAAAAACCATATGAGATTCCTCGTCGGTTGCACTCTTGTTCTAACTCACCTTTTTGCACTCCTAAAAAGAGGTCATACCCACTGAGTACATCTTTCCAATAGGTAGCAATGCGATAATCTTCATAGAACCAGTGAATCGTTTTAACCCCCTGACGCCGCAGCAACTGCAAACTAAAGAGCGTTACCGGTGACAATGCAAGGACGAGGCAATGAGTAATTTGTGCATCAAGGCAATTTACCACGAGACTTTGATTCAACAAATCTACAGAAAGAGTATCATCAGGTTCTTTCAAAAGTGAATCAAATGCATCAAGATAAGTTTTAGTATCAAACACCTTAGTTGAACCATCAGTTACAACCTGAGTAAAGGCTTCAACAGTATTAAGACCAACCTGACGAGCTGCCCCTTCGGGTGGAATGACAATCATCCATTTTGACATAGCGTTCCAGTGCCTGAACTTTATCATCAAGATAATAAAGTTCAGGCACCTTAGTTTATCTCTTTTACAGTTGTATATCAATAACCACAAATTACAAAGGAAGAAAAATAATAGAGCGTACTCTGTCAAATTTGGAAAAAGTGTTAAATACCTTGATTCTAAAGTGAGAATAGTTAAATTTAGCTCTCAAACGTTCTGGGAAGATGCCCGAGTGGCTTAAGGGAGCGGTTTGCTAAATCGTCGTAGGTGAATAGCCTACCGGGGGTTCGAATCCCCCTCTTCCCGTTCTTTGAATTCTCCCAATATTCAATTATGCCATTAAACACATGTGGCAATTGATCATAGGCTCCTTCTGAGTTATACAATACTTTGTTCCGCCTTTTCACCCTATAAAGTTTACTGACCCTTCTCACTTCCCAAATCAGACTTCTACCTTTTTTACTATATTTTGCCTAAAATTAAGCAGGTATCACATGTCTACTACACCACGCGTTCGTTTTGCTCCATCTCCAACTGGGTACCTTCATGTAGGTGGCGCACGCACCGCCCTCTTTAATTGGCTCTTTGCTAAAGCTACCGGCGGAAAATTCATCCTCAGAATAGAGGATACTGACAGAGCGCGCTATAATGAAGAAGCATTACATGACCTTATCCGTGACCTTAAGTGGCTTGGCCTGAATTGGGATGAGGGCATCGAAGTAGGTGGTGATTTTGGCCCCTATCAACAATCTGAACGACTAGAACTCTATAAGAAATGTGCAGACGAACTTGTTGAAAAAGGTGAAGCCTACTACTGTTTTTGTGCCTCTGAACGCCTGCAAGAACTTCGCGAGAAACAAGAAGCCGAAAAAGCTCAGCATTTTGGGTATGATGGTCACTGTCGTGACCTCAATGTTGAAGAATCTCGCAAACGGATCACCGCAGGTGAAGCTTATGTAATTCGGCTTAAAACACCATCTGAGGGTGAAACAACCTTTAAAGATTACCTCCGAGGCACTATATCGTACCAAAACAGTGTACTTGACGACCTCGTTCTGTTCAAACGAGATGGCTATCCTACCTACCATTTGGCAAGTGTAGTGGACGATCACCACATGCAAATTTCCCACGTCCTTCGTGGCGATGAGTGGATTGCATCTACCCCTAAACATGCACTTCTTTATGATGCATTTGATTGGGAGCGCCCTGAATTTGTACACCTTCCTGTTATATTATCAGCGACTGGTGGGAAATTGAGTAAACGTAAAGGCGCCGCTTCAGTAGGTGACTATAAAGAACTTGGGTACCTTCCAGAGACCCTCTTTAACTTTCTCGCTCTACTCGGTTGGAGTCCTGGTGATGACCGTGAAAAAATGAGCCTCGAAGAGATGATATCCTCCTTTTCTCTTGACCGAATTATTGCAAAAAGTGCCGTTTTTGATGAAAAAAAGCTAGAATGGCTCAATGGCCAATACTTTAATGAAATGGATGCCGTCGACCTTTTCTCATCGCTGGTACCGATATTCAAATCAGCGGGTATCACTCTTTCTGACTACCCATATGAATTTAATATTTCCGTAATTTCACTCATAAAAGAGGGTTGTAAGAGACTTGAGGACTTCCTAAGTCGAGGAGCAATTTTCTACAGGGAGCCTACTGAATTTGACGAGAAAGCAGTCAAAAAGGTATGGAAACCGGGAACTGAGCAAACCCTCGCTGTAGTAATTGAACGTTTTGAAGCACTCGACACCTTTAATGCTGAACAGATTGATAGTACATTGAAACAGATCATGGAAGACCTCGAACTTGGCTTTGGTAAAGTCGCCCAACCGGTTCGACTAGCGCTATCTGGAGTTGCTTCTGGTGCCGACCTTATGACAACTATTGAACTGATTGGCAAAGCTGAAAGTGTAAAAAGATTGTCACAAGCAGTGAAACGTGTTGAGGAACTCGCTGAATAGTAGTATCCTTACTCTATGAGGACCTTTTTCGATCATTCCTATAAAAAAGAGAAGCTGTACTGTAAGCACTGTTCTTCTGTTGCTACCCACGAACTTTTTTCCCGTCAAGCTATTCTCTTTGGTGGGAAAATTTCAGCACGTGAACGCCTTCTTGGACATTGTTACAACTGTAGAGAATACCAAATTCTCTTCGCCTCTGATCTTCGAAGTCTCACACCTGAAAAGCAAGGTGAATTTTCATGTAAAATTGCGGGTCGTGGCCGTATTATTCTCGGAGACTGGGTTTATATCCCCGGTCATTCACGTCCAGGTAGAGTGAAAGGTCGTTTTTGGCAAAATGGATTTGAAGAATTTATCTTAACCTATGAAGATGGTACTGAAAAAACGATTAAAATCAAAACACCTGATGTAGCAGGTAAAGAAGCCCTGATATCCTATAAGCTTCTCCCTTTTCAGCTTGGTAATACATTAATCGGCGACTACATCTATCATGTCAACAGAAATATATCAGGTAAGACTGTGGGTGTGATTCACGGACAAAAAGAAAAGATTATTATCCAACTTGAAGATAAAACCTTTCTTATTATGACACTCCCTGGTGTAGATCCAAAAGTTAAAGACAATCATACCTTATCTGATATCGTAACCTCTACGCTCAATTCAATTGATTTTGACACATCAACCATAACTATTAATGTCAGCAATGGAATAGTCTTCTTATCGGGAACTCTAACCCATATTCTGGATAGAGAGGTCCTTATTCGCTTTATCGACTCACTTGAAGGTGTGTTAGGAGTGATTTCAAATATTGCTATACAACCGGTGATCAATGTGTCAGATGACCTATTACAACGAGAAATACACCAGTATCTTTTCGATTCTAATCCAGGAATTTTAGGGGTTAATATCACCGTAACCAAAGGTGAAGCCGAACTATGTGGCTATGTCGAAAAGCATTCAAATCAAAATAAAATTTATGAATCACTCGCGTCAATTGATGGACTGAAAGAAATCCATCTAAAGCTTGAGAAAAAAGATACTTCGAGTGCCAAAGACCAAGAAACGACAAATCAAGTAATTAATGCACTAGACAAATTACAACTACTGGATTCGGCCTCAATTAAGGTACATACCATTAATGGGGTCGTCTATTTAGAAGGACATGTGCACACCAATCTTCAAAAAAGTACCGCTACTTTTGCCGCTATGTGGGCGGGTAAAAATTTGAATCTTGTAAATAACCTACAAGTTATGCTTCCCAAAGATGAAGAAAATCAAAATCAAGAGCAAGCATAATTTTCACACATGAACATCATTCTTAGTCTGTAAAAAGATTCCCAATTACTACCTTATAGAGGTACTATTTTTTAAAATGTTGTCATGAATTTAAAACAGATCATACTACTCGCTACTTTGCTGATAAGTACACTCTATTCCAACAACAAGGAACAAGCCCTCACTCTCTCTTCAGTTGAAAAACCTAATAAGAGTAAACAACCATTTTCCAGCAGTAGTAAAATTGAAAGTCCCACTGCAGCAGTTATAACACTAGAAGAAATGGTAGACCCTGGCATGGCTGACTATGTTGAGCGTGCAATTAGTCAAGCTGTTTCACAATCACCACAATATATAATTTTTGAAGTTAATACTTTTGGTGGGCGTCTCGATGCGGCATTTAATATTGTTGATGCAATTACTGCTATTCCCGATAGTATAACAACGATTGCTTTTGTTAATAAAAAAGCAATCTCAGCTGGTGCACTCATCAGCTTTGCGAGTAATATGCTTTATATGAAACCAACAACCACAATCGGTGACTGCGCTCCTGTTATACAAGGGCAGCAAGGACCTGTTATGATGGGCGAAAAAATTCAATCTCCCCTCAGAGCTAAGTTTCGAAATTTAGCTGAGAGAAATGGATACCCTAAACTTCTCAGTCAGGCCATGGTTTCAAGTGACCTTGAAGTACTGAAGCTTACTTATAAAGACTCAATCCAATTTGTTCTAAAACATGAATGGGAAGAAATGGATGAGAAGGAACAAAAACTATGGAAGAAAAAAACCATTGTTCGTAAAGATGAACTTTTGACACTTACTAATACCGAAGCTGAAACCTTTGGCTTTTCAAGAGGCACTATTAAAGACATCGACGCCCTTGTAAAACACTTGGGAATAACTACACATAAATCGATCGATATTAACTGGGCTGAACAACTAGCCCGATTTATAGGAACCATCTCCCCAATATTAATGCTCATTGGTTTTGGTGCAATTTATATGGAAATTAAGACACCAGGCTTTGGAATCTTTGGCATCATAGGGATCATAGCTCTCAGTATTGTATTTCTGGGCCAATATGTTGCTGGCATTGCTGATCATATTGGGCTCATTTTTGTAACCTTGGGTATTATTCTTGTACTAGTGGAGATCATTTTGGTACCCGGTACTTTAATAAGTGCTTCGCTTGGGGTTATCTGCTTCATCATTGCCTTTGGCCTGTCCCTTAAGGGAGGTGATATTTCAACTCCAGATATAACTCTTGATAGAATTGATCTTTTTTTAGATAATGTAAGTGACATTCTTCTTCTTGCAATTGCATCGCTTATTGTTCCTATTATTATAAGTAAATACCTCCTTCCACGCATGCCACGGAATCTTGGTATAATGATCGATGAAACTCTCGTAGATTCTCACACTAAAACAATCCAAGAATCAAATTATTCCGTTTCAATCGGAGATTCAGGAATAACAAAAAGTGACCTTCGCCCAACAGGCAAAGCACTCTTTGATGGAAAACAGATTGAGGTACTAGGTCAATCTGGATATATTGAGAAAGGAAGTACCGTAATAATCATCTCCATAGAAGGTCAAAAAGTCATAGTAAAAAAAGGTTAAAATGAATTCATACGTAATCATAACTATTTTCCAAGTATTAGCCTTTGTTCTGATATTTTTAGAAATCCTCATTCCTTCAGGTGGTGTAATATCAATTTTAGCAATAGGTGGATTTGCTTATAGCTGGTTTATAATTGTTGAGCAGGCTCATACTACATCGTTTCTGTTGTTTGGCTTATTAGACTTGATAGGCATACCCTTGTCTATTATCATTGGCTTTAAAGTCCTTAAAGCCTCCCCGTTAATGAATAATGAAGATCTAACGAAAGAGAGTGGTTACACTTTCGACACGAGTAGTTCACACGAAGACCTCATTGGTAAAACGGGGCTTGTAATAACACAACTTCGTCCAAGTGGGACAATCGAAATTGAAGGAGAGCAATTTGATGCCCTCTCTAATGGCGAAATGATAGAACCCGATTTAGAAGTACTCATATTAGATGTTTCAGAAAACAAAATCATAGTAGCACTTAAAAACAATTAATTAAAAAGGATAGACATGGACAATTTAACATTACCCATATTAATAGTCGGAGTCGTAGTACTCATAGTATTACTCTTCTTTATTGGAAGCTTTTTCAGCCTCTGGCTGCAAGCTCTTTTTTCTAAAGCAGAAATTTCATTTTTACAACTCGTAGGAATGAGAATGAGAAAGGTTCCTCCTCGCCTTATCGTAGATGCTCGTATCCTAGCCGTTAAAGCAGGTATACCAGTACCTACAAATTTATTAGAAGCCCACTTTATGTCTGGCGGTAATGTATTACGAGTAGTACAGTCCCTCATTGCCGCTGGTAAAGCCAATATAAATCTAGACTTCAAACAAGCATCAGCAATTGACCTTGCAGGTAGAAACGTTCTTCAAGCGGTCCAGATGAGTGTAAACCCTAAAGTTATCGAAACACCAAAGATATCTGCTGTTGCACTTGACGGAATTCAGCTTAAAGCTGTAGTTCGCATAACCGTAAGAGCCTCTATCGACAAACTCGTTGGGGGCGCAGGTGAAGAAACCGTTATAGCACGAGTAGGTGAGGGAATTGTCTCAGCAATTGGTTCATCATCTACCCATAAGCAAGTGTTAGAAAATCCAAATGTAATATCAAAAAAAGTTCTCGGTTCTGGCCTGGATAGTGGAACGGCTTTCGAAATTCTATCCATTGATATTGCCGATGTTGATGTCGGAAAAAATATTGGTGCAGACCTAGAAACTGACCGGGCAGAAGCTGATAAAAAAATAGCACAAGCTAAAGCAGAAGAGCGACGTGCAATGGCATATGCACAAGAACAAGAGATGCAAGCTAGTGTTATGGAAATGCGCGCTAAAGTAGTCGCTGCTGAAGCCGAAATCCCTAAAGCAATGGCTCAAGCTTTTAGAGAAGGAAACCTTGGTATCATGGATTATTACAATATGAAAAATATCCAAGCTGACACAAGTATGCGTGATTCTATTGGTGGCACAAATCAAAGTACTTCAAAAGACGATAACGATCAGGTATAAATATGGATGATTTTGGCCCAGGCCTTATTGTTGTCCTTGTGGTCCTCCAAATTATTGGAGGACTCTTTGCCAGCAAAAAAAAGAAAGAGGCTGCTCAAAAAGCTAAACAAGCTGAGAAAAATAATACTACTCCGACTAACCCATCCAGTGCTAAAAATGGCGAGGATCAAAAATCTGATCCCTTTAAATCATTTATTGAAGGTATGACTCAGGAACTACAACCAGCGAGTAGTTTCCCTGAAAAAATTAATGTAGATCCATATACTACAACAGTATATACCTCTCAATTCGATAAAGAAGAAGAATTAGAAAATCAAGACAATTTTAAGCCAGAAGAACTGTATGTAAAGAAACCAGTAGCAAAATATGTTTCGCGGCCTCTCATAAGAGATAGTGTTCATATTTTTGATAAGCTATCTACACCCGATAAGCTTAAAGAAGCTTTTATATTGTCCGAAATAATAGGACTTCCAAAAGCACATAGAAAATAATTAAAAGGAAGAGGGTTGTGAATCCACAACCCTCTTCCTTTTAAGCTGTCACATCAATTCCCATTCCCATCCCTGGCTGGCTAGTTTTTGGCTGAGGCAAGCTATTAATTAATTGAGCTTGTTGATCCTCTGCCATGTCGTGAGACTTTTTAAGTAAAGTAATATCTTTTGCTGATGACACTTCACCTGATTGTGCAGATAATGATCCCATTTGCATAAGTAGTTTCCTCCTTGAAAACAGTGAGACCTAATAGGTGTGATCGGCAGATATTTCATAAACTTGACCGGACATAACAATATTTTAGTTTTTAAAGCTAATTAACGTCCATTACATGGCAGACAATTCACTAAATAGTACTTTTCCTGTACCACCGCCTTGTCCTTTAAAGGTCAATTGTTTCGTTATTGTGTCAATTTCTATTTCCCAGATATAACGCACTCCAGTAATCTCTTTTTGGCCAATTATAATATTGTTAATATCATATTTTACAATATTTAAAGCACTTCGATTGTCTAAATAACTATAGGCCCAATAAGTTGAATTTTCATAACTAACAACAGGACATGGTGAGGAAGTAAAGCTGTTTGGCCCATCAAAACAAGTTATTTTTGAACCTGCTGGAATAGCTGGTGCACTAGAACCATTTACCATTGAAATCGTTGGTGAAATTACATTGTCAATACTTCCCAACTGATTCCAAGCTATATTAATCATTCCGGAACCCTGTCCTTTAAAAGTAATGGTACTATCACTTTCATTAATTATTGCAGTCCAGACGTATCGAGTTCCTATTATTTCTTTCTGAGTTAAAACTGTGCCATTCATATCAAACCCAACAATACTAAGTGAAGATCGATTGTCGAAATAACTTAGAGCCCAATAACTTATCCCATTCCATTTCACTACAGGGCATGTATTCGAACTATTAGTAGAGGCATCAGAAAAACAAGAAACTTTTAATCCAGCTGGTATAGTTGGTATTAGTCCCTTAGCAATTAATTCAACTTTGGGCCGAGACTCAGTAGATACTATACTTTCAAGTTCAGCTAGTGCTATACTGACTGATTTATTGGACTGTCCTGTAAAAGTAATATTTATATTTTGATCATCCAAGTTGCCAGTCTCAACATATCGTGTCCCTGAATGTTCTTTAAAACCTATGTAATTTCCTAGTGTATCAAATTTGACAATACCTAAAGATACACGGTTGTCGATATAACTTAATGGCCAATAATGATACCCATATGCTTGAAGTACAGGGCAATTACCAGTGCAAGAAACCTTCAAACCAACGGGAATTTTAGAAATATTAGAAGGAGCTAGCATAACAATTTGGGGATCATTTAATCCCACCGAACTTGATTCATATATTGAGCTCGATAAATTACTTGAGTAATCAACTATGTACGAACTTGATGATAAAACTTTCGTGCTCGATGATAAAGTCGTTGAACTCGATAATATTAAAACAACACTTGAACTACTTCTTATTTTGTCTCCTAGTTTAGAAGAGCTAGAAATTAACAATATTATTGAGGAAGAAGGTTCATGCGGTAGTACAGCCAAGGAAGAAGATATTTCTATATTTGATGAGCTACTAAATACGAATTCATTGTTAACACTAGAATATTTTTCATAATCATGTTTAATTACAGTGATATTTAGCGTATCTAAAAGAGTATGCTGGCCATCATTAGCTTGAGCAATAACAGTATAATTACCTACAGAAAGATACCGGTAGGAATGGTATGCCTGAAAACCAATGTCAGGGTCAAATTGGGTTAAAATAGTTACAGAGGGTGAATCGTCATTCCATTGTATATCTGCTTGATAATCTTCACCGACAAACAAAGTTGTATCATTACCAGCATAAAAAGTCGATGCCTTAGTATCTGGTACCGTTATGAGCTTATCAGTTTGGCTAACAATTGTAGTTTCACTATTTCGAGCAATTAATATTCCTTTGTTATAACAAATATAATTAATTGTTATTTGCTCTCCCAATTTTGACTGTACAGTGACCGTAGTTAAGTCTATTGAAAAGTTAACTGCTACATCACTATCATTAACTATTATTCCATCTATAAAAATTTCAACAAAAACAGAATCTGTTTGTAGAGTTCCTAATACGATATCCACATGGTAAGACACCTCTGTATCAACATTGGAATTAGTAGAATCCTTTTCTTCTGATAGTGTATTGCAAGACATGGTGATCAGGAGAATTAGTAACCATATTAGCTTACCCATTATAACCTCTTTATTTGATTTCATAGAGAAATATAATTAGCAAAAAAGATCTATGATTAAATATATTGTAATATTTATGAATATTACAAACATTGTTTGCTTTCCAATATTAATTATTTTAACTCATCTGAAAAACAATAAAATCTTTAGTATTGAAATTAAAAATAATTTGAACATTCATCATGACTTTAGAAGTCATTTAAAGAACCTGTACAATTATGGCCCTCCAAGTTATTGTGAACTATTCATACGTTATCTAATAATAATTTAGGCCCTTGTTTTAATAGTATCAGTGATTTACTATCAGTTGGTGACTTGACCTCGAAAATATACATCGACTATACCTATTAGGTTTCCAAGTAATACCCTTATAGTTTAGTAAAAATAATAACAAGGTAAAGTCAATCATCATTCACGATAGCTGCGTATTCATTACGCTGGCAGTAAATGGGTGATGATCTACAAACAGACTTGTACGTCGTTGACCAACGATGATTTTCGATTCAGATATCTAAAGATTTTTAGCGTTTAGCCTTAATGACATAAAAACATTTTTTAGGGTTCAGTTTAAGGTTGGCTAGCCTTAAGACCATCGTGTATTAAGCAGTTTATGAGAGGACACAAAAAAAGCCCGTAGCAATAGCTACGGGCTTCTAAAGTTAAAAAATGGAGTCACCTACTCTTCCGGGACATATCATCCAAGTACCATCGGCGTCATGAGTCTTAACTGCTGTGTTCGAAATGGGAACAGGTGTTTCCCTCAGACCATCGACTCCATCAAATTCAATTTCAAAGATTTTGAGTAAAGATAACCAAACTATGTTTAATTGTCTTGCTTAAAATCTTTTCTATGTAAAGTATGATTCGAAGTTCTGCAGAGTCATCTTCCAATCTAGAAGAGACTTTTTTCTGCAGACTTTTTTTTAAAATTCCAGTAGTATTATAAATGCTTGACACATAAATCGTTATGTAACAAGTGAAAAAAGAGCCCGTATTTAATAAAGAAAATTAAGCTTCACGACTAATTAGTATCACTCGACTCAATGTATTACTACACTTACATCTATGACCTATCAACGTCCTAGTCTCGAACGGGTCTTTAGGGACATCTAATGTCCAATGAGATCTAATCTCAGGAGGAGCTTCACCCTTAGATGCTTTCAGGGTTTATCTCTGCGATTCATGGCTACTCAGCAATGCTTCTGGCAAAACAACTGATACACCAGAGGAATGTCCAACTCGGTCCTCTCGTACTAGAGTCAGGTTCCTTCAAATCTCAAACGCCCACACCG
>JAOPTX010000009.1:0-80261 GCA_051532055.1 Fibrobacterales bacterium | reverse complement strand
ATTCTCCGAGGTATATGATTGTGCCGGGAGAGTGATACTCTATCTCATGACTGCACATTTTCTGAGGAGTCACAGTAAATTAAGCGGCTAGAGCCGTACTACCATTGAACCATTCAAAAGAGCCCTACCCATGAATTAAACTCAAAAAGATCAATATAATGGGAAAGCCGCGTGCATTACAATGGAATTAACGCTATTATAGTAGTGTAGTTGCAGGCGGTAATGACATGAAAAAAGTAACAGTGTTTTTGATTTCCATTATGATAGTTTTATCATGGGGAAACGATCGTCCTAAATCATACGCAGAACTTACTGATCAATCAAGCATAAATAAATTATTCTCCCTCTCTCTTGTAGAGTTAATGAATCAAAAAGTTTTTGGAGCTACCCTTACCTCATTTACCCATGGCGAAACACCCTCCGCAGTTACTCTCATAACTTCTGATCAAATTGCACGATCAGGTGCACGCAGTTTAGATGAACTCCTTGATATTTATGTTCCGGGGCTTCAGCTTATGGAAAAGTCGAACGGCACAATGATTGGACTGAGAGGGATAATAAGTGACCGAAATAATAAGTTACTTATGGTGGTTAATGGTAAACCCATGACCATAAAAACGAGAGAAGGCGGTGCAAGTTCTGAACGCTATTTTTCGATGCTGGGTGACATACATACCATTACCGTCATTCGAAATCCCGGTTCTGCAGTATATGGCCCCGGAGCTATTGCGGGAATAGTAAGTATTCAAACTAAATCGGGTAAAACTCACGAAGGCCTTGAAGTATCGGCTTCAACGGGTCTCGTTGAAGAGTATATTAATCTACAACTCCACTATGGTACCACTTTTAACAATGACCTCTCATTGTATACCTATTATGGTATAGATTCGTATGA
Organism: Fibrobacterales bacterium; assembly: GCA_051532055.1. Taxonomy (GTDB): domain Bacteria; phylum Fibrobacterota; class Fibrobacteria; order Fibrobacterales; family JAOPTW01; genus JAOPTW01. Next base: position 79,366 of record JAOPTX010000009.1, on the reverse strand, counting down.
TGGCGCACAGAGTGATGATGCCCCCATTAAGTTTAGTCATAGTTTTACTACCAAGGATAGTCAATCAGTTACCGCAGGTGAAGCAGTCCCCTTTGAAGTCACCCCATGGAACGAAAGTTATTTTAAAAAATATCGACACAAAGCGCATATTCAATTGGAGTCAGATAATTTTAAACTGTGGGGACGGTATACTCTTGGGGCAAGTTCAAAATTAAAAGATGCGGCCTTTTTTAAGTGGTCCGACTCAACTAAAAACTTACAGGGTTGGGGTCTTTTATATCAACAATTTACTCTGAATGGTTCGGTCACTCAAAAAATTAATAACGCCCTTACCCTCGATGCTACATTGGGTAGTCAACTAACCCACAATCAATGGATAAAAGATGGTATCAATTTTGGTGAATATGAACACTACGGTTCCACCAAATTAACGTACACCCCCAATGCATCACATACTGCTGTGGTTGGGCTTGAAGGTATCTATGATTTGTTTGGGAGAAAAAGCCCCTATAGCAGAACAGATTCATCTAAAGTTGATGATCAGGTTGACAAAAACAGTGAGTGGGAAACATCACACTTTGCTCTGTTTGGTGAACACCAATGGAAAATAAATGAATCACTTATTACTCTTATTGGAGGACGACTCGATAAACACACCTATACTGATATAATGGCATCCCCCCGAGCTTCTCTTATTTTCTCACCCACTCAGTCCGATATCATAAAAGTTATGGTCCTACGATCGGTACGAAAACCAGATGATGTTGATATATATATTGCAGATGAAAAAGATGAAAATAATAAACAGATGGAAGTATTGAAAAGCTATGAAGTGCGATACGAAAAACAGCTTACTGAATCAAATAGGCTTCTTGGGTCAGTGTATTACAATGATTTAAGTATCGTAGCCTGGAGTTGGGAAGATAATTATTCAAAAGTTGTTGGTGATATGAAGCTTTTGGGTGTTGATGCTGAATGGGAATACCAGGGGAAGTTGGGACGACTCTCTCTCTCTCATAATTACACAACATTAATTGATTACGATAGTAAACACAGTGCAGGCAATAATAATTTCACCTCCAAAGCGTATGGATATGGCCATGATTTAGCAAACTGGAGTACGCACTCGAGTAAACTATCTTTTACCTATATGGTAAACAAAGAACTCTCTATCACATCTTCACTCAGGGCCTATTGGTGGCTTCCGGGAGGTCAAGACAATGCAGACTATAACATGGCTGAAAATGAACCTCCCAATGTATTTGGTCCACAGTATGACCCTGGCGAAACAAGAGCATTTGAAGAGAGCATCTATTTTAATCTCGGAGCCCAATATGTTCTTTGGGATAACTACACGTTTAGAATTACCGGACACAATTTGTTGGGATTTGTAGATGAGGATTACAATAAAAGGAATTATTTTCAGACCACAAGCATGTATAGAATACTGCCACCATCCTTTTCGGCTACGGTGACTGCAACGGTTTTTTAAGGCTCTCTGTAGAGTAACGAGTGAAATGGTTAGAGCTGGACTTCTCAATGAAGCACCTAAAATGAGACTGTTACCAATTGAGATGTAATGCCCACATCCATGAATTATGAGCATTATACTCCATTAAAGTATCATTTATTGGGTACCGGTTACACTACCGACCCAATAATCGTCTAACCTACGGACACACTCATTCAGAGACACGATAGTATGAGCTTAAAACCTCAAATATATATCCTCCTCATTACCCTCATGGCTTTTGTCAATTGCGGTATAGCCGTCAAAGCAAAACCTATTCGACAAAAAGTACATATGTCCAACCCCACGGGCTTTATTAATGACTCAACGGTCCTTTCTGGAGGAGTAACCGCCGGCAAAGGGAGCGCAGTTTTTATCAGTCACGATGAAACGCTTCTTGATCAAAAACTTGAGGTTAAATCGAGCGTCACTTTAAGAGGGGCACTTGCTGTTAAAGTCACTCCACGTATTCAGATCTTCTATAGCATAAACCCCCTTTTGCAAAGTACCGCTCTCATGGGTATGCATCACCAATTTGGTATGGAGCACAACATACCACTCACCCGTAACCTCTATTATGTCACATCACTTGATCTTCAGCAATCAAGTTTAGAGAGTAGTGGTGATGATTCCACCTATTTCTATACCGTCAATTTTTTAAACTACTATGATTGCGATGACGAACCTTCGTACCAAGCAGAACAAGAGTGTGAAAAGCAGAATGAAAACCATCACCCCAACCACGTTGCCTATACAAGCGAAATGATAAGTGCTGGGCTCCTAAGCGAAATCCATTATGAAACGCCCTTTATCTTTGTACGAGGTGGCATCCAACTGCGCTACCTCTACTTGAACAATAGTATTACCCAAACAATAAACAAACACACTTCTGAACCTATCTGGAGTTCCAAAAACACCATCATGACCGCACTCAACATGAAGGTTGGAGTCAATGCTAATTCGTTCTCTACCTTTTATCTGAGTGGTGCATTAAGCACACTCCTCTTGGAGAGAGATTTTAAAAATACGATGGATATCTTTGTTGAGGTTGGATTGCTTTGGCGGTATTGATATACTTTCAAATATCACTCAGAACGAAACTCAAACACTATTCAAAGTCATCAAGGCTCTTATTCCCTAAATATCGATGCGTGTAACATTCACAATAGAGACACCCAGAGCATAGATGGCTTCGCCGTTATAAGAGGAAAGTGTTTGCGAGTAAAATAAAGTGAATCTTCTCCAAAACTTCCCGATGGCTTTATAGTATCGGCACATGGAATTCTTCCATTTATAAAATGGATATTTTTATTGTCTATTAACGGATGAAGTTCATATTAATATTGTTCACACGCTGTGACCAGTATACACTTATTGAATTACTATGAGTATAGGTAGGTATAATTAAAAATGTATTATTTCAGATATTCATTTAACAAATAAAGGCAACCATCATGCAAATAAACTTATATATTAGAACACTATTTTTTTTCACAATATTTATTGTTGTAAGTTGTTCTGAAAACAACCCAACAACCCCCCATTCAGTCGTCAGTGAACAAAGCGAATCAACTGAGTTAGAATATCTATTTCTATTTGACGGCAATAATGAAAACAGTATATATAATGAACTCGATACTTCATTAATAAGTGCCATAGTTACAAGATTTGAAAAAGAGGGTAAAATTGATTCTGCACAAGCATTTTTACTTACTTATAATCCAAAAACTGGCAAATTGAGAGAAGAAGCAAAAGAGAGCCCAATAATATCTGAATTGTTGCAGAGTGCAAGCATTTTTGCTATGGGTGAAACAGCTCCCCTACTACTGAAGCAGTCTATAGCTGCAGTACCTACAAATGAACTTGGGTTTAGTTATAGAATACATTCGCAATCCCACGGATGGAGCCACTCTGAAGATAGAAGTACTTGGATTGATAGAGGTAGCTTGGGATGGAGCGAGAAGCGCCTTGAAGCAGTCCAATGGAATAACTCTTCTATAAGGGGACAAGGGCATGTTCAAAATATTGGTGATACGGAAGTATCTAATTCAATAATTGGAACAACAGGCCAGTCAAGAAGACTTGAAGCGGTTAGATTTTGGTCTACTGGGAGTCCATATTTTAAACCAGGTTTTATGCAGTATCGCACTCAACATACTGGAACGAGCCATTGGGACGGGTGGAAATTTTCAGGACAATGGGCTGGATCAATAGGCAAAAGTAAAACTGTTGATAAAGTAGGTATATTTTATATGAAATGGGGGAACGGTAATGCTTTTGAAAGACCTTCATACCCTGTTAAATGGTAGTGTAAAAACATTTCTGTAAAGCCCCTAGCTCCTTTGGCTTGGGGAAGCAACTCTAAGCCTCAAAGATCTCATATGCGTCCGGTCAAACACATCTACAACATAATTCCCAAGAACACCGTTATGACCGCACTCAACATTAAGGTTGGAGTCAATACCAATTCGTTCTCTACCTTTTATCTCAGTAGTGCATTAAGCACACTCTTATTAGAAAAAGATTTTAAAAATACCGTTGACATCTTTGCTGAGGTTGGATTGCTTTGGCGGTATTGATATACTACATTTATTCATATGAAAAGCTTAAACACCTACCTTAATTCCCTTGATGTTACACAGCAAGAACCCTCTCTGGGCTTGGTTGCTGAATTACAAAAAAAGCATCTCTCCCACTTTTGCTTTAATAACGTAGCCGTGTTACTCGACTGGCCTCTTTCAATTCAGATCGAAGGCATTGTCGAAAAAATTGTCCAGAAGAATTTAGGGGGATACTGTTTTGAACATAACAAACTCTTTCATGATGTATTAGACTCTCTTGGCTTTGATGTACGATGTCTCATCGCTAAGGTAGTGAATAATCAAAGTATCGATCCACCGAGAACGCACCGCATCACACTACTCACCTTTGAGAGTGAGCAGTACATAGTCGATGTGGGCTTTGGGCCCAACTGTATACAAGAACCTATCAAAATTGAACATGGATTTGTTTCTCACCAAGAAAATAAAACCTATAGAATTACGGTTAATGCGAACAATGATTTCCAACTTGAGTTACTCAAGGAGAGCGGACCCTTTGTACTCTACACCTTTGATCTGTACCGGTATACTGAAGCAGACTGCGCAATGGGTAACTTCTATTCATGCACGCACCCGAACGCTATTTTTGTAAACAATCTCGTGATAGCTCGTATCCTCCCGGATGTCACCCTCTCGTTAAGAAATGATCAGTATCACAAAATTGGGAAAGAGCACACCGAAGCGATTCACATTCAGAGCGCTCCTCAATTGAAAGCCATCATTGAAGATGACTTTCACATAGTACTCACTCAGAGCGAAGCTCAAACATTATTCAAGGTTACCAAGGAGATCGCTCCCTAAAATAAGGGCTGCACCATCAACCCCTCGCCACTATTTAACCGGAGAGCCACACCCAAGCATTTGCGAACCATAGTAAGGGTTCCGTGTCTTGGTTCCTTTCTGCATCCACTGTGCACCTTTACCATTCAATGCCATCGGACAATAGTAGAGGTTCCCTTTTGATAGACCACCCATCATTTTAACATGGGGAATAACAATTTTTGAAAGTTCAAAATACCCTTTACGAGCAGTAGTTATATTTTTTGCACTAGAGATTGTATGCAGCGCTTGTTTTAACTGTTTTCTAAAGGGTGACCCTGCCTTATGCTTCAACGCATGAATCGCCTTATCTAAAGAGACCGCCTGCTGTTGTGCTTTAGAAAAATTATCTGCAGCCAAAAACTCTGAAATTTTCATATACTCATCAAGAAACACATCCATGCTTTTTAATAAATCTTGACTATGTTCATGAGTGCTGTGATCGTGTACCTCTGTATTCATCTGTTTTTTAGCCTGATGTTGGTGATGCGAATGTCCCTCTCCTGCATGGGCCATTCCTATTCCAAAAACGACTATTGATACCAGTGCTATTGATTTTATATGTGACATTCAAACTCCTCTTTTATGTGGTTTATTTTTTTAATTACAATAGCGAGTAGTGATTGAGTACTCGCCATAGGTATATCCTTACTCATCATTATCCTCCCTATCAGCTGCAAGGTCAAACGCTTTCTGTCCAGACTCATTCAATATTAAAAGATACTTTTCTGGGTCTTTTGCAAAGTCTGTTTTACACATGCCACAGCAGTGATATACTCTCTGATCCTTGTATTCTGAATAGATTGATTCATTGATAACACCACCCATTACGGGGCACCTCGTTTGATCTACTAATTCTGTAGTTGATGCTACTGCCATTGTAGCACCCAACACAGCTATTGTGATCACGCTTTTGATAATTGTATTGATTCTCATTGTATGGTTCCTCCATTAGTTTCGGTACTTATAGATAAAAGCAAAGTTAATGCCAAAAAGAAAATGGTGAATACACGCCATATAGAGCCATGAAGAACTAACGAGTCACCATTAACTGGTGAGTAGTCATCATTTACTGATCACCAGTGATCAGCTTCCGGGTATACGCTCTATTGCATAATCTTTGATTTTTTTCCGAAGGGTCGTTGGAGAGATACCGAGGGCATTGGCTGTATGAGTGATATTCCAAGCCATATTTTTTAAGACACTGTTAATATACCAGGACTCAAGCTCAGCAAGAGACATTTCATAGTTAAAGTCAGAGTCTACAGTGACACCAGAAGGAGCCTGTTCATGCATATCACCAATTTTAATATCTTCAGGGCCAAGGTGTGTTTTTGAAGTTAATGAAATGGAGCGAAGCAAGGTATTTTCGAGTTCCCGAATATTACCCATCCAGGGTTGATCCTTTAAAAAAATCACCGCTTCTTCGGATAACTGGACAGGAGAGAAATCGTACTTTACTATTATTTTTTTAAGAAGATGATGAGCCAGTTGGGCAATATCATTTTCTCGTTCTCTCAGTGAAGGCACTTGAAGAGTCGCTACTGCAATTCTATAGTACAGATCCTCTCTAAAGCCACCACTTTTGATGAGGCTATATAAATCTCTATGGGTTGCAAAAAGGGCACGCGCTTTAAAAGGTCTGGTCTCGGCCGAGCCTACTGGTTCAAACTCCTGTTCTTGGAGTACTCGCAATAATTTCGCCTGTAGGGTAATACTCATTTCTCCAATTTCATCAAAGAAGAGCGTACCCGAACCCGCCAACTCAAGCTTCCCTTTCTTATCTTCATTCGCCCCCGTAAATGCACCCTTCACATGACCAAAGAGTTCACTCTCTAGAAGCGTATCCACTATAGCAGAGCAGTTCACTGCGATAAAAGGCTCACTTGGAGTAGTACTCGAATGGAGTGCCTTAGCAACAAGTTCTTTACCCGTTCCACTCTCACCCGTAATAAGAACACTCACCTTATTGCGCGAAAGTAATCCAATATTTTTCAGGATATCAATAATCCGAGGGTCATTCCCTACAATTTCTTTTGTTGATATCTGCTCTTCATTAACGAGCTCTATAACGGGTAATTGAGAGAGGCGTTGTGATTTTACTTTTTCGACCCCTAGGGTTACCGCATCCATATCAAGAGGCTTTCGTAAGTAATCAAAGGCCCCCAGCTGAATCGCTTTAATAGTCGACTCCATATCCTGGCGGCCACTAATAACAATAACACTCATAGAAAGATTCATATCCTTCAGAGTATTAAGTACTTCGATACCACTCATTTCGGGCATGGTCAAATCTAAGAGCATCAAATCATAGGAGCCCGGCTTTACTAACTCCAAGGCCTTTTCAGGATTATGCTCAATTGCAACTGTGTGCCCCTGTGAGTCCAGTTGTATCTGAAGGGATTGGGCCAATGCCTTATCATCGTCAACTATTATAATATTCATTAATTACATGCCTTTTCATCTCTGGGAATGCGTATTGTAAATACTGCGCCATTCGAGTCATGAGTATCCTGAATGCCATTCTCTACTACAATAGAACCTTCATGTAAGTGTACAATTTTCCGGGTAATAGCCAACCCTAATCCCGTGCCTGTATCACGAGAGGTTACAAATGGCTTAAACAATGTCTGGAGCAAGTTTCTCGGTATACCCGGCCCACTATCACTCAACACCCACACATCACACTCATCTTCTATAAAATATTCTATCAATATATCACAGTGCTCAGTACAGGTCGCCGCATTTTCAACGATATTAACAAACACTCCCAAAAATTTATCAAAATCTATAAAGACACACCCAGCACCGGATACATTATTAAAGGTAACTGAACACTGGTATGCACGCTGTATGGGGGTAATAGCCAACTCAATACCCTCTTTGACCCTGTCCAAGGATATGCACTTTTTATCTAATACAATAGGCTTACCATAGGAGAGAAGCTCTGTCAGCATATTTTCCAGCTTCAAGGTCTGCTCTAGGGCAATCGTACTTAACGAGTTATAAGGCTTAGAGTCCTTACAGAATTGCACCAGAGATTGCAAGTTCATTTTCACCGACGAGAGGGGATTCCTAAACTCATGAACCACACTCGATGTAATCTCTCCAACCTCGACCAAGGTGGCCTGTTGCCGTATTTCTATATTGGCTTTATCCAGAGACTGCATCATCTCATTCATTGCACGCACAACAACGTCCCCTTCTCTATCATGGGTCTCTTCAAGTATATCACTCTGTTCTCCGGTGATCACTTTGTTGGCATACCGTAATATTCGTTTAAAGGGCTTGCTAATAACCTTACCAATCAGAATGCCAAAAAGTATGACAAATATAAAGGTTATGACAATGGTAATACTCACTCGCTGTTGGAGCGTAGTAATCCAGCTAAAAGTTCTTATTTTATCTGCACTCACTACTAATCGCATATGGACATCAGGTAGATCACGGGCAACCCCAATACGCTCCTCCCCCCTATCATTTTCAAAATGAATAAGAGTATTCTCTTGGCCATGAAGTGTTGATACGTCACTTTGAGTAATCAACTGTTCATCACCGACAATGAATCGATTGAGCACACCAATAATTGATATTTTATACGGACTCGATTGAGCATCCTGATTAATGATATTAAGAAATGTTTTTGAAATATTAAGCACTGCCATAGTATAGCCCGTCACCGTTGACCCTTCAGTAACCCGTACCCCAAGATGAATACTATAACTCCCCTTCTCATGGGTATGGAGCGAGTCCATCACCGCATATCCTTTTTTCTGAATCAGCTGTATTTCGTGAGGCTTCAAGGATTTCTTATCAGTATGATACTCACCAAATCGCTGAACCAAAAGCCCTTGGCTGTCATAGAGAAACAGACTTTGGTAACTCGAATCTTGCTTCCAATGACTGTGTGATTGGTGATTCTCAGGCAGCATTTTTAATAAATTTTGATGTTCCTGCCACAATTGTAAATCAGTCACACGCTCAAATACCCAGTTATCAATCTCTCGCTCAATCATATTCAACTGAGCCTGCAAGGCATCTTTCTGCAAGTCTTCTACAGCTTCTGATGCACAGTGAAGGGATTGTAAGGTAATAGTAATAGTCGGAATAAGAAACACGACCATGAGAGCGATAAATACTTTTTGAGATAATGAGAGTCTATTCATAACCCTAAAATACTAAAAATAGGGGCTATGATGATTAATAATTACTTAATGCTCCCACTGTAGGGCCCCTACTATATCATTAAACGTCCGGTTTCTACGATCGTATATTTTATACCACCCATGATCATCCCATACTGAATAGGGTGTTTCCCATTTACTAAAGGCATCGGTAGTTGTGTTATAAAAACGAAATACCGATTCCCACTCTTTATCGTACTGACCATGGTTTACGCCAAATTCACCGACAAAACCGGGGACTCCTCGTTCTTCGTGCAGCCACTCCAAAATACCATCAAGGTTTTGCCACATAGTTCCTGTATCATCCCAGGTACGGTCTTTCTCGTGAGTAAATGAACTTGGATGATAGTAGTGCAGTGATGCAATAATGTACGGATCATCAGGCCAGGTAACCGTTTTAAGGTCATTAAAATAGCCCCAATTATCACCGGTGATAATACAAATTCGTTTTGGATTAGTTTTACGAATTTCCGCTACCACTGCATGATTCAAATCCGTCACATCACCTGGGCCCATAGGGTCACGAGGTTCATTAAATACTTCAAAGACTAGGTTCTCGCTCTTACCCTGAAAGCGCTCACCAATCTGTTCCCAGATTTTAAGGAGCTTCCCCTTATTCCCTGTATAGTCTTCTATGATCCACTCTTCGTGATGGGTATTAATTATCGTCACCAATCCTCGCGAAAGAGACCAGTCAACAATCTCTTCAATCCGATTCATAAAGTCAGAGTCGACAATGCCTTCATCATTGATACGCGTCCCCCAATGAATAGGAATGCGTACATTGGTAAAGCCCGCCTCTTTATAATCATCAAAATAATATTCCTCAGCTGCAGGTGCCCAACTACCTTCGCCATTCCGAGCCTCAAGGGTATTGCCCATATTTATACCACGACCCATACGCTTTGCCATATCCCAGTTGGAGATCTCTACAAATGCAGCATTGGGATCAAACTCAAATCCTTTGGTCACCTCTACAACAACCGAGTCCCTTACCTGATCACCAGCGGCGTCCGTTACGCTAACAATAAAAGTATGCACTCCTACCGGCGCCATATAACTCAACAAGCTATCAGACCCAATACTGTTTCCGTCAAGTGTCCACTCTATTTCTTCGATTTGGTAGCGTCCATTTGTCATAGAAGCGTGTATCGATATTTTTTCAGAACCACTATTATTGGTATCTCTGACTTTTTGATGCGCTCCTGCTTTTACCATCAACAGCGCTCCCGTTTGTTCACCGGTAACCGATAGCTCTGCAACATTAAAGTGCCCTGCATCATTAATGCGTTGTATGCGCACATACCGATAACTCTCTTGAGCCGTTACCGACAATGTCCAGACACCAAACTCTGGATACACGACATCGGCATTTCCTTCAACTCTTCCGATTTCTATATAAGTAAAAAAGGTGGGATCATTCGAAACCCACACTGCAAGGTTATCTCTATACAGTGGCCGTGGTTCATCTTGTCGAGCCGTTACTGCAATACTCGTGATACGGTAGAACCCTTCAAGATCAACCTGATACCACGGATCAGTTTTATAATTATCCGACGACCAATAGGTCTGAATATTTCCATCAGACGCTAAAGGAATATCATACCCCTCAGTAGGCTCCGAATAAAGAACACGCTTTTGTGTCAGATCAATGGCAACAATACCTTCAGTACCAATAAACTCAATTTCTACAGGCACGTGTATCAGCATTTCAGATGAACTCGAGGTACCCATTGATTGGCTTGAACTCAAAGCATTTCCCAGTGAATCATTATGTTGGATACTATCTCGTTGAGTGCTATCTAATACGGTTCCCGACTTTTGAGACGATGACTGCAACAGAACCTGACTACTCGGCGGGCCGGCCTCTTCAATAGTTAATAACGGAGTATTCTCTGAACACCCCACAAGCATGAACAGTGATTGCATAAGAGCAGCCACTATAATAATAGATCTAAATTGTTGCATACATCCCCTCGATTGTCCCCAGCAACTCTGTACCAATACGACTTATTTTGCGCTTAATGGTACGTCACCCCCACTAAACTATACTCAGAGCCAGTGTATTACAACTAATAAACCCTTATTTAGGCCATTTTAAGCACTTTAACCACTCTAATCCATTAATCTGACCCGAAAATTGAAAAACACACCCTCTAAGGGGCATGGTTAGGGTTGCAACAACACTTTTTGAACAGATCTCCCTCTTTGGCACCAAAGAATCGACCCATAAAATTCTTCCTGAATCATGATTATCTAAGTTATACCTAACATAAAATCACACTGCGGGGGCGCAATGAAACATTCTATTACTCTACTTATATTAGTATCTGCTCTATCCTTATTTATTGGATGTGGAAAAGAGCCAACCAACGTAGAAGAAACAAGTGACCTTTCATCTAATGAAAGTAGTACCGATGAGACAAGCTCTGATGACACTACTTCTTTCAATTCAAGTTTTGCTGATAACCGTGATATCGAATCATCTGAAGATGACACCGATAGATCAACCCTCTCTTCTGAGAGCGTTCCTAAAGATGATGAGAGTAGCGACGAACCAGACTCTTCTGACGAAGAACCAGGTGATGACGAATCGAGTCAAGGTTCTGTTGACCCAGTAAGGAGCAGTAGCTCGAAAAAATATATTCGTCCCGGTGAGACCTCAAGTAATGTTTTTGAACAAGTACAGTGCCCCACTCATACAGGATCATATCCCTATACCCCTTCACCAGACAACGGTCCAGTCTATGCTATCTTTGTTGATGGCGACCTCCCTGATAACAGTAAAATGGCAAACATTACCCTGAATGACAATGGGCTTCAAAATAGAAACCCTACCTTTACCGACAAAAAGAACCGCGCACTCGGCCGCTGGGCAACACCTGATTCACTTGATTGTGAAGAACTAACCGAAGGGAACAATGGTTGGGCCTTTAATGTACAACGTGTACTCCTCGAAGACAGTACAGCTGCAAACAGTTTCTTCATGATTCACAACCAGGGTTGGACAACCAGTAACCTCAGTACCGTTTCTGATATGAAATTTGATATTAAAACAAGTCAAGACTTTGAGATTCGTGTTGAGTCTGAAAATCTTGATGGCGAAATATTCTCTGGTTCATATGTATTAAGTGGCTATAGCGATAATGCATGGCACAGTGTTACGATTCCTGTCACTGAATTTGGGAGTGAAATGCAGTGGGAGTTCACTAAAATTTATTTTCTTGCAAACAGTCTCGAAGAAGATAGCCCACTCTTTATGGACAACCTTCGGTTTACCGGTTACGAAGAGAATAATTCACCGATCTTAAAAGGCACACGAGACATTACGGTTGCTAAACCACTCGGTTCAACAACTATTGAGCTCGACTACATCGACTCAGAAAATGACGCGCCTACATGGACGTCTATTACTAAGCCTTCATTTGGTTCAGTATCTATTAGCGAAAGTAATGGCACGTTATCTTTTACCTACAAAAACAAAATTGACGCTTCACAAGATGCTTTTGAAATTGAAATTACTGACGGACAAAAAAACTTTAGACGCTATACGTTTAACGTAGCTATCGAAGGCGGCACCGTTAATCCAATGGGTATCTATACTGATGATGCTGATGCACTTCAACTCATTAGCGAAACAGCATTCTGGAATGGTGGCGGCTCTGAGCAACCTTCTGATCAAGAAGGCGCGGCAGATGATATGCTTTGGGACCTTGGCGCTGGTGGTGGTGGTATTTACTTTACCTTTCCTGCACCGTATGTAGACATTAAAGAAATGGCCACCCTTTCATTCGAACTCAACTTCCATGACACAACCGAAACGACATGGGGTTTAGAAAATGTACGCTTTGTTGTCTCCATAGAAGATTCAAAAGCAACACCTGAAATGAACTGGAGCCGTTACTCTGTTGAACTTGAACCTGAAAAGGATTTTGAGCTCGGAGATATGTGGCAAACAGTAACCATCGATCTACAGCCTGGGTATTCTCAACTCAGTTCAACTGACAGAAACGGAACCTATATCACTGCCGAAAAAGATGCAATCAAATCTGTATCTATCGCTCTCTACAATGGAGCAGGGCAGTTTATGATAGACAACGTACGATTTAATCCAAAAGAGTAATTGCGCTGCACACACAGCACAGTATGGGGGGGAATAAAGGCGACTGTTTAATTACAGTCGCCTTTATTATTTACCAATCAATACCACGATTTACGCCGTTAAACCCAATAAGGGCCCAAAAAGCCATTAAGGCGCACTCGCTCTCAAAATGAGAGCGAGATTTTGCCCTATCCCGTATCTTAGGGAGAAAAACTCAATCTATTAGGCTATTTTTAGTATACGACCCCTAAACAGGCTACCCTATCTTAGCTCGTTCTCTTATACTTGGATCTATCGTACTGCTCATGGCAGGCTGTATTTTTGATTCCCCTTCGTCACCCTCACCGGTGAGTAGTTCGGCCATCACTCCAGAAAGTAGTGACGATTCAAGAAGTTCATCCTACAATTCTTCATCGGTGTCATCTTCTGAGTCTTCAAATGAATCGTCCGATTACTCGTCCGAGTCATTCACCTGTAGTATACCTTCCGCATCCAACAAATCATATCTCACTCAACTCGGATGTGCAGATGACTTTATGCAACTCCAAGGGCTCCCTCTTACCAAATTATTTGGTGGGGTACAATCAGTAAAGGTGCTCTATGACATCGCCGAAGAGCGCATCTATTTTGTCGACACTGATGCATACCGCCTCCATTACTACTTTTGTTCAGAAGTACTGGGATACACTGAAGGACATGCTGAATTCAACGACACTCAGTACTCAGATTCAGATGACCGCCTGTGGTATTTAGGCGTCGTCAATCACTATACCGACCTTGATATCTATACCTTAGAGGTTTCATCGAGAGACGAAATTTCAGCAGAAGGCATTATTGCATTCTATACCACAATAGCTGACAGTAGCTATTTCTCAGAATCATTTTTCTTTATGCCCGTATCAAACTATCTACAAAGGCACAATGACCTTCTTGCTCAAGAGATCCCCCTAATGAACCGGGATTCTATTTATAAAGGCCAAATCTACCAACCCCTCCATCTCGCTCCTACCTATGGGTATCTCCGTAAGATGGACGTTGATTCTGCAGAGGATACTTACCATAATACTCATGACATCATTTTGACCAATGGTGTGCCCAATGACATCTCAGTAGTCTCAGGTATTATCACGACTGAATTCCAAACCCCACTCAGTCATATTAACGTACTCAGTCAAAACCGTAACACTCCCAATATGGCTTTTAAAAATGCCTGGAGTGACACAAGCCTTCAATCACTCATCGATGAACTGGTATACTTTGAAGTACGATCCGATAGTTTTATTATTCACAAAGCATCACTCTTAGATGCTGAACGTTTTTGGAATGATCAAAAACCATCGACTGAGATTATCATCGAATCCAATGACAGTGCCGATGGGCTCTTTGATATGGAAGATCTCGATCACTATAGCACTCCAATAGTCGGTGCCAAAGCGGCAAACTTTTCTGAGCTCACTCGACTGTATACCCGTGATGTGGGGGTAATCCCCACTCCAGAAGCCTCCTTTGCTATTCCCTTTCATTATTATCAGCAGCACCTTACCCAAAATGATCTCGACCGTACCATTACTGAAATACTTAATAGAGATGACTTCAAAGAGTCAATAGTTGTTCGAGAGGCTGTCCTTAAAGAACTCCGTGATATGATTCGAGAAGCCCCCATAGACTCAAGCTTTCTCCAACTTGTTTCCGATAAAATTGAATCTTTTGGCACCCACCGTCGAATGCGCTTTAGATCTTCTACCAATGCCGAAGACCTCCCCGGATTTAATGGGGCCGGACTCTACACCTCCAAAACAGGAGACCTCGATGATCCTGAAAAACCAATCGATAGTGCCATTAAAAAAGTGTGGGCCAGCAACTGGAATTTAAGGGCCTATGAAGAACGAGAATACTTTGGTATTGATCATCGATCAGTCCGAATGGGCCTCTTAGTGCACCGATCCTTCCCCGACGAATTAGCAAATGGAGTGGCAATTACCACAAACTTATATAATAGTGGGCTCCCCGCCCTCACCATCAATGTGCAACTCGGAGAAGAGTCGGTCGTTGCCCCTGAGCCCAGTATAACCACTGAGCAGTTTATCTATTATACCTATACCCCTCATGCCTTTTCCGAACCCGTTATTGATTATGTTACTCACTCCTCACTCACCGATGGCGAACCCGTTCTTTCAGAACCTGAGACCCTACTGCTCGCCAAACATCTCAGTACCATTAATGACTATTTTTACGAGATCTATAACGCCAATGAATCACTCAGTTATCGAACTTTTGCCATGGATGTAGAGTTTAAAATAGATGGAGTCAATAGAGACCTCTACATTAAACAAGCGCGCCCCTACTAATACTAGGGCCCCATACTCCGCTACAAGATTGATATTTCTGAGGAAGGTAATGCCATAAGCCCTGCCAACCCATTTAAGAGCACTCAAACAGTTAAGCACCTACCTTTGCTGAATAACAGTCTGTGATTATCAGAGACAGAGTAAAAGCATTTTAATATATTCTCAATACCACACTAATGGAGTCACCATGAATCATAGTCCAAAGTTCCTTGCCATAGTAAAGTCAGCGCTTAAAGAAGTCACTGAAATCACCCCAGATGCAGTACACGCTATGATCAACAACAATGAACCTATGGCACTCATAGATTGCCGCGAACAAGATGAATGGGCTCGTGGCCATGTCGCGGGTGCACAGCATATTGGCAAAGGAGTGATTGAGCGTGACATTGAATCACTCCATCCCCATACTGATGAAACAATAGTCGTCTACTGTGGTGGTGGATACCGCAGTGTTCTTGTGTGTAACACGTTACAGAAAATGGGCTACACCAATACCGTATCAATGAGTGGGGGATGGCGCGAGTGGAGTGATAAAAACCTTCCCACCGAGTAATATTCACTCAACACACTCAACAAACCCACCGTTCTCAGACAATTTCTTTTACAAACTGAAGATTGTATCCTCCTGGATTCCCTCCCGCTAAAAAACTTTATATTTTTAGAGTTTTCTAGGATTCACATGAAAGCGATACTTCTTACTCTCTTACTCCCCCTCTTTATTTCGTGTTCTCTTATCGGTGGGGCTTCTAAAAAAGACCCCTTTTTACTCACCCAAGAGTTGAGTCTAGAAGCAAAAGCACTGATTGACTCTGCATTGAGCAGTATTCCTAATGACACCGCCTATGACTACCACACCCATCTCGTAGGTAACTCAGTTGCCAATGGTACCTATGTAAATGAGGAGTGGCTTTCACTGACTCACCCCAAAGGGTACCTTATGTTTCAGGTGTATAAAAGTGCCTCAGGCGTTTCTAAAAACAGCAAAATCGATGACCAATACTTAGAACGATTAACCGCACTCATCACGTCGCATCCCTATCCTGTAAAGTATGGCCTCATGGCATTCGATTATAATTACTCTGAATCAGGCGCCATACGAAAAAAGCACTCTACCTTTCATGTTTCAAACGCCTATATGATGAAAGTTGTTAAGCAATACCCTGACCTCTTCTTTCCTATCATATCAATTCACCCCTACCGACTTGACGCTATTGCAGAACTCGAACGATACGGCGCACAGGGAGTACGATTTGTAAAATGGCTCCCCAACTCAATGAATATTAACCCTGCATCTCAAGAGAAAAAACCAATGTTGGATGCCTATTATGAAACAATGAAAAAGTTTGACATGGTTCTCATAACTCATACCGGCGATGAAAAAGCAACAGAGGGTGAAGAGGCACAGCGCTACGGCAACCCACAGTATTTGTATGCCCCCTTAAATAAAGGAGTCAAGGTTATTATGGCCCATGTCGCAAGTCTCGGTTCATGCACTGAAGAACCCTGTGGCGCTCATGGGGAATACCTGGTTTCTGCTATTGATCTCTTAAAAGACCCTCGGTATGATGGCCTCCTCTATGCAGATATTTCAGCCATTACCCAATCAAACCGCCTTCATTCAATTGACAGAATTATTGAAAACGATGCTATTCATCCCAAACTCATCAATGGAAGCGACTACCCGCTCCCTGCAATCAACATAATCATTCGGACCTCAGCTCTGGTTAAGTCAGGCCACATTACCCAACATGAACGAGAGCTCCTCAATGAAATTTTTGATTATAACCCGCTCTTGTTTGATTTTGTTCTCAAAAGAACCATTAAACACTCCATAACAGGCAATAAGCTCCCTGCCACAATCTTTAGCAAACATCTCTTTTAGAGTCATTTTAAGGAGAGGCCCCGCCGCTCCTGTTTACTTTCAGTAAGAATAAGAAGCTATTTCTCACCTTCATTTCCTTGAATTTTAGACATTACTTTGTACCTTATACCTCAGTATTTTACCCTTTAGGTCATTATGTCCCGTACTTCACTTCTGATTACTCTCGCATCTATTGCTTTCTCTGCGCCTGCAACTTTTACCCAAAACGTCATCATTCAACAAGCAGCCCCCCCACAGCAACAGACAACCATTCAAGCGGTACCGGCTCAAGCGGCACCTGTTATAATTCAAGCACCACAAGCGCCTGCTCAGAGTGCCACCCATACTCCACAGTACATTCAACAGCCAATGCAGCCAGAGCCTCATGAAGATAGAGTAGGCAACATCGATCCACGAAACAAAAAGAAGATGAAAACTAAAATTGAGAGTAAAAAATATAATCTCTTTACTTTTGGCCCTGCCTTTCTCCCTGGCTACTCCGAGTCAATTCAGTACTCTGCTGGAATTGGAAAACTATGGGAAGTCACGCCCCATGGCTCTATTAAAGTGCTCTTTCAAAACAGCGCCAACATAAAACACCATGACTTCTTGAGCTCACTCTCACTGGGCCTCAACTACTACCTTTCCGATTCAGGGTTTTCACCCTTTGTAGGCTTCGATTTTGGATATGGTGCTTCAAAATCTGAATTACACTCATGGTATCATGGATTTGGTGCGGGTGCGTCAATTGGCCTACAAGTATTCCGCTTATCAGACAAGCAAATCATCATAGAACTTCGATCATTCTCAATATTTGACACAATGGAAACACAGCCACCGACTTCAGTCTCAATGACTCTTGGCATCCTTTACTAAAAATAGAGAGTCGGAGCGCATAATCAACAATATCAGCTCCCCATTGGGGAGTTACCCTTTAGATTGCTTCTATATTTGATATCTTTATTTTGACCTACAGAGAGTTGATGAGAACAGAGTGGATTATCTTGGGGAAGATGCCACTTTTGCCCTGTATTTGGGTGTTCTCATCATACCGTCATAACAAAAGACTAATTTTGAAACTATTACATTTTATCTGCGCCCGAAAAGTCACCATTCTATTTCTCCTACCGGTGTTATTTGCTACCACACTATTCATCAGTTGTAGGCCACCCTATTTACAGCTTAAAGGCTTATTTAGAGGTTCTGATTATATTTTCGATCAAAAAGCACTGCGCACCTATGAACTCTTACTCCCTGAAGACTCTCTCAATGTTTTAAACCATGACCCAATGGCTGAACGCTATTTAACGGGTGCACTTGTATTTGAGGGCGACACCCTCACCAATGTCGGCATACGATACAAAGGATCCCTAGGTGCATTCTGGGGATGCGTATCCAAAACCAAAGAGAATGGTTGGCCACTGGGTGGTAAAAAAACCTGTTCCAAGCTCTCTATGAAGGTAAAAATTGACCACCTTAAAGAGCGCACCTTTTATGGTATAAAAAAATTACAATTTCATAGCATGAATAACTACGCTTCTCAAATGAGGGAGCGCCTGAGTTACTGGCTCTTTAGAGAGTCGGGCATACCCGCCCCCCGTGCAGTACATGCCAAAATTTACATGAATGGCAAGCATATGGGACTCTTTTGCCATGTTGAGCATGTTGATTCTCGTTTTGTTGAAAGAAACTTTAAAGGGGGCGATGGTGCTCTTATCAAAGAGGTGTGGCCCACGCTCTGGAATAAACAACCCGCTTCAAAACTCGACATTAGAAAAGCCCTTAAAAATAATGCTGACTCTGCTGCAATAGACCTATTCTACTCTTTTGGTTTAGATATGAGTAAGTCGAAAAGACGCCGCACTCTGGGTAAAAAACTAAAGAAATGGGTTGATACTGATTATATGGCAACCTATGCCGCTGTAGACCGTGCTATATGGAATAATGATGGCGCCTTCCACTGGTGGTACAAAGGGAATGAAATATCTGAACCCCATAACTTTTATTGGTATGCCGACCCACTCACAAAACTCAATTATATCATACCGTGGGATATGGATCTCGCATTTGACACCAGTGAAGGTATGAAAATTGATCAATGGGGTAAGATTTCTAACCGATGTAAAATCTATAACAATCAACGTTCTGCAAGTTGTGATCCCGTGGTTAAAGGCTGGAACTACTACAATAAAAAGTATAAAGCAGCGCAACTGAGGCTCCTCAATGGTCCTCTTGCACGAGCTCCTCAGATGTTAGACACATGGAAAAAGCAAATCACTGAAGCGGTTGGCGAAGCCTATATCCTCCACAAAAAAGAGAGAAAGGTTTACTCTCCTCGAAGTTTTGAAAAAGGATTCAAAAGGTTACAACGGCTTATTAATATTTCGAAACGAAATTTAGAAAGAGCAACGAAGAAATAAGTTACTGCTCATTAATTGAGTTACTTAAAGTTGCTTTTGTATTTATCAAGAAAGAGCTCTTTCATAACATCACCTTTTACGTGGGGGACATCAAAGCCCATAAGCTCTTCAATAGTAGCAGGGATATCGATAAGGTTACGACGAACTGACACCTCAACATCTTGTTTGAAGTCGGGCCCGAACGCCATAAAGCTTAAATGTTTACAGCCTTCACAATTATCTCCATGTGAATGAAAACCATTCTTATGCCCTTTTAAATGACGGCCATGATCGTTGGTTAAGAAGACCGTTGTTTTACCCTTATAAAAAGGGTCGTTCTGAAAATACTCAAGTAATGTTAAGACCATCTCATCAGTCTCTTCAATCGCACGCACATATTTTTTCCATTTTTTCTTATGGCCCCAATAGTCAGGTCCATACAAGGTAATCAAACTCAACTGAGGGTGATATTTTCGCAATACCTTAAACGCTTTTTTCATCATAGCTTTATCGTTAGAATAGCCGCCTTTAACACCCTTCCCTTTAACGCCACAATAAGTCTTCGGTTCGTATTTACCGCGCCATTTAGGGTCGAGAGATGACCCGAGTACCGCAAGTTTTCCTTTTGTTGCAAGAATATAGGCATCACTTTTCTTTTTATGAAAAGCCTTACGCCAATGTTGAAAAATTGATGATTTCTTAGGGAGCTGTTTACCATGATTATTCATTTTCTGATAATAACCGGTAGTAAGAGCGGTATGCCCGGGCACTGTTTCAGTCACACCATCATTATAAAAATTCTTATTAAAGACCCCTTGTTGCTTCATAATGTGTGCTTGATTCTGTATTAAGGAGAAGGTCGAGTCTCCCCACGATTCACTCCATCGGACGCCATCAATAACAAGAATGACCACATACTCAGTCTGGTACGGTATTGTTCCCGCGGGATCAACAGTATAGTCTTCATAATTTGCAGCGAGATCTTCAGGGATTTCTGCATCTTCCCAGTTAGTAACTGCTTGCTTTGGTAGTGGAGTACTTTCAGATTTCTTAATCTGAGAAAGATCATCAGGAGCAGATTCCCACGAAGTATATATGGTTGCCATTGTATCTTCGATAATACGACAATTCGCCGCTATTGAGAGCGAGTCACCTGCAGCATCATGATGCGTAACCACGACGCGGACTTGATTACAATTACAACACCCGCCCAAAAACAATAGTATGGTTGTAGCTAAAACAAACAGTATTACCGGTGATACCATTGATTTATCTATTACTGCACGCATATATTCCACTTCCTTAGTTTTCAATAGGATAACCATAACAGATTCTAACCCATGGTTACAGTACTGTAAATATAGAAATATGGTGCTGAGGGTGGAGGCTTTACTTATTTTAGCGTAACTTTTCAAAGAGTCAGGGGTGTGGTACAAGGAGCGCTTGTAACCCCCTCCAAAGCTCCTCTTTATAGGATGCAGAGAACTGCAATTTTTTCACTGATATTTTTGCGACATAGACCCCAGACTCTTTAATGAAGAGGGGGTCTGTAGCGACATAAATTCCAGTGGTACAAACCTTAGGGAAGAATCGAGCTGCAAACCTTGCAATGACCCCCAATAGACCTCCCAAATCTCTTTGGAGGTTTGAGCGGACAATCCCAGGATGAAACGACACAACCGAAACACCGGAATACCGTTCAGCTAGAATTTCTGTAAGAACTGTTTTTGCATGAACTGCGGCAATTGCCGCTTTAAATCCATTGTACCCCTTTTCGAATGTGAGATCGGCAAATGACAACCGCTCTTTTAGTACCATTGAAGCACTACCCGAAACATGTATAATTCTCCCATGCCGGGCCTTTTGAAGCAGCGGCATAAGTGCGATACTCAATTGTGCAGCACTCACACACCCCACCGCAAAGGTCTGCTCAACATTCTGTTGAGTCAGTACTCTTTTGGGTGAGACAATACCCGCACAATGGGCTATTAGATCGAGAGTATCATAACGTGCACGATACTCATCAATAAAGTGGTGAACTGCAATTTGATCACTCAAGTCCACCGCAAAAAATGAAACCTTACCGGGGTAGCGCGCCTCCAGTTCTTGAATAACCTCAGCTCCTCGCTTTTGATTTCTACCAATAAGAGCAACGTTATATCCTTGAGCAAGAATACCTTCTGCAATTGAGAATCCAACACCAGAAGTCCCTCCAGTGATTAATGCTTGTTTCATACTCTTTCCTTTGCTCTAGCCAATTATTGCACCTGAGGCCAAATGGTTTTGTAATAATAGAAGACCATACGGGGCTGTCTCATATAAGGACTCTCTCTACCCTCACCTTGGCTCATAATACCGAAAAACTCTTCCGATGACCACCCATCTTGAAAGGGCATCGGTGCATCTTTATCAATATCCTGATTATTCTTAGAACCGAGTGAACTCTTCCACCACTCATCAACCCACTCAAAAGCGATCCCTCCAATTGCGTTACCTACACCACTATTACCTGCACTATTCTTCACAATATTACCCCAAGTACCCTTATGGTAATTCAATTGACTCATCTCATTAATAGACGTCCCATCACTCCGTACATCAAGCACATCAGATCCATACTCAGCAATAAGAAGTGGTCTATCAAATACGCGCTGTACATTGTTGAATAGATCGCCAAAACCCTCCTTACCTCGATATGAGTTGACCCCAAGAATATCAATCTCTGGCGCATGTTCACCATAATACTCCATCAGTTGCGTTTCGAGGTTACCAATCATTACTGGATGATCAGGATCTATCTCATGAATCATGAGCGCAACTTCGTTAAGAAACTGACAATACGCTTCTGGATATTGTGAGGCAAGAGTCATGGTCATATTTGCCCCTTCATAATCAGTGCGCATATTATTCTCATTACCCAGTACCCACAACAACACATAGGGCTCATCTTTGTGATCCATAACCAATGCACGGACCATCTCTTTCATTCGTTCTCTTTGTACGGGGTCCCGATAATCCGTACCAATCTTCGGGTCTGCGCCAGAGCCTATGAGATATGCGCCAATATAATCTCCCATAATCACTCGAATGCCATAAGTCTTATGAAGATCTCTAAGTACGGCTTTATCGAATGCCACGTCAGAGTCGTAAGATATTGAAACAGAATCTTTACGCCCGTCTCTTTTTATACGCTTCTCTACCGGTGTATGATAATAGCGAATAGTATTTGCTCCCATCTCTTGCATCAATGCAAAGTCGCCTACAGAGGGTTCATCTGCATCTTGAGTATTGTTACCGTTTTTATCGAGCCATACATCATAAGGAGTGTCAGCTTTGCCGTTGTTATTTCTATCACTCTTCATCCAGTTAAGCCCGGTACCATCTTTCGGAGAGTTGCCCACGGCAGTTGGATAGTAAGAGACTCCCTGCACCATATAGGGCTTACCCTCTGCAAAGAGTTGCCAATGGCCGTTCTCATATTTTTCTGCAAATACTTTTTTATCACATTGTTCTACTGCCTCTTTTTTGCCACCACACCGACGCTCCACCACCTTTAGTGTATCGAGATTCGGCAAGGGCTCATTTATAGCGGGTACAAGGTGTCCTAGATTAATACTTATGGTATCGTTACTCGTGTCTATATCAAATTCATTTTTTATAGAAACAATGGTCTGCTCAAGTGCCGTACCAAGCTCAGGGTATTGCTCAAGCAAGAACGATATTTTACCAATGCTCGCCTTTGCGGGATACCACACATAGCTACTATCCCTTGCCATAGAGGCATTACCGGGAAAATGAACAATCACTGCATAGTAAGCCTTAATAGCTTGTCGAATTAGATTAAGATCGTGCTGTTGATCACCGGCATTTTGCAAGGTAACTCCTGTGAAGAAAAGCTTCTCACCTTTATTAATTGAGCGCCCAGGATTGGATGTTTCCGTTACTGTCGCAAAAGAGAGATATTGTAGAAGGGGCGAATTATACGAGAAGGTTTCAAAACATTCAACAGTGAGCCACTCTGCACTTGTTAACATCGTATAGAGTTCATTGGTAAATACCGTAGACTGATTTGGATAGACCCCCTCACCCGCAACCGCCGCAAGGCCTATAGAGTCAGTAATGGTATAGCTAAAAACGCCTGACCCATCCTCATGAGTAAACACACCATAGAGCGCATAATCAATAAACTCCTTCTGCCCCATATCAGAAAGTACAACTTCGCTTTTAAGGAGTTCTGTATCACGCTTTTCAGGCGTTATTGCATATCCTTCTGGAATACCACCAATAATAGATGCACCTACAGCCTCTCCCGTTATCCTCCCAGGATTTACTGAGACCACATCATTACTCACATCATAGTCGTCAGTATTTTTCACCACAAATGATGAGCCGCTATACCGGAGTCCTAACTGTGGATGTTTACCCACAAGAATTTGAATTTTGGTTATAGCACTTTTTGCAATATACCACACCTCTTTTCCATCAGCCCTATATGAGAACTCCGTAGGAAAGTGCACGACAATAGCGTAATAGGTTTTTATGGCCTGGAGAATCTCACCCGTTCGAACCAGAGCATCTGCAGCATAGTAGTACCGGAGTGCCCACCCCTCTTTTGCAAAGAGAGACTTAAAGTAATCAGCGTGAGCATATTCACCCTGATCAAAAAAAGGCGTGCTAAACATAGGTGATGCACTCACCTGAGGGTAAAGGGAATCTAAACCAGCAAAGGTTCTATTGGGATATACTCCCGCCCCTGCAGCATTTTTGAGACCTGCAAGCTCAGTAATCTGAAACCGATAGTGCGGTGTTCCTGCGTATTTAAACATCCCATACTGTGAATAATCAATTAGTTGTTCTGAGCCTGGATAGTGCACAGTGAACTTCTCACTTTCGAGTAATTGATAGGGGGCTATGGAGCAGTGCACCATAAAAAGTGCCGCCATTATAGATATAACCAGTAGTTTTAATAAATACACACTCACTCCATGGTACAAATGGTTCTTAGTATCTATAGTATACTTAAAATGGTGACCTAAGATTGAAAAGAAATAGTACGAAGAGTAAGTGGTCCAAATCAACCCCTTTATTCATTTAAACAGTCTAGACAATACCAGTCAACCACCCCATCGTTTACTCCAAACCGTTCCGCAGTAAAACTTTCGACATCGATTAAAAAACCAGGCCCTTCTGCATTTTGAGTACAGCATCCATCACAATCTGAATCTGCACACATATCATAGACCACGACATCTATCTCGTGATCTCCCTGGCTTAGGCGTAACGTTTTGAGAGCAAAGGTATCAAAATCTTTTTCATGCACTGCAGCGATGTTATGTTCCTCTACCCATGTTTCGCTCATCTGCCCATCGACTCCTGCAAAATAGCCCGCCCATTGACACCCATTATACACAATACACTCTTCACTCCCTGGGTCGGGATATGAGGTATACCACGTGAGATTTGCTTGTCTTATGGAAATACTTGAAGAGATCGGTGCTTCACCACGAGAAGAACTGGTTATCTCAATTGATGACGATTGTGCACTACTCCCTACTGTATCAATCTCAAAAGATGAGTCAGCGTCATTGTCGAGTACTACAGAAGATTCAGAAGACTTAGAAGACTCTCTTATCCCACGAGAACTACTAAATTCATATGCACTCTCTTGGATATTTTCTGAACTCAAAACTTCAGGGGCACTTGACAGAGAGAATGACCCCTCAGAAGATACTGTTGCATCGGATGAAAAAGCATTAACCTCAGCCCCCCTATTAACCCCTTCACAGCCAACCATGAAAATTACACAACACCATAAGAGAATATTTACGACCATAGATCCTTCCTTTGTGAGTATAATATACTTTCACAATAGCTTCGATAGTAACCAATTTGAGAGGAGTGTGTTGAAATGGTCTCTCTGAGCGACCATTTTATTTCTCGCTCCTGCATTCTCTTTAACTCAGATGATTCTAGCGTACATCAATGCCATTAGATCCCTAATGAGCGAGTATACTCGCCCCAGAAAGAGCATCCACATGAGTCTTTAATGCTTCAAGTTTCTGCTCATCAACTGAAACTCCTTCGAGAGCCTTGGGAAGATCTGCTACTGACATTTTTGTGAGGTACCGATAAAAGGTCATTGCGATAAAATAAGACCCTAAGGGCGACGGGTGTGAACCATCATTTGAAAAGAGATCATTACCCAATGTGGCATCAGCATCCCTCACCTCTTGCCAGAGTGTACCAACAGGGACAACTGATATATTCTCCTGGTTTGCAAGAGCCTGATACATTGCGCTAATAGTATCTTGATCGATACCATCAGCCGCATTGTAGGCTTCTCTACCCCACGTTTCATACAGTAATGCACGAGCGCCACTTTCTTTAATGGCATCTATGAGGACTGCACCATGAGTTAAAAACCGTTCAGCATCAAGTGAGCTTTTGCTATTGTTTTGAATAATGACCGCATCATAATTACCCTGTTCTATTAGATCAAGGGTTACCGCTTCGGCAGTATCATCGTGAAAATCCCACCAGGCCCCAGGCTTTGTCGACCGCTCAACAATCACCTCGTAGCCTTCGCTCCGTATCATTGCCTCAACAAGTTCAGGCATATTATTATAAAAGGTATAACTATTACCCACAAAGAGCACTCGCTGTAGAGCATCAACACTTTCCGACTGTAAAGTAAAGGCATCAAGGTTACCTACACCATCACTGAAACCATAGTCTCCTGCTACAAAGTAGAGGTCGTGCACTCCTTCAACCCTTGATACCGGTATGCTTTGTTCAGTAAATGTTCCCCAGTCACCAGTATTGTCTGGTTCAAATATTCCAATGATCTCGCCACCAAGACTATCTATATGAATTTCGAAGAATGATTCATCAGCTTCTGGCTCTTCATAATTTAAAAAGAGCGATGCAGAAAAGATAATACTCCGAAATCCACCTGCTCCAAAGTCAATCTCACTATAATGAATCCAATCCCCTTGTTCAATATTGGCAATGTGATCTCCTTCATGAGTAACAGACCCATTTTTAGAATCATATTCTTCTGCGTCAATAGTGATAGACTCTTGAGAAAGATACACCTCTTCTGATGAACTGACTGGCGTGACTACTACTGAACTCGACCGTTCTGCATCACTACTATCACTATTGGTATCTTCTGATGAGCTCCTTGAATTTACAGATTCAGAGGAAGATAATTCCGTAGAAGACATGGAAGAAGAAGAAGAAGAAGAAGAGAGAACGTCTTCATCACTACTATCTATTACTAGCTGCGATGACTCAATCGAAATGACTTCACTTGATACATCATCAGCCCGTTCACTACTCATTTCTACATCTGAACTCTTATGTTGCGATGAATCCACTGTTTCCGATTGAGTAGTAGAACCACCTCCAAAACACCCCATAAAAAGAAGAATAGCAGTCATTAAAACGATGACACTCATTTTCATAAAAACCTCTGTAACTCTCGATCCCCAGCAAGTAATGTTAAATATATATTAAATTAACTATGCCCATCCCACTCGGCCAAAAATTGAGTCATGTATGCCTCTAAAAAGCGATGCCGCTCACCAGCCATTTCTTTACCTGTTTGAGTATTCATAAGATTTTTAAGAAGAAGCAACTTTTCGGTAAAGTGGTTAAAGCTCGGTGAAGTACTTTTTTTGTATTTCTCTTTAGTTGCATATATTTGCGGAGGAATATCGGGATTATATATTTCACGACCTTTATGCCCCCCATAACTAAATGCTCGAGAAATCCCTATGGCACCCAGAGCATCAAGTCGGTCAGCATCTTGAACAACATCAAGCTCTTTAGAATGAAAACTCTTTTCGAGATGCCCACCTTTATAAGAGATGTTATTGATTATATAAACCACATGCTCTACAACACTCGTATCTACATCTATAGATGTTAAAAACTGTGTTGCCATTTTAGGCCCAATAGTTTCGTCACCCCCATTAAACTTTGAGTCGGCAATATCATGAAGAAGTGCAGCAAGTTCAACTACAAGGGTATCCACTTCTTCACCTTCAGCAATAGTCCGTGAAAGTTTCCAGACTCGATAACTATGCCACCAGTCATGACCCCCTTCTGCATTTTGAAGAGTTGTTTTAACAAATGTTTCAGTCTGGGTAAGAATATCTTGGTGATTCATGAAAAAAAATCCTGTGGATAGATGCGACCCCCACAGTATAGAATTTTACTCATAGTTTACAATAACGAAGCCCGAAGTTCTGGCAACTATTCAATCCACATTAATTACACGAATAAAAAGTGACTGAATAGAAAACAGGTGCTCGTAGATTAAAATGAAAGTACATTTATCTCATTCCCCCAAGCACACACGAATCAATGAACACAAATCTCCTTTTACATTTAACGATATTTTCAATTACCTGTATGGTATCCCTTTCATTCATCTCCTGTGAAACAAATGACAGTACTGAATTTGTTACTACCGAAAGTAGCGCACAATTTCAATCAAGTGAAATCATAAGGAGCACCCCTAACCTATCGTCAGAGGAAAAGGAATCGTCCCTTGAAACAGAGTCACAAAGTTACTCCCGTTCGTCATCTATCGCATGGAGCCCGTCATCTACAGGCACATCGAGCAACCAAAGCAGTATAAGCAATGTCCCGTTATCATCTTCTACCAACACCCTATCATCAAAGAGCAGTGTCTCAAGCAGCGCAACAGCCATACCACTAGTCCCTCCATCTAACGGTTCCCACTCGTTACTCTTTGAAGGCATTAGTCGAGAGTACCGGCTTTTTGTACCCACCACCTATTCACATACCAGCCCTCTCAAACTCATTCTCCTTTTTCATGGTTGGGGAGAAAACCACAATGCCTTTCTTGAAAAACCACTTTTCACTCAACAAGCCGAAGATCGCGGATACATACTTGTCGCACCACGAGGACTGAGTGATGCTGATAACGGACTTTCCCTTCAAACCATTAACTCTTGGCGCTTTAAAGGTTCATCAACGGGCCTCACACCCGACAACCAACCAACATGCGACACTACCACAACAACAAATTATGGCTATGAGTCATGCGACAATGGACAAGGAAACAATAACAACTGTGCCTGGACTCATTGTATCCAAGATGATGTTCAATTTGTAATCCACCTGATTTCAGAAATTAAATCCAAACTCAATATCGATGATAATAATATTTTTGCTTTTGGCGCCTCAAATGGCGGCATGTTTACTTGGGAGCTTGGGCAAAACAGTGAAAGCGCTCCACTCTTTCGTGCCATCGCCCCTACTATTGGGCAACCTCATCGTGGGTATACAGGCGGTCCTGGTAAATCAGGCCCACTCCCCGTTCTTCTCATCACTGGTACAACTGACCCAGTAGTACCTCCCGGAGAATGGGAAGCCACCGGCTTTTCCACAAGTGAAGGAAACGATGCCTATCACTATGTAACGGCCTCAGCAATCACTAAAATATGGGCAGAACAACACTGTAGTGAAGAGCTTACCCTCACTCAATTTGATGATGGCTATAGAGAAACTGATTGTAGAAAGTGGTGTATTTCAGATACAGGCTGGCCTCAGGTCCTAGACTGCCGAGCCACAATGGGCCATGAATTTCAAGAAACCTGGGGATGGCCCCTTGTACTAGATTTCTTTGACAACTATAGTATCAAATAAAAAAAGCCTGATTCATCGAATCAAGCTTTTTCTAATTAAAAATTAATGATCAATAGTTTAACATATTCTTATTCCGCAGTCATCTGATACTGAAGCGTAAAGTTTGAGCTGTCATCTTCTTCAAATTTATATAAGGCAGGTGAATAGGTAAATGCTTCAAACTCATTCTTGCCTGGGTCATCCCCTTGATAATCTTGCATTATCTGTTAGTATTGACCACCATGATTATTCGATATGGTTTCCCGAGTTTCACGAGCACAATGATGCCCCCCAAGAAGCATAAACACATTTGCATGCTCTTTTGCCAGAGCATTCACTATGAGTATCTCAACTCTTACTCTGGAGCCATCTCGTGCATAGCACCATTTTGTGGAGTGCCACCATTTGGACTAGGTCCAGGCCCAGGTCCAGATCCAGGCCCAAGGCGTTCATCATTTTTAATTCTTTCAAGAGCTTCTTTTATATCGAAATCGCTCGGTTTATTCACATGATCATCACGATACTTCTGAAAATCAGAAGCAAGATATTCATGGATATCAAAAGAATTGAGAACGAGATCAACAACCAGGGTATGTACCAGAAAGTCAACGCTATCAGGATTGGCTTTAAGAGGAGCAAAGGTTAACGCCTCTATCATTCTACCAACCTGTATGCCAAGTAACCGTCCATATAACTCTATAGCATTCCATTGTATAGCAGACAACTCTTCAACAACAATTAACTCAAGGTCTTTGTGTATCGGCTGCATAGCTACGTTTACAATATGCCCAAGATGCAACCAATACTCTCCATCAGCTACCATTTCTCGATTGTTATCAATAACAGAAACGGTACTATTAACAGTCTCTAAATAAACCGCTTCTACCTCACGCCTCACAGGATGGCCGTTATATTTTTCAAGGAACTTGCTTGTTCTAACCATATCCATAACAGCGCCAAATTGACCAACGTTGCTTTTCTGATCACCGTAATCAAAAGATTTAAAGTAGAGCTCTTTTTTATCATCAGGTATTTCAAAAAGTGATACTGTTTGAGCATACTGACGTTGCATATCTCTATTTTGAACGAGTGGCCCTTTACCATCATCATATCTATGTACTTCAAAAAGTGAATCTCGTCCACCCGACGTCCCATTACTTATCTCTGTTACCGAGTGAATGAACAGATCCAATTCTGAGGGCTCGCCTTCTCTCATTCCTTTTCGAGCAGGCTTGAAAGTACTATCTCTCAAAACCATCCCACTATCCACTCCATACAGCATTACATGCATCTCTTTCTCTAACTTGTGTAATGAATCAATTTTGGGAACAATAAATGCAGACCCCGATTGAGATATTTTCACAAATGACTCAGTAAAATATTCAGAAAGCGGTGATATAACTGGATACCGGTGAGTCCCCTCTTCAAATGAGATTCCTCTGTACTTCTCTCCATTATCCACTGTAATAATTAAGCGCGCATCTTCTCTCACTTCCCCCTCTTCAAAGGCGTGGATAATCGAGCCAATACTATCAGTTGTTCCTGTTGCGAGCGTATCACCCGATTCACTCTGAATTATCCAGTCAGCATCTTCAATAGCATAGCCTGTGGCAGCACTTCCCGAAATCTTAACCGCAATTTCATTTTCCACTTCGGTACTCGCTATAGTTTCTGAACGAGTACATCCAACAACTAAGCATAGCATACATAATAATAGCAAATACATCTAACGCCCCCCTTTCACTTTAGAGACCGGAAATAGTTCAAATACACCTTGGTACACTCTTCTAGAGTCACCATCCACCGAGTTCCAAAATTTACCATTTTCTTCTTCTGAAAGGCGAACTATTTTTTTTCGAATGACTTTTATATCTTCAGCAATCTCTTTAAAAGCCTCTTCGCTGAGGGTCGCCGAAATAGCCGAAATATCACGTTCCTCTTTTGGGATCCGCTCCATAGACCCAATACCGAGCTCCATCTGTGCTTTCAGATAGTTGTAGTAATAGACGGGAGCAAAAGAATCACCTTGCTTTTTAACATGCTCCACAGCAGGTTTAAAAATGCCACCAGCATATCGCTTTATCATCCCAAGGTCCTCAAGAAGGACAATTGCCATTTTTGCTTCGTTCACTGTAATTTCAGGAATAATTGCTTTTGCAAGGGTAGTGTAATTGCCATTAAATGGTTCAATAAAAAGATATTCTCGAATGGCAGCATAGTGCCACTTTGAGAAATACTCAAACCGATCCTTGCCTATAATATCTTTGGGAACTTCTTGAAAGGTTAGGAGCTTAGCATAATTTCTATTTTTATCTTCAACAGTCTTGGAATGATTATAATCAACGAGTGTTTGAAGATACAGTTCCTCACGGGGGCCAACACTAAGAAGCCCAGCAAGAGTAATTAAATTGGAACGAGATATTTTTTTCCTCCCTCCAAGTATATCAGCCAACCACCCTGTTGACTTAATACCAAGTTTTTGATGAATAAACCGTTGAGAAAACTTTTTATCAATGCTTTTACGCGCCTGTATCGCATCCTTTAAAAAGAGGCGATAATCAGTATATTGAAAAATGTTCACACTATCACTCATACATTACTCACTTTAAAATGAGCTGCACAATCCGTGCAGCCATATATTATATTATTCGACCTCTTCCAAATCAAGAACAGGAAGCACCTCTGGTTTTCCAGGAAATTCAGGACATTCTTCAGGTTTCACCCAATCTGTATTATTTAATTCTGGCTTACAGTTTTTGAACATCTCTTCCATTTCTTCTTTCGTTAGCCTATCACCTTCTGGTTCCTCGACACTTGGGCGCTCGACCTCTGGATGAGTACCTTCTGCCTTTTCTCCTTCAGGGCGTTCAATCTCGGGACGGTCACCCTCATGATTCTCTTCTTCAGGACGTTCACCATCGTGTCTTTCTTCTATTCGCTCTTTAACATTTTTGACAAACTCAGGACATGGTTGAAGTGTTTCAATAAGTTCTCGCGCATAAGCACGCATTGTCGAATCAACAACGTGTCGATCTTCCCGAGTCACCGAATCCGAGAGAGCGTCTTTTAATACTTCCAGCTCTAACGCCATCAAATTTCTGAACTCTGCACTGACACTATCCATATAAGCCACACGCTCTTCGTGGGTCATCTCTTGACAATTTTCTGCCAACGCTTCAATCAGTGCTTTTCGTGCGGCAAGTTCTGTACTATCAAGTTCTGGACGTTCAACATCACCACGCATAAGTTCGTGACGTTCTTTAATATTCTGTACAATTTCAGGGTGGTTACTTGCAAAATCTTTCACCTCAGCTCTCAACGCTTCAGTCTCTACTTTAAACTCAGCAAGATTATCAGCAAGCTCACTTTTAAACTCTTCGCTCTTTTCAAAAAGTTCTTTCCGATTTTCTTTAAACTCTTTTACCAGTTCTTTTACTGGTTTTCCATCTTTTTTAGCCATATCATCAAGAGAGTGAAGCATCATATCATGTACACCTGGCACAACATCTTCACGCCCCTTAATCGCCGCCTTGAACTCTTTCTTATTATAGAACGATTCAAAACCAATATCTTCACCAAGTACTTTATCAACAACTTCCTCACCCTTAGCAATAATTTGAGCCATTTTTAATCCACGAAGTTTTGTATGATCAACGCCTTCACCAAGAAGCTCACGTGTTGCTCGGTCAGTTATTGCATTGACATGAGTATGAATTTCTTCACCTTCACCAAGTTCACCGTCATCATCACTAATTATAGAGGTAAACTCTGTAGAATCATCAATATGAGCACAAAGAAGGAGGGGTAATTTGGGGTGTTTGTTTCGGATGTGCGCACTGAATTCTCCTTCCTCATCGGTTGTTCCCGAAAAAACTTCTTCACCGTCCTGATCTACAATTTCTACTTCCACATCAGACGCTGCATATCCATACGCCACTGTCCCGGTGATAACTGCTTCTGTATTCTGACTTGCAGGCACTAGGGTGCTCTCGACCGCATCTTCTTGAGCACATCCTATAAGGCCAAACCCAATAAATGCTGATATTAAAAGTTGTTGTTTCATATTTTCCTCAACTGGTTTAAGTTATAATCATAATATACCAGTTTCGCTCTCTTAAATATACCCATACTACTGACTTTCCGCTCCTTTTTAGAGAGCAAAAACAAATAAATACAAACAATAACAGCTCAAAAACCCTATAAAGGCATACAAAAGCAAACAAACCCCTCAATAAATAAAATGAAAAGAAGAGCAGATAGAATAGTATTTTGGGAATTATGGGTGAGGGGCTACACAAATTTTAGTGATAGAATAAATAAGCAAGCCATGAAACTGCCACCCTGTTTCATAGAGTCAATCAGTATTTTTGATGTATCCCGAGAAGAATAACAATACTTTCATCTTCAAAGTTATCACATTCGATATAATAGGATTCTGAATCAAAACAGAGCACGTGATCAATAGCAGCGGTATCACATGCAACAGGATCTCCTGCAGTAAAACAGAGAACCATTCCATCAAAATCGCTACTATTCTCCCAAGTATTTTTTTTCCAAACATCACGGTAATGAGACAGATCTTCAAATAATTTCTCACAATCAAAATCATCACCAAGGGATTCACATTCTATTTTAGTAGGAGAAACATCAGCGCTACACTCATACTCGCTTCCACCAAAGACACACTCAACATACACATCATCATTCATGAGTTGATCATTATCAGAAGATGAGTCTTCATACTCATTATCGCTATATAATCCACCCACATCTTCTGATGTATCACTTGAACTATCAGTTCCCAATTCTTCGCCTTCACTTGATTCCTCTTCCGACTCTTCAGATGACCATTCTTCTTCGGAACTTTCACTATGACTAGAACTTTCATAATGGTACTCATCAACTTTGGTATAATTGTCATCTTCTGTAATAGTGTAGCGAGTGTCACCATCCAAAACCGTAGGGTTCGATACAACAACAAACGAATAATCAGAGCTCGGGGCCTGTACATGAGTAACCCCCGATCCAAGTGGATAAAATTTAGACGTTCCTTGAATCCCAAACCATGCTTGATCATCACCCGCCTTATCTAGATTAAAACGCATGATGCGCTCTTTCTTAAGCTGTACAACACCCCGCTTCTTCAGCGCATCAACTGATATTTTCTGTAGCCACTCTCTCTCCGGGCGACTATCGTCATCACTTATTAACTCAATAAAATATTCTACACCCGGTTCTAAAGAATCAAGAGAGAACTCACCGTCACTATTCGCACTAAAACTTGATGTTTTTATGGTCGTAATACTATCAGGTATAAATATTCCATTATCAATCCATTCTGTCAGCTCTACCGAAGCATTACCTGCGGGTACCCCATCATGATAGGCAACCTTCGCCATAATGACATTATCAGTTTCAAGAGTCGTCCCGGACTGATCTTGTATCCCCTCCTCTGAAAGAGAACATGCCCCAAAAAACAGCGCTACACATACGACACAATAATTAAGAATAACTTTCATCATGTTTATCCTTTGTAATCGGAAAAAATTGAATATTACATTGATAGACTTGGCTCGCTTCTGATTCAGCTAACACAATAGAGTCAATATTAACATACAGTTCTCGAACTGACTGTTTAATACGCTCAAGTCCTCTTTTGGACGTGGAAATAGTTTTCGTAGATATAAACCTATCTTTCGGGGCGTATCGTGCCTGTGCTTCTGACGCCATCTCCATAAATTGAGATTGATATTGATGGATTGTATGTACCCCCACCTCTTCACCACCTACAATTTTAGCATTGGTTTGTTTCCAAAACCCATTTCCATCTTGTACAATCAAGCCAAGTTCTTTAAGAAGCGCAACACACTTTTTGGCCTCTATCACTTTTATAGGAGGATTAATGAAATCGCTCAACTCTTTATAATCATCTTCAAAGTCAAGGATATCAAGAGCAATAAGTACCGCACTTGTATACCAACATTGATAAAAACTTTTTTGAGACAATTTCATACGCTGAGCCTTTGGAGGCATTAATGCAATCATCTGTTCATAGACAATCTGGCGTTCTGCAGGAATCATTTCATGACTATACTGAATCATCAATTTAAAATAGTCAGCCTCTTTACCTTCAAGACCAAGAGCATGGATAAACTTGGGTATATATTTTTTTGTGAGATTCAAAACACCCTTCACCACATTAGAGTAATACCCTGTTGATGAATATCCGGCCTTTTGAGCAAAAAAACGATGGGAAAACCGAGAGTCACTCTCTTTTCGAAGCGTATGATACTCTTTTAGAAAAAGCCGATAATCGGTATAATCAAATATATTCACATAATCCATCTCACTAATATAGATTCATTCAACTAGTCACACAACTACTTTTTACCATATTTTATAAGCACAAATACCCTATTAATAAGCACAATTAGGCATTAAATACATTTATCATATAAATATAACAGTAAATTTATAATCATAACAAATACCAAATGGAGAAACCATGACTAAATTTACCCTTATCACCACAGCACTCTTCATAATGTTCACCCTAATAACTGGCTGTGTTGTCGATGAAGAAACACCAATAGACACCGACAAACAACAGCCACAAAATGAAGAATCTGATCAAACCAAGAACAATCAATCAAGCAACGACCAAGATAGCCCCCTTTTCTCTTCGTCAGATGACGAAAACTTCTCTTCTGACGAATCATCTTCTGATGAACGATTTGAAAAATATTCTTCAGAGGAAGAGAGCTCATCAGAAGAAGAACTTGAAGAGTCTTCAATGCATGAAGAAAGCTCATCTGATGAAACATTTGAAAGTTCTGAAGAAAAATACCACGGATCATATGACGATAGCTCATCTGAGTATGACGAGTCATCCGATGAAAAAGAAGAACATGAGTATGACAGAAAAAAGGATTTTTCTAAAGAAGAGTTTGAGTATGAATATGACGCAGTGAAAGCATGGAAAGAAGAACTCAATGATTATATTGAAGAAACAACTCTTACCATTGATACCGATTCACTTACAATACTCATAAAAAGTTTCAATCCATCAGTACAAGAATGTCTCACTCTTGTTGAAAATACTGAAACACCATCTGAAGCATTTTCTGAAACCGAACTGTGTGAACTCGCAATAGAAAGCTTTAATGAGAGTGACATAGAATGGGAAACAATCCAAGAAGAACTCCTTCAACTTCTTCCTTTACTCGAAGAAAAATAGCCCCCAGGAAATTGTTGCAATAAAAACATTTCCTTATAAAAAACGAGCAGTAGGTCACCCCTACTGCTCGTTTTTTATACCACAACTAATACAGAGCTATACGATTAATAACTGTTCTTTAAATCAGCCTACTTCAGTTTGCTGCTCACGAGCCCGCATAACCAACATCTGTAATCGATTTTCAACATTTGCCATACTCGTATCAGGATCATAATCAAGACTCAACACTTGTATATGAGGAAACTCCTTCTTAAATACCTTTGTCATACCTCTACCACTCACATGGTTTGGCATACACCCGAATGGCTGCACTATAACAAAGCTATTTACTCCCCGCTTTGCAAGATCAAAAAGTTCACCCGCAATAAGCCAACCTTCGCCCACTTTAAAAGCGGTATCAATAAAACCATTTACGTGCTCATGAAGTTCATACACATCAGCATGATGCTCATACAATTTAAATGACTTAAATATGTTATTGATTTTTTTAGTTGCCTTAGCATACACTGCTTCAGACACCGTCCCTACAAGGAGCGCCATAAACGGCCGCTGCATCATACCATTTTTCCGTTTATACTTTCGAATGATATCATCTCGTCTAAAGAAATCAAGCATTGGCGGTTGAATAACTTCCATACCATGAGACTCTAAATACCGTTCAATAAAAGCATTGGCAGCTGGATGATATTTAACGAAAATTTCACCAAGCAGTCCCACTTGAGGTTTTCGTTTTGTAGCATCTACTCCGATCTCATTAAAGGCAGTGACACATACTTTAAATCGCTTTAGCGCCTCATCTATTGAGACCTCAAAACCAGCACACACCAATGCAAGCTGCTCTGTATATACGCGATCAACTTCTCCCTTATGTATTTCATACGGCCTCATACGTCGCACCATTATTTCAAGGCAATCAATAAGCGCGATACCCCAGACCATACGAATCTGAATTGCCATATTACTTTTAAATCCCGGGTGCATATTTTTTTTATCATCACCGGTTGTCATAATAGGGATATCACTATACCCCGCATCGTCGAGTGCCTGACGCGCAAGTGCAGCATACTGCCCCGCACGGCAGTTATCACAGTTCTTAGCCAATCCCAAAGCGATCTCACTACTCTCACAATCATTAGTTTCGAGATACTCGAGCATCTCTCCAATATTTATTTGAGCGGGATAACAAATATCATTATTTACATATTTTTTACCTAACGCAATTGCCGCTGGAGTAGCCACGGGAAGAGCTTCCATCTCAATTCCTTGATTTTTAAATATCGAAGCAACTACTCGCGAAAAAGATGGAGAAAGATTAGGAACCAATACCTTTCTTTTCTTTGCATCCTCTTTAGTAAATTTTACTGGATACGGATCAGAAAGTACTGCACGCCTTGGCTGACTGATACTGGTTCCGCGTTTTTTTCGCACGGTCTCGATAAAGGAACGTACCCGAATCGACACTGGCCCTTTGACATCTCCTTCATCAAGTTTGAGCTGTAACACTGATTTATCCGAGTGTTCACTCATAATTCGATTCATCTCATCACTCAGGATCGCGTCGTGGCCACATCCAAAGCTTACAATCTGACAAAGCTCTAATTTAGGGTTATTCGCCACCGCCAATGTTGCAGACAAGAGCTTCGAGTGTGTAGAATTTGTAAGTTCCACTCTACTATTTTCAATAGAGTATTGAGTATGATCAATAGCATCCAATGTCACCACAGGAATACCTTGGGCAATAAAATGTTGACTCAAAAAGTGATTCACCATAGGATCATACTGATAGGGCCTTCCCGCAAGAACAATCGCAAACTCATCATCCTTAAGGTCAGCCACTACTGATCTCCCTTTGTCCTGTAATCGCTTAATTGACTTAAACTGGCACTGCTCTGCAACTTTAAAAGCAGCCACAGCCTCTTTTTTGGGAATCGTATAAAAGGCATCTAAAAACTTAACGATCTGTTTTTGCATTATCTCAGGGTTTTTTAGATCTAAGACAGGATAATCAAAGCGGATTCCATGCTTTTCTGTAATCTCAGAGCACGAATCGATTACAAGGGCATACCCCTGTACAACAGGGCATACCGCTGTCCCCGCTTCTGTTTCCTCAAAATTTCTTCTACTGATCATCATGGGTAAAAAAACACGGTCAACATTTTTCTCAACCAAATTTTGAATATGTCCATGAACCAGTTTTGCCGGATAACAGATGGTGTCAGAAGGTATGGTAGAAAGGCCAGATTCAAAGAGCGCATGAGAACTTTTATCTGACACAACGACTGTGTATCCCAGAGATGTAAATAAGGCTTTCCAGAACGGAAGTGTCTGCCAAAAGTCGAGTACGCGCGGAATACCAATAGTTACCTTTTTATCATCAGCGACTTTCTCTACGCCATAGTCTGCTGTAATACAGCTCCCATGAAAGCGCACTAGATCTGGAATAGCCTTTATAGTACTATTGAGTTCCGCTACCTGTGCGCGAGTCTCACTCGATGCAGCATCACCAATAATTTTACCTTTCTCACATTTATTACCCGTTACGAAATGAGCGCTATCCGAAAACGAAACTACTGTTCTATTACACAAATTAGAGCAGAGCCGGCACACCTGCCCTGCTTGCTTGGTATAAGTAAAACGCTCAAGTGCATCCAAGCGCATCGACGTTGAAGATGCACCACTGCGTTCCATTTCTTTTTTTGCTAAGAGCGCCACTCCTATAGCCCCCATGAGTCCTGGATGTTTAGGGCGAATCACTGTAAGCCCTAGATGTTCTTCAAACGCCCTGAGTACCGCATCATTTTTAAAAGTCCCCCCTTGTACTACTATGTGACCTCCCATCTCTTTTAGGTTTGAGATACGCACAACTTTAGTAAATACATTTTCTATTACCGAACGACAAAGACCCGCCATTATATCTTCGGGGCTCTTCCCATTTTTCTGTTCTGTGATAACAGAGCTATTCATAAAAACGGTACAGCGTGATCCAAGCTTCGATGGACTCCTTGATTCAAAAGCCATTTCCGCAACATCCTGTACGGCAATCCCCATAGACTGAGCATAGGTTTCTAAAAAAGAACCGCACCCTGCTGAACATGCTTCATTGAGTATAATATTAGTAATGACACCATTCCTAAGAAACATCGCCTTCATATCCTGGCCACCAATATCCAGAATAAATGAGACCTCCGGACAGATACTTTTAGCAGCCTCCGCATGGGCGACCGTCTCTACCGTATGAAAGTCAGCGTTAAAGGCCTTGGCAAAAAGTTCTTCACCATAACCAGTGGTGCCGAGGCCCAGTATTTTTAAGCCAATTTCTTTTTTCCGGAAACGATCTCTTAAACTCATAAGTCCACGAGTAATAACCTCAAGGGGTTCCCCATCATTACTTGCATAGAACGAATCTACCACTGAACCTTTGTTTGAAAGCACCACTACCTTAGATGTCGTCGACCCTGCATCGAGCCCAATATAGACAGGCAATTCCCTTCCCTTCCAATTAGTTTCATCAAAATCAGAGGTCTCATTGGTATGAAATACGGTAAATTCCTCCCGCTCACGCTCATTTTCAAAATATGGCGACATCCCTTCTTCATTTGATCCCTTCTTATTACACCCTGAACGAAGTGTATTCACAATAGGCGTAATTTCATGGGAATCAATCTCTACAGCATGATCGAGTGAGCGCGCGGCACCATACGCAATAATGCAATGAGCATTTTCTGGAAGTAAAGCATCCTCAGGAGTCACCTTAAGTCTTTCACAAAAAACTTTTCTCAATTCAGCATTAAAGGTAAGAGGACCCCCTTCAAAAATAATCGGAGGTGCGAGATCTATTCCCTGAGCTAATCCTCCAATAGTCTGCTTCGCAATAGCATGAAAGGCAGAAAGCGCAATATCTGTTTTAGGGACCCCTTGATTTAGGAGCGGTTGAATATCCGTTTTTGCAAAAACCCCACAACGCCCAGAGACTTCATACACTTGAGTTCCTTGCTCTGCCAATCCATTCATCTCTTCGACAGGTACACTGAGTAGCTCAGCAATTTGATCAATAAAAGCCCCTGTGCCTCCTGCACATGAACCATTCATACGCATATCTTGAGTTACCAACTGGCCACTCTGAGGGTCAACAGCAAACAATACCACCTTAGCATCCTGCCCACCTAACTCAATTGCGGTGCGAATTTGAGGATATCGTGCCTTTATAGCCACTGCATTTGCAACGACTTCTTGGGTATACGGCACCCTAATTTCTTCTGCAAAACCGTGTCCCCCACTCCCACAAAAAGAAATAGCAGGTGTAATACCAGGATATTTTTCCTGCACCATCTCAAGCAAAGTACAGACAGCTTCTCGTTGTTGAGCATTGTGACGCATATAGTAAGAAAACCGCTCAACCGTTCCCTCAACTAGTGAAATTTTAACCGTCGTTGACCCAACATCAATCCCAAGAAGCATCATATAATACCTAATCCTTTAAGAGTCTGCGAAAAAAGACAATATAGCTATTTCAAAGTTGTAATTCCATATACCGCCTCAAATGAGGCTCACGGACTTCGATTACACGATAGTACATTGAATCCAAGCATCAATTTGTAAAAATGACCAGTGTCATTCACAGCTATTAAACGATATTGGGTAGTGATTATGTGCGCACAATCGTACTTATTTTTATTTTTTTTAGTTTTTCGATAATTATGGTAACATCTCTCATCCTCGATACGTCTAATTGATATTATTCATTCAACATGGAGATTACCATGATAAAACGGTTAAGTATAATAACAACAATTCTCGCTTCCTTCTCTTTTGCCCTCCCCCACCATTCGACCGAAGAGGTTATTGAACAACAACGCACGAACCTTGTTTCTACCTGGATTTACAATTATGCACAGGACCCTGTTTTCGAAGCCTGGACAGAAAACGCAAAACATTCCCTGAGGCAAATTACCGCAGGCCTCTACCTCTTTTCAAACCCACAAGACTTTTCACCAAGAGATTACTCAGCTCTCAGTGGACTCCCTCCCGAAAGCGCGTTACAACTCCATAAGTCAACCTACCAACAACGCGTGCTTAACTACCTCAATACCGCATCTATCTTCAACACCATCGGGACGTCTACGTCCTCAACGGGTCAAAAAGTGGCCCAGGATGGTACCAATGGAGGGGATTATGATTTTATCCTCAAAGGTATTCTATCGCTCCTCTACACATTTAAGGACCGCCCCGATATCCTTACCCCCAGCATGGTCAGTGCATTACTCTTACAGGGAACAACAGATCCACTCCACCTTCCCTACACCGGAAACGACCTCTCGTATACTCAAGTCTACTTGAAGGATGTTTTTTACTATCCGACACAACAGGGACCTCTCCCCATACATTATGACGTCAAACAACCAGAGACAGAAAATCATATGGTTCTCATCTATAGTTGGCACTATCTTATTAACAATTATATTACCTGGGTTGCTTCACTCGACAGTTCACACCCTTCTTACAACGAAACGATACTCACCCTTTACAACCAAGACCCAAACCATTATGAAAACTCTGAGGAGCTTTCAGATCTCATCCTACAAATACTTGGTCGTGTTGTACACAACGGCCTTTTTGAAACGAATGCAAAAGCCTATGAGGCCTTTACCACCAACGCAATACTCAACCTCTATTCATATAGCGATGAGACAACCGCTACTCCCATGAATAGAACTATACAAACAGCAGCCCTCAATGCGCTCGACTATCTCTCGGTAAAATACGCCTTTCAATCTCTAGAAAATAAACGCATCGCTCCTATGCGTCGAAACTTTGGATACAAAGAACGTTTGGGATATTACCAAAATGACTATATGCCACATATCTGGGGTGCTCTTACAGGTGAATACCAATTTGATGACACCAATGGGAGCCTCTACTTTCCAGAGCTCCCTACCTCCGCAGAGAGACTCCCCTATCACTTCAGCACCGCCGGTCAGCCTGCAGGATTTGCACTATGGGCATCACTTTCAGATTATCGTATCCCCAAGGCAACCCTTGCATTTATGCAAAGTAAAAATAGTGGTGTATGGAGTAAAATGCAATCACAATATACCAACAGACATTATGATGTGAGCTTCACCTTTAATATAATGGCCCAACCTCCCGAACCTGCTGACATAGCACACCGTTATTTTAATGATGACAAAAGCGTGTTCATGGATGGAGAAAGTCGACCTGTTACGGAGCTTCAATTTATCACTGATGATTATTCAAATGTTTCAGGTGGTTTGTACCAACAATACAATCAATACATTGTGAACCTCTTAGGGACAACTCTTGATGCAGCAATGCTCAGCGATGGTTTTAAACAATATGATGCTCTTGCAAAACCACAAACACTCATTCTTAAAGGGGACAATGGATATTGGAATTCTGACCTCACCGAACTCAGTCAAACTACTCTCACCCTAAATAAATCAGGTAATGAATTTTGGAAGAATGCCAATGCTGTCACCTATAAAAACTTTTCTATGGTGAGTATTCCATCAAGCACAAATCCCGAAACAACACGGGTATTCCCTGAGTCGTGGCAGAATGCTCTCAGCCACTCATACATTTTCAACACAACCTCTATACAAATCTATGATTTTAGATACTCAGAGGCCCACCCTCTCAATGGCTACTATATCATCATGGGTTCACGTATAGCAGGTGACCAACAACAAGTATGGTGGGAAGTTGTACCAGGAAACCACTACTTTAGTCCATGGATGCTTGGTTGGTGTACCTTGATCAGTAATTACAGAACTATCGCACAAACAAATTCAAATGACTTCACCTACTCCATAGCTCCAAGTTATGAACGCATTACAATCAGTCCAGACTCTACCATTGAGGACTGTTTTTC
Source organism: Fibrobacterales bacterium (assembly GCA_051532055.1). Taxonomy (GTDB): domain Bacteria; phylum Fibrobacterota; class Fibrobacteria; order Fibrobacterales; family JAOPTW01; genus JAOPTW01. The sequence continues at coordinate 35,757 of JAOPTX010000009.1, read as the reverse complement.
TATCAGCCGTATACGAAACTATCTTGGTCAAGAAGTTGATCCCGTACGCTTTAGTCACAACAGTTGTACAAACCAAAACAGTGGTCGACTTATTGATGTATGGGAAGTAGATACCCAGTACCAATTCACAGGAGTACAATATGTACGTGGTGAAGGTGGCCTTATCGAGATTTATAATCCAGCAGTCCCTAGGAATTATCAATCAGTAATTATTGATTCTAGAGATTACACTAATCCAATTAACAGCAACAATCGATAATACCGTAACGGTAACCGGTAGGCACCCCTACCGGTTACTTATTTTTTTATTACATGAGTCTCATGTCCATCAAGGCTCACTTGGTTCTTTTCATTCCTATATTGGTTCATGCCATCCTCACCCTTACCCTCAGCCCACTCTGTTAACAAAGTTCGTTCGTTTTGATATTCATAAAAGGGGATTGACATACCACATGAAGCTTGAACGAGGTCAATGGTAACATCAAATACTTGACGACTCCCCGCTGTTTTTGGAAAATATTCAATATACTCTTTCCACTCCTCATCATAAGAGTGAACGACTTTTGCGGCACCATACAGTCGCAGTATGAGTGGTTGTTGAGTAAATGACGTGAACATTATGGTCATACGAGAGTCATGCTGTACATGAGTAGCTGTTTCATTTCCACTCCCTGTCACATTGAGCCAAACTACTCGATTCGAACCGAGAACTTTAAATGAATCCATGCCTTTGGGTGAAAGATTAACGCGACCATCATGCATTGCTGTCGCAACAAAGAACAGCATTTGTTCCTTAATAAATTTTGAGTGCTCATCAGAAATTTCTGTAAATCGCTGGCCCATATCTATTCTCTTGATTTGTTAATACTATTCTGAAAATAGAAAATTCAAAATATTTAATACCCGAGGACGGTATTGATTACAAAGTTACACTAGCCTTGAGCCCTTATTTAGTATAACTCTATCTATTGATCAGAACTCGATAATTTTTCGAGAAGCAATTGCTCCGAGTCCTTCAGTTCAGACTTTAATTTTTCAACACCTCGTTCCCATCCCGAAAGAGAAATTGCTTTAGCGCCTTCAGCCGCCATTTCAACAACCACCGGCCTAAGCTGGTCAGTCCATTTATCCAGTACCGACTCATAACGCTGAAAAGGGCCGTCATAAAGCATCCGTAATGCCTCTGTATATCCCTCAGTATACGATGCCCACGCTGCAATCATCTTATCACATGCAGCCGATCTCTGATTCCATCCATTTCCAAATGTCTCACATCCATGAGAAGTTTCGCCAAAGTCATCCCAAATTTCAACGGCATTCATTGTATCCTTTACCGCAACCTTATCAAGAACCAAATCATTATCCCAAGGAATCAAATGTATTTTTTGAGTAGTTGGCTCTTCGTATATAAAAAAGTTGTGTGGACCCGCTGCAGTTTTGGTGGTTGCACTATGTGCATACCAATGAAAGAGACCATCATCATCATCAAGTACGTATGATACTGCTGCAATAGTGTTCAGTGCATCAATATCCATATATGTTTCCAAAACCTCTTTTACTCCGTCAATAGTATCCGCCTCTTCAAGCTGCTCCCCAAATCCCAGAATTAAAGCAACAGATGGATTTTCATCTTCATTCGTTTTTAGGGCACGCTCATAATCACCAATTATCGTTGCAGTGCTATCATGTCTTAAAGGCCATACCTCTTTATAAAGATTACCGGTTCCATCTTCAAAATTATATCGAGTAAATCGGCCATCTATCTGTTCAACATGGGCATACAAACCCTCGTACTCTCCATTGATCTTTAATTTCACATGTACAACTCGAGGAGCTGGAATCCCCATTTCTCGATAAAACCAATACCCAATACGCTCCCGCAATTCGGAATCATACGCATTCATTGCATGAAGTTGATATTTTTTTAAGCCAAAAAAGGTAGTATCACGTCCCTCCCAATTTATTTTAACCTTCATATTAAGAGGGCACTGTTTATCCCCCATACCACCGCCCCACGGGCCTCCCACGACACAACCGTACCAAGCGCCCTCGTTTCCTTTATACCGAATCCCCACTGGCGAAATAGTATCACCATCAACGATCAAACTACCGGTAACGTACTCCTCTCGCATGGGCGCATCATCGAGGTAGGCTAAATTCTCTTCGGGTATTACTAACTCATAGGTTCGCACGGTATCGTCATCAAAAACATATTCAGTCTGTTCCTTTCGACCCATCCCATCAATTGTTTTATAATATGACCAATCACTTCCCTCTAATATTGAATCTATTTCTTCTTTGCTACTCAACGCACTTTCACTGCTCACAATAGTTCCTTCTGAGCTATCCTCACTACTTGGCTCTGTAATATCAGAAGATACATCAACTACTACCTCACTTGAAGGCTCCATATTTTGTGAACTACTGTGACTATTCATTTCACTTGAGAAAGAATCACTATTGCTATTTGATGAGGGTGTATCCCCCCAACACCCCAATACAACAAACGACAAAGACACTACTATTAAAAAACTCATTACCTGGACCACGGACCAAACCCTTTATTCATCATGTTTAATACATTCAGCATTGCAATTAAGCCCCTCTGAATCCTCATTAAATTATAATAATACCATCAAAACTGGCCCAAATAACCTTAATAGGCCTGCTATTCACCCATAACTCTCTTATTATGGTCAACAATACTGAAGTATTGTATCGATTTGGTAAACGCCACATTTCATTAAGGCTATACCGCTGGTGCCACCCTATTTACTCACTAATTATCGCTACCATAATATGAGTCACCATTCTACAACCAACCTACAGATTAACCACTTTATGATACACATGCCCAATAACACGGTATTTGGCTAAATTTGCTGTATTTATTACAAGAACCCATTATTTACAAATAGTAACAAACCAATTTTGACGTCTTTTTTTCTCACCAAATCCCCCTAAATCATTGCAACTCACAATCCGTTTTTTCTCGTTATAAGGTATATTTTAGTAGGGAGATTTATGCAAGTATTTGAGTACATTCAATATAGGCGCTATTTAAAAGACGCCTACCTTAAACGCAAGTCAAAGGACAAGCGCTTTACTCATGCCACTATTTCTGAATTAGCAGGACTAAAATCAACCGGATTTTTTTCATGGGTACTCAGCGGAAAAAGAAACATAACCCCCGCCCTCACCAAGCAATTTTCGAAAGTATTTGAGCATGACAAAAATGAAGCCGCATATTTTTTACTTCTCGTAAACTATGATCAAGCAAAGACTCACGATCTAAAAGCTCAATACTTTAAAAAAATAGTATCCCATAAACGGAGTTGCATCACAACAGTGACCCCTGATCAATATGCCTATTTTAAAGAGTGGTACATCCCTGCTATTCGTGAAATAATTGCCATTACTCCTGTATCCGACAACTATAAAGAACTTGGACACAGCTTACTTCCAAAAATATCACCCACCGAAGCCAAAGAGGCAATCGCTCTACTCCTCCGCCTTGGTTTTATAACACAAGGGAAAGACGGAGTATTTAAACATCTTCCTCAAACAATTACTCTTGGGGAAGAGTGGCGTTCAATAGCAGTCTCAAGTCATCAACACGCCCTTATGCAACTTGGCATAACGGCACTGGAAAAAGTGTCTCGAAATGAACGCGATATATCATCGGTTACGTTGACTTGCTCGGATACATTACTCGAAACCTATTCTCAAAAACTTGCAGAACTCCGCCAAGAATTTCTTGAATTAGCACGCCAAGAACAACACCCCAATAGAGTTATCCAACTCAATCTACAACTCTTTCCATTAACCAAAAAGCTTGATGGAGGATTTGATGCTTAAACATTCACTTTTTCTCTATTCCTTAATTTCCATCTTCTGTGTACTCACTCTTTTAAACTGCTCAGTTTCTGATTCTCTTGCAGGGGGGGCTGGCGGAACCGAAATACCCAATAGTATCGCCGGAACCATCACACTACCAGATAGTACCCTTGCTGTATCTGCAGTTGTCACACTATCACCTACCCCATACAATGGCGCTCAGCAAAATGCAGCGAAAGTAGCTTCAAGCATCACCTACCCATTAATTGACACTACTAATGATAGAGGTGAATTTTCATTTAATACCAGCGACACTGGCTCATTCCTTATTGTAGCCACCACATCAGATAGCTTCGCGGTACAGCACACCTTACACAAACCCGACCAAAGCCCTATCACTCTAACACAGTCACTCCTCACGCGCCCAACAGGATCACTCCTTGGCATGATTTCATTTATTGACTCCCCCAAGGTACCATTAACAATACAACTCCTTGGCACACAGTATTCTACCACTGTAGACACAGCCTTTAACACTTTCACTTTTATGAATCTGCCCTTTGGTACATACACTATACGGATGACAAGTCCCACCATAGGTACCAACCCTAAAGACACCTCAAATATCACTGTGTATGCCGACAGCATTACTACAGCCACATTGTACTTTCAATCACTTTCTTTAAACCCAACAGACACAATACAAGACGAGCCGAATTCAGGAGAAGATACAATAGCTCCGGTAATTCCTACGCCCGACTCCCTGAGTGTAATTACAGGCATTGTATCTGCCCCACAATCTGATTCAGAATTAATTACCATTAGCTTGAGTAATGGATTACAACAACAAGTCTCAAATGGACAACGATACACCTTTAGCAACCTCCCCCATGACACCCTTACCCTAACTGCCGTGAGTAGCAATCCAACACGAGACACCGTCATTCGATCATCTCTGATTACTGATGGGCGAAACAAACTTGAGGTTTCAATACCTTTTCTGATAAAAGCAGTTATAATAGACGGCATTAATGATCACAATTGGGAACTGACTACCGATTACTACAAACTCATTCTCGAATCAACCAAACGCTTTACTATTGACGTAGCGACCTCACCTATTCCGGGGGTAACTGCATCAATATGGGATAGTTGGTCAATCCCCTTTAATACTTATGATGTTGTTATTTTAAATTTTGCGAGTAACTGGAGCACAAACAACCTTACAAACCCTTGGTCTCAATCTATGCAAAGTGCTTTTGAAAGCTATCTATCCAATGGTGGCGGTGTGGTAATACCTCAGTCAGGAAGAAATGTTCACGGCCAATGGACAGTTATGCAAGAAATTATGGGGCTCGGTAAAAACCCTATTGGGTCATTTCCTGGCATAAGTATTAATCAGGACCTATCTTTTGATACACTCCCAACCAACACAAGCCAACCTTCAGAGCAACTTACCAGCACGACTAAAATCATCACACACTCAACACACCCAATTGTTGCAGATCTCCCGCCAACGTGGCTTCACACCATTGACACTCTTGATCGCGATCTCAGGGGCCCTCTCCTCAACATGGAAATACTCTCTCTTGCTCAAGACACCACCAGCAAACAATTAGCCCCTTTTGACTGGATAGTATCCCATGGAACAGCACGCATCTACAACGGCAACTACGGCCATATTGGGGACAACAGTACTACAAGTATTGTGATGGATTGTGTCGGACTTCAAACGTCATTTATAAGAGGGACTGAGTGGGCTGCGACCGCCACTGTAACCTATACCAAGCCAGACAACTTCCCTACAGAATCAACTACATCTATTCAGGCTCTGAAGTAATACTTTTAATCTTCATAGGCACATCTCAAGAAGTGAATAAAAAAATTATTAAGGAAGCTTTAAGCCCCATTGAGGGCTCACATAATTAATGAGCTGTCCGTCTTTACCCTCAACAATATCAATCAAGGCCGACCCTGATTCTTGATTAAAATCATAAACAGCATAAATACCATCAGTTTCTTCAAAATCGACAAAATCCTTACTCCAATTATTTTGAATTTGTGCTGAGCTTCTTCGGATTTGCCAAATACGAATTTCATCAATTCGACCATCAAAATAAGAATTTTCTTTATCCCAGGTACTTTTCCCTATATAGTTACTTGTTCTTCGGTGATTTATAATAGGCTTTAATTGAAACTCAGTAATACCCCCACCATTAACTTCCTGCAACTGACCATTCCTGTATAAACGTGCAACACCTTCACCATTGACAGTCACCGCCACATGTATCCATTCTCCTGTCTGAATAACACCATCGGCATAGATAGTGCTCCACGAACCTGGTGAGTCACTGTGTAAAAATACCAACCGATTAGGCTTTTCAACCTTTAATACAATATTCTCTGCAGATACATTATTTACTGAATCATTTCCAATCTCAATAATACGTGCGCCTTCCCCAACAACATCCCACTTAACAATTGCCTCAATGGTAAAACCTTTATTGTACTCTATCTCATAATCCGGCAATTCAACATACTGCTTATGAGCTGCATCAAAACTTAGAACATCACCCGCCTTTACACCGTCTTCAATAGGCCCTACAAGAGCACTCCTATCAAAGGCAACAGCACTACTATCATCCATGCACGAGACAACACTATATATATACCCGCCAACTAATGAATCTCCAATAGTCAATGAATCCCCATCTCCTATCAGACGACCCTCATTTCCGGCATCATTTTCTGTATAAAACCACTGATAAGTAAAAGGCAATGTCATACTGCTTTCATCATCCAGAGTATCAGTACACACTCCGCCAGCCACAACCGATAATACCCGAGAAGTAAGAGGGTCACCTGATACAACCGAAAAGTCACCATATTGTGGCGCATCATTTACCGCCAGAACTTTAACAATTATTTTTATAGAGTCCTGTTTATTGCCATCCGATACATATACCTTAAAAGCAAATTCACCCGAAACATTATTAGAAACAAAATACTCAACGACCATTGAGCTATCGTTCTCTTTGGTATCAATTTTAAATATTGTACTATCCACATTCACAGACCAATACAACATATCCCCTTCAATATCATGAGCGATAAGCGTCATAGAGTGTACACCTGCATCCTCCATAATTATCTTTTGAATACTATCTCCATGGGCCAAATCTGGCGCTCGATTGAAGTCCCTAAATTCTGAACTTGACACACCTATGTTATTACTACTTGATGGAAAAAGTGATGGAGGCTCTATAGGCCACGAGCTATCGTGAGTAGTATCGGGCAAATGCCCGCCTCCAATACCTACATTTTTTGAAATCACCGGTAGTCGCTCTTTTCTTTGTTGAAATTCCTTAGTGACCCTTATGTCAAAAGATATTTTTTCAACCTTTTGTGTATATTGTTCAAGAAGTAAAGTATCATCAGTTGATTGATAAAAGAGTATAGCTATTTGTGCTTCCTCTAATAATGAGTCATTATAGGCCAAAAGAAAGGCTGTTTTGACATTAAAAATACTATCGAGAGAATCGAGATATAGCAACTCATTTTCTGAAAGTTCCACATCTTGGTATTCTATTAATGAGTCAAATTCTTCGAGGGACTGTATCAGCTCTATTAAATCTTCATTAGTAATCTGATCGTCATTACCATCAGTTCTATCAGATACTGTAATGGGTTTTTGCAGGATCTCAGTATTTGTACACTCCAATAAAAGTGCACTTACTAGAAGTACCAGAAAGACACAAGCGTATCTCACATAATTTTTCATTACCAGTCCCGAATGCCCTTGCTTACGGGAACCAAAGTACCTAACTCAAATATAAATTCAATAGATTCCGCTCTTTAAGACTATGCAACATACAAAGTTTACATTTTGAAGTATTAATTGATACCGTTTCTTGAGCTTTCGAAGCCTAAAGCAACGAGTAATTTAGTTATTTTAGGGACAACATAATTGAACCACCATTGACAAGAGATTCGATAAGAGTTGTGTTACCAGTGAGAGAACCTGTTTTAATATGAGGATTTATACAAGAATTCACTTCTTCTATATTTTTATCACAAGCAACATATTCCACATGATCGAGAACTGTACCTTTTCGTACCACATCATTTGAACGCCATAGTTGAGAGATATCCACATTATGAAATTGTTCAAAGTAACTGACATTAACTGCAGCTCCTACACCGAGTACAATAAAGGATATTACGACTAAAAATTTTTCCATACTCTTTCTCATCTTTATATTTCTTCAGTATATACATTTTCATCATACAATGTATATACTGAACACTAGCACAAGTAAAAGTAGGTATGATAAACTTGACTGGCAAGTAAAAACAAATACATATATACATCTGAATTCTCAGCTAGATAATCTTTGCCTATACGTTAAAATCAAAAAGATATAAGTAGATGAAAGAGCATCAGCTAACACTTGTTATTCAATAAACACCCATTGCTGTAGTGTCATTCCACTAACCAAAAAAAGCTTACCATCTTTCCATAAAAAACGGTTATAATCATTAATCCAGTCAGGACAATTAACAATTTCTTCATTCAAAGGAATGGAAGAAATAATGTGGTGACATTCAGAATAAAGTACGTGTATCGTATTTCCTATCTGACTCCACTTCCCATATAGCTTAAGCCAAGGCTCACCATTCTGATCGAGCTGCAATAAAAATTGAGTATTAACACCTATGTAAAGTGACTCTGGATAGGGGTCTTGTTCAAATTCACCATAAGGATTACGCCAAGGGCCTATATATGTCCCTCGTGGCAATACATGAGAAAGATCTAAACTATCGGTAAAATCAATCGACTCACTACTACTGTGCCCCACTGCTGAAGAGTACTCACCATCTCCAATACTTTCCCCATCAAATGATGATGATGAATAATCTACTCTTTCAGATGAGTACATTTCTGAAGAAGATAAAACTATACCTAACCCACTTTCGGTACCATCACTTTGACTGCTACTGACCGCAACCTCTTCACTTGAAAGACCAACACTGCTACTCGAGATACTTTCTCGGTCATTAAATTCACTACTACTCATTGAACCATTAGAAGAAGAAGAACTCTGACTCACTTCATTCTCAGTACTACGACTTGAGGGCATTTCATCAGAACTACTCAAATTCTTAGGGCCACGTACCACTTGTGAACTACTGAGCACATCTTCACTCAGACCTACACTCACTACCGTATCCAATGAGTACCAATCATTTTCTTCATCATCAGAGCTACCCAAAAAGAGCAACGTATAGCTCCCTCGAGGGACTTGTGTAAACTCATAATATCCATCTTCATCGACATCCGCTATAATATCTGTATGCACAATTCTAACTTTTTTAGGAGATTGAACTACTTCAGTATCCACTACTCCTTGCAACGTTTGCATTTCTGTCAAATAGATTGGCCTCTGTAATATCATAGAAATTTCTTTCTTCGTCGCCCCTCGTATCCATAAGCCTTTAGCGGGCTCCCAATCGGGGTCCCCCTCTTCAATTGTAGAATTATGTGAAGCAGCACTACCCAAGGAAATAAATTCGACAAAATATCGATCACTATCTGAAAGCGCCTCCAAAGACACCTCGAGATCCGCTTCTCCTGTTATAGCTACAAGCACATCACCTACAGGCCGACTAAAATCATTAAGACTATCCAAGGGCACTATTCGCAATTGAACAGAATCAGGAATAGAGCCATCAGCATTCTCTATTTCTGCAGTAATAACATTACCTGTATCTATTGTTATTCCTGTTGAAGAGTCGTCTGAGTTTGAGCACCCAGTAATTATTAAAATGATAAATGATACAATCAACAAATTAAATAAACACCTATTCATCATACCCCTCTCGGCTTTGGGTCAATGGAAAACACTGTACATTAAGCTGAAGCACCTGATCAGAATTAACATCAGCATGAGATATTCTATCAACCTCTAGTGCGAAAGAGTGAGCCATTTTTTTTATTCGTTCTAATCCATCTTTCGAAGCAGAAATAGTTTTTGTAGTAATATACCGTTCTTTTGGTGTAAACATCTCCTGTGCCTGCATTGCACGAGTCATCATTTGCGATTGAAACTGATGAATTTTAAACACTCCAACCTCCTCACCACCAAAGAGCTTCTGATCAACAGGCTTATAAAACCCCTGGTCATCCTTATCAATAAGCTTTAATTCTTTAAGCAGTAGAAGAGAACGCTTGGCTTCTAATTTTTTAATTGGAGGATTAATAAATTGAGCAAGTTCTTGGTACTCATCAACAATATCAATGATGGTTAGAGCCGCCAATACAACCGCATGATACCATGTTTCATAAAAGGCACTCTGGTTCTGTTTGAGCATTTTAACCGTCTTTGGCATTAAGTCAATCATCTGCTCCAAGTAGATCTGTTTACTCTGTGGCGAATCAGCGTGAGTATAATGTACCATCAATTCAAAGTAAAGCGCATCATCACCTAGGAGCTCAAGACCATTTATGAACAAAGGGATATAGCGTTTTGTAAGGTTGTGCACGCCATGAACAACATTGGAGTAAAAACCCGATGAACTATACCCTGCTTTTTTTGCAAACGACCGATGAGAAAAAGCTTTATCAATGCTTTTTCGAAAAGCATGATACTCTTTTAAATACTCTCGATAATTTCGATAGCTAAAAATGTTCGGTGTGTCCATTCCAAAATCCCTCTCTCGGAGAGTAAAATTTAGTTACAATGCATTCATTTTGGAAACATACTGTAAAAATAACACGTAAGTTTACAAAACAACGAGCTAGAGAACTCTATAGCCATAGACAAAATACAAACCTAGAGTTTTTTGAGCTAACTAAATATATAAATGTAAGAAATAAGTCATTTTTTTTAAGCAGTATCATGGAATATTTACAATTACATGATTACTCAAAATCATCATTGAGCTTCGAAAAGCTCAATGATAGTAATTTGATATTACTGAGATACTTTAAGGACAAGAAAGGTCTGTTCTTTGGCTGCCTCTCGGATAGATACCACATAAGGCCCATCCACTAGATGAGATACATTACGCTTAAGAAAGCCATCAGCATTCATTTGATACTCGGCCACTTTATCACCATGAACCGAGTACAGCAATACCGCATAAACAGCTAAGTCTGTACTCAAGGAAACTGTTAATGTATTTGCTCTCAAATCTACATACTCCCTACCCTGAGAAGCCCCTATGATTGGTGTCGTACTACTCTCTACCTCGCTACTCTCGTCATCGTTCCTTTCACCCTCTTGAGCTGAGGACTCCTCAACATCACTACTTTCAAGCGGAAGATCACCGCTTGATGAACTCATAAGTGAACTGGATAACAATTCCCCCTCTGAAGAACTACTTGGAGCATCCCTAATAATTTTTTCATGGTATAGCGCCGCCTTTTTAAATGCTCCCGTATGAGGAATCGTATAGTCCCTACTATTGTTCTGCTCATAGAGCTCAGACTCAACTTCGTTTGCATCCACCATGACCGTAATAGTCGCGCCTGAATTATAGCTCCATTTCGCCGAAGAAGCTAGGGATGGGTCGCTACTTACCATCGTCATTTGCCCTGGAAGGAGCGATTCTGAAAGAGGAGCAGAAAATGCTATGTCCTCACCATCAACACTCCACTTAACTACAATATTTCCCGCATTAGTTTTTTCAGTTCCATAATTTTTTATAGTCGCCACAAAGAGCACCTCCTCGCCATCATTTGGATAACGCGGGTAAGTGTAGAGTGTAATAGGACGAAGATCTGATTTTTCTTCACCTGCCGTATAATCTAGTTCAGCGACAAGTGGGAGACTATCAGAGGAAGGCCCCACCTTAACTGTATATCTCCCAGGCTCTACACTGTATTGCCCCTTAGCGAGGTCATAATAGAAAAGATCTTCACTATCAATAATCATCGTAATATTTTTCGTTTGCCCGGCCGCTATTGCTACTCGCTGAAAATTTTTCAGCTCTTTTTTAGGATGCCACACGGCACTCCCATGATTACTAAAATAGAGTTGTGGCACATCTTCACCATCAACACTCCCACTGTTCTTCACGTCAAACATTACTGTAACTCTATCTCCTGCTTGAGGGTGTGCAGGATTTAACGTAAGGTTACTATATTCAAAGGTCGTATAACTTAAACCAAACCCAAAAGCATACTGAATATCGGTCCCTTTTTCATCAAACCAACGGTAACCATCATTAAAATCATCTGTGAAATCTTCGTTCCACTCAGGCATATCATCTTCATCAACAGCCATGGTAACAGGCATACGCCCTGCGGGATTTACTTCACCAAATAGAACATTTGCGAAAGCGTTCCCTCCTTCCTGACTCGTATAAAAACTGTAAAGAAGACCTTTAATGGTATCGATATAATCAGTAACTCCGAGAACACCACCACTCTGCAAAACTACTACGATATTTGGGTTTACTGCTGCAAGTTCTTTAATGAGTTCACGTTGAATTGTAGGTGTCTGAAAGTCATTTGTGGTTCTATCACCAGGCGAATCACCTTCATGACCCATTTCTCCTTCAATCTGATCATTCAATCCACCAAAAAAGAGAACATAGTCAGCATTCTTTGCCACTTCTTTCGCTTCATCAAACCCCGAACGATCATCACCATCGAGCGCACAGCCTAATACATGTGTAATATTTTCTGATCCGATCAGTGCCTCAATACCCTCTTTTGGACCTACGTTATAAGGAGTTGTCAAGTTGGACGAGCCCCCAATATTCGTACGGGCCACATCTGAACTTGGGCCAATAATGGCAATTTTTTTATCTCTAGGAAAAGGCAAAATTCCATCATTATTTTTTAGAAGTACCATCCCTTTCTCATCTGCACGTCGCGCCAACTCTTGATGCTCTCTTGTATTAATTTTTGATTCATCCGGATCGGGATATCCATCATCTAAAAGCCCTGTAAGCATTTTTACTTTGAGCACTCGTGCTACTGCCTTATCTACTGTTTCCTCTTTTACTGCGCCACTCTCGATATTTGGCATCATCAATTCTTCACCAAAATCTTCACTCCCCATACAGAGGTCATTTCCTGCATTGATGGTATTTGCACCATTATAAACCGACCACCAATCTGTCATTACGAGAAAGGGGTAGCCCCAACGTTTTTTCAAAATTTCTTTAAGCGTCAGTTCATTTTCAGAGGTGTGTACACCATTCACCAGATTATACGAAGACATCACAGCCATTGCCCCTCCCTCTTGAATAGCTCTACGATAGTGGTACCCATGATGATCCATCAACTGTTGCTCAGTCATGGTAATATCGCTCCCATGGCGGTCATTCTGCTTATTAACCCCTAAATAGTGCTTAATTGTTGCCACAACGGGGAGAGATTGCACCCCTTGCACTACATTAATTGCAAATTGACTCGTCAAATAAGGATCCTCTCCAGCCGTTTCACCGGTGCGTCCATTTTGAGGGTTATGCGAGAGATCCATACTCGGACCAAGCATCACATCTATATTATACCCCTGAAACTCTTCGGCAATTGCCACACCGAGATCATACCACATAGGCCTATCCCACATTGCAGCCATTCCAATAGGTAATGGAAATGAAGTTGCATCGGGTATCCATCCGAGGGCCGCCGCACGAACACCGTGAGGCCCATCATTAAACAGCATGCCTGGGACCCCTTGGATATCATGATCTCCAGTGGACATATATCCGTTATTTGCAATTTGCCACAACTTATCTTGGATATTCATACCTGAGATATATTCATCAATAGTATCATCCAATGTTTGGGCAAAGATCGATTTTGCAGCGAATCCAGCAAATAGAGTAACAATGAGTACTGCTCGTATAATCGGTAAATAATTCATGATTTTGTATCCCTAAAACTAAGAGTTATTTCCAAAATTGACCTAATGTGGCATTACCCAATGAGCCTTTAAACTCAGCTCACCATCGATTTAATTCACATCGTATCAGATCAATATTTTGAAGATACCCCTCTTCTGTTTTTTAAGTGCAATGATTGTACTTCCCTCACATACTAAAATATGATTTATGAACCCTTCGGCATAGTAAATTGCGGATACCCATGGTTTTTCCGATGACATTTCACCCTATTTGTTGACATTTATAAATGCATAAAAAAAGCGGCTACTTTATGAGAGTAGCCGCTTTTTAAAAAATAGGAATTTTAGTTTTACAAATTAATTAAGAATATGAAGTCGTTTCAGTAGAGGAGCCGACCATGCTCATTTGTGAATAATGCACCCTTTCCTCCTGGAAAAATAAGGACAACATTAAAAATAGGTCCAATAAGACCTATTCACAATACCTGAATCTGGGTATTTTTTGCACATTTTCAGAATAATTGTATAAAAAAATGGCAATATACTGTTAAAAAGTAACGTTAAGCCGAAAAAGTAATCCATTTTTTAGAAGTTGCCAAACACATGAGTTCAGCTGATGATTTAACATTATATTTTTTCATCATATTTTTTCGATGGGTTTCGACGGTATGAAAAGAGAGGCCAATCTCCTCACCAATTACTTTACTATTCTTGCCTTGAGCTAGAAGCTGTAATATAGACTTTTCTCTTTTAGTGGGCTTATCAAAGGATTCTGTTGCCCCTGCGGCCATCGCAATACTTGTGATCAATTGCGCTTCGCTATACGGCTTTGTAAGATAATTAATAGGCGCAAGTTCCGAAGCCCTATTTAATATTTCATTATCAGTATGAGCAGACATTAAAATAAATGGAATCCCACTATGCTGTTGAATTTCTTGCATTAAATCAAGACCATTTTCATCACCATTTAAATTAATATCACAGAGAATAAGGTCGGGAACTACTTTAGAAAGCTTGTTAATTGCCGCATTAAAAGACATAGCTATGCCAACAACGTCATACTCAGCTCGTATAAGTATTTCTTCTAGCTCCTTAGCCACTACGATTTCGTCTTCAACAATAAAAATTTTCTTCATAGCCAAATAATAACATTATAATGCGTTACAAGCCCTTTTTTGACACCTATCACTATATTAAACAAAAAATGACTCACCAGTCACCAACAAATATAGCTTATGAAACAATAGAGTTACATTGATTTAAAATTACTCTGATTAAAAGAGACTGATAGTATAAATATGAAATAACTTACAAGAGAAGGAGTCAAAATAATGTACGGCTCAACTAAATATTCGTTACTCTGCCATAAGCTTTAAACAAATCAATCCTGGTGAAGCATATTCTGGTACAGTCAATGAGGTGGTCCCCTGTGTAGTACCTTGTCCAATTAAGCCCCCAGTTACCGTAAAAAAAGCAAATCGTTTATATGAATTTGAAATAGAAACTGTTGTACTCCCATTCAATGTATTTATAAACTCAATACTACTTACTGAGTTATTGATATGAATCACTCTATTAAGCCCCATTTCGATTGATGAAGTGTGCGCTCCTTTCACCACATTCTTCTGATAATAAGCTGAACTATTGAGTAATGCAAGGTCTCCCTCAGCAAGAAGAATACTTGATGTCCCAAGCCCAATTACGCAAATAGCAATGATAATTGAATATGACATTTTTTTTGAAAAATACATAACCTACCCCAAATTCTCAGTATCCCCCGATACCCTATTTATAAGTTATATTTTGGAAATATAATAGTGTATTTAAAACACTAAGTTAACTAAAGTTTACATTGAGTTCATAGTGTTTTATTTCATACTTTAGCCCAAAAACAATATTTAAAGGCTTTTAGTAAATCACAAAATTAGCCATCCAAAAGAAAGGGACTTCTATTACCTCGTTAATTCCTTAGAAATGTTGAGTATCTCTTCTGGGTGTAATGCATAATTGTAAATTTGAATTTCTGATACCATCCCTGAAAAATAAGCACTATCCTGTTGGTACCCCCCTCCAACAACCAGAGGAGCATTCGCGCTGATAGAGCCAAACCCTGAAATACTATTTGTTTCAGTACCAATACCACCGACATACCAGCACGATTCTTGCCCATTAAGATAGCATCGTATCGTTTGTGTTTGACGGTCAACCACACCAACAATGAGCGAGAGGCTATCCAGCGACAGACCTGATACATCCATGTACACCCCCGCCCTCCTCTCCATTGTATTAGAACTATTTACTCTAAAAAAGAGACTTTTCTCTTCTATAGAAAAACTCCAGCCCTCATCGTGATTTTCAGCATTTCCCTTTGTTAATATATACTGATGCTCAGGCACAACCCCTGAATATTGGAAACTAAAAAGAACAGTATAACTTTCTCCCTGTGGATTAAAGAGCGAAGCATCTTGTGTGAGCTCCCGACTCTCATCACCAGTAAAATAATCATCAATAATCGCATGATACACAAGTGAAGAAGTCGTCTCATTACTATCAACATAAAACCATTCACTTGATTCAACCTCTTCTTGATTTATTGAACTCGACACATTCTCATGTATCACAGAGGAACTACTTAAGGAGGTCTTATCTAGAGAATCAAGAATCACTACACTACCAGGCGCCGTTGTTAGAGGCGGGAGGTCGTACCCTTCACTTGACATAAAATCATATACAACACGTAACGTGTGGTCGCCGGCAGGGAGGTCGATTTCAAAGCGCCCCACAGAGTCAACACCTGTAGACCTATCAAACCCATAGGCTTCAACCTTTACTTCTCCATTTTGCATAGCTGCCGTTGTATCAGCAAGGCCACCACTCACCTGAGACAAAGGATACACAACCGGTTCAACTTCGACAATCTCTGGTTCACCAAAAAATGTAACGGTAAAGAAGGTAGCCAAGGAATCAGATGCAATAATTTCAACAACATACTCACCATCAGCAATAGAGTCAATTAAGAAATATCCAATACTATCTGAAAACGCCTCATACATTACCACTATACTATCGGTACCCACAGTTGAAGGTAAATAACCTTTGGGCCTCATAGATATAAGCGCTGCAGCAACAGGTGTTGAATTTTCAGTGGTCACAACACCTGCAATGCCATTTGTCGTTTCGATTGTTGTTCCAGCAGTGGGACCAGGCTCGGGCAAGCTACACCCAATAAGGATTGTAAAACATACCATAAAACAATAGAGTAATAAGGTTCTCATCTTTTCACCTCCAAACGGCTCATAGGGAAAAAATTGAGAGCGAGCTGAAAAACAGAATCACTTTTATCTGCATCCTTTCTCCCAACTGTTTTTACAATAGTATCACGAGTCTTTTTCAAAATTTCTTTAATTACCGGAACATCTTCTGAATCCATTGAAATGGTAAGTGATGAAAAATCTCTCTGATCTTTTCTATGAATATCAAGTGAATTTGAAGCAAGTGCAAGAATTTCTTTGTGGTACGAATGAATCGCCGCAGATTTCCACCGATCACCAGAAGTCAGGTGAGCATTAACAGGTCGCCAATTCCCATCGTCATCCTCTGCAATAAAATTAAGATTTTTAAGAACCTCAATCCCTTCCTTGGCTTCAGAAATCGTGATTGCGGGGCTTAATTTTTGACTGAGCGCTCTATAATCTCCAGAAAATGGAAAAAACTCGAGCACTCCATGAATCGCTTGCGAATACCAGTTTTTAAAGAGTCGATATTCGGAGTCCTGGACTACCATCACTTTAACCGGTTTTAAATGCATCATTTTTTCAAAACACTCTTTAATAACCTCTGGCTTGTCAGATTTACCATAGGTTACCAGTAGGGAGAAATAGTCTCTTTTCAACTTTTTAAGGCCAATTACTTTTGCAAACTCATGAATACTTTTATCAGAAATATGGCGCTCACCCCTAAAAATCCTGGCAACCAAGCTATGATGCATATTAAGCTTTTGAGCAATGGAGCGATAGGTGAATGATTGTGATGTTTGATTACGCAATTCGTATACATAGCGTAGAAACTCCCGGTAATCCAGAAATTCATAGATATTTTTTTCAGTAGTTTCGTCCCTCATCTATCGACACTTCCCCAATCAATACAAGCACAATATACATTCTGAAACGCATATGAAAACATTATTTGATAATTTATATGATGACTTTGTCGACATTTTACATTGGGAAACCAAGAAGCCCTTGATAACAGCACCCCCTAGATCCAACACGAAACGAGGGAGTACGCATTGGCAAGTGCTGTTATCAAGGGCAACCTTGATTGATATGGAACAGTACATATGTCAATCTTACATCTAAACTGAACTGATGGACAGCCTTATGAGCTTCTTGTCTGACGGGAAGATTATAGGACTATCCATCAATTCAAACCATACATACATTGTATAAGAAATAATTGCCTTGCAGGAGCAGAAGCATTCTCTCGAATACAGAAGTAAATATAGGTTTGAAATAAAAAGAGCGCAATATAAGTGAATAAAAACCACACATTAGTGTCGACAATATGTCGACAATCCAATCCCCTATCAATTTTAGTATAAACCCAATAAACATGTACAAACCCTATATAAGGTGGTATACTCTCACTACACCAACCCCTATGAGCCCCCAATGGAATACCCATTCTCGTTTAAAGACATATTTGATAAAAGTAGCGACAGTGTTATGATTATAGAACGTGAATCAGATAAATGTCCAGAGCATAAAATTGTCTATATTAATAAGTCCTTTGACACATTGAATGGCTTTGATCGCTGCGATATTCTCTACAAAAACCCATTTTCTATTAAAGACCTTCTTCAACCATCTGTCATCAAACAACTCAAAGAGATCTCCAACACCCAAACCCCATTAATAAAATCTATAGAAAAAAAACACCTAACAGGGCCAACCAACTGGGTGAATCAACAATGTATCCCTCTTACTGACTCACATAAAAACATAACCCATATAGCCATAATCGAACAAGACATAACCAATTTGAAGGAGATCGAGCTTGATTACAATAAAATTAACGGCCACGACTCACTATCGAACCTCGCCAACAGCAGAGAATTCTACCTACAACTTGATAAAGAGTTTAACCGCTTCAAACGTGTTGGACTCATTTATTCTCTCGCCCTCATCGACATAGATTCATTCCATTCTATAAACAGTACTTATGGACACAGTACAGGGGACTCTATCATACAGTTCCTTGGAAAAGAATTTCTTACCTTTTTCAGGTCCCAAGATACCATTGCCCGTATTGGCGGCGATGATTTTGCAGTATTACTCCCTGACACAGAACCTCAAGAAGCCCTCGCTGCAATAGATCGATTTATGGAGGGATTTCAGCATACCTCACATACTGATATTTCTATCACTCTCAGTATCGGCATTGCCAGTATAACCCCTCAGGATCATGATTCTCATATCATCATGAGAAAAGCCAATCAAGAGCTCATAGATGTAAAAAATTCAGGCGGAAATAGCACTTCGCTTTTTCTCGCGTAATTTGTTATTTATGACGTAAAATCAGTGTTACATAGAGATTTCCATTTGCACTTATCATATCATTTGCTTAATTTAAGACAAAATTGACAAATATACGAGACGAGGGCGTAGACTTCTATTTTGCGAATCATAAGCAAAATAGAAGACACTCTGCAATCTCATAATAATGATATTATATTTCTATACCACCCCTTAAAACCGTATTTATATACTATTCAAAACGATACCATTTACAGTTCATACGAGCTTCGATACCTACCGAATAAGCTGTTCAATACTGTAAATACATATATCACACAGCCCCGAATAAGGAAACCCATGCCCCTGATTAGAAAAGTTATTGTATTGAGCCTGATTTCACTCTTGTTAATGTATTGTTCAGATGATTCCAGCCCTACATCAACCCCACCTGAACCAACAGGCAACCTTTCTGTGGTTATAGTGACACCAAACGACTCCCTTTATTCCCTCTTTAAACCTCTATTTAGAAATATCAAAGTACACCTCAAAGGTGCAGGAGTCGACACAACTATTACCCTGCCGTATACTGACTCACTCATTTCCCTAACAGAACTCCCGAGCAAACGACTTAAATTATCATTCTCGATACAAGACATGTCCACCACTCTTTTTACTGCAAAAGATACTGTTATAATTACACCTGAAACAACGACATCAAGTTCCATTACCCCAACATACAACCCAGCAATTCAATTTTCCATTTCTACTCCACAACCCTATGACAGCCTCACTCACCAACAGATCTCAATAGTTGGCTCTCTTATTCATACAAATGAAATTGACTCATTCAACCTAAATAGCACCCCAATCAAGATGGGGATTTCAGATAAATGGAGCTTGGTCACCATACTTGAGACCGGTGACAACTCATTAGTTTTCACCATAAAAGATACAGAGGGCAACTACTTATATCACACCCTCCCTGTGCATCTCATTGATTCATTAAAAGATTCAAAACCTCCAATCATCAACATCACATCCACAAAAGATAGCGCCGTCTATCTCTCCGCTGATTCGATAATTATTCAAGGTATAGCAAGTGATGAATCTGGTATTGCATCCGTGATCGTAAATTCTGACACCGTACTCTTTGAATTCGGAAAGTGGGAGTACCCCTTTATTCCCGAAGAACCAGGAGAGCAACACGCTATCATAACCGCAACTGACCTCAACGGGTATTCATCGACCGATTCCGTAATCTTTTATTATCACCCCCCATTTCTTGATAGCATCGCCCCCCTTATTTGGATCGATAGCATCACCCCCATTGATACCTTATTCACTACCAATCCAACAATAACAATTCACGCCCTCGACAATGGGAGCCTTGCCTATATCGCACTGAACGACTCTATACTTCCCCCTGCGGAAGACAGCACGTACCATTACACACTTTCACTTTTAGAAGGGCCCAATACCATCATTCTCACTGCAGAAGATTATGAATATCCGCCCAATACCTCAACAGAGATCTATTCAATTTACTACAAAGACACAAGTAACACCCCCATAACCGAAAGCCCCCGCTATCCTGACCTTGTATTTACTGAAGTAGACGGTTTTTATGAAGCAAAAGTCGCAGGCTGGACACTCTATTTTTCTCCCGCAATGAGAAACTTACAAAAGGGCGAACATGTATACTATAAGCTCATTGAAGATCTCATATACCTCAACCAAACACTTCCCAGGACTGCACTTACTATTGCCCAACAAACGAATTTCTGGATTGATAGTTCATCAAGCACACCTGATTGGTCCTTCTACAAAGAGCAACAGTGGTTAATAGACAACGGGCTCCCAACCAAGTGGCACAAGGGAATTCATATTGCTGATGCCGAAAGCTTTATTGCTCTTGACACAAACCCTTCTATAACGACACACCTTCTTGCTCAATCCTTTTTCGATCGACGTCACGGGTCAGAAAATAGCATTATGAGAGAAGCATTTAATAGTGCAAGAAATAGCAATCTTTATACCATAACACCACCAACTACAGACGAAGAATATTTCGCCCTACTCTCCCAATACTACTGGTGTAATGATGATGCATTTACAACCGACAGCCTTAAAGAACTTGACCCTTTTGGCGTTGTTATTATGGAAGTACTCTGGACCATTGATGAATAGCTTATAACCATAAAGTCCAGCGATGCACTCAAAAAAAGCCCTCTCTTTTCTCACTTAAAAGAGAGGGCTCAATAATTTCTATTAGCTTTTGATACAGTAATTATTTTGAGTAGAGCTTAATCATCCATTTCTGGCTATTCGAACTATCACACCAATCAAGAAACACATTTTTATTATACGGATTAGGACCGTACACTTCAAGGCATTTATTTGAGTTCTCCCTCAGCTTAATCGTATAGCTTCCATCACTTAATGGCTTAAAGAGAAACTGCCCCGAATGACGCTCTTGCCCTTTTGTATGCCCCCAAATATGAACATTAGGACCTTGGCCCGCATCAGCATCCATGATAATATAACTATTCGCTGGTTGAACTGCCTCATTGCGGAGCGCAAAATAACTCCCATCATTTTGAGTTTTCCATCGCTCTTTCGCCACCCCCGTACAACGTTCAGTCTCAACATTTTCTCCGTTTTGACTTTTTCCGTATTTATTAACCACACACCCATCCTGAAAAGCAAATGGGTGAATGGTGAATATCAATTCATGTCTTCTTAAATAGCGCGGCTCTATAGAAACATCACCATTCACAGAAACTTGAGTATTGGGGCTCGATGGGTCAGAGAAAACCGCACCGCCAGCACCGGTAACAATCCATTCACTAAAAATAAAGCTATTGGTTGTAGCATAAGCATTGAGTTCAAGCTGATCACCATGACTCAACACCGTATCTCCCTCAAACTGAAGGGCACAATTGCCATCAGAACTAATGCTCACAGTATACTGTTCAACAAATTCAGCGGTCACCGTTGTATTTCCTAGTACAGTAACCTGGGTTTTCATTCGAGTCGCATTATCCACAACAGCATTTCCATCACTCACCCATTCACTAAACTGATACCCTGGGTCTGGTACAGCCTCTATGGAGTACTGTTGACCCTCAACAAGGACAACATCACTATTTGGCGTAACAGCACCTCCAGTCTGACCATTGACGGTAAGACGATACGTTTCAAACTCAGCAACCCACTCATCCCCGTCATTTCCGATTCCATTTATTATTGTCCCCAATGAATTGCCCACTCGATTTTCTATAAGAACAGGAACTGAGGCCGCTCTTCTAAAATCATAACTTGCAACGAGGTGACTGCTATGAGTCAACCCACCAAAATCCTGAAGCATATTATCAATAATTTCCTGTTGAGTACGCACGCTATTCCACACTCTCATATTTTCTAAAAAGCCATCAAAGGTATCATCATTTTGAAAAGCACTCCCCCCAATAAAGTTATAAGCACGTTCAACTTGGATTGGATTACTGAGCGTCCCCACTTCAACAACCTCTCCATTCTTATAAATAGTAACATTATCAATAGAGGCAGCACTAAAGACCACTGCAACATGGGTCCACACTCCCGGTACAATAAAACCATTGGGGCTCTCTAAATCTCCCCAATTCCCATTATTGACCGAAATACGAAGGCGCGAATCACCATCACGATGGTAAATGACAATGTTATCTTTAGAACTCCCCAGTACAGTACTATTTGAAAACTCAACAATACGTTCATTTTGCCCCTGTAAGCCATTCCATTTTACCCAGGCTTCAATAGTCAAGACACCACCATTTAATGGATTAAGGTCAAGCCCTGGCAACAGAGCATACTCTGAGTGAGCACGTTCAAGCTTCAGGAGCCTTTCTTGGTTAAACACTGGAGCGGCAGCGACCCGAGCACTCTGACCTGAGGTATCGTAGACAACACTCCCATCACTGTCTGTACACGATGTTATCACAAAGAGACAACTCCCTTCATCTTGCACAGCAAGTGTATAAATAGTATCTGCGACGAGAGGGTTATGCACACCATAAGAACCACATACATCATCGCGATACCATGTAACCCCAACGCTCGATGCATTTTGAGAATCATAAGTATCATAACATTCGAATGTCACCGAATCAAGAGTCAGCTCTTGGGTTACCACAGCGTTACCCTTTAGGAGAACATCACCGGTGATCACCGGTTGATCGTTCACAGGCTGAATAGTATATGAGAGAGTAAGAGTATCAGCATCAAATGGATCGCGAACTTCAACCACTGCCGTGAGCACTCCATTAAAATGCTGCGGCACACCACTTAGATCAACAACTGCTGAGTTATTTTTTTTATCTGAATACGCAATAGTCCCTTGAGCTGGCTGAGCAATTATCACCCAAACTAAGGAATCGTTATCAGAGTCAGTAGCATTTATTGTTTGGGAATGAAGCCCCGCATCCTCGTTATGAGTAATGGCGAGCAGTGGCCCTTCGATAATTACTGGAGCATTATTAGGACGATGATCTACCTTGCTAGAGTACGGCGTTTTTTGAATGGCAACCGCTCCCTCAGCATCCATACAGTGCACTACAGCATAAATAAAGTGAGAAACATCTAAAGCAGTCAGGAGTAAAGAATCAACCACCGCCAGAGAATCCCCATCATACCCTTGTTCATTGGCATCGCGATACCAATAGGTGCTCAAGCGAGTTATACCAGAGGCCCCGTCAAGAGTGTCAACACAGGCAGCCCCAGTATTAATTTCAATAGTTTTGGTGTCTCTCATTACCCCAACTAAAGTTGCAGGCCCTAAATATTCTGGTGCATCATTAACAGGAGCAATAGCAATAGTAACAGCCAGAGAATCTCCTAGTGCCCCATCAGATACTCGCACATTCATCGGTACCAAACCATTTTTATGAGCTGTTGGGGTAAAAGTTACGATACTACTATCACTATTGGATATCACTAAAATCGCCCCCCATGTAGAATCGACACTGATATCCCACTCAAGAGAGTCACCTTCCAAGTCATTGGCTCTCACTACAAAAGAAATAACAGAATCCTCTACTGAATTAACAGCCCCGACAATTGTTGTATCAATAACTGGAGCGGTATTTATCAAGATTACAGAGGAAAGCGCCATAGATGACGATTCTTTAATTGCACTACTTGACGTCAGGAAAATAGTTGAATCATTTACCACAGTCTCACTGGATTGACTATTCACTACTGAATCCACCACAGGTCCACTCCCTGAAATCGCAGAGCTCACTACACTACTTGAAGATACTGGTATAAACGAACTACTCAACGCAACAGGAACAACTTCAGCAAATGCTTTTTCTGAGGCTTGTTTAATTAAACGCATCCGCTCTACACGATCTTGTTCAGAGCGATATTCTTCTGAAAGCGTATCACCAAGAGCAACGAATTTTGCCTTCGAAATCTCACGAGCAGAATAGAGGGAATCTAATTGAAAAACAAAAAAATCTCGCTGTAATTCAAACGAATCAACCTTGACACTGAGCATCTTCTGCAACAAAGCCTTTCGGGATGGGTCAGACTCGTTAGTCACCATCGAGTCATAGAGATCTATATTTTCCATAAGCAGGTCGATACTCTCATAAAGCTTCAATAACTCTTGCTCTCCATTATCTTCCCCAAAACTTACAGAGGAGGTACTCGTAACCTGCACTATATCACTCGAATCACTATCACTACAATGAGTAAAAAAAATAGCTATGGCACTAAACGCAACTAATGTTGCAGTTCTTAATACTGTCATGAATGGTCCCTCAATTAATTATTCAGTTCTCTAGGGTGAACGGAATAAAGTATAGAAACGAATTTCATTTAACCTATACGTGAAGACAAATAATTGGTATTTAAAAACTGTTTTTTACTTTGACGCCCTACAAAACAGCAATTCTATTACTGAGAGCAATAGAATTGTACTTCTATAAACTCAATATTCGACATCATCAAACTCAACTCAAACACCTACATATTTACAGAATTATCTTTACCCATACATTCACTTTATGGAAACAAAAAAGGAGTATCGCCATTGCGATACTCCTTAAAGCTCTGTAACAAGAAATCACCTATAGAAAGGTAACCTCACACTTACCACCAGCGCAAGCGCTCTCCATTTCATGGTTAGTATTATCTTGTTCTTCTGAGAAAAGATCCCATGGCACATCACTATAGGTACGAGAAAGGTCACACCAAGTTTTCCAGTTATGAACATCTTTTAGAGAATAAGTCATCATCCGTACATCATCATTAAAGTAGTTACGTGCGAATTTTTTAGCACGACGCACCCAGTTTTTCTTTTCTATGACGCCCTGTACATAATCCTTAACTTCTTCATCAGTTCTGTTGACAATTATATCTTCAGGAATTTCAAGTTTCCCTCCCATCCCTAGAACACTATCACACGCCGCCCATAGATTATTATCAAAGGCATTAAGTGCATGTACAATAAGACCACTCGCCATAAGTGATCCATCACCATACATACCCACAATCTCTGCTGGAGTGTGCACTGTAGTGAAAGGCGCTTGAGGATAATCTTTATCACCAGATGTCGGGAGTAGAGATATACCCGCAAAACAGTGACGATTTTCATAGATGTACTCAGTAATTTCATCCCATTCAGTAGGGAGCACATTGATAGTATTCGATACATTATGCGACAACCACGGTTTCACACAAAGGTCTTCATTTTTACCTTCATCAATCCAATTAAGCTTGGTCGATTTTACATGATCAAGGAGCTCAACTGCACTCACATTATCTTTTGTTTTTGAGCCATCTGCAACTTCGCATAAAAAAGTAATCACATCTGTTGTACCATTTGAATCCCAAACTGAAGATTCTACTGCATGAGGATTAAAGCTTTTGAAGAAGTCAAGTGTTGCTTCAAGTTTATTTGCTTGCACTCTTCTAAAATAACGTTTAGCATGCCCCGGATGAATACCCGATGAAGTCCCTAAAATACACGATGCACTACCACTTGGCTTAACACAAGTTGTACGTGCCGCAGGGTTAATCCCAATAACTGAAGCGATTCGTTGATTCGTTTCATTAATAAGACGCGCGCCTTCTTTTTGAAGTTCTTCATCAAAAGCGATCTCTGGCCTATCCATCATACCAGTCATAGACACACCAATGAGTGCCTCTTTACGAATAATTTCTTCAGACACTTTACCAAGATACGGGAAGTCAGTGTATCCCGCCTGAAAAGTACCCAAAATTGCACATGCTTTACAAGCATCTAAAAAGAGCTGCTTAGTATCACACGCCTTAATATTAATTTCGCATAAGTTACAAAACTCAATCCCCGACTCGCCCGTCTCCCAATGTTTTGCATAGAGACCAATTTCGGCACAAGGATTAAAGAGCATCTCTTTATCATCAGCCCATACAAACCCTGGCTCACCATACTCTTTAACCGAAGTCATAATATCTTTGAACGTATCAAAGCCAATCTCATTTCTAAGAAGAAGTACGGAGTTATTTGAACGACCCCGCTGTGGATTCTCAACAAACCAATTACCGGTTTTTGCTTTGAGCATTTCATCATCATCATGTGAAAAGAGACAAATTGTTGCTGCTCTACGAATTCCACCAGAAACAACTGCATCACTCAGATACATAAGAATATCATAGGCTTGAATAGGACGAACACGTTCTTGTCCATTTTCTACACACTGAGTAAGAAGCTCTTTTACTTTGATCAAACTACTTCTGAGACCATCAGGCCCAGGTGCTTTAGTACCACTTGATTTAATGTAGGCCCCTGCAGGTCTAATTGCAGTGTAATCAAATTCAACATCAATACCAGAATATTTATTATCAGTGTCAAAAAATGAATTAACCAGTGCTCCTGTAGCATCAGCCCAACCTTCAATTGAGTCTTCAATTGTATAAGTACGGGTATTAGTAGATTTTTCTTTAACTAACGCTGGGAGTTGAGCAATATGATGTTTTTGCACCGAGAAGCCTACACCTACACCACACAGGGCGAGATAAATAGTCTCTTGAAATGATCTGAGGCGATCAATATAGGTAGCTGAACAATTATAAAGGCGCTCGTGTTTTTTAAGGATAGCAGAGCCACCAAACTGAAGCGCACGTTGTGAGCCTAGGATTCTTTTTTCGAGCATGAGCCCTTTAGTAAACTCCCAATCTTTTTCAACAAGAGGAAATACCTCTCCATATTTTTCTTTATGCATATCCATTACACGATCCACCTGTTCAGCCCATGTTTCACGACGTTTAAATTCGTGATTATACCGAGCATATTTTGATATTCGGGTGTATTCCTGTAATTCTTTGATAGACATAGTGCTCCTAAAATTTGCGAAACTGATCCCATACTCTACGCACATGTAGAGTTCAATTTCTATTAATAATGATGTTGAAACTTTCCCCAAAATGGCGGGGTTTTTCAATGTATAGTTTTATTTTACATTCGTGTCTACATAATATGTAGTGTGATGAAAAATAATCATACACCACATATAGTATATATTGATAGATAGACCTCTATATCAAGGCTCAGCCTCCAAAGGATGTATACACAAATAAAATACTAACTCCATGAAATTATGGCAGTAATGTACATGCTAACGAAGTACTAGAATGAGCGGCACTCCTATCACATAGCGAGGAAGCAAAACGTTCAACACTTCACCACTTTTAATTGCCCCCTCTTGAATAACCCCACCATCGAGTAAGTAAACCGAATAATGATTATTTATTGATGGCATTTCTTGCTTCAGTACCTCACTACCTATAAAAAGGGTTGTATTACTCAATACACTTTTTTGCACAGAAAAAAGCGGTGAAAAACCATCTTCCGCACTACTCAATGACTCTTTTTCACTCGACATCTCTGCAGTACTGGACATTTCGTTATCCTCATTCGAACTCTCTTCTACTGATTCACTCGATAGCTCATCATTGAGACTAATAGATATTCGCTCTCTAGAGCTTGAGCTCATCTCAATAGTACTACTATTGCCTCCCCCTTCAGGCTCACTTGAAGAACTGACTTTCTGCATTACCTCTCCCCACACCTTAAACTCACCGGCAGCATGGAGGAGTGATAACATATAGACCAGCCCATTATAATAGCGGTATTCACCAGAAGGGACTTCCATATCCCACAGTTCCTGAGTAAACTCGAGCGCATGAAAGTTTTCAGTACATAAGGCCGCGGTACCATTAGTAGCTATCAGTCCTGGGCTCCGGTAGGCTGCAACCACTTCACCTTCTTCGGTGTAAGAACTCCCATAATCATTGATCCCCTTTGAATAAAAGAATGAAAGCCACTTATCAGCATAATCACTATTCCAATTTTGCACTCCAAACCAGTGACAATCCATTGCTACATTCATAATTACTCGCCATGAATCAAACGCAAATAGGTGAGAATTTTCATTGAACGTTGTTACCTGAGGCTTACCATCATAGGTCATATATTCCGCAGGTAAATGAGTAGTTTCACTTCGTGCCATTGGCAAGTAATCTTCACTTACTAAAGCCACATCCCCCCAAAAACCATTATTTTCATCAGCCCAGTAATACCATAATTTATAAAAACCCGGCAAATGATATGATGGGTCTGTGTAGGCACCTGCCACAGTATTTGGCGCAAAGCGAACCTGCCCTTCTTCAAGATTAAAAATACTTGCGAGGCCCTCTTCCCTATCATTATTTACCACATGCCCCAAGAGCTCTTCTGCTTCTGCTTTATAATTAAAAATACCCTCACCATTTCCCCAACGATGGGCCGCAAAGTAAAGAGCCATAATAAAATATTCTTCTCCATCTGGAGCAGAACCAGGGTCAATCATTGCATACGGTGCGGTAGGTTCAAGCTGCCACGAAAAATACCCTTCACTCGCTCCACTGCTATGCTGCGAATATGTTTTGGCAAACCTCCAGAGCTTATCAAATTTAATTTGGTCATTCATCTGCACGGCAATCATCATTCCATAGGACATACCCTCTGAGCGTATATCATTTGAATAGTAATCCAAGATATAAGCAGTACTATCACCCGCTTCGTAATAAACGGTCTCTGATACTTCATCACCTTCAAATAGCCGTTGATAGGCAGCAGTAACTTTTACAGACACCTCTTCTTGAGACATTCCCAACTCCACAAATAAATTACGGTAGATTCCTGTCTCAGCCGCCCCTTTCACATATTGAACTGGAGGTTGTTCCGCAGATACATTTTTTGAGTTAAGAAGTACCAACCCCACCAGTATCGCTATAGCTGCTGTTGAAAAATTATTATAAAACGATAATGCTGCCCATACACATTTGATCATTATTATGCCCTTTGGAGAATAAATACCCGAATAGAGTCCCAATATAAAACTACACAATTTCTCGATTTCGATCTTTCAGAAAGATGCTGTTTTTTATAACAAAATTGCTTCTTTTCAGTAAATCACTGGATTAAACCCAAAACCATCAATCATGCCCCATGTAATGCAAACAAAAAGTAGCCCAAATTCCAAAACTTATGGTATAATCTCAACATGACTATAAAAATTGCTTTTATCGGAACGCACCAGCAAGAGGTGCAGATTTTTGATACCGCGTTTTCTCAACGCAAATTCGAAACAAAATCATTCCCCCCTTTTGTAGGGAGTTATTTAGAACTCCTTAAATATAAACCAGACGCAATTCTACTTGAGTTACCACAGGATGACCGGGAACAACTCCACATGGTTAATCTGATCCGTAACAATAAAAAGCTTTGCAGCACCTCTCTCATCTGTTACGGCAATGAACTATCTATAGCAAAACGCAAACAATACAGTAGTGTTGGTATAACAAATTACTATCCACGCCCCCTTAAAATATCACGTATATTTCAAGCCCTTATAAAACTCATTGGACCAAGCGTAGAAAAACTACTACAGGAGACCCACACAGGACAGAGTGCTAAAAATCAGTTAATGTTACTCAGCCCTAAAACACCAATGCACGAAAAGATTGGGATCATGATAGAAGAAGTTGGCAAACTGATGGCGTTCCCCAATACCATCGCAAAGATTGTTGATCTTACACACTCAGACAAATCAAGCGCCCACGAACTCGCCCAGGTTATATCAACCGATGCATCAATCGCCACTTCCATTGTCAAGCTTTCAAATTCGGTTGTGTTCTCGAGTTTAAATCGTGAAATAACAACAATACACGATGCTATTATTCGCATTGGATTTGAAGCAACACAACAGGTGGCCATAGGGCTTTCAGTCATTCAACTTATCGACACTAAAGAGATGAAAACTCCAGGTTTTAATCGTACCGAGTTTTGGTACCACAGCCTCGCAACAGCCCTCTTTACTGAGAAGCTTGCAAAACGAGCGAATTACCCTAACCCGGCGCTTGCTTTCTTATGTGGACTCCTGCACGATTATGCATCACTCCTTTATGACTGTTTCTTTGAAGATATATTCGAAATGCTTATTGAATACACCCAGACAAACAACTGTAGCTTTGCTGAATCCGGGCTATCTCTTTTGAGACTTGATCAAAATGTATTTATGGCAGAACTCTTTACTAAATGGAATATGC
Organism: Fibrobacterales bacterium; assembly: GCA_051532055.1. GTDB lineage: Bacteria > Fibrobacterota > Fibrobacteria > Fibrobacterales > JAOPTW01 > JAOPTW01. The sequence continues at coordinate 4,931 of JAOPTX010000009.1, read as the reverse complement.
CCAATGACCTCATTCTCACCCTCGAAGAGGCCGCAAATGACCTTTCGGATAGCGATTTACCTCACGACCAATCAACCCTAATCCGCGCTGTAACATTGGCAGATCAATTCGCAAAAGCATCACGGATAGGTCGAAGCTCCGACGAAATTCTCTATACTATTCCCCGGGAACTCTTTTCACGTTTTAAACTCGAAGAAGATTTCCCTGGTTCATTCTTTAAAAGCACCTTTAAGAAAATTTCATTCTTTGTTGACTATCTTGGCATTGAGAGCAAAGACCTCCCTGAAACTATTTTCTCGCCTTCACTCGGCTCCACCCCCCTTACCCTTGGGATTATTAACAATACAGCTATGCCCTTTGATTCACATCTGTTCTATTTAACCTCAACGGGATTTACCGGCACACCAATACAGAACCCGACAGAACTTTCAGAACAATCAGACACTCTATCACTTGCCGTCTATTATTGTATCGACAATGAATCATCTGAGACAATATCTGCCTATCAAAAAAGCATAAAAGAGAACAACATTCCAACCTTAGTTTTTTATTCAGACAGCGCATACAAGGCGCTCTTTTCACCAAACGACACTGTGCGCACCTTTCACACCACAACGGATGCACAATCAATAAATAGCGGCATCAAAGAGCTTCTTGGAGATAGTATAATAGTGCAAACACCTTTTCCCATTGAGGAGAGTAGCTGTTTCGAATTGTGAGTCCGTATGTCAGGTTGCCCCCATCAATTTACTCCTCGACGAGTAACCCAATCTCTTCAACAGTCAGTACCCTTCTGAAGATTGATATTTTCCCAAAATAGCCATTAAAAAGCCCTTCGCCAGGCTCTTCTTTACTATGGAGCGAACCACCAACAGTAATATTATCAGCAGTATTAACCTGAGGAAAGCCATCAATTGAACTTCCAGAAACGGCTCCTCCACCTTGTTCCCAGCCATCTGAAGAGCCATTGACAAATGCTCTTACCTCTTGCATTTCTCTATCTACAACACCGGTAACCGTGAGAATTTTATGCTGCATATCTTCAGTTAACTGGAAATTGACCGCTGCTTTATAATCATCATTGTCAGAAGGATTTATGCGCCAATAAAGCTTATCATCGACATCAATAAAAAAGCTCCATCCCGCATTACTGCTAAATGTATTCCCCTTCATAATAAGATACTGTAGCCCTTGCTGAGAATATGAGAAACTAAAATGCACAGTGAACCCACCACCTTTGGGATCAAATACCTGTGTCTCAACTCCAAGATTAAGCAAGCTCTCCCCGTCCAAAACACTACCAATTTTTTTCTCGTAATCAGGAACTAATAATGTATCTCCAGCAATACTAGACATCGCACTGCTACTTATATGCTCAGTACTCGACCCAGAAATGCCCCCTAAATTATCACTTACCGAGGAGAGATGCATCGAAGAACTCTCACTACCTGAAAGAGATACCGAACTTAAGGAACCACCCAATAACACATTACCAAGAGTATCGAGGTTTACCAACATACCAGCAGTCACAACCACAGAAGAATAATCAAACCCCACAAGGCCCGAGTCACCATAGATCACACGAAGGGTGTAATCGCCTTCAGGTAAGACAACAGTGAAACTCCCCATACTATCCACAACAATAAGGCGTTCTAGCCCATATACTTGCATCCAAATGTTTGAAGATTCTCCCCCCATTCTTGAAGGAGCTATAGTCCCATTGACCCTCGCCAATGGAGCGACCATTTCGTTTACAGCCACAACACGATCATTATCGTCTATTACTACATTTCTCTTGCCCCCCAGCATATCATTCGTGAGTATCTCAAGGACATATTCTCCTGGCTCAACTAACCCAATTGCAAAATATCCAACTCCATCAGTTTTAGTATCATAATTCTCAGAACCATTTACCGTCAAAGGAGATGATAGATACTTCTTGGACCGAAGACGCACCTCAGCACCATACACCTCTCCTGAGTCAGGCCCCCGCACAACACCAGCAACACCATTCGTCGTTTCAATAAAGGTCCCTGTAGTTGTCGAATCCTCACTCAGGCTACACCCAAGCATAAGAACACTCAAACATACCCACATCGCTACACCACATGCTCTCATACTAACGGATCTCCTCTATTCGACTCATAGGGAACAGATTAAGTGCAACCTGATACACTGCATTACTTTGTTCAGGCGGTTTTTCCCCCAAAATTTGAATGATACTTTCACGGGTCTGCTTTAATACCTCTTTAATTTTAGGTATAGAATCAGAAGGAATAGATATAGTCAGTGAAGAAAAGTCACGTTGATTTTTTTTATGAAGTTCGAGCGAATTCGCAGCCATAGTAAGAACTTCTTTATGATATGCATGAATAGCGGCACTTTTCCAGCGATCACCTGATGTTAAGCCCGCATGAATAGGTCGCCAATTACCTGCATCATCTCGCTCTATAAATTTTAAGCTTTTAAGAATAGTAATAGCTTCTTCAGCCTGTGCCAGCGACACTTGAGGGCTTAATTTAAGGGCAAGGGATCGATAATCATCGTTAAAAGGGAAAAATTCTAAAAGCGCATGTATCGCCTGTACATACCAATTCTTGAAGAGCTTATACTCTGATTCTTGAATAAGCTGCGCTTTAAAAGGCTGAAGAGCCATCATTTTTTCAAAGTGTTTTTCAATCACTTCTGGCTTTTCAGATTTACAGTAATTAACTAAATGAAAGAAATATTCTGCTTCTTCCTCACTAAAATTCAATACCTCACTGAATGCACAAATACTCTTATTTGAAATATGTCGTTTGCCCTGAAATATTCGAGCAACCAGACTATGGTCGATGCCAACTTTTCCTGCGATATAGCGATAGGTAAAATAGGTTTTATCCTTTTTACGAGTTTTGTAGACATAGCTCAGATATTCTTGATAATCAAGAAATTCAAATATATCCTTCTCTCTACTCCTAGACTCCATTTGTTGACATCCTTTTAAAGGCCTCTTTTAATATACTTCTTCAATGATTGATATTACTATAAAATAAGAACAAAATCTATATAATTGGTGACATCAAACCTCCTTTGTTGACATCTCACATCGAGAAATAGTGCTGTTTTTGGACCAATTAACTCAATTAATAATCAACACTGTGTTTCACACGAAATAATCAACATCGCGTATCTCACATTTTCTTGACCCATGTCAAAGAAGCATATTAAATAACCTACTATACTTTGTCTCAATAACAAAAGGCACTCAAGTGCACAATTAATAATAAAGGAAGTAGAGATGTTTTGTAATCAATGTGAACAAGCAAATAAAGGCGTAGGGTGTTCTAAAGTAGCGGTATGTGGAAAGCCAGCTATCGTTTCGGATCTTTTTGACCTTATTCTCGCTCAAGTCAAAGGTATCAGTTTTCTTGTAACTGAAGCACGCAAAAATGGAAACGTAGACCCAGAAATTGACCGTTTTATTATTGAAGCTCTCTTCCTTACCGTAACAAACGTAAACTTTGACGAAAAAGTTGTTATTGATTGGGTGTACAAATCAGACAATATGCTCGACCGTGCATCAATGCTTGCAGGAATAGAGCGTGAAGGTTCAGAAGTTTCGACTATCAGCTGGAGTGCAAAAGGTGTAGCACAACAAGATCTTCTTATTGAAGCACAAAAACATGCGATCAATACTTTGAATGAAGATGAAGACCTTCAGTCTCTTATTCAACTCCTTATATATGGCATTAAAGGCCTTGCAGCATACGCAGAGCATGCAGCTGTTCTTGGCGCTACTGACCCATCAATCTTCGCATACATAGCTGAAGCTCTTACTGAATCTACTCGTAACGACATTACTATGGAAGAGCTCGTTGCTCTTAACATGAAATGTGGTGAAGTAAATATTACATGTATGGCTATCCTTAATACTGCACACATCGACGCATTTGGCACACCGGAACCAACCTCAGTAAGCACTGACCTTGTTACCGGACCGTCAATTGTTGTATCTGGGCATGACCTTTATATGTTCGACAAACTTCTTGAACAATGTGATGAAGCTGGCGTGAGCGTCTATACTCATGGCGAAATGCTCCCCGCTCATGGCTATCCAAAATTAAAAGCACACAAATCTCTCGTTGGTCACTTTGGTACCGCATGGCAGAATCAGCGTAAAGAATTTGAAGGACAAGATGTTGCCTTTATTTTTAATACTAACTGTATTCAAGAACCAAAAGATTCGTATGCAGCACAGGTATTTACTACTTCAGTTGTTGGATACCCTGGTTGTCAACACGTTGATGGCATGGACTTCTCTGTTGTTATCGCAAAAGCAAAATCATTAAGCGGCTTTACTGCAACCGAAGGCAATCCACTCATGACTGGATTTGGACATGATGCAGTACTCAGCCATGCAGAAACAATTGTTGGTGCAGTTAAATCTGGAGCTATTAAAAAATTCTTCGTTGTTGGTGGATGTGATGGTGCAAAACCAGGACGTAACTACTATACTGACCTCGTTGAGGAGTCTCCAAAAGATACCGTAATCCTTACTCTTGCTTGTGGTAAATTTCGCTTTAACCATCTCCAAGATCAACTTGGTGATATTGGTGGCATTCCACGCCTTCTCGATGTCGGACAATGTAATGACGCATACTCTGCAGTGAAAATTGCCCTTGCCCTTGCTGATGCTTTTGAATGTGACATCAATGATCTTCCTCTTGACATTGTACTTTCATGGTACGAACAGAAAGCAGTAGTAGTACTTCTTTCACTTCTCCACCTCGGTATCAAAGGAATGAGAATTGGACCAACACTTCCAGCATTTATCTCACCAAATGTTCTTGATTTCTTAGTTGCTAACTTTAATCTTAAACTAATTGGAACCTCTGCAAAAGCAGATCTTGAGGACATGCTCGAGCTTGAGCCAGCATAATTCATACCGA